>CAVOIU010000028.1:0-133369 GCA_963695965.1 uncultured Solirubrobacterales bacterium
ACGGTGAAGTACAGGGAGGCGCCGGAGGGGTACACGTGGGACACGTGGCAGAGCACGACCGGTGGCGTCCCCTGGTCGGCCAGCGATTTCCGGAGCGCCCCCGAGACCGCCTCGTACAGCCGCGGAACCGAGGACCAGAACGTCACCGTCTCAAGCGTCTCCACGAGTGCGCCGGCGTCGAGCAGCGCATCGCGCAGGTACGGGCCTCGGTAGCGCTCGCGCTCCCAGCTCTCGCCGGCGCCCGGCTCGGGGGAGGCGCCGGTGTCCTGCAACGTCCGGGTCGCGCCCGCGCGGCGCGCCTCCACTTCCTCGGCGCGTCCCTCATAACCGACGATCGCCAGAGATCCACCCGCTCCACCGCCGCCGATCTCCGCCGGCCGCGCCAGGTTCAAAGCGGTCTCCGCTTCGTCCGAGAGCCGCAGCACCGTCGGCAGCGGGCCGTCCTGGACCAGGCGCCGCAGCGTCGCGATGCCGTCGGCGAACGAGGGCAGGCGCCAGCCCTCGTAGACCCGGCGCTCCGGGGTCGGACGCACGGCGACCGTCAACGACGTGATCACTCCGAACGCCCCCTCGGATCCGAGGACGAGCTGCCGGAGGTCCGGGCCCGCGGCCGACTTCGGCGCACGCCCGAGCGTCAGCGTGCCCGCCGGCGTCGCGACCCTGATCCCCACGACGAGCTCGTCGAAGCGCCCGTAGCCGGCCGACGCCTGGCCACTCGAACGCGCCGCCGCGAACCCGCCGAGCGTGGCGTACTCGAACGACTGCGGGAAGTGCCCGATCGTGTAGCCGCGCTCCGCCAGGAGCGCTTCGGCCTGCGGCCCGCGGAGGCCCGGCTCGAGCACCGCCAGCCGCGACTCCTCGTCGAGCTCGAGCAGCGCGTTCAACCTGCGCAGGTCGAGCGCGACGACGCCCGCGAATCCCTCCGCGGCCGGCTCGAGCCCACCCACGACCGACGTCCCGCCACCGAACGGCACGACCACGATCCGGCGCTCGGAGCACACCCGCAGCACGTCCAGGACCTCCTCGTGGGAGCCCGGCAGCAACACGACGTCGGGGGCGCCCGCCACGTCGTGCGCCCGCAACCGCAAGAGGTCCGGCGTCGACTTGCCGCCGGTGTGCCGGATCCGCGCCGGGTCGTCGTCCAGCACGCCGCCCCCGCCGACGATCGACCTCAGCGTGTCGGCGGCCTCGGCCGAGATCCGAGGCGCCGGCAGCTCGAAGTCCGAGAGCGGGCCGGGCGGCCCGGGCGCGGACCGCACCCCCAGCCCGGCGGCGAGCAGTTCACGTACGGCCTCCGGCAACTCGGGGACCAGCGAGGGGTCGCCCCAGCCCGACCATGACTGGTCTGGATACGGGTCAACAGGTCGCACGGGGATCATCGGCGAGAGCCGGACCGTATCCTGTCCAGCCGAGGATGACGGAGACCCGGATCCGGAGGAGAGCATGACCGAGAAGATGAACCTCGGGTTGATGATGGACGACTTCCCGCTGACGCTGACGACGGTCGTCGAGCGCGCGGAGCGGCTGACCCCCGGGCGGAAGGTCGTCTCGCGGCGTCCGGATGGGTCGATCCACCGCACCACGATCGGCGAGTGCGCCCAGCGTGCACACCGCCTGGCCGGGGGTCTGGCGGCGCTGGGAGTCGGCGACGGCGACCGCGTTGCGACGCTGTTGTGGAACCAGCCCGAGCATCTCGAGCTGTACTTCGGTGTCCCGCTGATGGGCGCGGTGCTGCACACGCTCAACCCGCGGCTCTCCCAAGACGAGCTCGGCTTCATCGCCTCCGACGCCGACGACCGCGTGATCGTGGTAGACGAGTCGCTGCTCGACGTGTTCGAGAGCTTCAGCTCGGCTCACGATTTCGAGCATGTGATCGTGGTGTCTCGCTCGGAGGGCGCCCCGGAGGGAACGATCGACTACGAGACTCTGGTCACCGACTCCGAGCCGATCGAGTGGCCCACGCTCGACGAGCGCAGCGCCGCGGCCATGTGTTACACGTCCGGAACGACCGGACGGCCGAAGGGTGTCGTGTACTCGCACCGTTCGCTCGTCCTCCATTCGCTGACGGCGGCGCTGCCGAACGCTCATGCGATCTCCGCTCGCGACACGATCCTCCCGGTCGTGCCGATGTTCCACGTGAACGCGTGGGGACTCCCATACGTAGCCGCGTTTGCGGGGACCGGGCTCGTGCTGCCGGGGCCGCGGCTCGACGCCGAGAGCGTGCTGGAGCTGCTCGCCGACGAGGAGGTGACGATCACCGCCGGCGTCCCCACGGTGTGGATGGCGATCCTCCAGGCGCTCGACGCCGACGCCGATCGCTGGAAGCTCGACAAGCTACGGCTCCTGATCGTCGGCGGCTCGGCGGTGCCGAGGAGCATGTTCGAGGGATTCGATCGCCACGGCCTGACGATCATCCAGGCCTGGGGCATGACCGAGACCTCGCCGATGGGGACGATCTGCCGGCTCCCGCCCGAGCTCGACGACGCCTCGGCGGACGAGCAGTACGACTACCGCATACGCCAGGGGATGCCCTCGCCGTTCGTCGAGATCCGCGCCCGCAGCGACGACGGGGAGCTGATCCCCTGGGACGACGAGGCCATGGGCGAGCTGGAGATCCGGGGTCCGTGGGTGGCCGCCGCATACCACGGCGGCCAGGGAGCCGACAAGTTCACCGAGGACGGGTGGTTCCAGACCGGCGACGTCGTCCAGATCAACTCCCACGGCTGCATCCGCATCTGCGACCGCTCGAAGGACCTGGTCAAGTCGGGTGGGGAGTGGATCTCTTCGGTCGACCTCGAGAACAACCTGATGGCTCACCCGGCGGTCGCCGAGGCGGCCGTGATCGCGATGCCAGACGAGAAGTGGGGCGAGCGCCCACTGGCGGTGTGCGTCCTCCGTGAGGGCACCGAGGCAAGCCCTGAGGAGCTGCGCGAGCACCTGGCCAAGCAATTCGCCAAGTGGCAGCTGCCGGACCGGTTCGAGTTCGTCGACGCGATCCCCCGGACCGCGACCGGCAAGTTCAAGAAGATGGACCTGCGCGAACAATTCGCAAAGGCGACCGCGTAGGAAACGCGGATACGCCGCGTAGGAAACGCGGCTACGCCTGGGAGTACGCTGCGCCGATGAGGGCGCAGCTGTGATCCTGAAGCAGTACTACCTGGGCTGCCTCGCCCACGCTTCCTACCTGGTCGCCGATGAGCGCTCGGGCGCGGCCGCGGTCGTCGATCCTCAGCGCGACATCGAGCAGTACCTCGAGGACGCCGATCAGATCGGCTGCAGGATCGCCCACGTGTTCCTGACCCACTTCCACGCGGACTTTGTCGCCGGCCATCTCGAGCTTCGGGAGCGGGCCGGCGCCGAGATCCACCTCGGCGCCCGCGCAAAGGCCGACTACCGCTTCACGCCGATGGGCGACGGCGATGCCGTCCAGCTGGGTGACGTGCGGCTGGAGGTATTGGAGACGCCCGGGCACTCCCCGGAATCGATCTCGATCGTCGTCCACGACCCGGACGCAGGCGACCCCGAGCCATACGCCGTGCTCACGGGCGACACGCTGTTCATCGGCGACGTCGGCCGTCCCGACCTCCGCGGCTCCCTGGGCTGGGCCGCCGAGGACCTGGCGAGCATGCTCTATGACTCGGTCCACCGGAAGCTCGCCAAGCTCCCGGATGAGACGCTCGTGTACCCGGCCCACGGCGCCGGCTCGCTGTGTGGGAAGAACCTCTCGACCGACACGGTCTCGACGGTCGGAGTTCAGCGCGCCTACAACTACGCGATGCAGCCGATGAGCCGCGAGCAGTTCATCGCGCTCGTGATCGCCGACCAGCCCGACGCACCGGACTATTTCGACTACGACGCGGTGCTCAACACGCGGGAGCACGCCACGCTCGCGCAGGCGCTCGAACGCGAGCTGCGGCCGCTCACGCTCGACGAGGCACACGCGCTCGTCGGCGAGGGCGCCCAGCTGCTTGACGCGCGCGAGCCCACGCTGTTCGAGGGCGCACACCTGCGAGCGAGCATCAACGTGGCGTTGGGCGGCAGCTTCGCCACCTGGTGCGGCACGATCCTGGACCGGGAACGGCCGATCGTGCTCGTGGCCGATCCCGGAACCGAGCTGGAGGCGGCGACGCGCCTGGGCCGGATCGGCTTCGACAACGTTGCCGGATACCTGGACGGCGGGATGCAATCCGTGGAGGACGGGCCACCCGAGCTCATCGACCGGATCGAGCGGATCACCGCGGGCTCGCTCGCCGAGCAGCTCAGCGGCAGGACCCCGCCGATGGTGGTCGACGTGCGCACGCCCGCGGAGTGGGGGCAGCAGCGGATCGACGGCTCGGTCAACGTCCCGCTGTCGCGGCTGGCTGAGGAGCTCGACGCCCTGCCGAGTGACCGACCGATCGTCGTCTACTGCTCGAGCGGCTATCGGTCGGCGATCGCGGCCAGTGTGCTGCGCCGGGCGAGCGTCGCGACGGTCGCCGACCTGGTTGGCGGGCTGGGGGCGTGGCAGGCGGCGCGCGCGGCACCGATCTCGTAACCAGCTGGTGAAGATCGGCCGGGATGTGGCGCCGCCCCGCGCCGGCCTGGTTACCATCGCGCTCGGGTGAGGACCGGCCAGGGGACCTATACGAGACGGGCCGTGCTGCGCGGCGGGGGAGGTTTGATCGCGCTGACGACGGTGTCGCCGTACGCGAGGCTGATCGCGGCCGCACAGGCCGCCACGGCTATCCGCAAGCCCGGCTCGCTGCCCGATCCGACGCGTCCGGCGGGCGAGCCGACCGCTGCGCTCCCGTTCGACCACATCGTCGTGGTGATGATGGAGAACCACTCGTTCGACAACTACCTGGGGATGCTGCCCCGCCGCGGGCAGCCGCTCGCCGACGGCTTCAAGTTCGACGCCGCCGGGCGGCCACTCAACACGAACCCGGTCAAGGGCGGCTACATCCAGATCGAGCATGCCGCTTCGCTGTGCACCCCCGACGGGAGTGGCAGCCAGAGCTGGAACGACACCCATCACCAGATCGACGGCGGCCGGATGGACGGCTTCGCCCGCACCGGCGAATCCTCGATGTGTTACTGGGACGAGACCGATCTGCCGTTCTACTACTCGCTGTCGAAGACGTTCTGCCTCGCCAACCGCTGGTTCTGCTCCGCGCCGTGCCAGACGTACCCCAACCGGCGCTTCCTGCTTGCCGGCACCGCGTTCGGGCTGATCAGCACCGACACCTCGAGCATCACCCAGAACCCGCCGAACGGCACGATCGTGGACCGCCTGAACGCCCACAAGATCAGCTGGACCGACTATTTCACCGACGTTCCCGCGACCGGGGTGATCGAGTCGGTGCCGCAGAACAACCCGTCGCACCTGGCCTCGGTCGACCAGTTCTATCTCGACTGCGCCGCCGGAAACCTCCCTGCAGTCAGCTTCGTCGACTCCGACATCGGCGCCGCCCCGGTCGCCACCGGAGTGCTGCCCGCGCCGTTCTCGAGCTCTTCCGACCCGCTCTCCAACCAGAACCAGGACGAGGAGAACGGCGATCTCAGCCTCGGAGAGAACTTCGTCAGCCAGGTGGTGAATGCGGTCCTCGGCTCGCCCGCGTGGCCGCGGATCCTCCTGCTCTGGACCTACGACGAGCACGGCGGCTGGTATGACCACGTGCCGCCCCCGCCGGCGGTCCGGCCGGACTCGATCCCACCCAAGCTCTCCTCGGGCAATGTGCCAGGCGCCTACAACATCTACGGGCCGCGAGTTCCCGCGGTTGCGGTCTCGGGGTACGCCAAGCCCAACTCCGTGACGAACGTCGTGCACGACCACACCTCGGTGCTCGCGACGATCCAGGCGAAGTGGAACCTCCCGGCGATGACCTACCGGGACGCCAACGCCGCGACCATGGCCGATTTCCTCGACTCCAAGGTGACGTTCCCCGAGCCGCCGAAGCTCGCGGCCCCCTCCAACCTCGATGGGAGCGAGCAGAGCTGCGACTCGAGCGCGCTGAAGTTCCCGGTCCGTCCGAATCCACCGACGCCTCCGGCGCAGCGTCTGCTCGTCACCTACTCGGTCCGGCGCCACGCGCAGGGCATCCGCGTGGAGCTCCGCGCGAACCGTGGCACGTTCACCGATCTCGTCGTCGAGCTGACCCGCGGCAAGCGAGTGGTGGCCAGGAGCACCGTCAGGCGGGTCGGCACGGCCGGCCACCACGTGGTGCTCCATCCACATGGCCGGCACGGGTTCGCACACGGCCACTACGAGCTGGTGGTCCGCCGCGGCTCGAGGACGCTCTCACGGCGCGGCGTGATCGTCGGCGCCTAGCGCGCGGGAGCGGCGGTCACTCCGTGGCGCTCGAGGAGATGCTGTCGTCGTAGATGGCGATCGAAGACGCGATCGAGTCGGCCATCGCGTCGATCTCCGCCGTGACGAGCTGAACCGTCGGCACACCGGGAGTGCTTCCGGATGCCGGTAATGCACCGCGGGGCGGCGGTACCCGCGCACCGTTACCGGCCTCCACCGCCGACGCGAGCTCCGCGAAGGACCCGGTGATCGCCTCGCGGATCGGAGCCAGCTCTCGCATGTCCTGGCCGTCGTCCGAGTGCTGCTTGTGGAGCCGGAGGGAGAGGCCTGCCAGTCCGTATCGATGTATCTGGGCGAGGATCCCTTCGGCGGCATCGAGTGACAGGTGGCCCTTGCGGATTCCGGGAGTCTCGGCGGCCATCCGCTCCACCGCCGCTTCTGCGTTCGAGCGGGCCAGCCGGGCTGCTCGCACCATCTGATCGATCGCAGCGTCGCCGACCGGCGGGTCCGGTCGGGGGCCGACGAACATCGACAGGACGCTGTCGCCGAAGCGATGCTGGGCGCGGAGGCAGGCGGCGACCAGCCCAGGGACGCCGGTGGCGACCCACGTTGGCCATACGACCACCGCGATGATCGCCAGGCCGGAGGCGATCAGGTTGTCCACACCCCGGTTGGCGACGGCGGTCGTCGCGGGCAGTCCGATGAACGCGGCGAGGCACACGACCAGGCAGGTGATCGCCGCGGTGAAGAGCCCGTAATTGGCGCTGAACAGCGAGTAGGCGGGGACTGCGGCCGCGACGGCCAGGAGGGCCAGGACCGCGGGGGACGGCCGCAGCGAAGCCAGCAGCAGCGTCGTGAGGGTCACCCCACCCACTGTGCCGACGATCCTGAGCACCCCCCGCCCCACGGTCGACCCGAAGTCCGGCTTCATGATGAACAGCACCGCGACCACGATCCAGTAGCCGTCGGTGACGGAGATCAGGCGGTACAGCACGGTGGCGATCGTCACCGTCACCGCCAACCGGAGCGCGTGCCGGAAGGCGGTGGACTGGAGCGTGAGGTTCGATCGCAGGGCAAGCAAGACCTCGTCGAGGGTGTCGGGTCGTTGGGACAGGGACCGCAGGGTGATATGTGGGTGTGAGACACGCGGCGGGTCCTTCCCCTCCTGCACCGGCAGCCGCCCGGACGCGAGGACGTGCCGCGCCGAGTCGAGCTGACGGCGTACCTCGGTGACCGCATCGGCGGCCGCGGTCGCCTCGATGTCGTTGACCCGCTCGAGCCAGTGCTCGGCCGTGGGCAGCCGCGACGTCGACGAGCTCGCCTCGGATGAATCCTCGGTCGCACAGCAGCGGGCGATGTCCTCCAGCTCAGTGCCCGCGACCGCGGCGAACCCGTCGATTGCTGCGATAGCCCGCTGCTCCGGGGAATCCGGCGCCTGCCCGCTCAGGCGATCCCGGGCGATCGCCAGCGCCGCGAGCGCGCTCCGAAGCCGCTCACACCGCCCGGCCAGGGCCCTGTCGGCGGCGGCCGGTGCGCGTCCGCGGTGGGCTCCCGGCACGGCGAGCGTTGCCGCTAGCGTGTCGAAGGGCCCGGAGTCGGGGAGCGTCGGCCCCCCTCGAGGGATCTCGGTGGCGTACGCGGACAGCGTCCGGTACGCGGCAGCCAGCGCAGCGCTTTCGGCGCGCTCTCCGCGCCAGTGAAACGCGAACGCGAACAATGCGGCGCTCAGGCCACCCCCGAATGCCGCGGCTGCATCCTGCAGCGCCACCCCGGCGCTGGCGTTGAGCGCGGTGGCGATCACCATGCCCACGGCGGAGGTAACGCCGATCATCGCGACGGACGGGCCGAGCGCGACCGCGAGGCCCGCTAGGAACGCCCAGCCGGCCATCACCGGAAACACGACGGGGCTCTCGATGCCGGTGACGGCGCCGAGGAAGGTCGCGGCGGCCACCACCACGCTGGCCGCGAACACGATCCGGACCCGAACTCGATAACCGGGTTGGATCACGGAGAAGTTGGCCAGGTACGCGCCGAGCGCTCCCCAGACGCCGACCCCTGGGTGGTCGGTGATCAGGCCGATCGCGAGGGGGAGGGCGATCGCCAGCGCGCACTCGAGGCCGAAGCGCACGTTGATCTGACTCCGGTCGATCCTGAACGCGGGGCGAATCAGCCCGCTGGTCAAGGTAGTGGCTGGCAACGGGGCCAACGTATCCGAAGCAGGAGATGGCCTTTCGGGGCCTCGGGCACGGCTACGATTCCGGTCGTGACCGATCGCCTCTACTTCACCGATTCCGACGAGGCGAACGCGCTGATCGCGTCGGACCCGATGGCGCTCCTGATCGGGTTCGCGCTCGACCAGCAGATTACGGTCCAAAAGGCGTTCTCCGGGCCGCTGGCGATCAAGGAACGCCTCGGGTCGCTCGACCCCGACACGCTGGCATCGGCCGACCTCGACCCGGTGTTCAGGCAGAAGCCCGCGATTCATCGGTTTCCCGGCTCGATGGCCGCACGCGTCCACGAGCTCGCGGTCCACGTCCGCGACGAGTACGGCGGACAGGCCGAGCGCGTCTGGACCGGTGCGGCCGACGCCGACCAGCTCCGCGCCAATCTCGCTGGCCTTCCCGGGTTCGGCGAGATGAAGATCAAGGCGCTGGGGTCGGTGCTTGCCAAGCGCTTCGGAGTCGCTGCGGCCGCCGACCTGGTGCCGTGGCACCCGACGCTCGGCGACGTCGACTCCACCGAGGCGCTGGCCGAGTACCAGGCGAAGAAGCGGGCTCACAAATTGTCGTGGAGCGCAAACGCGGCGCGGGCGAGCGCGGGGAAGCCGTCGGCGTAGCTGGCGGTCAAGCTCACGTCCTCATGCGGCCGTCCTGTGCGGGTCGCGGCGAGGCGCCAGATACCAACCTGGCCGACGATCCCGTTCAGCCGGTGTATGCCTCGGTATCGACCAAGGCGCTGCCGTGCGCAGCCTGGCGGTCGCATCCGCATATGCGGGGAAGACGACGGGGCCGAACTCGCGCACCTGGGCCTCGCGTATGACGCGCTCCTCGATCCGATCGGGGTTCCAGGCCGAGCGCGGAGGATTCGGGGTGACCTCTTCCATCAGGACCCGGAAGCGAAAGGAGGAGCCGAACAAGCCATCCCCGAGTGCAGGCAATAGCTCAAGATTCAGCGCCGTGTCGTGGAGCTTGACCTCGTAGGCGGCACCTATCTCCCCGTCCTCCTCCAGCCGTGCGATCAAACCCATTGGCTTGAGGCCATAGAGAGGATGACGACCGTGCTCCATCAAGCAGCGGATGCCGGTGCTCTCCGCGAGCGTCTTGGCGAATGCGCAGGCGAGATGCACTCCATAAAACGACACCGAGGCGGTGTCAGTACCGTGGGGTTAACTCGATGCGGGTGTCTCGCCGATAAGCCGCTTCCCCGGCGTCCCGCAATCCGGGCATGGCGATTCAGTCCGGGTGCGTTCGCCATCGACGACCTCGATGCTGACCGTCGCCTCGTACAACTTCTCGCAGGCCGGACAACGTCGGACCTCTTGCGGCTGGAAGCTCGCCATCGCTTCGAGGCTGCCAGGGGGGGTGGACGCAAAGCGGGGCCCCGTTGCAGAGGCCGGTTTGGCTGCGGGGAGTAGTGTGTTGGAAACGAGGGGCCGTAGTGCTAGGGGAAAGGGCGGGCACGCATGAAGCGGTTGTCGCAGTTCCTTGTACTTGCGTTGATCGTGGGCGCTGGGTTCGCAGCGTTTGCCAGCGCCGAGACCATCAGGGGCTGTGAGATCAAGCCGGGCACGGAGTGTTGGGGTGCCGACCTGCGGGACGCCAACCTGTTTGACGCCCACCTGGAAGATGCCGTCCTCGTGGACGCCGATCTGCGTGGCGCCCACATGGAAGCCGCCCACATGAGCTCCGCGTACCTGAACGGCGCCAACATGAACCGCGCCCGCCTGGACGGCGCCGACCTGGAGCACGCCCACCTTCCAGGCGCGCAACTTGAGTCCGGCTACCTGTACGGCGCTCGCCTGAACGGCGCCAGCCTGGAGATCGCCGACCTGAAGGGCGCTCGCTTGAACGGCGCCGACCTGCGTGGCGCCGACCTGCGTAACGCCAACCTGCGTGGCGCCGACTTCCTCGGCGCCAACCTGCGCAGCATCCAAACAGACGGCGCAACGTTCTGCCACACGATCATGCCCGACGGGACGGAGAACAACTCGGACTGCGGCGCCCAGCTACGCGGCACCAACCCGCCCGAGCCGAGGCTGGGGGAATGGCAAGGCGCCTCTGGCGACGCGGTGATCATCGTCACGCTGCAAGTGCAATGGTTGAAGGTCGAGATCGACAACGGCAGAGGCGTAACGCGGGACGACCACTTTCGGCTTGCCGATATCACGGTTGTCGCTGATCGAGGTGCCTGCCGGATGGACTTTGGTGCCGTGCGAATCGGACGGTATGGCCATTTCGCCGATATCCAGCCCTTGGACCACGGCTCGCGTTTTTTGTCGGGCGACGTTGTAAACCCAACAGAGATCAGCCTCGATATCGGCTGGCCATCTGATGCGGAGTGCCCTCGGACGTTCTTCGCCGGCGAGCTTCACCCTGTGGGCGCGGGCGTCGCGGCGCTTGCCAGCGCGGAGACGATCAACGGCTGTGAGATCGTGGAGAACCCCACGGCTGCGCACCACACCAGTTGCCCGCACGCGGACCTGAGAGGCGCCCACCTGAACGGCGCCGACCTGGCAAACGCCTACCTGCCGGGCGCCGACCTGGAGGGCGCCTACCTGCAGCACGCCGACCTGAACCACGCCGTCCTGGCGGACGCCCATCTGAGCGGCGCCCACCTGGAGTTCGCCAAAGGGAAGTTCGTCCACCTGTACGCCGCCTTCCTGCGCGGCGCCCACCTGGAGGACGCCAACCTGGATTTCGCTCTCTTGAGCCATGCCCGCCTGGAGTTCGCCAATCTGCGCGGCGCCCACCTGAACGCCGCCTACCTGCAGGGCACCGACCTGAGCCACGCCAACCTGGAGTTCACCGACCTGAACAGGGTCATCGACCTACGCGGCGCCAAGTTCTGCCACACGACGATGCCCGACGGAAGCGAGAACAACCGGGGCTGCTGAGCCTGAGCGGCAGGTGACAAGCGCGCCGACGGTCCCGAGTAGCTTTCTACCGTGGAGCGCGACGAGTTCCTGACCGTCGCCGAAGTCGCGGCGATACTGAAGCTCAACCAGCAGACAGTCCGCAACTGCTTGCACCCGACTCACCTACACGTGTAGACCTCCGCAGTGCCGACGGACGGGACCTTGCCCCCATCGTGCCATGTGCAGCTGCCCCCCACGTCGTAGTTGTAGCTGGCCCCTGGCTCGGGGTTCGGCTCAGAGAGTGCCAGTCTTGCGGAGTCAGACAGCACGAATCGTTAGCTCTTCGTATCGAGTCTCCGAAGCTAGGAAATTGGCCGACGTCACCCAACTCTTCTGAGCCACATCGGTATAGGACACGCGCACCGAATAGTCAGGGGCGGAAGCCGGCGCGGGATTGTTGGGAAACGGAAGGAGTACTTGCACGGGCGACAGACTGCCCACGCCCAGCCCGGTGACCCTACCTACGAAGGGCGAGTCGCGCCATAGTTCCACCAGTGCGGCGTCGTGTGTGCGCGGCACGATCGTGATCTCGATATCGAGAGCAGGCCCGGATCCGATGTTCCGTATTGGGATCCGGAGACTTCCCCCCGGCCCGACTCGCTCTATCAATGGCTGGTTTCCACGTTGGCGAACATCGCCTGCGCGTAGCGTCCATTCCTCATCGACCACGGGTATGAGTACCGGACGGTGGGCTTCTTCCACCTCGCGGCGTGAGAGATCGATCTCGCTTCGGGTCTGGCGAAGCGCTCGCCCGCCGATCACCACGAACACGACGGTCACGATCGCGAGCACGAACGTCGCCAGTGCGGTCGGGTCGATGTTGTCGTTTAGCTCCAGCGCGACGGAAACGCCGACTGAGGCTAGGAGCCGCTCCGGCGGCAACCCCCGGTCGCGTATGCGTCCTTGGAAGGGCTGACTCGCTCTCGGTGGCACTTCGAGTCAGACGCCCCAGCCTGATCGCCTCTACCCGCTCTTGATACTGGATTCTTGCTTGGCTCCAGAGTCCTTCGCCAAACAGGTCCGCAGACTTTCAGGCCCAACCTCCCGCCGGACCGGGATCGGTCCGAACAGGCTCCGCGACAAATTGCAAGCGGGCAAGCGGGCTCACAAGGCCGAGTGGTCCAAGGCGCGCAGCGCGTAGCGTCGGTCCCACCGCGAGCGAGCGCCGGGGAAGCCGGCAAACGTCAACTTCGAACCGCGTCACCCGTTCGAGGGGATGCGGGAGGTGCTCATCGGCCGCATGCTCAGGCGATGGATGTGAAGTCGATCGACGTGCAGGTCGTCGCTGATCTGTTCCTACTGCTGCTGATCGGGATCGGCCCCAAGATCGCGCTGGTGCCGTTCCTCGAGCTCACGAAGGGCATGGACGACGCCACCAAGCGACTGGTGACGCGCAAGATGCTCAGCACGGCCGCTGTCGTGGCGGTCGCATTGATCATCCTCGGCGAGTTCCTCAGGAAGCTGCTCCATTTCTCCACGGGATCACTCGCGATCGCCGGCGGGATCATCCTCCTCGTGATCTCAGCGTCAATGATCCTTCGGCGTGAGCAGCCTGATGAGCACGGTCAGGCCGCCGCTGGTCAGAACCCGCTGCGACTTGCCGTTTCCCCGCTCGCCGTGCCCTACCTCCTCAACCCGACGGGGATCGTGGTGCTCGTGGTCATATCCGCCGAGGCGACGTCGTTGGCGCTGTTCGCTCTCGCGCTGGGCCTGCTCGCAGCCGTGCTTCTGCTGGACGTCGTCGTATTCCGCTGGGCCAACCGGGTCAGCGAGCACCTCGACGAGAATCGGATGCTGGTCACGGAGAAGGTGTTCGGTTTCCTGCTGGCGGCACTGGCGGTGCAGCTGATGCTCAACGGGCTGGCGGACATCGGGGTAATCCATCTGGCCGCCCATTAGGCACGGGCACGCACGACCACGCACGACCACGATCATCTGTTCCGGGTGATGCCGAACCGGTCCGAACTGGCGAATCTGAAGGCAACAATCGCGATCCGAGCCGGAACCGCTGCGGAGGAGAGGGGATTAAACGACGGTGATGTCAGGTCAGCGCCAAGCGCCCGCTGTCGACCGCGAACCGGAGGATGGTGACCAAAAGGTCCCGCTGACCGCGCGGTTGCTGCTGCACAATTCGCTCACGGCGCGTCGGGCCGCCGGGATCATCGCCCTGCTCACCGTGTTGATCACGGTTGCCGGCGGGATCCTGGAGCGGGTGATCGACCGTCAGGAGTACCCCACGATCGGCCGAGGCCTGTGGTTCGCGCTCCAGACGGTTACGACGGTCGGATACGGGGATGTGACGCCCAAGCAGGCCGATGGACGTCTCATCGGTGCGGTCGTGATGCTCACCGGGATCGGCTTTCTTGCTGTGATCACGGCGTCGGTCACCGCTTCTCTGATTGAGAGCAGTCGGCGGCGTTTCGCCGCTCGATCCGAAGGGGATGTGACCGGCCGACTCGACGAGCTCAGCGAACGGTTGGCAAGGATCGAGCTGGCACTCGATCATCGCCGCGGGGCAGGGCGAGATGGAGTCAGCTGATCAGGCCGGCGCAACGGCGCCGGACCCAAACGAGGCACCGCGTTCCCGGGGTCGGGTTCGCCGGGTGTTCTCGGGCTCGCGCGAGCTCATGCGGATCGCCTATCGCGACCCGGAGCACGTTGCCGAACGACTCACGCTGTACGCGACCGATCGGTACGGAGACGCGTCACAGGAATGGGCGCAGGCCAAGCGAACCGCCCGACCCGACACGCCACGGGCGGTGATCGCCGATGAGCTGCGCACGCACTCGGCGCAGGTCGCGCGGATCGATGGAGCGATCTCCGGCACCCCGTTCTTCATCGCGCTGGTGCCTGGCTATCTCGCGTACCTGTTGCAGGAGACGCGAATGACGCTGCGCACTGCGGCGCTGTATGACCGCGACCCACGGAGCCTTCAGACTGCGGCCGAGGGCCTCGCGCTGCGCGGCGTCCATAGCACCGTCGAGTCTGCTGAGGCGGCGCTCATCGCCGTTAGGGACAAGTCGGTGCCCGATCGACCCGCGCAGCGGCGATCGCTGCGCACCTGGGTTCATAGCGTTTACCTGCTGCTGGTCTTTGGCGGTTTCATGTCTCCGTCTTCGGCGAAGCCGAAAGGGGGCGCGCGGGATCGGGTCCGGGCGGCCCTCAGCGTGCTGGTGGGCGTCGTTATCTGGGTGACAACGTGGGTGCTGCCGGTCACTTTCATGATCGTGATGGCCTGGGGGTGCGAGACGCATACGCGTCAGCTCGGGCGCAGAGCCCTGGTCTTCTACGACGGCGAGGAGGAGAGCGTCCAAGCGGCCATCGCCGCCGGGAATCGGCGCCGCGACCAAGGTCACGACAAGCGCACAATCCTCCGGTCGATCGCACTACTTCTGTCGGTGGCGATTCCGTTCGGCTTCATCGCGTACGTCGACCATGTCCGGAACACCGTCGGCGTCAATTGGCTCGGCGCACTCGGAGCGGTCGTGGCGCTCTCGATGGTGATCGCCACCGGAGTCGTCGCCAGCCGCCGGTGATCAGTGGTAGCGGTCGAAGTCGGCCGGCCAGGGCAGCGGGAACAGGTGCCTGTAGGGCCGCGCATCCGCGATCACGGTGGCGAAGGCCGGCCGGTGCGCCAGCGCCCGGTAGTAGCGCGTCACCTGCGGGTGCGTGCCCTCGCTCCACGGGTGAATCGCCAGCGCGTAGAACAGGCCCGGCGCGGCGGCGCAGTCGGCGATCGTGAACGTTTCGCCGGCGAGGAACTCGTGCTGGGTGAGCTGTGTCTCGAGCATGCCGTAGACCATCTCGAGCCGGCCGCGCGCGTTGGCGATGGCGCGCTCGTCGAACCGCTCCTCGATCGTGTCGGAGACGATCGCCTGGACGGCATCGGAAATGTACTGGTCGCAGAGGCGGTCCCACTTGCGGGCTTCCAACGACGGCACCAGGTGCGCGCCGGCGACGTGCTCGATGATGATCGAGGTCTCGCCGATGATCTGGTCGCCGTCGCGTAGGACCGGGATCGACGCCGGTGGCCACAGCTCGGCCAGCTCGGCGCGATCGAAGTCACGCTGCTCCTCGAGGACGTCGTAGGCGATGCCCAGCTCGTTGAGCGCGACCAGAACCTTCTGGCAGTAGAGCGCGAAGGGATGCTCATAGAGCGTGAGCATCGGTCAGCCCTCAGTCTTCCCATCGATCGTGAACGAAACCCGGCGGCGATTCTAACCGCGGGCGGCACCCCGTCATCCGCGGTGCGACTCGCTTGACGCGACGGTCCCCACGCAATAGATCTTCCTCGTCCGGGTTTTCAACCAAGGGAGGTCCTTGATGTCTCGCTTTGCCGCGCTCCTTATCGCTGCTGTGTCTTTGAGCCTCAGCATCGGGCTTACGGTTGGTCAAGCCGATGCTCCACAACCGGCCAGTGCTCCCACGGCCGCTACCGCAAGTGCCAGCAACACGATTCTGCGAAGCATGAATCAGAAGTTGGGGCACATAGATGGCGACCTTCACCACATAGACGGCGACCTTCATCACATAGACACCGACATTCATCACGTCGATAGCGACCTTCACATTTCCGGCCCGATCGCTGTCGAGGTGCATCGCCTGTGTACGGCGACAGCAAGCCCCAAGACGTCCAGCCTCTGCTGATCTACCGCCGGTGCTAGCCAGCTAAGAGCGAGGGGCGAAAGGTCCACAGGTCACCTATGCCGGTGATCTGTCCAATGACCTTTCGCCCCTGCTCGATGCGGTCCGCAAGGATCGACGTTTTCGCCGCGTAGCGCTGCCGGTCGGCCGGGCGGCGCTACGTTCGCCTGGTGGGACCCCAGCCGAGCACGGACAGCGGGCTGAGGACGCCGCGACGCTCGTGGACCGGGGCCGGGTGTGGCTCGATGACGGCGCGTTGCGGTTGGGAGACCACGTGCGTGACCACGGCCCCGGTGACGCGCTCGATCCGCTGCGGGAGGCCGGCGTGCAGCCACCTGGAGACTCCGATCGGAAGTGTCGAGACGACGATCTCGTCGTGCCTCCTGGGGTCCCGGGCATCGATCACAGCGACGAACGGATCGACGGCGCCGACAACGCCCTCGGCCTCGAGGCCCGCGTCGCGGAACCGCGCAACAGCGCGGTCGCGTATCTCGGTCGCGGTCATGCGTCCGTCTCCGAGCGGGCTGGCCGGAACGATCAGGTGGACCACGGTCGGCGTCCGTTGAGACCGCGCGATCAGCGCGTTCAGCAGCTCTTCCGAGCTCGCTGTCTGATTAGCCACGACCAATACGTGGTGCTTCCAGGGAATCTCCAGCCTCCTCGCGGTCGAACTTCGTCCTTGCGTTCGCCAGGATCTTCCATCGGGGAGCTAATGCCTTCGTAAACCCCAGGTAGGACCTCGATAACGAGCGCGGCGGCCCCCGTCCGGGGGGGCTCCGTCGGCGAAAGCCGGCGCCAGGCGCATATGCTCGTGCAATGACGCCGGGGACTGTTGACTTGGCGGGTTCTCAGCTGGTCGGGCGCGACGCAGAGGCAGCGCGACTCGACGGGATCATCGGGCGTCTACCTGAGGGCGGGGCTGCCGTGGTCGTGTCCGGTGAAGCCGGCGTCGGGAAATCGGCGTTGCTGGACTATGCGCGCGCTCGAGCGGACGCTCTCGGTTTTCGCGCGCTGAGCATCGTGGGTGTCGAATCCGAAGCGGAGCTTGCGTTCGCGGGTTTGCATCAGCTTCTGTATCCGGTCCTGGGGCTGGTGGAGCTCTTCCCGCGCCGCAGAGGCGCGCCCTCGAGGTCGCGTTCGGCATCGCGAGTGGTCCCGAGCCGGAACCGTTTCTCGTCGCACTCGCGTCGTATCAATTGGTGTGCGACGCAGCCGAGGAAATCCCGCTGGTGATCCTCGCCGACGACGCCCACTGGCTGGACCGATCCACCTCAGGGTGTTGACGTTCATCGCGAGGCGTCTGGAGAGCGAGCCGGTCGCGCTCATCGTCTCTGATGCGAACGGGCTTCGCGACGCCACTGGGCGATGCGGCCTGCCGGCAGTCGAGCTCGGCGGTTGTCGCCGTCTGCGGCGGCGGCGCTGCTGGACAGAGGGCGCCGGATCTCCACCCGATGCGCCGCGCACGCGTTCTGAGCGAGGCGGCCGGCGAACCGTTCGGCGTTGGTCGAGCTGGTCGCGTAGCTGCCGATGAGCCGATTGGCAAGTTCGAGAGCTCTCGTCAGGCGCCGACGACGCTGACGGTGCGCTTGGAGCGCGCGTTCGCCGACTCAGACTGCGAGGCCTTCCGGACCGCGACGCAGCTGTGTCTGCTGGCGGCGGCGCTGGACCCTCGCGGTTCGCTCGGAGAAGTCGTCAGGTCGGCCTCGCTGTGTTCCGGCGGACCGCTCGCGGATCTCGGGCACTTGACCCGGCGGTGGCGGCGGAGCTGGCCGATCGTCGGACGGCCAGGTGCGCTTTCGGCACCCGCTCGTCCGCTCGGCCGTACGGCAGGCGGCGCCTGCCGGCCCGAGTTCTGGGCAATGTGCGGCGCGTGGCCGAAGTCGTCGCCGGACCCGAGCGCCGGCTGTGGCACCGGGCGATGGCGGCCACGGGGCACGACGAGGGGATCGCGGAGGCACTGGAGCGACCATGCGGCCGCGGCCCGGCGGCGCGGAGCGGTGACGGTCGCTGCCGCCGCGCTCGAGCGCGCGGCGGCGCTCACGGCGGACCCGCACAGCAAGGGCGAGCGACTGGTGCGGGCTGCGGATGCCGCGTATGAGCTCGGCGCCGTGGACGTGGTGCGCCGGCTGCTGCTGCAGGCCGAGCCGCTCGATGTCGGCGAGGTCGAGGGAGCCACGGTTGGCGTGGCTGCAGGAGATGATCAGCGGCGATGTCTGGTTCGAGCCCGGTGCCGCGAAGACGTTCGTCAGCATCGCCCGGCGCGCCCGCGACGCGGGCGATCCGGACATGGCGCTGGCCTCGCTGGTGCCGATCGCGCATCGCTGCTGGTGGACGCGCTGTCAACCGCGGACCCGGAAGTACGTCGTCGATGCGGCAGAGGAGATGGGATTCCCCGACGATGATTCGCGTCTGCTGGCCGTCGTGGCGCTGGCGGATCCGGAGACGACTGGGCCGCTCGGTTCTCCTGCGTGTCTCGCGGATCAGGCTGCATGACGTGGCCGATCCGCTCGGCGGCGATCTACGTCGGGATCGCGGCCGAGAAGGCGGGGGACTTTCGCCTTGGCGCGCGGTTCCTGGGTCGCGCGATCGACCGTCTGCGTGAGCAGGGAAGGCTGGGCCTGCTCACGCAGGCGCTCGTGCACTACGCGTGGGCGGCCACCCACGCTGGCGACTGGTCGGCGGCCGCCGGCGCCGGGTCCGAGGGAGCGCGGCTGGCTCGAGACACCGACCAGCCGCAGTATGGGCTCACCGGCGAGTTGATTGCCGGCCTCGTGGCCGGACTCCGGGGGAACGAGCCCGATCTCGAGGAACGAATCGCCGGTCCTGAGCGCACTCTGATGGCCATGAACGGCGGCCCGCTGCTGGCGCCCGCGCACCTCGCTCGTGGCGCCGCGGCACTTGGCAACGGCCAATACGAGGAAGCATTCCGCCAGCTGTGGCCGGTGTTCGACGAAGCCGATCCGGCCTTTCATCGCTTCATGCGCTGGCCGGCGGCCCTCGATCTCGTCGAGGCGGCGCGGGGCAGTGGTCGTTCCGAGCAGGCGGCGGCCGTGATCGCCGAACTGGAAGCGATCGCAGCACGAAGCGGACCGCCGCTGCTGCTCGTCCTGCTGGCCTGCGCACGACCGCTGCTGGCCGGCGAACAAGACGCACACGCCCTGTTCGAGGCCGCGCTCGGTCAGGATCGCGCCGCATATCCGTACCCGCGCGCGAGGACGCTGTTCGCCTTCGGTCGTTGGTTGCGCCGGCAGCGGCGCGGCATCGAGTCGCGCGCTCCGCTGCGCGAAGCAATCGAGCTCTTCGACGTGCTGGGCGCCAGTCGCTGGAGCGATCGCGCGCGGCAGGAACTGCGCGCAACGGGCGAGACATCGGCCCGCGGCGGCCCGATGCTCGCGATCAGCTCACCGCCCAGGAGCTTCAGATCGCGCAGCTCGCGGCCGAAGGTCTGTCAAATCGCGAGATCGGCGAGCGATTGTTCCTCTCTCACCGCACGATCGGCTCGCACCTCTACCGGATCTTTCCCAAGCTCGGGATCACCTCCCGCACGCAGCTGCACGACGCGTTTCCCGCCGCCGCCGACAGCTGATGAATCAGTCGCGCGACTCAAGACAACGCCGGGCGTGCCGGTCACGATCGTGCTGCTTGGACATCCGCACGGAAGGGGTTCGCAACATGAGCGATTTGCCGAACGTCGTGCTCGTGCACGGCGCCTGGGCCGACGGGTCGAGCTGGAGCGCCGTCGTCGAGCGCCTCCAGGCAGACGGGTATTCCGTGGCCGCGCCGCAGTTTCCTGAAACCTCACTGGCCGACGATGTCGCCCGGCTGCGGCAGGTCCTCAACCGCCAGAGTGGCCCGACGATCGTCGCCGGCCACTCCTACGGCGGCCAGATCATGACCGCGCTCGGCGCCGACGCGCCGAATGTCGTCGCGCTCGTCTACATCGCCGCTTTCGGCCTTGACGAGGGCGAATCGCTCGGAGCGCTGCTGGGCAGCGGTCCGCCGACGCCGGCGCTGGCGCATCTGATCGTCGACGAGCAGGGGTTTGCCTGGATCCCCGAGGAGGACTTCGTCGCGCACTTCGCTGCGGACGTCGATCCCGTCAAGGCCCGGGTGATGTACGCCGTCCAGCAAGCGCCTGTCGATGAGCACGTTCGAGGACGTGATGGGCGCGCCGGCCTGGAAGTCGCACCCCTACGTGGTACCTCGTCGCGACCGAGGACCAGGCGATCCCGCCGGACGCCGAGCGGATGTTCGCGCAGCGGATGGGCGCCAGCACGGTCGAGGTGGCCTCGAGCCACGTCGCGATGGTGTCGCATCCCGACGAGGTGGTCAGCCTCATCGACGCCGCCGCGCGAACGCCGACCGGATCGTCGAGCGGCCGCGTCGCCGGCGTCTGACCGCGGAGGACCACGATGCCGATGATCGACGTCTACGCCGCACCCGGGCTGTTCGGGGACAAGCACCAGCTCGCGCAGGACCTTGCCGGCGCCGTGATGCGCTGGGAGCAGGTCCCAGACCTCCCTGTTCGCGGACAACACTGCCGCATTCGTCCACGACCTGCCGGCCGACGCCACCGCCAACGGCGCCGGCGCCAGCAACCACGTTCGCGTCCAGGTGCTGACGCCGGCTGGCGTGCTCGACCGCGACAAGCAGCTCGGCGTCGTGAAGGAGCTGACCGAGATAGTCGTCGCCGCCGCGGGCGATCCGGCGCTCGCCGAGCGGACCTGGGTGCTGCTCACGGAGTCACCGGAGGGCGGCTGGGGCATCGCGGGGCACGCGAACACCCAAGCCGACATCGCCGCCTCTGCGCGCGCGGCGCTGTCAGCGTCGGGCTGATGTCCGTTGTTCGCCTCACCGAGGACGATGGGCTTGGCGTCGTCACGCTGGACAGCCCGCCGCTGAATCTGATCGGGGAAGCACTGATCGGCGATCTGGTGGACGCGGTCGAACGGGTCGAAGCGTCCGACGGCCTGCGGGCGTTGCTCCTGCGCGGCGAGGGGAAGGTGTTCAGCGCCGGGGCTGACGTCAGCCTGTTCGCAGGGAAGGGCTCGGCTGAAATGCGTCCGCTGATCGCGTCGTTTCTGGACCTCGGTCGGCGGATCGAGGCGCTGCCGGTTCCGACGCTCGCGGCGGTCCATGGGACCTGCATGGCCGGCGGCTTCGAGCTCGCGCTGTTCTGCGATCTGATCTGGGCGGCCGAGGGCACGATGCTCGGGCTGCCGGAGACGCGTCTTGGGATCGTTCCGCTCGCGGGCGGGGTCGAGCGAATCGCCGCGCGCGCCGGGCTGACGAGGGCACGAACGATCGCGATCGGGGGCGAGCTCCACCCCGCCGACGTGCTCGCGAATTGGGGCGTGATCGACCGCGTGCTTCCCATGGATGAGCTACACGACTCCGCCGAAGCATTCGCCCGAGCGCTCGCGAGCGGCCCCACGCTCGCATTCGGCGTGGTCAAGCGGCTCGCGCACGCCTACCTGCAGGATGGCGTTCCGGGCGCCGACGCTCTCCTGCTCGACGCTGCCGTGCCCCTCTTCGACACCGAGGATGCGCGCCGCGGCATCGAGACGTTCCTCGCCACCGGTGTGCCGACTGCGAGCTACGAGGGTCATTAGCGTTGGCGCAGGAGACCGCAGTAACACTGGAACGCCGCGGCCACGTGCTGATGATCGGGCTGAACCGGCCCGAGAAGCGCAACGCCTTCAACCTTGCGTTGATCGACCAGCTCGCCGCCGCGTACTACGAGCTCGAGAACGACGATGCGATCCGCTGCGGGGTCCTGTTCGGCCACGGCGATCACTTCACGGGTGGGCTCGATCTGGCAGAGGTGGGGCCGCTCGTCCGAGAAGGTCGTCTCGAGGAGGCCTTCGCCGGACCGGGGCGCAGCGACCCGTGGCGCAAGGACAACGTCTGGACCACCCCGCTCGTCGCCGCGGTTCAGGGCTGGGTGATGACCCTCGCGATCGAGCTCCTGCTGGCCGCCGACATCCGGATCGCGGCCCCGAACGCGCGCTTCGCCCAGCTCGAGATCAGACGCGGGATCTACCCGTTCGGCGGGGCGACCGTGCGGCTCCCACGCGACGCCGGTTGGGGAAACGCGATGCGGTGGCTGCTGACAGGTGAGGACTACGACGCGGCCGAGGCGCACCGCATCGGACTGGTCCAGGAGGTCGTTGCGCCCGGTCGCGAGCTCGACCGCGCGCTCGAGCTTGCGGAGATGGTCGCCGAGAAGTCCGCACCCCTCGGCGTGAAGGCAACCCTGGCTTCGGCCCATCGCGCGCGCATCGAGGGGGAAACCGCAGCGTTCGAACGCCTCGATCCCGACATGGCCGAGCTGTTCGACACCGAGGATGGTCGCGAGGGGCTGCGCTCGTTCATCGAGCGACGTGAGGCCAGGTTCGTCGGGCGATGACCAGCGCCGACGTGATCGTTGGCTACGACGGGAAGCCCCGCTGCGCCTGGGCCGGCGCTGGGGATACCGCGTCTGTCCGCTACCACGACGAGGTCTGGGGCGTACGCACGTATGACGAGCCGGCCCTGTTCGAGGCGCTCACCCTTGGTGTGTTCCAGGCCGGGCTGAGCTGGTCGATCGTGTTCGGCAAGCGGGAGGCGTTCCGGAGCGCCTTCGACGGATTCGACATCGCACGGGTCGCGGCGATGAACGAGCAGGACGTGGACCGGCTGGTTCGGGATCCCTCGATCATCCGTAATCGCGCCAAGATCCAGGCGACCGTCGAGAACGCGCGCGCGATGAGCGCCGCGTCGCCCAGCCTCGCGGCGCTCGCCAGGTCCTACGCGAGCACTCGTAAGCGCCCGCCGCGCTCCCTCGCGGACTTGCCCACGTCGACCCCGCAGGCGGATGCCTTCGCCAACCAGTTGAAGACGCAGGGCTACCGCTTCGTGGGTCCTACGAGCGTTTACGCGTTCATGCAGAACGTCGGTGTGATCAACGACCACATCCACGGCTGCTTCCGAGCCAGCGACCGCACCCCCGGGGTGCTCTGAAGAGACGGAGCCATTGATGCCAGACAACGCAGCCACGCAGATCACGACCCGCCAACGCGAGGCCGATGGCCTCATGGTCAGGTACGCCGAGAGCGACCCGGATGGAGATGAGACGGTCCTGCTGCTCAACCCCTGGCCCGAGAGCCTGTTCGCCTGGGAGACGATCTGGTCGCGCCTGGCCGAGACCGCACGACTCCTCGCCATCGACCTGCCCGGCTTCGGCCAGTCCGAGGGCCGGGCCGACCTGCTGTCCCCGCGGGCCATGGGCCGCTTCCTGCTGCGCCTCGTCGACGAATGGGGGCTGGGCCGACCGCACGTCGTAGGGCCGGATGTCGGAACCGGTGCCGTGCTGTTTGCGGCGTCCGAGGACCTTGACCGGTTCCCCAGCGCGGTTGTGGGCAGCGGCGGCGCGTCGTTCCCGCTTGAGGTCACGGGCGCCCTCAAAGACATCATCGAGGCTCCGGACCTGAGCGGGTTTCGAGCGCTCGATGGCCGCGAGATCGTCGCCGGGGCGCTCGAAGGCATCGAGCGGCACAGGCTGCCCCCCGCCGTCCGAGAGGACTATCTGAATTCGTACGCGGGCGACCGCTTTGTCGAGTCGGCGGCCTACGTCCGCAGCTACCCGGCCGACCTGCCCGTCCTCGCCGAACGACTCGGCGACATCCGCACCCCGGTTCAGATCATCGCCGGCCGCCACGACGGGCTGGTGCCGCCGTCCAACGCCGAGTTCCTGCACGCTCGGTTGGCCGACAGCAAGCTCGACATCCTCGAGACCGGCCATTTCACGTGGGAGGACGGCGCCGATGACTATCTCGCGCTGACGAGCTCCTGGATCGAAGCCCATCGCCTCAACGGGTCCAGCGCGTGAGCTCGGGAGGCGGCGCATTCACCCACGGCTCATACCCTCACCCTCCGCGGCAATGTCGATTTGCGCCAGCTGACCGTACTTGTCGTCGTACCTGATGTCGTAGTTGTGCACCGATACCTCCCAGTTGTGTCTCAGATCGTTAGCGCGGGTCTGGGCAGGCGACGAAGAACGAGCCGGCCAGCTGCGGTGCTATCCGGTGCCAGGTTGTGTGCGTACGCGGCTGGCCGTGAAGCAGCACCACCGGCTTTCCGTCGCCACCGTGCCGTGCGCGCAGCGTCACCTCGTCGTCATGCCGTCGGGCTTGGGCGCGCGGCGTCCACGTAGTCGAGTCGACGCGGATCGCAGTACGGCGATTGGAGTGGCCGCCAGGCGTGGCGCGTGCACGACGCGACGGGCGAGGCGGATCGTGTGCCTACGGGCGGCCGCGCGACGTAGGTCCTCGATGTGAGCGGTGGCGAGCGCTCGAGAGAGAGCGGGATGCAGCATTTGAGCCTCCTTTTGGCCTACGTCAACAGTTCACTCAATGCTGAAAGGTAGACTACCACCATTCAGGCAGATATGAAACCTGGAGGAGTAGACTTGCTGACATGCGACCGTCAAACGATCCCCGGGTCCAACTATTGGCCGAACTCGCCGACGACACGCGATACGCCGTGCTGGAGCGCCTGGAGCAGGGCCCGGCCTCAGCCAGCGAGCTGGCCGAGCGCCTTGACGTGTCGCCGACGCAACTGGCCAATCACCTACGGCGACTCCGCGATACCGGCCTCGTAGCGGTCAGCCACCAGGGCCGCCTCGCGCTCTACGAGCTCGCCGAGCCGGGGCTGCGGGAGATCTTCTCGATGCTCAACGGCCTACGCGGAGCGCCGCCACGAACAGGTCGGCCGGTGCTCGTGGCCGCCACCTGCTATGACCACCTCGCCGGGCAGATCGGCGTCGCTCTGATGGACCACCTCGTCCAATCACGAGCGCTTGAAGCCCGAGACGGCGAAGGGGAACTCAAGCTCGGCCCAGACGCCGCCCGCGGCTTTGCGAAGCTCGGAGTCGAGCTGCCCACCAAGCCCGCCCGCCGCACGCTCGCCTTCTCCTGCATGGACCCTCGCATCGGACGACCACACCTCGGCGGCCAACTCGGCGCCCAGCTCGCGGCCTCCCTGCGCCAAAAAGGCTGGGTCAAGCCCACGGCGCAGCCACGCCGCCTCGAACTCACGCCAGCCGGCAACAAAGCCCTACACCGCCTCGGCATCCGCCTCGAAGCGGCCGCCGATCATCCAACTATGGAGGTGTGACGAGACCGCGATGAGCACTCCCTGGGATGCGCGGACATACGACGTGTCGAGCGCGCCGCAACAGGCGTGGGCGAAGGATGTGCTGTCGCGACTGGACGGGATCGCACCGGACGCGACGATCCTCGACGTTGGTTGCGGTACCGGGCGAGTGACCGAATCGCTGCTTGCGGTCGTCCCGGCCGGGCGTGTGCTGGCGATCGACGCCGACGTCGAGATGGTGGAGCTCGCCCGTGCGCGACTCGGGGACCGAGCGGACGTGTGGTGCCAGGACGTGCTCGAGCTCGAGCTCGCCGAGCCGGTCGATGTGGTCGTCTCGACCGCGGCGCTGCACTGGGTGACCGACCACGCGCGCCTTTGGCAGCGGCTGGCGGCAGCGCTGCGGCCCGCAGGAATTCTCGAAGTCCAATGCGGAGGAGCCGGCAACATCGCTCGCGTCCGCGAAGTCATCCAAAGCGTCGCCCGGGACACCGCGCCGGAACTCGTAGGGTGGTCGCCATGGGAGTTCGCCAGCGCGGAAGACACCGAGCGGCGCCTGCGCCAAGCCGGCTTCGCCTCGATCCGGTGCTGGCTGCAGGAACGGCCGACCTACCCGCAGGACGTGGGCCCGTTCGTACGAACGTCGATCCTGGCGGCTCACATCGCACACCTCCCAGAGGGACGACGCGACCAGTTCACAGCCGATGTCCTCGCCCGCGTGCGACTGCCGCTGGACTACGTGCGGCTCAACATCTCGGCAATCCGCGCCCCGGACTGACACGAGAAAGCCGCCACAGCCTCGGACTCAAAAGGGGCGCCGAAGAAATGCCCTGCTAAGCCAAAGGTTTCGTGACGCCTGAAGCGGAGAGGGAGGGATTCGAACCCTCGATGGACGAAACCGCCCATACCGGTTTTCGAGACCGGCGCATTCAACCGCTCTGCCACCTCTCCGGTGTAACGGCCTGACAGGCTAGCTAAGCCGCGTCGGCACTCCGAACAATGGCGTTCCGCGTGACGTATGCGCACGCGATTCGCCATTGTTCGGACGAGCGCCCTCGAAGGCCTACGTTCGCCGCGGCGCGAAGAACGCCCTCAGCAGGTCGGCGCACTCCTCGGCCAGCAGCCCCGACTCGACCTGGGGCCGGTGATTCAGCTCGGGCATGTCGAGCACGTCGAGCACGCTGCCCGCCGCGCCCGCCTTCGGGTCCGCCGCGCCGAACACGACGCGCGGCAGGCGCGCGAGCACGATCGCTCCGGCGCACATCGCGCACGGCTCGAGCGTCACGTACATGACCGAATCGAGGATGCGCCAGCTGCCCAGCGCCCGGGCGGCATCCCGCATCGCGATCATCTCCGCGTGCGCGGTCGGGTCCTCGCGCAGCTCGCGCTCGTTGTGGCCGGCGCCGATCACCTCGCCGTCGCGGACGATCACAGCGCCGATCGGGACGTCGTCGTGATCGAGCGCCTGGACGGCCTCGCGGATCGCGAGACGCATGAAGTACTCGTCGCGGGGGAAGAAGTGAGAGGTCATCGGAGGCGCCGCTACCGTTGCGGAGCGATCTTTTTCCGGCCGCACGATGTTAAGCGCGTCAGGGGGCCTCCGCCGGCACCATCAGCAGTTGAACTCGAGCCCATTCACCAGTCGCGTCGCCAGAGCGACGCTTGCCGCGCTCGCTTTGGCCATCGGAGCGGGTGTCCTGACGCCGCCGGCCGCGGGCGCCGCGGCCTTCAGGCCGGGGGTCGTGGTGGTCGGCTACTCATCCGGGCAGACGGCCGCGGTCGCGGCCGACGTGGCCAACCGTGACGGCGTTCGCGAGTCGCCGGGCGCCACGCCCGAGACGCGGCTCGTCCGCGTCCCGCGGGGTCTCACCGTGGCACAGGAGATCGTTCGCCTGCGCCATCAGCCTGGCGTGGCGTACGCGGTACGCGACTACCTGGCCCACATCAGCGGGTCATCGACCGGGTGGATTCCCGACGACCCCGGCCGGTCGGATGCGGCCCGGGGATGGCAGCGCACGCAGTGGAACTTCCTTGCCGGCGCGGGGGTGAACGCGCCACAGGCGTGGGCGAACCTGTTCGCCGCCAAGCGGCCGGGCGCCAGCGGCGTCGTGATCGCGGTGCTCGACACCGGCGTGGCCTACCGCCGGTGGCATCAGTTCCGACGCTCGCCGGACTTCGCGGGGACCAGCTTCATGGACCCGTACGACTTCGTCGCGAACAGCCGCTACCCGCTCGATCGCGAGGGCCACGGCACGTTCGTGACCGGGATGATCGCGGAGTCGACCAACAACGGGGTTGGGCTCACGGGTCTGGCGTACGGCGCGACGATCATGCCGGTGCGCGTGCTCGACGCCAACGGGTGGGGTGACGCGTCCACGATCTCCAAGGGGATCCGCTACGCGGCGACCCACGGCGCCCAGGTGATCAACCTGAGCCTCGAGTTTGCTCCCGATGTCACCGCGGGTGAGATCCCGGACATCCTGTCGGCGATCCGCTTCGCCCACAGCCGGGGAGTCGTTGTCGTCGGCGCGTCCGGCAACGAGGGGAGCCAGCGAGATCGCGTATCCGGCGCGCGACTCGGACTGCGATCTCGGTCGGCGCGACGACTCTCGACCGCTGCCTGGCGGACTACTCCAACGGCGGTGCGAAGCTCGACCTGGTCGCGCCCGGCGGCGGCGACGACGCGAGCCTCTCCGACGATCCCGCGTGCCATCCGGACCGCAACCTGCCCGACATCTACCAGATGACCTTCCCGAATCCCGCCAATCCGCGGCGGTTCAGCTTCCCCGGCGGGTGGTACGGGACCTCGATGGCAGCGCCGGAGGTCACAGCCGCCGCGGCGATGGTGATCGCCAGCGGCGTGCTCGGCGCGCATCCGAGCCCCGCCCGAATCCTGGCCCGGCTCGAGTCCACGGCCCAGTCGCTCGGAGGCGCCAAGCCGAACGAGAACTACGGCTACGGCCTGCTCGACGTCGCCGCGGCGACGGCCCCGAGCTCGACCGGGACCTAGCCGAGCTCGGCCCGTCCCGACCGATCCGGTCAGGTGGTCCTGACGATCAGGACCGAGCAGGGAGCGTGGTGGGAGACCTTGTTCGGGACCGACCCGAGCAGGAACCGCTTCGCACCCGTCATCCCCTTGTTGCCGACGACGATCAGGTCGGCGCGCTGCTCCTCGGCGATATCGAGGATCGCGTCCGCCGCGTCGCCCTGACGGGCGAACGTCTCGATCGCCGAGACCCCCGCGGCCCTGGCCTCGGACTGCGCGCGCTCGAGCAGGTCGAGCACGTCCGAGCGCGGATTGACCGTCCACTCGACGTCGGCCGGGACCTGGGTGCGCTCGAGCATGCAGCCGCTCGTCGGACGTCGGCTCGTACGCGCTGACGATCTGGAGCTGGGCACCCAGCTCGACGGCCAGCCCGATCGCGTGGCGGACTGCCATCGAGGCTGTCTCGGAGCCATCGGTTCCCACAACGATCGAGGCGAACACGCTGTGATCCTAGACCGCCCCTCAGGCGAGCTTCGTGATCGCGATCACCATCCCGGCGAGCACGACCACGATGATCGCGATCTGCATCCAGAACCAGTGGCGCGGCATCGGCCTAAGCTAGCGGCGATTCAAGTGCGAGGGGGCGCGCATGCGCGCCCCCTCCGGTCGGCGCATGCGCCGACCGGGCCGGGCCGCATGCGGCCCGGCCTACAGCCCGGGTTACGCGCCGACCGCGATGGGGAAGCGAATCGTCACGCCGCGTGGGACGACGAGGACCGGGGCGGTGGCGTTCTCGATCTCGCTCTCCGCGGCGGAGCTGATCATCACGTGGCCCTCGGGCGCCTCGAGCCGGGAGCCGACCACCAGCAGGTCGACGTATGGCTCGTCGCGCGTGACGCGCGCGCCGAGGCTCTCGGCGATGTCCCGGGCGGTGTCGATCGCGGCGTCATCGCCCGGATCGGCCAGCACGCCCACGCGGCCGAAGGTCGAGACGTGGTCGCGCGGTAGTTGGCCGGCGCGAGCGCGACGGCCGCCGGGCCGCCCTCGAGCAGGGTATCGCCGACTTCTGCGGCGCGACGTGGCCGGCCGGCGGTGCGGTAATCGGAGCCGAACACGACGATCTCGGCGTCCTCCTCCTCGGCGAGCCACTCTGACCCTCGGCCGTCGAGGCGCTGACCACGACCCTGCGCTCGACCGCGAGGTCGCCGAGCGTGCGGGCGCCCCGCTCCAGCAGCGCCTCGGCCTCGTGCTCCTCGAGCTGCTCGCGCGCCTGCTCGGTCTCGGTGGAATGGCGGACATAGGCGAGGATCAGCTCGGCGCCTGCGTCGGCGAGCACGCGCGCGAACATCAGCGCGTCGTGATCGTTGGGGGTGTCGTCGTAGGAGACGATTGCCTTGGTGGCCATTGCCGGGACTCCAGTCTTTCGGGGGCTGCTCCGCTCGCTTGTTTCTCCGCAGCATCGCAGCGACCTGCCATCAGCCCTAGTGAAATTCATCATCCTCTTGATAAGCTGCGCTGATGCTGAACACAGGGCGTCTGAGGGTGCTGTCGGAGGTGGTCAGGCGCGGGTCCTTCTCGGGTGCCGCCGAGGCGCTGTCTTATACCCAGTCGGCGGTCTCGCAGGCGATCGCCCGCCTCGAGCCGGAGGTCGGGGCGACGCTGCTGGTGCGTGATCGCCGGGGGGTGCGGCCGACCGCCGCGGGCGCGACGCTCGTCGACCACGCGGACGCGATCTTCGCGCAGATCGAGTCCGCCGAGGCCGAGCTGGCGGCCGTGCTCGGCGTGCGCGGAGGGCGACTGCGCGTGGCGTCCTTCCCGTCGGCCGGCTCGACGCTGATGCCGCTCGCCGTCGCGATGTTCAGGCGCGGGCATCCCGACGTCGCGCTGACGCTCGCCGAGGGCGAGCCCGAGGAGATCGCTCCCCGCCTGCGCGTCGGTGAATTTGATCTGGCGCTGCTGTTCCAGTTCCCGGGGGTTCGCGAGCGGCCCGGGGCGGGCCTGCGCACCGTCAACCTGCTCGAGGACCCGATGCACATCGCGCTGCCCGCCAACCATCCGCTCGCCGACGAAGCGGGCGCTGAGGCTGTCCGATCTCCGGGGGGAGGACTGGGTGCAGACCTCCGAGCCCAGTCCGTGCGCCGTCACGTGGTCAGGCTGTGCCTGGCGGCGGGGTTCGAGCCCAACGTGACATTCGAGAGCGACGACTACGAGACGGTCCAGGGCCTGGTGGGAGCCGGGGTCGGCGTCGCGCTGATCCCGCGGCTCGCGCTGACCCACGTCCATCCCGGGGTCGTCGTGCGCGAGCTCGCTCGCCCGCAGCCCGGCGCGCAAGGTCGTCGCGGCGACGATGTCGGGCCCCGGGGTCGCTCCCGCGGCGCGGACGATGCTCAGATCCTCTCCGACGTCGCCGGGGAGTACGCCGCCGCACCCGACGACTCCGTCGGTCGCTCCGCGCGCGTCGGCGAGGAGGCCGCGGCACTCAGCGCGGCGAGCTGACCATCACGAACCAGCGGCTCGCGTGCAGGACGGCCCCGCCCCCGAGCTCGTCGGCGAGCTGCCCGGCCTCGAAGTAGCGCTTGTACACCTCGAAGCGGGACCCGTCGTTGAGGACTCGCGCTTGCCACTCCTCGGGCTCGCGGTCGGAGCGAACGGCCGAGTCGACCACGACCAGCTCACGCGCGACCCGGCGCGCCTCGGCGACGAACGTGTTGCGCTCGGCCTCCTCCAGGTGGCCGTAGAAATGGCCGGTGAACACGCGGTCGAATGAGCCGTCCACGAACGGGAGCGCGAGCGCGTCCCCTGGATCAGGGTGGCGCCCGGTAGGCGCGAGGCGGCGACCCGGAGCATCCGCTCGCTCTGATCGAGTCCAGTCAGCTCGCCCCGGAGATGGCGGCTCAGGTAGCCGGTGCCGCACGCGACGTCGAGCGTGCGTGCCGGTGCGAGCGACGCGACGTCTCGCGCGAGCAGCTCGACGTCGTGGTCCCAATCGGGGCGGTCGAGCCCGTCGAACCGCCCCAGCCCCAGGTACCACTCGTCGTACTCGGGGGCGCGGGCGTCGTAGTAGTCCTTCACCTCCCCGCGATGGTGCCACGAGCCGCGCTGATTGACTTCGGTAGGTGGCGCGTGAACGACGGCTTGCGTTCGGAGACGTGGCCGAGCTCTATGACCTCGCTCGGCCGAGCTACCCGGCCGAGCTGGTCGAGGACGTGCTGGGCGTTCTCGGGTGCGGGGGAGTCGACCGTGCGCTCGAGGTGGGCGCAGGGACCGGCAAGGCGACGGCGCTGTTTGCGGAGCGCGGTCTCGAAGATCGTCGCGCTCGAGCCGAGCGCCGAGATGGCCGAGGTGGCGCGGCGCAACTGCGCCGGCCACGGGAACGTCACGATCGAGCAGAGCGAGTTCGAGCATTGGAGGCCCGCGGGCGGAGCTTCCAGCTCGTGTTCTCGGCGCAGGCGTGGCACTGGATCTCTCCGGAGGTGCGCTACCTGCGCGCGCGCGAGGCGCTCGGGCCGGCGAGGCGCGCTCGCGGTGTTCTGGAATCGCCCGGTGTGGGAGTCCTCGCCGAGCCGCGACGAGCTGGCCGAGGCATACAGGAGCGACGGCACCCGACCTCGGGGAGGGCGTCGGCCCTGGCCCGATGCACCCGGCGGTTTCACAGCGCCGCCGAGTGGTGGGCGGACTGGGCGGCTGAGATCGCCGCGGCGCCGGGGTTCGAGGCGGCCGAGCTCGCCGCGTCTACCGGTGGCGCGAGACGTACACGCGTGATGCGTACCTCCAGCTGCTGAGGACCCACTCGGACCACATCGTCCTCGGGCCGGAGCGCCTCGTGGGCCTGCTCGATGCCGTCGGCGAGGTGCTCGATCGCCACGGAGGCGCGCTGGAGCTCGAATACGCGACGGTCCTGTGGATGGCCCGGGCATCCGGCGATCGGGCGGCTGGGCGTGAGTAGCCTTGAATCGGAGCCCATGATCGAGCACGGCGTCCATCCCCACGATCCGCCGGCCCCGCGAGGGGTGCGCGTGGTGGCCACCCGGATCCTGCTGGGTGTGCTCACGACGCTCGTCAGCTTGAACCTCTGGACCGGGGGGCCGCTGTTCGCGCTGTGGGTCGGATCACGCGTCCAGGCCTCGATCGGAACGCTCAGCATGGCCGCGGTTGGCGCCACGATCGGCGTTCTGATCGTCGAGACGTTCCTGCTGTACAAGCTCCTGGCGATACTCCACGCCCGCTACAACGCCGTGATCGGCCGGACCGTCCCCCGTCAGCAGGCGGCGTGGCTGAAGCCGATGAGCGGCGAGCGCAGGACGCTCCAGACCCGGCAGCCGCTGTCGGCGGTCGAGAAGATCGTCGTCGTCTCGGTCGTCGTCGTGTTCGAGCTGTCCTGGTCTGGTTCTTCTTCTTCGCCCACTACACGATGGTGAGCTGAGCGCCGAAGGGGGCGAAGCGGCGGTGCCGAGATGGACCTGAGGTTCCACGGGCCCGATGGCGTCCGGCTGGCGGGCGTGCTTGGGCTCCCCGACGGTGCGGGCGGGGCGTCCACCGCGCCCGCCGTCGTTCTCTGCCAGGGGCTCTCCGGGGTCAAGCACCTGGTGCTTCCCGAGGTTGCCGACGGGCTCGTGTCCCAAGGGCTCGCCTCGCTTCGGTTCGACTACGGCGGCTATGGCGAGAGCGAGGGTGAGCGGGGCTGGATCGATCCCGCGCGCGCGGGTCGCCGACGCGGCCGCCGCTTTGCAGTTCCTGGCCTCGCACGAGGGGATCGACTCCGGGCGGATCGGGGTCTACGGCCACAGCTATGGCGGTCCGGTGGCGATCGCGCTGGCTGCGCGGGAGCCGCAGGTGCGGGCGGTCGTGTCGGTGTCGGGCCCGGGCAACGGGGTCGACCTGCTGCGAAGCCTGCGCCCCTCGTGGGAGTGGATCGCGTTCAAGCGCCGCGTGAAGGAAGCGCGTGCCCGGCGCGCCGTGACCGGTGCCGGCACGCTCGTCGAAATCGACGAGATCTTCCCGTTCAGCCCCGCCTTCAAGGCGGCGTACGAGCGGCTGAAGCAATCCTCCGGCGGGACCAGCGCGATCGCCGCCGGCGACGAGATCGGGACGAGCCGCTTCTACCTCGAGAGCGTCGACGCGATCCTCGACTTCCAACCCGCAGAGGACGTTCGGCGGCTACGAGACTGCCCGCTGCTGCTCGTCCACGGCGAGGACGACGACGTCGCGCCGGTCGAGACCGTGGAGCAGGTGTACCGCAACTCGCCTGGCGTCAAGCGCTGGGTCGTGATGCCGGGCCGCGGGCACAACGATCTCGATGCCGACCCCGGGCTTGGGGAGGCCATCGACCTGGCCGCCGGCTGGTTCACCGAGCACCTGAGCTAGCGGCGTTTCGGTGGGGCAGGGCTGCCGCCCACAATTGCCAGTGTCGGTAGAAGGTCCGCACGTAGATCGTGCGCTGCGTCAGAGCCACGACTACCGCGCCGTTCTGTCCTCGCAGGGGTGCGGGAAGCGCGGCGGTGAATCGCTGCACGCCCGGCAATAGCCAGCCCGTGAGCCCGAAGGCCACGTTCGGCGGCGGGTATGTCTCCTGAATCCAGGCCATCGCGCGGGAACTGAGCGGCGGCATGCCCAGAGGTGGGGCCTCCGTGTCGGTCAGGTTGAGCCGCGACCCGCAGCGTTCCAGGTGATACACGGTGCCGGTCCCGAAGGGGTCGGCGATGCAAGCGCAAATCCCCGATCAAGCACAAGCTGGCGGGGCTCCAATCCCTCGGCGGTCGCGTCGTAGATGCGCGGGTAGCGCAGCGGCGAGCACAGCGGACGGGAGCCGGATTTAGAGTTGAGATCCTCAACGATCTTCCCGCCCGAGCGTGACGGGATCGGGCTTGAACTCGTCGGTGCTGAGGCTCTGGAGGAAATAACGGCTGGAGCAATGTAGACCGCAATCGGCCCCAGACGCGCCGACCTTTGCCCAGTAGCGTCCCGACACCCGCCAGCCCGCAATCGAATCCTTGGGCATGGCACCGCTCGGAGACGGTGAGGGTAGCCCACCGCCCACTGTTGAGGTTGTAAAGCTGGGACGACCCGTCGTTGGGCCTATCCGCACATCCGACCGTCAGCCAGGGACCGCCGAACCCGCCGGGGGCCGGTCGGATGCAGCCAGGAACCGAGGCTCCGTTGTGTGTGCGCTTGCTGATCGATCAGCGTCAGCGGGCTGGGAGCCGGGTAGCGGTCCTTCATGATCGCCACGTAGCGGTCGTCGGCGGCGACAACATTCGGCTCCGAGGTCACCAGCCGCCAATTCAACCGCAGCACAAAGGCCTGCTCGGCCGTTTGCGAGCATGAGCCGCCGAGCCTTGGGCTACCCCTACCCCAAGCACACCAGCCAGCACTAGCAGGGCCAGGGTCAGGCGGTGTGGGGGTGCCCGCACGTTGCTGGAACGTGCGGCCCAGCGGGAAGTTGCGGCACGCCGCACGGGTCGCAGCGCGGCGCTCGATCCTGCGCGAGAGCGAGGCAATTCACGCGCGGGGGGTTGAGATCGATCGACTGAGGGATTTGCCTTCGTCGTCTCGCTGATCCTCACCAAGGCGCCTGACCGCTACTCGATCCGAGCAGCTGCCGTGTGCCCGTTCAGCGGCGTGGTTTCCTGCTGACGGGATTTTCCCCAGAGGTCGGTGACGGCCTCTCGCTTGTAGCTGCCTGCGGCGACTCATGCGGAAGGGCTGGCTCCGGACTTGGTCCCGAGGCCGACCAGAACGCCACCATTGCGGGATTGACGTAGACCTCGCCCCGACCGAGTTGACTGGTGAGGCGAAACGGGAGGCCGTGGGCGGAGGTGAAAGCCTCAACAACTTGACCCGGGTCTTCTTCCACCTTTACGAGCACATTCTCGCCCGCGAAGTAGATATCTGTTGGCACGACGTGAGTGTCGCATCGATCGACGAGCAGGGCGGTGGAGTTGTCCGTCTGTTACGCCGATCACCTGGTCTAGCGGCTGTCCGACGCGCAATCGGCCGCGCGCCGAGAACGATGGCGTTTTCCGTGCACCTGTCGCACGGGAATCGCCATCGTTCGGGGTTGGGGTCGGGGTCGGGGTCGGGGTCGGGGTCGGGATCGGGGTCGCGCTAGCTCTGCGGCTCGCGCCACATCAGCCACAGCGGCGGCCCGTCCTTCGCGTACCGGACTTCCTCGACGACCTCGAAGCCGTGGCGCGCGTAGAGCGCGCGGTTGCGGGGAGTCGAGGCCTGCCAGATACGCCGGGAGCCGTTCCCGGTCGCAGCGCTCGAGCATTGGGCGCAGCAACGCCGCCCCGTAGCCACGGCCCTGCCAGGCGGGGGCGACGCCGATCGCGGGCAGATACCAGTGCGACGGCGAGCGGGGGATCTTGCGCTCGAGGAAGGTGACGGCTCGCAGCAGCCTGAGCGCGTCGCCGCGCAGGTCGCCGATCACCGCGGGCATCAGGCGGAGCTGCCGCAGCGGACCCATGTGCCAGGTCCCCGGCGGCATCCACAGCGCGGTCCCGATCATGCGCTCGTGCCCGTAGCTCTCGTCGTGGGGCAGCCAGATGCGGGCGACGAACGTCTCGAACCCGCGCTCGAGCCGCCGCATGCGCGCCGCGTCGTCGCGGACGATCCAACGGAAGTGGGGGTCGTCGTAGAACGCGCGGGCGAGCGCCCGGGCGGCCGGGACGGCGTCGCTCGCGGTCAGCTTGCGGATGTCGCCGCCATCCGGGCGAGGACGGTCCAGCGCGGTTGGCGTGACGTCCACGTCGAAAGCCATTCCGTCTCCTCCGGTCTCGAGCGGCACAGCGTATTAGGATCAACCCGCTGTCCATCGACGTCACCCAACAGGAGCTCGATAGCGCCGCCGGCGAGATCTCCGCCCGGGCACGCGAGCTCGCCGGCGAGACCGAGGGCCTGCGGGCGCTCCCGGAGCAATTGCTGAGCTCGCTGCGCGCATCGGGGCTCATGCGTGCCGGAGCCCCGGCGGAGGTGGGCGCCCCGGAGCTCCCCGGCCGTCACGCTCCGCTGCGCAGAGGAGATCGCCCGCGGCGACGCCTCGGTCGGCTGGTGCGTCTCGATCGCGGGCGACGAGCAGCCTGCTCGCCGGCTATCTGCCCGAGGCGCCGAGGGACGGAGCTGTTCGGTGCTCCCGATCGAGCATTGCCGCCGGCGTGTGGGCACCGCGGGGCACCGCCCCGTCGCGTCGACGGTGGCCTGAGCGTCTCGGGGCGATGGGCCTTCTGCAGCGGGATCTCGGCATTTCGATCGTGCTGTTCGCGGGCTGCATGCCGGCGGAGCCGAGCGGCGACGGCGAGCGACCGAGGCCGATCGTGGTCGCGCTCCCCAAGGAGCAGGCTCGACCGTGCTCGACACCTGGCACACGCTCGGGCTTCGGGGGACCGGCAGTCACGATGCGGTCGGCAGAGGATGTGTTCGTGCCCGCCGAGAACGCGTTCTCGCTGTTCGCCGGACCGGTGTTCGACCGACCGCTGTACCGGTTTCCGCTGTTCGGCTTCTTCGCGCTCTCGATCGGCGCGGCGGCGCTCGGGAACGCGCGGGGGGCGATCGACGACTTCGTCGAGCTCGCGGTCGACAAGGTCGGTCTGGGATCGACGCGGACGCTGGCCGAGCGCTCCGCCACGCACGCGGCGGTCGCGAAGGCCGAGGCCGCGCTGCGCGGCAGCCCGTGCCGGGTTCTACCAGGCGATCGAGGACGCCTGGGTCGCCTGCCCAGGAGCGCCGGCGCCGGTGCCGGTCGAGCTCCGCAACGGCCTGCGGCTCGCCGCCACGGATGCAACGCGGACCTCCGCCGAGGTCGGTGCGTGCGCTGTACGACCTCGGGGGCGGGTCGGTGATCTACGACGGCTCGCCGCTGCAGCGGCGCTTCCGCGACGCGTTCACCGCCACGGCCCACTTCCAGGTCAACGCGGCCTCCCGCGAGCTTCAGGGCCGAGTCCTGCTCGGCCAGCCGGCGGACACCGCGACCGTATGAGCGCCGACGCCGGGGGCCGGCGGATCGAGGGCGTGCTGCCCTACTGGCTCGATCGCCCCGACGAGGAGGCGCTCCAGATCGCGCTCGAGGTGCGAGCAGGCCGGCCTCGAGGCCCTGTGGATTGGCGAGCTCGTCACCTTCGACGCGGTGGCCCTCGCGACCGCGATCGGCGATCGCACCGATCGGCTGCGTCTCACGCTCGGCCCGCTGGCGGCAGGTGTGCGCAGCCCGGCGGCGCTCGCGTTCGCCGTCTCCTCAGTCGCGCACCTGACGGGCAGCTCCGTCGACCTCGCGCTCGGCGCCTCCAGCCCGATGATCGTCGTCGGGCTGGCACGACCGCTCGTGGGAGCGCCCGGCCGTGCGCATGCGGGAGACGATCGAGTCGCTGCGCCCGATCCTCGCCGGGGAGCGCTCCGAGTTACGGGGCGAGCTCGTCAGACGAACGGGTTTCGGCTTCGGCGCCCGATCCCGAAAGACGCGAATCTGCGTCGCGGCGTTCGGTCCCGCGATGACGTGGGTCGCGGCCGAGCTCGGAGACCAGGTCGTGCTCAACCTGGTGACCCCGGAGCACGTCAGCCGCCGTCGGGCGCGGCGCTCGGAGGCGGCGGCCGCGGCCGGCAGAACGCCGCCACCGGTCGCGGTCTGGGTACTCGGTCGCGGTCGACCCGGGCGAGCGGCGCGATCAGGCAGCTCGCCTCGCAGCTGACGATCTACCTCGCCCGCCGGGCTACGGGGAGATGTTCTCCGGCTCGGGTTCTCCGAGCTGGTCGAGCGGGCGCGCGGCGGCGGGCCGGCGGCTCGGAGCTCGCGCCCGGCGTTCCGTACGAGCTGCTGAGTCAGGTGTGCGCGATCGGCTCGGCGACGAGGTCGCGGCGCGGGTCGTCCGCGTACCACGCCGCCGGCGCGGCCGTCGTCGGCGTCGTGCCCTCGACGGCGGAGGATCCGGGAGGCCGTGCGCCCGGGCGCTGGGCACGCGGTGGCGGCGCCGCGAGGCGTACCGGCGTGCACGTGCCGAGCACGCACCGGCCAACGCGATGCACGAGCCCGAGCAGATCGAGCGCTTCCACGACCGCTGCAGCGAGCTGATGCGCGAGCTGCTCGGCGAGCTCGCCACCCGTCCCGATCGGCCGCGTCCGTTTCCGGAGATTGAGGACGCGCTCGGCTGGCCGCGCCGGAGGATCGCGTCGGTGCTCGGCGGGGTGTGCCGCGCTGCGCATGAGGAATTCGAGGGACGCCGGCCGTATCGCTTCCATGATGGCCGGGACTCCGCGGTCGGGTCGTTGGGAGATGTGGATGGACCGGGTACAGGCGCGGGCTGTGCCGGCGGCGCGCGGAACGCAAACGTGGATAGTGTCCTGAGCGAGAGGAGTAAGCCATGTCGACATCAGCACAATGACTTCAACGCCCAAGTGATCGAGGAGTTCCGCGCGAACCAGGGGCGCGTCGGCGGCATGTTCGAGCAGATGCCGCTGGTGCTCTTCATCACATCGGAGCGAAGTCCGGGGCCAACCGGATCAACCCGCTTGCCTACATCGAGGACGGCGACCGCTACGTCGTGTTTGCGTCGAAGGGGGGAGCCCCGACGAATCCCGACTGGTACCACAACCTGATGGCTCACCCTGAGACGACGATCGAGGTCGGTTCCGAGACGATCCCCGTCGTCGCCAGCGAGGCGGAGGGAGACGAGCGCGAGCGCCTGTTCAGCGAGATCGCGGGGCGCTCGCCGCAGTTCCGGGAATACGCGGAGAAGGCGGGTCGCCCGATCCCGGTGATCCTGCTGACGCCGAGCGCCTGAGCGCTCAGAACGGCAGGCTGTGGACGACGACCGGGCCGCCCGGCCAGCTCGCGCCCGGCCGAAGCGCCCGCCACATCGTGTGCATCGGCATCCGGCTTGACCCTCGGGCTGCTCGACCAGGACCCGCCGGCCACCTCCCCGAACCCGAACCGGCGGTACAGCTCCGCGCGGTCCTCGTGGCAGAACAGGATGACGTGATCCGGTCCAAGCGTTCCCGCCTTGGCCAGTGCGGCCTCGATCACGCGGAGGCTGAGTCCGCGCCCTCGGTGCTCGCCGTTCACGAACACGCCGCCGAGCCCGACTACCGCAAACCGTTCGTCTCCCGCGGAGACCTCGGCGACGAGCATCCCGGCCGACGCGACCAGCCGGCCGCGGTCGTCCCTCAGCGCGACGTGCTGTTCCTTGGGTCGCCACTCCAGAGGGCGCACCCGGGCGGCATCCCACGGGTCCGGCTCGTCGCCCTCGAGCTCGGCGCGCAGTTCGTCGGTTAGGAGATCGAACTCCACGACGTCCATCTCCTGATCGAAGCAGAACGCGGCGTTATTGTGCGACGGGTGGGCGCAGGCAGCCTGATCCGGACGGTCGACGAGCTGACGGCGGAGTGGCTGGGCGACGTCCTCGGCCGAAGTGGGGTCGAGCTGCGCGGCACCGAGCGGATCGGCACGGGCCAGATGAGCCACAGCCACCGGGTGAGGTTCGTGGCCGACGGGCTCGGGCGGTCCCCCGGGCGGTCCCCCGGAATCGGTCGTCGTAAAGCTTGCCTCCACCGATCCGACGAGCCGGGGGACGGGCGTCGGGATGGGTCTCTACTTCCGGGAGGTCGCGTTCTACCGCAACCTCGGGCCCCGGATCGGGGCGCCGCTTCCCCATTGCCATCTGGCCGAGTACGACCCGGCTGAGGGATGGTTCTCGCTCGTGCTCGAGGACATCTCCGACGGCGTCCAGGGCGACCAGATCGCCGGCTGCAGCATCGAGCAAGCCAGCACCGCGCTGCGCGCGCTCGCGCGCGTCCACGCTCCGGTGCTAGGCGACGACGCGCTGGGAGCCGCCGACTACCTGAACCAGCCGAACCCACTCACGGTCGACATGCTGAAGGCGCTGTTCGCCGGCTTCACCGAGCGCTACGGCGATCGCGTCGCGCCCGAGCACATCGAGGTCTGCAGCCGGTTCGTTCCAGTATGGGACGCCTGGGTCGCCGAGCGCACCCCGCCGCTCGGCCTCGTCCACGGCGACTACCGGCTGGACAACCTCCTGTTCGCGCAGGGCGGCTGCAGGGTCGTCGACTGGCAGACGGTCGGCTGGGGAGCGCCGATGCTCGACGCCAGCTACTTCATCGGCAATTCGCTGGGCCTGGAGGATCGACGCGCTCACGAGGAGGAGCTCGTGCGGCTCTACCACGACGAGCTCGCGGCTCACGGCGTGAGGAGCCTGTCGTGGGAGCAATGCTGGGATGGGTACCGCCGGCAGACGTTCGCCGGGATCGGGATGGTGGTTGTCGCGTCGATGGTGGTCGAGCGGACCGACCGCGGTGATGACATGTTCATGACCTCGCTCGAGCGCAACGCCCAGCAGATTCTCGACCTCGACGCGCTGTCGCTCCTTCCGGTGACCAGCTCGGCTCCGCTCGTTCCGCTGCGTCCCGAGGCCGCGGACGAGGGACGTCACCCCGCCGGCCCCGAGCCGCTGTGGAACGAGTCGTGGTACTTCGACGCAGTCAGCGAGGACGAGTCGCTCGGGCTCTACGTGCGGCTCGGCCGGCTCCCCAACCAGGAAGTCAGCCTCTACACCGCGGCGATCTGCGGGCCCGGGCGCCCCTCGATCATGCTGGTCGATCCCCGCGCGCCGCTGCCGGACTTCGATGATGACTCTCAGGCGATCGAGATCGACGGCCTGCATGCCGAGCAGCGCTGCGAGCAGCCGCTCGAGCGCTTCCGCGTCACGGTGCGAGGCACCGCCGAGGCTCACGAGGACGAGTCGGCGCCGCTCCGAAACGAGCACGGCAAACCGATCGACGTCGAGATCGATCTGACCTGGGAGACCTCCGGCATCCCCTACGCCTGGCGCCAGAGCACACGGTACGAGATCCCATGTCGCGTCACCGGCACGGCGCGCATCGGCGACGAGGCGATCGAGTTCTCGGGACGGGGCCAGCGAGACCATTCCTGGGGCTCGCGCGACTGGTGGGAGTTCGACTGGATGTGGAGCGCGCTCCACTTCGACGACGGGACGCACACGCACGCGGTGGCGATCCCCAGCTACCCGGCTTCGGCGTCGGCTACGTCCAGCGGGGCGGGACGATCGCCGAGATCACCTCGGTGGATGCGAGCGAGGACGTTGACGGGCAACGGGCTGATCGAGCGCGCCCGGATCGTCTCGGGGCCGGACCGGCTCGAGGTCGACGTGCAGCCGCTCGGCTTCGGCGCGCTGCGGCTCGAGGCGCCCGACGGACGCGTCTCGCTGTTCCCGCGGGCGATGTGCCGTGTGCGCGCCGCCGATGGCAGGACGGGGACTGGCTGGGTCGAGTGGAACCGCGTCCAGCGGGACGAGCAGGGCTGAGCTCGAGCTCAGGCCGCCGCGGGGACGCGAGCCCGCCGGTGGACGACCAGCGGCATCCCGTCACGAGGGCCGATCGTCGGCATCTGGCGGGTGCGCAGCTCATAGCCCGGCGCGAGCGAGAAGTCGTAGCGCCGCACCAGCTCGGATGCGATCGCCTTGACCTCGAGCTGCCCGAAGCGCATCCCGATGCAGATCCGCGAGCCGGCGCCGAACGGGACGTATGCGCCCTTCGGGCAGCGCGGCCTTGCGGTCTGGGCGCGAACCGCTCGGGACGGAACCTCTCGGGCTCCGGGAACACCTCGGGGAGATGGTGGGAGACCCACGAGCTGTAGGTGACGTATGCGCCGCCGGGGACGGTCTTGCCGGCAAACTCGAACGTGTCGATCGACTTGCGTGGGCCGATCCACGCGGGCGGGTACATCCGCAGCGTCTCGTCCTGGACCATCTCGAGCAGCTCGAGCTGTCCGCTCATCAGCATCGACGCATCGGGCCGTTCACCGCCGAGCACGCGCTCCTGCTCCTCGCGCAGCGCGGCGACAATATCCGGCTGGCGTGCGAGCTCGTAGAACATGAACGCGATCGTCGACGTGGTCGTGTCGTGGCCCGCGAACAGGAGCGTCATCACCTCGTCACGGATCTGCTGGTCGCTCAGCTGCTCGCCCTCTTCGTCGGACGCATCGAGCAGCAGGCTGAGCACGTCGTTGCCGCGCTCGCCGGTGTGCCGCCGCCGGGCGATCTCGTTGAAGATCACCGCGTCGAGCGCTCGCCGGGCCTCCTGCATCTGCGCGAACGGCTCCGCGGCCCCCGCATCACCTGGAGGAAGTAGTCGCGGGACCAGAAGCCGAGGCCCTGTTCGAATCCCCCTGGCGACGTCGGTCCTCGCGGCCGGCCGCGTCCGGATCGAAGCCGAACAGGGCCCGCATCGCGATCCGCAGCGCAAGCCGCCGGGTCCAGTAGTAGAGGTCGACCCTGGCGCCGTCCCGCCAGCCCTCGAGCGCGCCGGTCGATCTCGGCGTCCATCGTCTCGAGCGCGCCGGCGATCGCCTCGTGATGAAAGGCCGGGCAGCATGATCCGCCGCGAGCGACGATGGAAGTCCCCGTCGATCGTCAGCAGGCCGTCGCCGAGCAACGGGGTGAGATCGCCCAGGTGACCCTCGCGCCAGCTGAAGTTGCGAGGCGTGCGAAACGGTCATGTAGTGGTTGGCCTCGGGGCCGATCATGAACACCCCGTTGCCGTGGAAGATCCGCATCGAGAACACGGGCCCGTAGCGCTTGTAGGCATCGAGCAGCACCGGCAGCGGACACTCGGCGAACCGGCGGGTGCGACGGATGCTGAACGACGTGTCGCCGGGTGGGAACGGCACCTCTGTGCGGCGCTCGGCAAGCAGGTCCGACGTCAGGCGCTGCAGCGGGTTGAACGAGATCGGCGCTGGGCCGACGAGTGCCATTTCCGAAGCGTAACCGCCCCGAGTGAGGGCGTGAGCCTCGGCCTGCAGGCAGCGCCGGGGGAGTGGTCGACTGTTAGCTTGTCTGGGGGCTCTTGTTCGAACGTCGCCGCTTGGCCGGAGGTGGCAGGAACGAGATCAGGACAACCGTGTTGGCATCGATCGAACCGCCTCGCAGACAGATGGTCACGCGCGCCGTGGTCGTGCTCGCCATGCTCATCCTCGCCGGGTGCGGAGGAGCTGCCGATCCCAGCAGCGGTGGCGGCAGCGGGAGCGGCGGCGGAAGCGGAATCCCCAAGGCCCGCCCTCACGCGATCGAGCCGACCGCCGGCTCGCAGGCGCCCGCGGTTACGCCGGCCGATCCCGTAGGGGATGTCCACGCCCATGCGCCGCCGCTGACGCAGATCAGGAAGGAGCTCAAGCTCGCACTGGTCTACGCGCCTGTGACGAGCGCGGGCTACATCAATCCGCTGCGGTTCGTGAGCGTGTGGGAGCGGACCGACCAGGGCGTGGACGCGAGCATGCCGGTGGGAGCCCCGATTCTGGCGCCCTGCCGGATCAAGATCCTGGCGGTCGAGCCCGGCTGGTACGCCGGCCAACCGCTGGTCTATTGGGAGCTGCTGGAGGGACCGGATGCCGGGAGGGTGCAGTACGTCGCCGAGCAGATCACCGACCTCGCGCGTCCCGGCTCGATTCTGCAGCAGGGACAGCCGATCGCACGGTTCGCCCCGTCTGGAACGGGGATCGAATTCGGCTGGTCGACGATCAACGGGATTACCTTGGCGATGGCCACGACCGGCTACGAGGAAGGTCAGATCACGCTGGCGGGTCGCTCGATACGCGCGTGGCTGAACGCGCTGGGCGCCAACGCCGGGCCTGACACCTGATGGCGGACCCATATCGACGCGGGTTGTGCGAGCTCGGCGACGGGCTGTTCGCATTCCTGCAGCCGGATGGCGGATGGGGTCTGAGCAATGCGGGCCTGGTGGTCGCGGACGACAGCTCCCTGCTCGTCGACACGCTGTTCGACCTCGCATTAACACGCGAGATGCTCGATGCGATGCGTCCGTTGACCGATCCGCGGCCGATCCGGCAGGTGCTCAACACCCACGGAAACGGGGACCACTGGTATGGCAACCAGCTCGTGCCGGCTGACGCCGAGATCGTGTCCTCACAGGCCGCGATCGAGGACATGCAGGAGGTGCCTCCGTCGCTGATGGCCGCCCTCGCCGACGCAGACCTCGACGCAGACCTGAGCAGCTTCGTGCGCCACGCGTTCGGCTCGTTCCAGTTCGACGGCATCGAGTTGCGCCTGCCGAGCAGAACCTTCACGGGATCGCTTACGGTGGATGTCGGTGGCCGGCGGGTCGAGCTGCTCGAGCTCGGGCCCGCCCATACGCGAAGCGATGTGATCGCGCATGTCCCGGATGCCCGTGCGGTGTTCACCGGGGACATCCTGTTCGTCGGGGGCACACCGATCATGTGGGCCGGCCCGGTATCGAACTGGCTTGCCGCCTGCGAGCACATCGAGAGCATGGATGTGGACACGATCGTCCCCGGGCACGGGCCGGTGACGGACAAGGAGGGGCCGCGTCAGGTTCGCCGCTACCTGGAGTACGTTCGCGATCAGGCCACGGAGCGTCACCGCGCCGGTATGCCCGCGTCCGAGGCCGCGATCGACATCGACCTGGGGGAGTTCGCGGATTGGGGGGACCCCGAGCGGATCGTCGTCAACGTGGAGTCGATCTACGCCGAGCTCGACCCTGCCCGTGAGCGGGCCGCACCACCGGTCCTGCTCGGCCGGATGGGCGCGTACCTGCGCCTACGTCCGTAGCGTTGGGCGGGTCGGGTGGTGGCGCCGGTCGCCCCCGGCGGGCCGACCTGCGGTCAAACCAGGCTGCGCGCGCAATCCTCGATCGAGTCCTCCACGGGGCGCGTCGTCCAGTCCAGGGTGGTGCGCGCCTTCTCGCTCGAGAACCACGACTGCTGCCCCAGCTCGCTGACGACCGACCGGAGCCCGCCGTCGAACAGGGCCATCGCGCGGACCAGCACGTTCGGCGCCACGCGTGTCGGCACCTTCTTGGCCGCGTCGCCGAGGCGCTCGCGGAGGATCGCCGCAACCTGTGCCACCCACAGGAATTCGTCGGCGGCGATGAAGCGCTCACCGCCGGCGGCCGGATTGGTGAGCGCTCGAATGTGCAGGTCCGCCACGTCACGCACATCCACGAACGTGAACCCCAGACGGGGTGCCGCGGGCATGCCGTCGATCAGTCGCTGGATCGACTGCAGCGAGTAGGAGTGGTCGTCGTTGAGGGCCGGGCCGATGATCGCCCCCGGGTTGATCGTGGCCAGACGATCCTTCGCGCCGGCGGCCTCAACGTGCTCCCACGCGGCCCGCTCGGCGAGCGTCTTGGAGCGGACGTAAGGCGTTCGCGAGCGATCATTGCCGTCGGTCCAGTCCGCCTCGGTGTACGGCTCAGCCTCGGAGCTGGGCCTGTCTGAGCGGATCGCAGCGATCGACGACGTCAGCACCACCCGCTCGACGCCGGCGTCGAGCGCAGCCCGCAGCACCCGGAGCGCCCCGTCCCGGGCCGGCACGATCAGCTCGTCGGGGTCCTTCGGCTGCTCCGGCGGGAACGGGGACGCCACGTGGAGCACGTATCGGCAACCGGCCACGGCGTCCGCCCAGCCCGAATCGGAATTCAGATCGGCAGCGAGGACGGTCAGCCGCGAGCCGGGATCGGCGCCGGCTGCCGCGACGGTGTCGCGCACCGCCTGCTCGCGCGCCAGGTCACGGACCGTCGTCCGCACGTCGTGCCCGCGCTCGAGCAGCGAGGCGACACACCATCCACCCAGGAATCCGGTCCCGCCGGTCACCAGCACCGCTCCATTTGAGTCCGCCATGTGAGGACCCTAACCGACTACGTCCGCTGGCCTCAGCTGAACACTGCGAGCACGCCGTGCGCCTGGGCGAATCTCAGACACTCCCGCCGTCCGCCGGTGCCCAGCGCCTCGAACACGACCTTTCCGTCCCGCCCGACCAGCGACCATCCATCACCGCTCGGTAGGAGTCGCAGCCGTACGTTGCCGGTCGCGTGGGTGGGCAGGGCGAAACTCCGGATCTGAGGCGCGGACGCGATGTGGCCCAGAGAAGTCATCACGTCTAATCTGCCCCGCGCATATATGAGCCGGTTCAACTCGAGCTTCGAGATCAGTAAGAACTGCTCAGATCCGCAACAGGCGCAGCGCGGCCAGCATTCCGCCGATCCCGATCACGGACCCCACGGCCCACGCGGCGACGATGTCGCCGGTGGGGGTCGAGAGCTCGTAGAAGTGGCGCAGGAACGGGACGACAAATGCGAGGGCGAACAGCAGCAGCATCAGCCCGCATAGCCCGGCGAGTGCCAGGCGCCGTCGCCCGCCGCCCGTCTCGAGCCGCATCACAACGGCCAGCCCACAGACGACCACTATCGCCGTGGCCACCGTCCGCGAACGGGTGAGGCCAAGATCGAATCCGTAGCGCGCGATCAGGTAGCCGGCGACGATCCCGACCCCGATCGCGACTCCGGCCGTGATCGCGAAGCGGGCGACCGACCGCACGAAGCGCTCCGGCTGCCACGGACCGGAGCTCGGCGCCAGCGCGAGCAGGAACGCGGGGATGCCGATCGTGACCGTGGAGGCGATTGTGAACTGGCGCGGCAGGAGCGGGAAGACGCCGGTCGGGATCCCAATCGCCAGTCCCAGTACGGCCGTGAACACCGACTTGGTGATGAACAGGCGGGCGACCCTCTGGATGTTGCGAAGGATCTGGCGCCCCTCGGCGACCATCCCGGGTACCACGCCGAAGTCGTCGCGCACGAGCACGAGATCGGCGACCGATCGCGCCATCTGCGCACCCGAGCCCTGGGCGATCGCAAGGCGTGCCTCCTTGAGGGCCGGCACGTCGTTGACCCCGTCGCCGACCATCGCGACATATCGACCGGCGTCGGCGAGCGCCCCCACCACGGCAGACTTGCCCTCGGGAGAGATCCGCCCGACGGCGGGCGCTGACTGGATGGCCTCACGCAGCGCCTCGGGGTCGGACGGCAGCTTCTCGCCGTCGAGCGCCGGCGCCGATCCGGGTACCCCGGCATCGCGAGCGATCGCCGCCACCGTCGCGGGCGCATCGCCCGAGAGCACCTTCAACTCGACCCCCTGGTCGGTGAAGAATGCCGTGGTCTCGGCCGCGTTGGCGCGCAGGCGCTCGGCGAGCACGACAAGACCAAGTGGCCTGACATCATCGGGGAATCGCGGCTCCGATTCGTCGGTCGGCAGCTGCGAGTCGCTCCGGCCGAGCTCGAGCACACGCCTGCCGGCGCTCGCCTCCTCGCGCGCCTTCTGCTCGAGCTCCGGGTTGCCGTCGCCGAACCGCTCTGGAGCCCCCAGCACGAGCCGCTCGTCACCCAGATCGAGTGCACTCCAGCGCCGGCGGGAGGAGAACGGCACCTGACCGACAACCTCGCGCTGCGCGACCTCCGCCAGCCCTGCATCCGCGATCGCGTCAAGGGTGAGGTTTCGAGATGGGGCGCTGGCGGCGTATGTCGCGAGCGCCCTCCCAACGGACGCCTCGTCCGTTCCTCGGGCGGGCACGACCCCGACGACCCGCAGCGTCGGTTCGGTGAGGGTGCCGGTCTTATCGGTGCAGATGAGGTCAACGGAGGCAAGCGACTCGATCGCGTTGAGCTGCTGTGCGAGCACACCGCGCTGGGCGATCTTGAAAGCCGACACCGCCGCCGTGATGCTGATCAGCAGGATCAGCCCCTCGGGAACGATGTTGACGATGCCGGCCGTGATCGCCTGCACATGCGCGGCGGCCGTCCCGCTACGGGCAAGTACCGACACCGTCAGCGCGATCGCCAGCGGCACCGACAGGACCACAAGCCACAGCAGCAGCCGGTCGTTCGCGCGCTCGAGCGGCGAGCGCGGATGGCGGAAGGTCCGCGCCGTTGCGGTCACTCGCTCCGCGCGACTGTCCGGACCGACGGCCGTGGCCTCGAGCAACGCGGCCCCCTCGACCGCGAACGAGCCCGACCAAACGGGTTCCCCGGGGCCCCGCACGGCGAGCTCTGACTCGCCGGTCAGATTGGCCTCGTCGAGCGCCAGCCCGTCGGCGCTCACGAGTGTTCCGTCGGCGACCACCTGGTCGCCGGGGGACAGGCGAACCAGGTCTCCCACCACGACGTGGTCGACCGGCACACGGTGGTCGGCCCCGTCGCGGACCACAACCGCGTCCGGGGCGACTAGCGCAGCGAGCCGGTCGAGCGCACGCTTTGAGCGGATCTCCTGAAACGACCCGATCGCGATATTCGAGACGAGGATCCCGACGAACAGCGCGTCCCGCCACGACGCGAACACGATCGTCAGCACGCCGAACACGAACAGGATCGCGTTGGGGATCGTGATCGTGTTGGCGCGGACGATGCTCGCGTATGAGCGGCTCGAATGTCGGCGCGGAAGCTCGCCGCGTGCCTCGAGCCGGCGCGCGGCCTCGGCCTCGGTCAACCCGGTGGGGATCGTGTCGGTGCCGGTAGGGATCGACCGACCCTACCGACACCGACGTGTGGCGTCTGGTGCGCGGCTAATTGGCGCCGATGACCTTGAAGTCCTGGTTGACGAAGACGTGGTGCGGCCAGTTGACGCCGATGTTGTGGACCTCGTACTCGCCGTTGCTCAGCTGCACGACACGGTCCACGACGCTTCCCGGGTACGCGCTCAACGCAGCCTCTGTCGCCTTGTTGGCTTTCGTTCCGCTGACGATCGTCCCGGACCCCTGGCTGTAGTTCGCCGGGATCTGACCGACCTGCTTTGAGGTGGAGGATGCGCCCGGTTGGAACGGGACCACCCCTGCCGCCGAGGAAGCCGCAGGTCCGTCGCTGCCGGCGGGTTGGACGATCACCTGGCTGGCGGTGATGGTGGTTCCGTTGGTCGTCCCGAGTACGAGGACGCTTTCGCCCTTCTTGACGGCGCTCGCCGAGGTCGAGCTTGTCCCCTTCTTGTAGCTGGTCGTGGACACCTTCTTGACGGTCACCTTCTGACCCGCGCCTGTCGTTAGCGTGAAGCCCGACGTCGACACGCTGTCGACTGTGCCGGACGATCCTCCTGCGGCGGGTCCAGACCGAGCGTTGGATCCCCCGCCGGTGGACACGGGTTGTCCTGATGTTGCCGAGGCGGATGCGACGGTTGTCGCGGTGCCCGAGCCGTTACTGGCGGTTGCGCTGACGATGCCGTACGCGCCGCCCCCGATTGCGATGACCGCGGCGCCGGTTGCGATGGACCTGATGAGTCTGCGGGTGAACATGGACTGATCCCTTCGTTCTCTGCTGAATCGTGGGTAGCCGGTTGGTCCCACGATGCCGGGGCGCGCTGAGAGCTCCGTGAGGCGGACCTGAGAGGTCTGTGTGAATCGTCAACCGCGGCGGAGCCGGCCCGCTGATCTCTCACATTTCCAGCGGCGCCATTGGTAGGGTCTCCGGTATCGGGGGCCAGGGCTGGAAGAGGTCCCAGAGCCAATTACCTACAAGGGGGAATCAATGCTCACACGGAGCACAATCGGATCGAGCGGCCGTCTCAAGCGACGCCTGGCTGCGGTGACTGCGGTCGCCTGCGTCACTGCGCTGAGCGTCGCTCCTGTCGCGCTCGGTACCGGTGCTTCGGCGGCCAAGGTCCGCCATACGCATAGCAAGACGATCACCCTGTACGGGCGGACCACCAGGACGGTCAATGTCGGCTATCCGGAGGCCCTCCAGTTCAAGAACGCGAAGTACTCGTGCACGTGGAAGATCACCGGGGTCGACCCCGGCAAGATCAAGATCCTGTTCCACGGTTCCGTCCAGGGCGGCACGGTTTGCCGCGTGAAGGCGCGCAACCCCTCCCGCCCGAGCCTCGACGCGAGCGTCAAGCTCAAGGTCATAGCGACCACCGTTCACTGATCGCCTGAGCAGGCTGGACGAGGCCCGTTCCGGGGCCTCGTCCACCTGCAGCGGTGAGCGCCGGTTCTCAGTAGCGAAGCGGGCTTTACTCAGTCGAGTCTGAGGCGCGACAGCTGATTCCTCGGGGCCCGAATGCGGTGGCCGCGAGGATGCGTGATGTCGTGGATGTAGCTGGCGATGACCCCGTCGGCTACCAGCTGCAGGGTCCGGCGCCGGGCGGGCGTGTCGTCGGTCTTCGGTTGCCGGCGGTCGGCGCCATATGTGGTTGCCCCATGGTCACGGGAGCGGTCGAGCGTTCTCATGTCGGCTCCGGCTCGTTCTCGACGTTGGCGTGACCCGCGGTTGCATCCTGTCGGTCGCCCCGGTGGATGATCAGCACGGACCGTCGCGAGTGAGCCGCAACGGCCTCGGCGACGCTTCCGATCAGCACGCTGGCGAGCCCTGTGCGGCCGTGAGAGCCGAGCACGATGAGGCTCGCGTCGTGCTCGTCGGCGGCCTTGACGATCCCCTTCCAGGCCGGTGCCGCTTCGGCTGCCATGGCGCGCGCGTCGAAGCCCGCTTGTTGGGCCAGCGAGGCTCCATCGGCTGCGGTTTGCTCGGCTGCCTCCCTGACTTCGGAGATCTGTGCCGCGTCGAATCGAACCCCGCGCGCGGGCACGAACCCGACGTCGAACGGGTGCCAGACGGTGAGTACGAGGGCGTCCCGTCCCGGTGTCAGTTGGCGTGCGGCCTCGTCGATGGCGAGTTTCGCCAGCTCCGAGCCGTCGTACGCGAATACGACCGGGCCGCGCGCTTCGTTGTCGGTGTCGGCGGTCATGGCCGAGCGGGCTCCTCGGCGAGCGCACGGTGGCGTGGGCGGTTGCGGACTGCGGCCAGCAGCGGCGGCGAGTACCACGCGGGACCCTCACCGTCCATGAAGCGCGCCAGGTTGGGCGTCTGCGGCCGCGCGCCGCCGAGTGCATACAGCAGGACTGCTGCGGCCGCCCCGCTGATCGCGATCGCGAGCCCGATCCACAGAACGATCCCGGTGCCGGTGCTCGGGTTACCGCCGACCGTGGCGGCGACGTGCGCGAACACCGGGGCGATCATGAATGCCGCGACCGCGCGGAGCAGCTCCACGATCGCGAACACGCGCTGCAGGCTTGCGGCCGGCAGCGAGAAGCCGGCGACGAACAACGCCGGTGCGACCGCCGCACCGAGCCCGATCCCGGTCAGCGCCGAGCCGATCAGAGCCAGCGCCTGCGTCGGCGGCACCTGGATGCGGAACACCGCGATTCCGGCCGCGAGGAAAGCCATCCCCGCGAGCGGCAGATACTGCAGCGTGCGCTTCTGGAGGACCACGCCGAGGACCACCGCAGTGATCAGGGCACCGGCAAGCTCGGGCAGGAAGAGCAGCCCAAGGTGCAGCGGCCCGTAGTGCGGAGCCAGCGCACCGGCGGTCAGGGCAGTCGCGGTCACCGAGGCGGCGGCTGCCGCCAACGCCACAACAATCCCCGCGACCGGCACCGTGCTGGTCAGCATGCTGCGGATCGTCAAAAGCGGGCGGCGCGCGCGGTATTGGTAGACGATCAGGGTGACGATCAGCGCCAGACCGACGGCCAGCGGGATGATCGTCTGGGGGTCGAGGAAGGGGTGGGTGAGCAGCTCCGAGGCGCCGTAGAACGCGGCCACGCATCCGGCCGCCGCTAGTCCGAGGGCGAGGGGGTCCCGCGGCGCGTCCCGATCGGCCGGCGGGGCGTCCTCAAACGTCAACACCGAGAGCGCCAATGCCGCCAGGGAGATCGCGGCGGTGATCCAGAACAGCGGGCGCCACCCGTGGGCACTGGCTTGGATGCCGCCAATCGTCGGCCCGAGCGCGACCGCGCCGAAGATGCAGACGTTCATGATCACCGCCGTCGAGCGGATCTTGGGCAGCCCGAAGCCGATCGCCAGCGGCGGAACGGCCGCGATCAGCAGCAGGCTGGTGCACAGGCCTTGCAGCACGTGCCCGGCGATGAACATCGCCGGGTTCTGTGCCGCCGCCGCGAGCACCGACCCGACCACGAGCAGCGCCGCGTACCCGACCATCATCCGCCGCTGCGGCAGAAGCTGGGCGAACTGCACCGCGAGAACCGTCCCCACGGCGTAGCCGGCGTTCGCCATGCCCAAGCCCAGGCTCATCGTCTGCGCGCTCATGTGCAGCTGCCCGCCGATAATCGTCGTCAGCGGCTGCATCGCTGCCGACAGCGCCAGGAATGGAACCAGGGCGAAGATCACCATCGCCGCGGCGGCGGGGTAGCGTCCGGCGAGGGGACCTTGTCTCATCGCAACCCCCCTTGGAGGCCGGGAAGCCGCGGAACGCCGAGCAGCCGGTCGCCGGCGCGGCGCGCACGCAACGCGTCGCCAACCGCTGCGAGACGACCATCGCCGAGTCCGCGGTGCCCCATCTGGGTCCTGACAGCGGCCACGGCGCGCGCGAGCCGCCGGCTCGCGGAGGCGGGAGAAGTGCTGGAAGCTGGTTTCGTGTTGTTCATCTTGTGGAGGTCTGGGATTCGAGCTAAAATGGAGGCCGCCTCCGAAATATCCGGAGCAACCCTCCGGTAAAGATAGCGGAGGGGGCCTCCGTTTGTCAAGCAGAATTCTCATGGATAGCACCGAAGCTTCCGTTCAGATCACACCTGGTAGCCCCAAGCGGGCAGACGCGCGGCGTAATCACGCGCGCGTGCTCGTGGCCGCACGCGAGGTCTTCGCCGAGTGTGGGGAAGCGACGGCGCTCGAGGAGATCGCGCGTCGCGCCGGCGTCGGCATCGGCACCCTGTATCGACACTTTCCGAATAGACAGGCGCTGCTTGAGGCTCTGTACGTCAAGGAAGTCGAAGAGGTCTGCCGCTCCGCCGAACAGCTCAACGATGGCGATCCGGGGCAGGCGTTCGATCAATGGTTCGAGCGCCTGATCGGTTACCTCGCCACCAAGCGAGCCCTCGCCAACGAGCTCATGAACTACCTCGACGCGGACGCGCCGCTGTTCAAAGAGTGTCGGGCGGAGCTGTTCTCGGCCGGTGAGCCACTGCTGAAGCGCGCCCAGGACGCCGGCGCCATCCGGCCGGACGTCGAGTTCTCCCAGGTGTTGCAGATGGTGGGGGGGATCAGCAAGATCCCCGCAGACCCGCCACAGATCGAACGCATCCTCCGCATCGCCCTCGACGGCCTCCGGTACCGGGCGCAGGCGTAAACGGCAACGTACCTAGTCGGCGTCCCGCGGATCCATCGGTCGAGTGTCCGTTGGCCGGACGGCACTCTCGAGCGAGTAGACGGTCAGCTCGCTCGGTCGCGCCAGCAAGCCGTCGAGCGAGAGCTGAAAGTTGGCGAATGCCTCGGAGCGATAGTGGGCGTCGAGGTCCTCCTCGCGCTCCCACTCACTGAAGAGCACGAACCGGGTGGGATCTGCCACTGCCGCCGCGAACACGTAGCGCCTGCAGCCCGGGTTCCCGGCGGACCACTGCTCGAAGCGCTCGAGCAGTGTCGTGAGCTCCTCCCGTCGTCCACTGATCCCAAACATTTCGGCAACCGCGATCACAGGCATGGAAGAGCCTCGCTCAGCCGCCGGCCAGCTTTTCGAGCTGTTCGAACGCCTCAGCATCGAGCAGCGCCCTGCACGCCACCTCGCAGGCGCGACATACCTTGGCGCAGATCGCGCAATGACGATGATGCTCCGCGTGCCGGGCGCACTCCTCGGCGCAGAGCGTGCAAGCGCGCACGCAGGCCCGCAGCATTCGGTGAACGACGACGTGGTCCGACTGGGCAGGCCGGGACAGGATCCGGGCCACGAGGCCGGACACATCAGCACAATCCAGACAGAGCGCGATGCACGCCCGCATCTCCGCGACGTCGGGTTCGACGAGATCCGAGTCCGCGCACGACGTGCACGCTTGGACGCAGTTCAAGCAGGCGTCGATCGCCGCTGCGACCTCAGCCACCCCGAGTGGCACGCCCGTCGGCGAGGCGTCCAGCATCTCGCGAGTGTTCGCCATGCCGGCTCCAGTAAAGCGCAGGCTCGGCGCGGCGCAAGAGCGCTAGTCCGGGTTGGGCGGCGGATGCCATGGATCTTTACTTAAGTATTTACTTGTGCTAGGCTAGCTGGCGTAAACAAGTAAGGAGTCAAGTGGATTCAAGCCAAACCCCAACAAGCACCAACTACCAACAGGTCACGGTCGATGTCCCTGAGGACCGAGTGGCTGAGTTCCACGCATTCTTCGGCCGGTTTCTCGCCGGAGGACGCGGCCGGGGCCGCAGAGGCCGATACGGCGCGCAGCACAGAGGCGTCCACGGGCGCCGGTGCTCCGAGCGTCGCGAGGCCGCTGAACGCGGCGCGACCGCGGAGGATGCCGGCGTCACCGAGGTCTGATGCCCGACAAGCAGGTCACAGTCGCCGTCCCAGAGGAGCGCGTGCCCGAGTTCTACTCGTGGTTCGCGACCTTCTTGGCGGCCGAGCCCGGCGGGCCACCCCCGTCATGGGGACGTGGAGGTCGAGGCCCGCGCGGGTCGCGCCATCACGGCGAGGCGCGCCCCTGGTCGGCAGACGATGCCGACCAGGCCGCCTGGCTCTACGGCAAGCTCGCACCGCCGGCGCGCGACCTGTTCGACCTGCTCGCCGACGCGCCCGGAGAACGGTTTGGCGGCGAGGACATCGCCAAGCGACTCAGGCTCGAGAAGGGTGCCCACGGCGTCGCCGGCATCCTCGCCTGGCCGGGGCGCTACAGCCGCCACCTGGGCCGCGTACTCCCGATCGCGACCGACGGGCGCGCCGACGGCGGCACCGACTACTACATGGACCCGGACGTGGCCAGGATGTTCGCCGGCGCTCGTAGCCAACCGCGCAGGCGCCCGGCTGGCGGCCACCGCCGGCGAGCGCCGCGATAAAACGGCACCGGCGGCCGGACCGCAAGTCGTTCGACGAGATCGTCAGCGACGATGCTACGCAGCGACGGTGTCTGCTGGTGCGCGGATCGGGAGTCGCTCGAGCCGATAGTCATCGAGCGGGAACCGCCGGGCGCGCCACATCGTCTCGATCGTGGAGGTGGGGCGCAGCGGTACGTCGCCGTGCTGGTCGAAGTAGTAGCTGTTAGCGAGCGCGCAGCCGTCCTGCCAGAAGATTTGGCGCCCGCGCTTGCGCAGCATCTCCGCGAAGTAGCGGTCGTTCGCCTCCTTCGTCACCTCGATCAGGGTCGCGTTGTTGGAGCGTGCGTGGCACAAAGCGCGGACGATGTGGCGAGCCTGGGTCTCGACGAGGTTGAAGTACGAAGATCCGTTGTAGCTGTAGGGGCCGAACATCGTGAAGTAGTTCGGGAACCCCGGCACGCTGATGCCCTCATACGCCTGGTAGCGGTTCTCGTCCCACCACCGCTCGAGATCGAGGCCGGCACGGCCCGTGACCGGATACTTGGGGAAGTTCCCCGGGTCGAAGACCTTGAAGCCGGTCGCATGTATGAGCACATCAACCTCGTGCGCGGTGCCACCCTGTGTGACAACCCCGCCGGCGGTGATCCGCTCGATCGGATCGGCCTCGAGTGTGACATTTGCGCGGTTGAAAGTCGCGAGGTATTCATTGTGGAATCCGGGTCGCTTACAACCGAGGGAATAGCGAGGTGTCAGCTTCTCCCGTAGCTTGGCGTCTTGGACCTGATCACGCAGATACTTGCGCGCAGTGGATTCAAACACGGTCCCGAGCCGCAACATGCGGTGGTAATGCGCTGCGAGCGGAAAGATCAGCTCGACGAACGATTGGCTCACGAGGCGGGCCGCGGACGCCCCACCGGGCACGCGCGTCATGAACCACCGCACCGATCGTGGTAGCGGCCCGTCGAGCTTCGGCAGGCACCAGATCGGTGTGCGCTGAAAGACGGTGAGCTGCTCGACGTCGGACGCGATCGCCGGGATCAGCTGGACCGCGGACGCGCCGGTCCCGATCACTGCGACGCGCTTGCCGGTGAGGCGCTGCTCGTGATCCCAGCGAGCCGTGTGCATCGTGACGCCGGCGAATGTCTCGACGCCCTCGATCTCCGGAAGCTTCGGCTGAGTCAGGACGCCGGTCGCGTCGATCACGTGTCGCGCGGTGATCGCGTCCCCTCGATCGGTCTCGAGGTGCCAGCGATGGTCTTCCTCGTCGAACGTCGCCGCCGTGATCTTGGTCCCGAATCGGACCCGGTTGTGCAGACGGAAGCGCTCCGCACACCGCTCTGCGTAGTCACGGAGCTCCGCGCCCGGCGCGTACACCCGGGACCAGCTCGTGCGTTTCGCGTACGAGTACTGATAGCTGAACGAGGGGATGTCGACCGCGATCCCGGGATAACGATTCCAGTACCAGGTACCGCCGAAGCCCTCGCCCTGCTCAACCAACAGATAGTCCGAAATACCCGCGCGGTCGAGCGAGCTTGCGATACCGATGCCCGAGAACCCGGCACCGATGATCAGTACCTCCGGATCGCTGCCCATCGGTTGATTGTTGCAGGACCCCACCGGGCTGAATGCGTTTAACTAGAGGCGCCCGTGCACGCCGCGGCGGCGAACGCGGCCATCGACGGGAACTCCCAGTCCGGTGTGACGGAGACCGGTGGTGCTGGTGTGGCCCCCCAACCTGGCCGGTCGTGACGCCGGTTGATCCAGACGGTCGGCAGGCCCGCCCGCTTCGCAGGAACATGATCGTGGAAGAGGCTCTGTGCGACATGTAGCAGCTTGCCGTCGCCGATATGCAGTCGGCGCGCCTCCGCCGCTAACGCATCGAAATTACGTGGTGACGGCTTGTAGGAGCCAATGTCCTCCGCGGTGAGCACGCTGGTGAACCCCACGCCCAGCCGGACCTCGGAGCCGGCAAAGGATGAGCGGTCGACGTTGGACAGGATGATCAGCTTGAAGCGCGTCGAGAGCGAGCTGAGCGCGTCATGGGAGTCCTCGAACGCGGGCCACTCCGGCACCGAGGTCGCGAGGGCGGCAGCATCCTCGTCGCTGACGGTGGCTCCGAGCTCCTCGCCGAGAGACCGGAGGCTGCGAGCCAAGATGTCGGGATACAGCTCGGTCGGGAGCCCGGCTTCGGTCGCGGCTTCATGCGCGGAGTACGCGCTCAGAAGCTGTTCCTCGTCGAGATCGAGGCCACGCGTCTTCGCCCACGTGTCGAGAACCGCCGCAATGCCGGCCTCCCAGTCGATCAGGGTGCCGTAGCAGTCAAAGCTCAGCGCTTCGAAGTCGGTGAGTCTCACAAGGTCTCGCTACCTACGTGCGAGCATGGGCTTCGTGAGCAAGGACGGGCTGCATCCGGGTGGTGAGCGAGGTTCTGGTCGGATGGAGGCGAGAGTTCAACGGCCCAAGATCGACCAGATCGACGTCGAGGCCGCAAGCGTCCGTCTCGAGGGGGTCGCTCATCGCACGCCAGTCTTTGAGGCCCGCTCGCTTGATGAGCGATTGGGGGCTCGTGTGTTTCTCAAGGCCGAGAACATGCAGCGGGTCGGGGCCTTCAAGTTTCGAGGTGCCTACAACCACGTTTCGACACTTAGCCCGGAGAGCCTAGTCCGCGGCGTGGTCGCGTCTTCGTCGGGCAATCACGCGCAGGCGCTGGCGTTGGCCGCCCACCTGCATCGCAGCCGCGCGACGATTCTGATGCCGTCGGATGCGCCGGCGTCCAAGCGCGCTGCGACGATCGCCTATGGCGCGGAGGTGGTCTCCTTCGACCGCTACCGCGACGATCGTGAAGCGCTGACCGTCGAGCTGGCTCGGCGACGTGGACTTGCAATCGTTCCTCCTTACGACGATCCGCAGATCATCGCCGGAGCCGCGACTGTTGCCACGGAGCTCCTCGAAGACAAGGGAGAGCTCGATGTACTCGTTGTCTGCACGGGCGGCGGCGGGTTGTTGGCTGGATGCGCGTTGGCTGCGAAGGCCCGGTTCCCCGATATGCGCATCATTGGCGTGGAGCCCGAAGCGTCCGATGACTGGCAGCGCTCGATTCGTGCGGGGAAGCGCGTGTCAGTTACCGTCGGGCCGACGATCGCTGACGGTCAGCAGCTCCAGTGCCCAGGCGAGTTGAATTTCCTGATCGCGCAGCCGTTGATCGAGGACATCGTGACGGTCTCGGACGCAGAGATCATCGCCGCGATGAGGTTCCTCTTCGAGCGCTGCAAACTTGTCTGTGAGCCGAGCGGCGCGAGCGCGCTCGCCGCGCTCCTGGCCGGCTGCATCGATGTCCGCGGTCTCCGTGTTGGGGTCACGCTGTCGGGTGGGAACATCGACGCACACCGGTTCGCGAAGCTGATGGGCGCGCGATGAGCCGGCGTCTCTCGGCGATGACAGCTTGGCGTTCTGCGCGCTGAGCGGTGTCGAACGCGCCGAGCACTCGGTCGCGCAGCTCAGATTGAGCAGCCGGGCTGACTCGCCGATGGCCGTACACCCGCTGGTGCAGCTCCCCGGGTCGACGCGTTCCGCGACGCCCGTGGGCAAGAGCGAGGTTGTCGAACACGAGCAGCTCCCCGGGCCTCAAGTCGACCTCGATTTCGACGTCCTGGATACGGAGGCTATGTTGTTCGAAGAAGGCGAGCTCGGATCTCAGGCTGTCGAACTCGGTGCCGCAGAGAAAATCAGGCTCGGCCTTCACGCTCGGAAGCTGTGGTGAGCTCGCTGCCGCGCCTTCAACAATGCGCGCAAGACTTCCCTCCACGTAACCACGAGCGTCATCCCACGCGCCGTGCGTCTGGCCGTACGCGGTCAACCGACCGACCAGCTCTTCGAACGGCGGCCACGCGCGCTGGCTGAGCAGCTGGGCCACCGGCACGAGGCGGGTGACCGCCGAAACACCCCCGCGGGCGCTCGGAATGTATAGAGCGGTGTACCGGGCAACGTCCTGATCGAACTTCGGGTCCAGAGGTATCCCGAAATCGAAATGGAGCATCTGAAAATCACGCGTCGGCTGTCCGTCGGCCGGAGGGAGGACAAAGTCCCCGATCGGGCCAACTCTCGGCAGGCGATTCGCTGCGCCAAACGCATCAATCAGCGCACGCGCCGTGTCGAACGCCTCGTCCGGGCTCGAAAAACTGCCGCGAATCCAGGCGAACCCGCGATCGTCCAGGCCCAGCACCTCGCCAGCCATGGCGAAATTGTCCCCGACGGACTCACCGGCCCGCCTTAACACCCGAGGCCGGAACGGTCGAGACGGCGCAGCACAACGCTCGCGCCCCGGCATGGCACCCGAATCCGCATCATCGGCAAGCCTGTCGACCACGCAGGACGCGCTCACGGGCGGACGACGCAGTTTGCGTCGGCTCAGCGGACTGTCTGATCCACCGCGCGAAACGGGAACGTTCCCGGAGCCCACGATCCCCACTGGAGGAGCCGTTGCCCGCTCCTCTCCACTTCCAATTTATACCCGATCCGAGGCGCTCATGAGGCCTTGATTCATGCCGCATAATCGCCCGCCGCAAGCCAGAACCTAGGGAAATGGAGCGGCGGAATGCGTGTGTTTTTCTCGACGTATCTGATTGGAGGGCGGGTATGACCGAGCATGCGGTGGTGATCGTCGGAGGCGGTCCGGCGGGGATGATGCTGGCGGCTGAGTTGGCGTTGGCGAAGGTCGACGTCGCGGTCGTCGAGCGGCGTCCCGACCACGTACTCGCCGACTCGCGAGCCGGCGGTTTTCACTCGCGCACGATCGAGGTGCTCGATCAGCGTGGGGTCGCTGACCGGTTCCTCGCGGAGGGCCAGGTGGCCCAGGTCGCGACGTTCGGCTCGACCGTGTTGGACATGAGCGACTTCCCGACACGTCATCCGTACTCGCTCGGGATCTGGCAGAACCAGATCGAGCGGATCATGGCCGCCTGGATCGCCGAGCTCCCGGTGCGGATCTATTACGGATGTGAGGTGACGGGCTTCGCGCAGGACGACTCCGGCGTCGACATCCAGCGCTCCGACGGCGAGCCGCTGCGGGCGCAGTATCTCGTCGGGTGCGATGGAGGACGCAGCCTGATCCGCAACGCAGCCGGTATCGAGTTCCCGGGGTGGGATCCGACGAGGAGCAACCTGATCGCCGAGGTCGAGATGAGCGAGGAGCCGGAGTTGGGCGTCCGCCGCGACGAGAGGGGCATCCACGCCCTGGGCAGGCTCGAGTACGAGATCCGCGACGGCGACGTGATCTACGCGGATGAGGGGCCGATACGTCTCACGGTGACCGAAGAGCACGTCGGACCCGCGAGCGAGCCCACGCTGCGCGATCTGAGCCGGGCGCTCATCACGGTGTACGGGACCGACTTCGGGGTCCACAGCCCCACGTGGATCTCCAGGTTCACCGACATGACACGTCAGGCGGCGACCTACCGCGCGGGGCGCGTCCTACTCGCCGGCGACTCGGCGCACGTGCATTACCCGGCGGGTGGACAGGGCCTCAGCCTCGGCGTGCAGGATGCGGTGAATCTCGGGTGGAAGCTGGCCCAGGTGGTCAGCGGGACCTCCCCGGAGAGCCTCCTGGACACCTACCACGACGAGCGCCACCCCATCGCTGCCCGCACGCTTCGGCACACGATGGCTCTGACCACGCTCCAGCGCCAGGACGAGCGCATGCTGGCCCTGGTCGAGGTGGTGTCGGAGCTGGCAAGCATGGACGAGCCTCGCAAACGCCTCGTCGGGATCAGCTCCGGGCTGGATATTCACTACGACCTCGGCGAGGGACACCCACTGCTCGGACGCCGGATGCCCGATCTGGACCTCGTGACCGCCGACGGGCCGCTCCGAGTCTTTGAGCTGCTGCACGACGCCAAGCCGGTGCTGCTCAACCTCGGAGAGCCCGGCGGCTTCGACCTCACTCCCTGGGCTGACCGGGTCCAACTGATCGACGCCGAATATGTCGGCCCCTGGGAGCTTCCGGTACTCGGCGCGGTCACCGCTCCCACCGCCGTGTTGATCCGCCCCGACGGATACGTCGCCTGGGTCGGAGACCGAACCCACCTCGGACTCCCTGAAGCGCTGACCACCTGGTTCGGACCGCGAATGGGGACGGCCGGCGGATGAACCCGACCTGCGGTTCCGTAGGTCACTATTTGCAGGGGAAAAGCCGTTAGTCGCGGGCTTCTCGGTCACGTTAGCGCCGGTATCGGGCTCGCGCGCTGCTACTCGCAGATTCGAAAGTAGCTGCGCGAACCCACGACGATGTCACGCGAGTCCGTGTTGGTAGGCGTACCGAACTGCCTGTGCGCGATCGCGCGCGCCGGTCTTGTAGAAGATCCGGTTGATGTGGGTCTTGACGGTCGCCGCCGAGACCACCAGCGCTTCGGCGATGTCGGCGTTCGACAGGCCGGTCGCGATTAGCTTGAGCACCTCCACTTCGCGCGGGGTTAGGTCGTCGGGCGGGTTGCCCGCGCCAGCGCTCGAGACCGTCGTCTCGCGGTCGAGGACCGCGGCGATGAGCCGCTGTTGGACAGCCGGGTCGAGGTGGGTCTGGCCGGCGACTAGCGCTCTGATCGCCTGCTCGATCTCCTCGGCGCTGGCGTCCTTGGTCAGGTAGCCGCGGGCGCCGGCCTCGAGCGCGGGGAACAGCGACGCATCGTCGGCGTAGGTCGTGAGCACCAGCACCTGCGTGGCTGGGAGGTTGGTGCGGATCTCCCGCGTGGCGTCAGCGCCCTCCAACCGCGGCATGCGAAGGTCCATGAGGACGACGTCCGGACGCGTGTTCCGGGCACGCTCCACCGCCTCGATTCCGTCGCTGGCGGTTCCGACCACCTCGACTCCATCGATCAGCCCGACCAGCATCGTCAGCCCATCGCGCACGACTCGCTGGTCATCGGCAATCAGTACGCGGATCGGCGCTTCGCTCACGCTAGGCCTTCGTTTGCCATCCCAGGCTGGCCCGTCGGAGGCCGCGTGAGTCGTCCGGCTGCGGGCACTTCCAGCTCGACCCGCCAGCCGGCTCCAGTTGGGCCTGCTTGCATGCTGCCGCCGGCGCGTTCCACCCGCTCGCGCATTCCCGCGAGTCCCCGTCCGCCTCCGACATCGGCGAGCCCGGCGCCAGCCGGCGGTGGCAAGGCTGCACCTCGGTCCTCGACGCTCAGGGTGGTGTGATCGGGCCCGTAGCTGAGAACGACGGTGGTGCTGGCGCCGGGAGCGTAACGAGCGACGTTGGTCAGCGCCTCCTGGACGCCACGGTAGAGGGCCAAGCCCGCGTCGACCGGCACCGTGCGGGCGGTGCCCTCGACGCGAAACACAATCTCAAGCTCCATGTCGGCGCTGAAGCTGTCGATCAGGGCGTCGAGCTCGTTGACGCCGGGCAACCGTTCACCGCGCAGCGCGCCGACGGCCTGCCTGGCGTCCGCGAGCCCGTCCTTGACGAGCTCGCCGGCACGGTCGATCGCGTCGCGTATGTTGGCGGTTGCCTGCTCGCGCTCCGCCAGCAACCGGGCGCCTTGCAGCTGGATCGCGGCTCCGGATAACGAATGCGCGAGCACGTCGTGCAGCTCGCTCGCGATGCGGCCGCGCTCGGCGATTGCCGCTGCTCGCGTCTGCTGCTCGCGCGCGTCCTCGAGCTGCGCGAGCAGCACCTCCGTCCGGTCCTGACTCTCGCGACCTTGCTTGAGGAAATACGCGATCAGGCCGATCAGCGCGCACAGCAGCGTGGAGGCGAGTACGGCCGAGGAGGAGCTGCCCGCGAGCGCAGACGCCACATCGAGCACGACCGTCATGCCGGCGCCCAGCGTGATCGCGAGCGCCAACGGCAGGCGGGTGACCGCCATCCACACTGCACCACCGACCGCGAGCCCGGCGGCGCCGCGCGGCTGCAGTGCCGCGATCGCGACCCCGGAGGCGCCGATCGCCACGATCACGGCCGCTTGCAGCTCGACGCCTCGTTCGATGAACTTGTTCCGGATCGCAACAACCACGGTCATGGCGAAGACGGCGAGCGCGAGCGTGACCACTAGCCCGCTGCCATGCCACGCAGGCCGGGGATGGGCGTTGAACGTCCCCACGGCGACGACCACGATCACCGCCAGACCGAGCGGCCGAAGCGTGTCCCGCTGACTGCGAAGCCGGCGCTCGGCCCGCGCCTGCGCCTCCACGACCCGCAGGCTCTCGCTGCCGGCGGGTGCCGGCGTCCCCACGACGCTCGCGGGCTCTTCGGTCGCGGTCACCTGGCGCAGACGATAGAACGCCATCCGGCCCGCGGGGAGCGGGCCGGACGAGCCGACGAATCGTTTCGGGGTGATCACGCCGCGGCGGCGATCGCGATCATTCCGGGTGCTTGCGAGGAGGTCAGCCGGCGGGCGCGCAGCTGGACCGTCACCAGCCGGGCGGCGACCTCGATCATCGCCATCGACACCAGCGCGACCGGCCACGCTGCTGCGCCGATGTGATTGGCGACGCTGAACGCGCTGACCGCGTGGTAGGCACCGTGGTGCACGGCACACACGAACACCATCCGAGAGCTGATGCCGGCGATCAGCAGAGCGCCGGCGATCCACCCGACGCGGGCGAGAACATCGCCGTCCGCGCCCATACGGAGGTGTGTCGCGAACCCGCCCAGCACGCCCAGTGCGAGGCCGACGGAGGCCAGCACGCCGACTAGTACGAGGTCGTCGCCAGCGGTTGGGATCGAGTGCACATACATGTGGGCGACATAGAGCACAACGGCCATCGGCACCAGGAAGGAGCGGGCATCCACCTTGCGCTCACGCGCCTGGCGGAGAACGACGAACACGAACACTGCGTTGATGAGGTAATCGGTGATTGTCATGCTGGCCATGATCGCCCGACCGTCCCCAGCTGTCGTCGGAGCACGGGTTGAACCCGCGGGTTGATCTCACCTCAACCTGTGGGTTGAGATCCGGGCCGCGCGTTTCGAGGAGAGTGCAAAGCGAACCGGGTCGCGACCAGTTGACCTGGCACCGTGCCCGCGGTGGCGACGGCGTCGCTGGCGCTCTTGAACAAACTCGAAACTCCGCGCGTTGACTGCGGGGAGACGCCTGCTCGTTCAGGTTGAGCAGGCGCGTCGACCGCGCCGAAATCTTTCCGGTACGCACGATCGGCGACACGTCGATTGAGATGCCGCCGCGCTTCTACACCTCGCTGAGCACCACGACCGGGCCTTCGTTTTGCCCGGTTTGGCGCCTAAGATTGCCCCGCGACCGTCTCGTCGCTGGTCTCCCGAAACGCGAAAACCCGCCGTAGCGGGGCTTTATAAGCGCGCCCGGAGAGATTCGAACTCCCGACCTTCGGTTCCGTAGACCGACGCTCTATCCAGCTGAGCTACGGGCGCGTGAAGCTGCGGGCTGGGACCCGCGAGGGCCGATTCTAGCCCCGGCTCAGCGGACACGAGGCCCGATCGGGGCAGGGGTGTCGGCCGCGACGATCGGCTGGTTGAACGTTGCCGCCCCGCCGCGTGGGGCATACACTGACGGGGCGATCGTTGCCGTTTTCTTGCGGGAGAAGAACGGATGTCGTCAGGGAGGATCAACCTAACGCGTGATGCGCCGGGACCGCAGGGGCCTCGGGAAGACGGCATCTCTCGTCGCCGCTTCATCGGCTACCTGATCGCGGCGCCCACGGTGATGGCCGGCGCGCAGCTGCTCGTCGAGCCGGCGCAGGCCGCTATTCCCACCCACCAGCCGGTCGACGAATACGACCTGACCGACTTCCTGACCGACGCGACAAAGCCCACGTCGCACCTGATCACCATCGCCGTCAACCCGGACGGGACCGTGTCGTTCGCGATGCCGCGCGCCGAGGTCGGGCAGGGGATCACGACTGCCGTCGCGATGACGATCGCCGACGAGATGGACCTGGCGATCGACAAGGTGAACGTCACGCTGGCCGATGCGCGACCCGAGCTGGTGTGGAACCAGCTGACGGGCGGCTCCAACTCGATGCACTCGATCTTCACGCCGGTCCGTGTCGCGGCGGCGATCGCTCGCGGGCAGCTGCTCCAGGCAGCGGCTACGAGCTGGGTGGTGACACGGCCGGGTTGACGGTTACGAACGGGGTTGTCAAGGCGCCCGACGGCCGGACGATCGGATTCGGCTCGCTCGCGACCAAGGGTGCGGTCTCGAAAACCACCGAGGCGACCGCGCTCAAGCCGCAGTCGCAGTACCGCCTGGTCGGCACGCCGCAGCGGCGAATCGACGCCCTCGAGATCGTCACCGGGCGTAAGCAGTTCGCGATGGACCTCGATGTTCCCGGCGCGTTGCCGACGATGGTGTGCCGTCCGCCCACGATCAACGCGAGCGCGCTGAGCATCAAGAACCAAGCCCAGGTCGAGGCGATGCCGGGGATCACCGACGTCGCGGTCATCCCGCACACCGCGTTCGTCCCGGGCGGGGTCGCGGTCCGCGCCAAGACCTTCGGGCAGTGCATTGACGCGATCCGTGCGCTCCAGGTGAACTGGGGGCCGGGCTCGGTGGACGGAAAGTCCGACGCGGATGTGCTGGGCGACCTCAAGGCGGCCGAGCTTCCGCTGACGCCGGCGAACCCCGTAGCCAAGTCGCTCGACCAGCGCTTCACGTTCTACTTCCGGCCTGGCGATCCGCTCGAGACCAACTGCGCGATCGCGGACGTCAAACCGGGAAGCGCCGAGATCTGGTCGAGCCTCAAGTCGCCGATCTACGCGCAGGAGCAGATCGCTCAGAATCTCGGCTTGCCGCCCACGAGCGTCACCGCTCACGTGACCCAGGGAGGTGGATCGTTCGGGCGCCACCTGTTCGCCGACGCCGCGTTCGAGGCCGCCGCGATCTCCCAGAAGCTCGGCAAGCCGGTCAAGCTGATGTGGCACCGCACGGACAACTTCCGTCAGGGGCGCGTGCATCCGATGTGCACCTCGCGGGTGCGCGTCAGCTACTCGGGGGCGAACGTGCTCAGCTTCGAGCAGCGGCACACGAGCGTCGCGACCGACTTCACCCACGGCCTCGGGGAGATGCTGAGCGCGACGTACGCGGACCTGCCCAAGCAGAACTCGCTCGGCTACTCGCAGACCGTTTTCAACCTCACGGCGAACGTCCCCTACAACTTCGGCGTCGTCAGCCAGGTGCTCAACGAGATATACGACCCCGGCGTGTTCAACACGTCGAGCGTGCGGAACATCTACAGCCCCGAGGTCTGCACGGTGAAGGAGCTGATGATCGACCAGCTCGCCAACGCGATGAAGGCGGATCCGTATCGCTTCCGCCGCTCGTTCATCAGGGACAGTCGTCTGCTGGCGGTGCTCGAGAGGGTCGCGAACACCGGCCGCTGGGGCAGAACGATGCCGCGCGGGAAGGCCCAGGGCATCGCCGTCCATAGCGAGTACAAGGGGGCTGCCGCCTGCCTGGTGGAGATCGACTGCACCCCGGCGACGGTCGATCGCAAGGTGGAGAACGGCTACACCGGCCCGCGCGTGACCAAGGTCATCTACGCCGTGGACGTCGGACTACCGATCAACCCACTCGGCCTCAAGGCCCAGATGATGGGCGGGATCATGGATGGCATCGCCCAGGTGCTCAGCTACAGCCTTCACCTCAAGGACGGGCACTTCCTCGAGGGCAGCTGGGACAACGCGTACTACACCCGCGAGTGGAACACGCCACCCGAGGTCGAGGTGATCGTGATGCCGCCGACCACTGGCGACCCTGGAGGCGCAGGGGAGTTCGGCGTCGCCGCCTCGATGGCCGCGGTCGCGTGCGCCTACGCCAGGGCCACCGGGAAGTTGCCCACGAGCTTCCCGATCAACCACAACCTTCCCCTCGGATTCACGCCGCTCCCGACGGTGCCGCCGATCCCACAGTCGCCCACCGACGGCCTGCAGAACACCTTCTAGGAGCTCGATGCCCACACACACGTTCATCCTCAACGGCAAGCAGGTCAGCGTCGATTGCGAGGACGACGTCCGGCTCCTGTGGGTCCTGCGAGACCTGCTGGGAGTCCACGGCCCGAAGTACGGCTGCGGGCTCGAGGTGTGCAAGGCGTGCACCAGCCATATCAACGGCAAGGCGTTCAACCCCTGCGCGGTGCCGGTGTCGGACATCCAGGCGGGCGACCAGATCACGACGATCGAGGGGCTGCCGGAGACCGTCGGCAAGGAGCTGCACCCGATGCAGGAGGCGTGGCTCGAGTACGACGTCGCCCAGTGCGGCTACTGCCAGCCGGGCCAGATCATGGCGGCCGTGGCGCTCGTCAAGGAGGTCCAGGCGAGTGGCAGGAAGATCACCGAAGCCGATCTCGACGGGCTCCGCAACATCTGCCGGTGTGGCACCTACCCGCGGATCCGTGAGGCGATCACGGCTGCCGCGGGCAACATGTAGCGGCGCCGCGTAGTCGCGTTCGCGAGCGCGAACTACTCGCCGCTCGAAGCGAGCCGCTGAAGCTGGCGCCGCCGGGCAGGATCGAGTGAGGACAGGCTCCGCGCGAAGTGCGCAAGCGCCACGTCCCCGTACTGGTCGACGAGGCCACTCACCTCCGCTTGAGCGCGTTGCTCCTGATACTGCTCGCGAGACAGGCGCGGCAGGTAGGTGTCGTGGCGGCCGTTCCTGGTGCGATCCAGCAGCCCCTTGTCATTCAGGCGCCGCATGACGGTCATGTACGTCGTGTAGGCGCGCGCCGGCTTTGACTTCCGGTTGAGCGCCTCCATCACGAGCTTCACCGTGGTCTCCCCATCTCCGTGCCATACCTCCTCCATGATCTCGGCCTCGAGCTCGTGCAATGGCGGGGGAGTCTCGGGTGCGCGTCGCCTTGCCACCGGCCAGAGGATACCTGCGGGTCTGGCGCCTCCGGCGACTCAGGATTGTCTCGGTGACCGCGTCGAGCCATCCATCGACCTCCGCGGGCTCCCGGTAGACGATCAGGATCGTTCCTCCGAGCGTCGTCGGCAGCACATCGTCGACCCCTGGGAACTCATCGAGCATCCGGTCGTGGACCCCGTGCCAGTCCGCTCTGACGTCGAGCCCCGTCACGGTCAGCATGAAGAGCTTCGGCATCGCTACGCCGCTGCCAATTGCTGACGCGACGATCTCGGAGCCACATCATCCAGCTCACGGCCGATCCGTGCCATCGACACCCGCAGCACGCCCGCGGCAAGCAGGCCCTCGAGCGTCCTCGCCAGCGTCTTACCGACCAGGCCGCCTCCGGAGACGGAGACTGAAGCACGGACCATGCTGCCTCCGGCTGAGGGCAACAGCCTGTACTCGGCATCGATAGACACGGGTCCATTCGCGACGAGCGACAGGCACCGCTCGTGGGCTTCTCGGATATGGACCCTGAACTCGAGCCTGCGTCCCGCGAGTGCACCGCCTACGCGGGCCTGCGTTCCGGCCTCGAGGCGCTCGCCGTCGAGCTCGAGCACGTCGAAGCCGACCGGCGCCCAGCGCGCGATCGCTTTGGGATCGGTCAGCATGCCCATCACGTCCTCGGGCACGCTCGCGAACCAGACCTCGGTCGTGGAGGTACTCATGGCAGCACCGCCCCCACCAGCCTGGGGCCGTGACCGACCGGGTGCCCGCGTTTCCACACCGCTCGTGTTCGACCATCTGCGTACTCGAACCGCACCCGCCCGACGACGACCAGTCGCGCCGACCCGATGCGGACGGCGGTACGTCCGACGGTATGACGGGGCGAATCGTCCCGCGGCTTGGTCATCGCGTGCGGCGGGGCAGCCGTGCGCTCATCTATAGCCAGCTCATGTGCGAACAAGGGGCTCTCCCTTCCGTGGATGGGGCGTTTCGGTCCGTACTACGGGCTATCTACGACAACCCGTAGTAGATACTACTACACGCCGTCGTAGTTTGGAAGGCATCCGTCGGCGATCGACCCGAGCGGGTCGCTCAGCGCGAGCGAGGCGGTCTTGCTCAGGGCGGGCCGACGGTCTCGCTCAGCGCGAGCGGACTGTGCGGGCGATGCGGACCCAGCCGAGCCCGAGCACGGCTGGGATCAGCGCGAGCACGACGACGCAGGCTTGGTGGGACAGGAACGGAGGGGAGAGCGTGGCAGCGCCGAAGGCGGTCTGGCCGGCCAGTACTACGACGGCGATGACCAGCACGATCACCAGCACCGACAGGACGCAGATCGCCGCCGGAAAGCGCCAGGACGGGGGCTCACCGAGCAGGTGATCGACCCGAGCGGGATCGATCCCGGCCTCGTCGCCGGCATAGGAGGCATCCGAGAAGGTGACCATCGCCCGTGCCAGCGCAGAGCGATTTCCGGGGGCCGCGGTCATGGCGCGCTCGTCCGCGCTCAACTCGGCGAGTCGCTGCTGGCGATCGACCAGCGCTCGGTATCCGGGCAGGAAGAAGAGCGCGTGTGCCAGGACACGTCCAGACGCGAGTCGCAGAGGATCTCGCCGACGGGCATGGTGGCGCTCGTGCTCCAGCACGGCGTTCAGTGCCGGCTCGTCGAGCAGAGCCACGGCGCCACTCGACACATACACGCGCGGCCTGAGGAGCCCGGCGCAGAACGCCAGCGGTCTGGCGTCCTCGAATACGCGCGCGCCGTTCGAGAGGCGAGACGTGTCGGTCCGCATGCGGCGACGGAAGCGCCTCGCCGCGAGTATTTCGCGCGAGGCGCCGAGAGCAGCGGCGGCCACCACCGCAAGCCCCACGGTCGCGAGGATCAAGACGGCCACTGCGCCGAGATTCGCGGCCGGGTAGCTCAGCTTCTGCCCCAGGATCGAGATCTGATGCGACGCCGCGTGTGGCGTCACGTGCCAGGTCTCGAGCACCCGCGCAAGCGCAAACACCGCCGACGCCAAGCCGAGCAGCCCCAGTGTCGTGCCGGCAATTGCCACCCGGTGCCCGGCGCGTGCCGCCGGCGCCGATGGCCGGACCGCCGGTTTGACTCCGATCGCCGCGGGCGAGTTCGCTCCCAACCGCCTGTTTGTCGGGATATCCATCCCTCCTTTCATCGTAGACCACGCTTGTCGCGGTAACTCGCCGCGCTTTCCCGCCGGAGCTCTCGGGGCAGGGAAGGATTTCCGTCGCCGGTCGTCTGCAACGCTAGATGGTTCTACTAAGGGTCGTCGTAGCTAGCGCCTGCACTACCCGATGGAGCGACATCGATGAGACTGAGCAAGTCGGCCCGATCCCCGCTGAGTGAGCAACTCGTCGACGACGTGATCGACAGCTATGTGATGTGGCGCGAGGAGGCCGCTGGGGTTGGCGAGGCCTACGACAGCTGGACGATTGCGCGCGGCGACGGGGGCTCCCTCATGTTTGCCGCGTACCTCGCGGCGCTCGATCGCGAGGAGCGCGCGGCCGGCGAGTACCAGCGCTTTGTTGACATGGCAGATGCGCAGTAGCCGGTGCGGCGATACGCCGAGACAGCCGAGGAGCGCCAGCAGCGTGATCGCGAGGCACGGCTGCGAGGAGAGGATCGGAAGGGTGAGGGTCGCGTGGGCGGAGGCGATCTCGCCCACGTGCCAAATCGTCAGGCCGATGCCGCAGAGCAGGCCGAGCGACGCGGCGACGCTTCGCCATGGAAGCCGGCGACGGAACGGCTCGCCGAGCAGTGAGTCGATCCGTTCGGGCGACACACCCCCGGTCCCGGGGGCCCCGCGCTTCTCGAACGCGAGCAATGCCGCAGCCAGCGGCGCCCTCTGGCCACCGCTGGCCTCGACGGCGGCACGATCGGCGCCCACCTCGGCCAGCTCGGCATCTTGGTCGCAAAGTCGACGGAGGGCCGGCACGAAGAAGACAGCCCGACTGAGGATCCGGCCGCAGGCGAACCGCAGCGGATCGCGCGCCCGGCTGTGGTGATGCTCGTGTGCCAGCACGGCGTCGAGCTCGGCGTCCGAGAGCAGCTCGAGCGTGCCCCGGGAGACGTAGACCGACGGCCTCAGATATCCGGCGCAGAATGCCTGCGGGCGCCGGTCGGCGATCACCGTGACGGCGGGACGGCCCGGGAGTGGCCCGACGACGGCGAGATGGCCGAGAAATTCGCGGTGGGCCCGGCGCTGACGCCAGCTCGCGCGGATCGCGATCGAGATCGCAGTCAGCCCGGCGCCAGCCAGCGCGAGCAGCACTCCGGCGGCCAGGTTGACCCGCGGGTAGCTGAAATGCAGCGACAGAACAGTCAGCCCAGGCGTGCGCCCCGAGCCGTGATGGATCGACCCGATCGCTGCCCCGACGGCGGCAGCGGAGGTGAGAAGACCACAGGTCCCGAATGCGAGCGCCATCCCAAAGCCGTGTCGTAGTCCCGGGCGCGCCATCACACTTTCCCGCGGGCAAGGCGCTGGAGCGCACGGCGTCGGGCCGGGTCCATCTGCGCCATCTGGCGAGCGAGGTGGGCCAGCGCCAGGTCACCGAACTGGTCGACGAGCGAATCGACGCCGGCCTCCGCTCGCAGGTCGTTGTAGCGGTCCCGGGTGTAAACGGCTTTGTAGAAGTCGGTCTTGCCGCTGCGCCGTCGGTCGAGTAGCCCCTTCCTGTCGAGGCGGGCCATGATCGTCATGTATGTGGTGTACGCGCGGTCCGTTCCGACGTCGTCGTTGAGCGCAGCCATGACGTCACGGACGGTGACCTCGCCGCGCTCCCATATGGCGTCCATTACCTCTGCCTCGAGCTCGTGCAGTGGCGGGGGCGTGACGTCGAGCGGCTTCTTCATGGTAGGTACTATCCCGCATAGTAGCATTCTGCTACGTTGTGTAGTAGATGAGTCGACTCCTGAGCCGCCGTTTGGCCCGAGTCCGGGTCCGCTGGAAGAGGTGGCTCGCTGTCGCGGCGTGTGGCGTGCTCGTTCTTCAAGTTCCCGCGCTGGCGCGCGTGCCGGGGCGCCTGCTCGCTGGCTGTCCGGGATGGGTCACGCTCGCGATTGTTCTCGAGCTCCTCTCGATGCTCGGGTTCGTTCTGGTTTTCAAGCTCGTGTTCGGCGCGCAGCTCAGCTGGCGCCAGAGCTCGCGAGCGGGCCTTCGCGCGCTCGGAGCCACCACGGTCCTGCCGGCCGGAGGGCTCGCGGGGCCGGCGGTGGGTGCCCGCGCCGCCGGCATCGAGCGCGCCCCCGGCTCGGTCGCGCGCGGGGTGATCTCGTTCACGCTCCTCACCAGCGCTCCCAGTGTGATCGCACTCGGCGTCCTCGCGGCGGCCCTGTGGCTCGGGTGGCCGGCCGGGCCACACAGCGTCCTGCTGACGCTGCCCGTCGCGGCAGGCGCGATGTGTGTGATCGCGGCCGCGTGGTTGATCGGCGGTTCCGGCTCGAGTGACTCCCCGAGCCGGCGGCGGCGCCGGCGCCCCGCGCGCTACCTGTTCGCCGTCATCGGAATGCTGCACGGCGGTGCGGCCGACGCCCGGCGTCTCCTCGCCGGGGGCAACTGGAAGCTTGCCGGTGCGATCGCCTACTACGCGTTCGACAACGCGGTGCTGTGGGCGGCGTTCCGGGCGGAGGGCCACACACCCCGACTGAGCGTGATCGTAATGGGGTATCTGGTCGGCTCGCTCGCGGCGGCCGTACCGATACCCGCAGGTCTTGGGGTGCTCGAAGGGGGGCTGATCGGCGCACTCGTCCTGTACGGCGCCCCAGCGGCGCCGGCGGTTGCCGCGGTGCTGATCTACCGGGCGGTGTCGCTCTCGCTGCCGATCGTATTCGGGGCGTTCGCGTGGGCGTCCATGGACCAGCCTCGCGCGCGAGGGCTCAGCGCCGCTGCGGGCGGGTGGAGGGTCCGACGGTCTCGGCGATCCAGCGCACCAGCGGCGCCGCGGCGCCGAGCTCCGACCGCACCAGCTGGTCGCAGCGTGCCTTGTGGAGCCACGGCTCGAGCGGGTGCCGCCGTGAGACCGTGATCCGCTTGAGCCGCAGGCGATCGATGCGCGGGTGGTCGTTGGGGTAGCCGCGCGGAGCTCGCTTGAGCTCCGGCTCGGCGAGTGAGAGACCCGCCTTCTCCGCCGAGGCGAGGGTCCGCTCGAAGCCCGTCGCGCGCCGGGCATCATCGATCGCGGCGCGGAAGCGCTCGAGCTGATCGGGTGCGGGACGGTGAAGCCCGCCCGCGACGACGAGGCCGTCGAGCGACAGCTCAAAGTAGAAGCCTCCTGCGCCGCCGTAGCCGATCGCCACGCCGATGTGCTCCTTCAGCGGCGGACCTGGCCGGAACCGCGTGTTGTTGTACGGCCGGAAGAAGTGCGGCTGGCCGAGATGGCTCAGCGCCTCGGCCAGCTCACGGGCCGGCCCGCGAACGAACTCGTCATAGCGGGACCGATTGGCCCGGAACCAGGCGCTGTCGTTGTTGTCCTCGAGCTCGCGCAGGAACTCGAGCGCGGCCGGCGGCCACACCTCAGGCGACGGCTTGCTGGGAGCCCGGGTCGGCCGGGTCGTAGAAACGGGCGACCGTGAAGCCGACGAGGATCGGCACGTGGATCGCGAACACCACCAGCGAGAGCGTCAGCACGACGAGCGGCCCGCCCTTGAGGTGGTTGCGCACGAACACGTACTCGATCATGCCGGCGATCACGACGTAAGCGAGCAGCGACCACTTGGCGACCTGGAAGAACCGGGTCCAGTCGAACACCTTCACCCGCGACAGCAACGCGAGGTTGACCAGCAGCAGCACAATGGAGGCCACGAGCAGCACGACGGCCGGGGCGAGCGGAACGTGGTTGGGGATGTGGGATGAGAGGTAGATGCCACCGGCGACGATCAGCGCCAGGGATGCCATCCCCAGCTCCGTGACAGGCGGGTAGCGCGGCTCGCTCATCCGGTCGCGATCTTGGTCATGATGATCAGCGTCGCGATCTGCATCGCCCCGAGAATCCCGGCGGAGTACATGAACCGCTTCATCAGCCGCTCGACGACGGCGGGATTAGGCCGGCGCTTCTTGAGCTCGGTGAGCACCGCGATGTTGGCCGGCTCGAGCAGGCCGAGCGCGATCACAGACATCACGCCGACGACGATGAAGCTAGCCACGACCCATCCGTGCAGTGGATAGCTCGTGAGGTTGGTGCCGAGCTTCGTCGAGAGCTGCCAGCCCGCGGCGAGGGTGACGGTCACCACGGTGGGCATGATCACGACCATCTTCGGCATGAACTTGGTGATGAACTCGATCCGGGCCGGGACCGACATCGAGCCCATGATCGGCCCGAGCACGAAGCCCAGGAACAGATCGAGGATCGTCCAGGCGGCACCGCCGGCCACGTGGAAGCCGTCGAGCGCCCACTGAGAGTTGGTGGCAATCGCCGCGATCACTCCGGCGATCGTCACCCCGGACAGCACCAGCCCGACGCGGGGGACGATGTTGAAATGGGGATCTCGATGTGGGTGCGGCGGGGCGCCCTCGGCCTGGAGCGGGGCCTCGGAAACGGCAGCTACGTTCGCCATGGCGGCGATCCTAGCCCGGGACGGCGACGGAAATCCAGGGGAGCAGAGAACAAAATCGAGCGGAGGGGGCGGGATTCGAACCCGCGGTCCGGGGTTACCGGACTCCAGTTTTCAAGACTGGCGCATTCGACCACTCTGCCACCCCTCCGGGACCTGACGGCGTCGATCCTAGCTCTACACTGCCTCGGACCCCAGGAGAGGTGGCCGAGTGGCTGAAGGCACTCGCCTGCTAAGCGAGTATGGGGTTCACACTCCATCGCGGGTTCGAATCCCGCCCTCTCCGCTCCTGACTGGTGTCTGCTGATCGTGGCACGAGGATCGTGACCGCTTCCGCTTTTCGAGTGGAAGTCAAAGTGGCGACCGGCGAACTTCGCTTTCGACCTGACCCGACCTGGGTGAGCACGACCGCTGGCGGTCGATCAAGGCGACGGTGCCTCGATGGCCAGCGCTGGATGGTCTACGCGAGGGCGCTGGGATCGACCGGGTCAGGGCCCGGAGCATGGGGCGTCGATCCTGTAGGACGCCCGATGTCGCTGTTCTCGTCCGACGTGACGCGTGCGTGCCCGTCCCCTCGGCTAACTCGGCTGGGTCCTCCTCGTGCGAACTGAGGTGCTTGGCAGCCTTCAGTCCGGGCCCGGACGCACGTTCCTCTGACTAGCCCGGCCACTTGCGGATGATGATCCTCATGACCTTGACGGGGTTGCCATTCACCTCGGAGTCTGCGAAGCGTTGGAGCACGACGTAGATGTGATCAGGAACATTACCTTCCACTTCCTGGCCCTCGCTGAGCTGGACTCCGACGCCTTGCACCCGGAAAAAGGGCTTGCCGATCAGTGGGTTCTGGACATAGACGTACAACTTCCGATTCAGCGCCGGGGCCAGGCCAGACGGGCACGGGGCCTTTTCGCACACGCCGAGCGGATAGCTGGGCGTGATGATCAGCCCCATCGAGTCGAAGGGGCCAAAGGTCTGTTTCTCCCCGCGTGCCCCGATGACGTTGCTGTAGGTGATCACCCGGCACGGGTTGTCACGGCTGCTGCCCGGATCCGTCGAGTGCCCTCTGGGACAAATCTGCACGAATAGCGGAACTTTGCTGTCGTTGATGACCTCAAAGGAGACGTCTTTGGGGCAGAAACCAAGGAAGCACACGGCATTCGCCGACGCGGACATCGCCATCAGCACGGCCGCGGCGGCCAGCAACGCGGCTAGCACCGTGGCGATACGCAAACGCAGATACCTCGAGATTCCTTCCATGCTGCCCCCTTTTGACTAGCCCCGGGCCTCCTGGCCACGCGAACCCCGCCATCGTCCCCCATGACCCGCCGCGTGTCAACCTGCATCGGGCTCGCCGCCCTATCGCGTCGCCACAAAGCGCGAGTATCGCTTTGGGCTGGTTCACGCTCCATCGCGGGTTCGAATCCCGCCCTCTCCGCTGATAACTCTGTGGGACGCCCGTCCAACCGCGGGATTGGTCGCGTTCAACCGAGCCCTGGTCGATCTGTGCCAGTATGGCGGTGACGTGTCGGGGTGGCGCGACCGTCCGAAAGGACATGGGGGATGGGATCGGGGTTTTTGGTGTGGATGTCGGTGCGCAAGGCGAGGATGATGTTCGCGCTGCTCGCCGGCATCGCGAGCGTCTTGGTGCTGTTGGCTATCGCGCCGAGCACGTGGGCAGCCGCCTTTCGCTACAAGTCGGTGAGCGCAGGCATCAGCCACACCTGCGGGGTGCGGCTGGACGATACGGTTACCTGCTGGGGTCGCAACGCCCAGGGGCAGGCGCGGCCGCCGGCGGGCGAGTTCAAGTCGGTGAGCGCGGGCGTCAGCTACACCTGCGGGGTGCGGCTGGACGATACGGTCGCCTGCTGGGGTGTCGACAACGTGGGGCAGGCGCGGCCGCCGGCGGGCGAGTTCAAGTCGGTGAGCGCGGGCCCCGGCCACACCTGCGGGGTGCGGCTGGACGATACGGTCGCCTGCTGGGGTCGCAACAACCAGGGGCAGGCGCGTCCGCCGGCGGGCGAGTTCAAGTCGGTGAGCGCGGGCGGGACGAACCGCGACGGCGTCTTCGGGGAGCTGAGCGAGGGCGTCTACTACACCTGCGGGGTGCGGCTGGACGATACGGTCGCGTGCTGGGGTAACGACTCTTATCGGCAGGCCTCCCCGCCGGGGGGCGAGTTCAAATCGGTGAGCGCGGGCATCAACCACACCTGCGGGGTCCGGCGGGACGATACGGTCGCCTGCTGGGGTAACGACGAAGGTGGGAAGGCGCGGCCGCCGGCGGGCGAGTTCAAATCGGTGAGCGCGGGCGAGTACCACACTTGCGGGCTGCGGCGGGACGATACGGTCGCCTGCTGGGGTCACGAAGGCTTAGGGGAGTTAACCCCTCCGGCCGGCGAGTTCAAGTCGGTGAGCGCGGGCTACTACCACACTTGCGGCGTGCGGCGGGACGATACGGTCGCCTGCTGGGGTGACGACTCTTATGGGCAGGCTTCCCCGCCGGGGGCCGAGTTCCGGTCGGTGAGCGCGGGCGTCAGCTACAGCTGCGGGGTGCGGCTTGACGATACGGTCGGCTGCTGGGGTGACGAGCGCTATGGGGACGCCTCCCCGCCGGCGGGCGAGTTCAGGTCGGTGAGCGCGGGCGGCGGCCACACCTGCGGGGTGCGGCTGGACGATACGGTTACCTGCTGGGGTCGCAGCTACCAGGGGCAGGCGCGTCCGCCGGCGGGCGAGTTCAAATCGGTGAGTGCGGGCAGCGAGTACACCTGCGGCGTCCGGCGGGACGATACGGTCGCGTGCTGGGGTGACGACAACTTTGGGCAGGCGCGGCCGCCGGCGGGCGAGTTCAAATCGGTGAGCGCGGGCACCAACCACACCTGCGGGGTCCGGCGTGACGATACGGTCGCCTGCTGGGGTAGGGACGCCTTTGGGGAGGCTTCCCCGCCGGCGAGCGAGTTCAAGTCGGTGAGCGCGGGCGGGTACCACACTTGCGGGCTGCGGCGGGACGATACGGTCGCCTGCTGGGGTGACGACGACTATGGGCAGGCCTCCCCGCCGGCGGGCGAGTTCAGGTCGGTGAGCGCGGGCGGGTACCACACTTGCGGCGTGCGGCGGGACGATACGGTCGCCTGCTGGGGTCACGACATTTATGGGCAGGCCTCCCCGCCGCCGGGCGAGTTCAGGTCCGTGAGCGCGGGCGTCGCGCACACTTGCGGGGTGCGGCTGGACAATACGGTCGCCTGCTGGGGTTACAACAACGAGGGGCAGGCTTCCCCCCGCGGTTAGGGGCAGCGGGAAAGCCTGGCTACCCGCTACGGGCGTCTTTATGATCGTGTCGTGAGCGAAACGCGGCCGAACGTCTTCGCCGAGAGGTTCAGCAGGCAACGCAACGGCCTGCGGGCCGAGCCGGTCGTGAGGGCCGCGGGGGGCGAGCTGCTCGGCGGGACGCTGTACGAGCTGGCTCCGCGCCACGAGGGCGCGCCGCTGCACATCCACCACGGGATGGAAGAGCTGGCGATCGTGATCTTCGGCCGGCCGACGCTGCGGACGCTCGACGGAGAGTCCGAGCTCGCGCCCGGGGACGTCGTTGCCTTCCCCCGGGGCCGCCGGGGCGGCCACACTCTGGCTAATCGAACCGACGAGGCGGTGCGGTACTTGATGGTGTCCAACAAGGTGATGCCCGAGTTGGTGGAGTATCCCGAGGATGGCACCGTCCGGGCGCTGACCCGAGGTCGGTTCGACCCGCCCAAGGCGGACGATGACCCGGCCGACCACCTGAATCTGCGGTTCAAGCGCTCAGACGCCGAGGAGGAGCAGTAGCTCGGCCACTCCCGAGCTTCGGCCTCTCGCTGTTGAATTTCACTTAGTGGTAGTTATTGGGCGCAGTGATGCGTGGATCGATGGTTGGAGGGCGCTTTGTGTTTGAGTTGATTCGTCGTCGCAGCGATGGAGGGCATCCACTCCCCGGGAACCCTCTGGGCCAGCTGATGAGAATCTCGGCCCCGCTAGCAATCCTCTGCTCGATCGCCACCATGTCCGTCGCCGGAGGCTCCGTCACCCCGAGTGCGGCGGCCGCTACCCCCTCGCCGATCAGTTCGCTGACCCTGATCACCGAGCCCAAGGACGGCATCGCTCCGATCATGTCAGCCATCAGGCACGCCCGCCATCAGATCGAGTTGGTCATGTATGAGAACGAGGGAAAGCGCATCGACGCCGCGCTGGCCGCCGCCTACCATCGCGGAGTCCACGTTCGCGTCCTGCTCTCCAACGGCTACTACGGAATGCCGGGGACCCCCAAGAGCGACAACCAACCTGCCTATCAGTACTTCAAGGCGTGGGGGGTGCCGGTTCACTGGAGCCCCGCCTACTTCGCGCTCACCCACCAGAAGACACTCGTCGTGGATGGGGTCGCCTACATCCTGACCTTCAACTTCACGCCCCAGTACTACGCCACAAGCCGCGATTTCGGCCTCATCGACGCGCTTCCCGTCGACGTCCGGGCCACCGAGAAGACGTTTGATGCTGACTGGAGTAAACGTCATATCGCCTCCCAAAACGGAGCGGATCTCGTCTGGAGCCCGGGCTCGCGTCCCGCTCTGGTCAAGCTGATCAGGTCAGCCCACGGCTGGCTTGACATCTACAACGAGGAGATGGATTCCACCCGCATCGAGAGCGCCCTCGAAAGCGATGCCCGACGCGGCGTGGACGTGCGGATCACGATGACCGCCAGCCCCAGCTGGTCCAGCGCATTCACGCAGCTCACCGCAGCTGGCGTGCACGTTCATCTCTACCCTGCCACAGCCCGAGCACTGTACATCCACGCGAAGATGATTCTCACTCCGAGCAAGGTTTTCCTCGGCTCAGAGAACTTCTCAGAATCCTCTATGAGTGACAACCGTGAACTCGGTTTGATCACCTCGTCGAAGACAATTCGGAGATCGTTGGTCCAAACATTCAATGGGGACTACGCAGGAGCGAAGCCCTTCCGGCCGTAGCGACAGCGCCCTGCTCAGCCGTGCCCCGAGTTCCGCCTTGATCGCCTCGCGATCATCCATCAAGCGGTAGCTCGACGACGGCGTTTGGCTACGCGGTGGTCGCCGACGCCTCAGCGGAGGGGTAGTGATCCGGGTCCAAACTGGAATCCCGTTACCCGTTGATTTCACCGGAGCGGCTCGTGATCCGGGTAGGCTTCGGGCACTGCTCGCGGTGGTGATCCTTCCGATCAAGATCACGCTGGACTGAGACCTTGCCCGACTCGCGTATGGCTGACACGATCTCGCGCCGCGAGGCGCTACGGCGGGCTGGTCAGGCGGCAGCGCTAGCGACGCTTGGCCCCGGGGTGCTCGCCGCATGCGGGGCGAACACAACCCCCGCCGCGGAGGTCGACGTGGCGATCATCGGCGGAGGGCCGTCGGGGCTCTACGCCGCCTATCGGCTCTTGACCGGCGCCCCGGGGAAAGGCCGCAAGCCGAGCGTCGCGGTGTTCGAGGCATCCGGCCGGCTCGGCGGCCGGATCTGGTCTGTGGTTCCGCCTGGGGCTCCGCACCTGATCGCGGAGTTCGGTGGGATGCGCTTTCTCATGACCCAGGCGATCGTGCCCCGGCTGGTCAAGGCGTTGAACCTGCCGTTCGTGCCGTTCAGCGCTGGCAATGGCCACAACCTCTATTACCTGCGGGCGCATCGTTTCCAGGCATCGCAGGTGTCGGACCCGTCGGTGGTCCCGTACTCACTACCCGCCGGCGAGCGCGGCAAGAGCCCGGCCGATCTGTTGTTGAAGGGAATCGAGACCTACGTACCGGGCGCCGCGACGCTTACCGGCGCCGAGTGGGAGCAGGTGAAGAAGACGAAGACGTTTGGCGGCCAGCTGCTCGCCGACCAGGGATACTGGAACCTGATGCAGGCCGCGCTCGGCGCGGAGGGCTTTGACTTTGTCGCCGACGGCATCGGGTACCCGTCGGACACTGTCAATTGGAACGCGGTCGAGCAGATGCAGGCCGATTCGGCCGACTTCGGCCCCGGCGCTGACTACTTCACGATTCCCGGCGGCTACCAGCGGCTGCCGCTGACCCTCGGCGCGCTCGCCCAGCGCGCCGGGGCAGCGATCCACTTGAACCACACCGTGCGCGCGGTGACCCCAGTCTCCGGGGGGCGCGTCAAGCTCACCGTCCAGAGCGCAACCGGCGCCAGCACCACAGTGAACACCGGGCATGTGATCATGGCGATCCCGCTCGATCCGATGACCGCGCTCGTCGAGCGCAGCCCGTTCCTGCAGCAGCGGGAGTTCGCCAACGCAATGGCCACGGCGGGACCGGCGCCCGCCTCGAAGTCGTTTTTCACGTTCAGCAAACCCTGGTGGACAGAGCTTGGGATCCGTGGTGGCTACTCGATCACCGATCTGCCGGTCAAGCGCGTCTGGTACTTCGGCACCGAGGGGCGACAGCCCGGCGCAAACCCCGCCAATGGGACCTCGCTGCTGATGTGTTACAACGACCTTGCGCCCGCCGGTTACTGGGCCGGCTATGAGCGCACGGCCGCCTTCAACGGTCCGCCCGCGCCGCGCCCCGCGCCGCCCGACCTCGTCGCGAGCGCTGTTAAACAGCTCAGCGAGTTACACGGAATCGATGTCCCTCAGCCGGAGTGGAGCGAGTTCATCAACTGGGAGAACCTCCCGTACGGCAGCGGGTTCTACTACTGGCAGGTGCATGCGCACAGCTGGGAGGTGATCCCGTACCTCCGCCGGCCATTCGACGGCGTTGGGCTATCGGTATGCGGCGACTGCTGGTCCCCGGCACAGAGTTGGATCGACTCGGGGCTGACGACTACCGAGGGCTTGCTGCAGTCGGTGTTCGGCTATCGGCCGCCGCCGTGGCTGCCCGAGGGCGTCGGAATCTCGACCTGACGCGGCTTCGTCAGCCGCACCCTTCTAGGTCAGCTGCGCCGGCCCCCACTCGACCACCGTCGCGCCCCAGGTGAAGCCGCCGCCGAAGCGGCGAAGGAGCACCGGGTCGCCGGGATTAGGCGCCTCTCCGCCTCGGCGACCGACAGAGCGATCGGGAGCGTCGCGGTGGAGGAGTTGGCGAACCTGTCGACGTAGTCGACGACGCGATCTCCGGGGAGCCCGAGCCGGTTGCCGACCGCCTGGATGATCCGCGAGTTCGCCTGGTGGTAGACGAACAGGTCGATGTCGGCGAGCTCGCGGCCGCAGGCGCCCAGCGCCTCGAGGGTGACCTCGGAGAGCCGGCTCACGGCCGCCTTGAACGTCTCCTGGCCCTGCATCGATATCCGCTGGCCGCGCTCGAGCCTGATCAGATCGGCCCCCCCGTGGTCAGCATGGAGAAGCACCGGTCCGATACTGCCCGTGGGCGGCAGCTCCACCGACACCACGGCGGCCCGGCGCCGTCGGCGAACAGCGGCGCGGTGCCCCGGTCGGAGTAGTCGAGGAACCGGAGAGGAAGTCGGCGCCGATGACGAGCGCGTGCTGGGCGCGCCCGGACTCGATCTGGCCGCACGCCATCCCCAGACCGGCCAGCCAGCCGGTGCACGCCGAGCCGACGTCCATCGCGCCGGCGCGATCGGCGCCGATCAACCCTGCGACGAGCGGCGCCGCGTTCGGCGTGATCTCATCGGCGGTCGAGGTCGCGACCAGCACCAGATCGAGCTCGCGGGCGTCGATACCCGCGCGCGCGAGCGCGTCTGTCGCGGCCCGAGCGGCGAAATCGCTCAGCCGCTCTCCCTCGCGGGCCCACGGCCGGCGGGCGGTGCCGGTGCGCTTGGCGATCCAAGCCTCATCGACGCCGATTCGGGGAGCGATCTCCTCGTTGGACACAAGGCGGTCTGGCACCGCCATCGCGACGCCCACGATCGCTGCCCCGCGGTCGCCGCCGCCAGCGGCCACTAATCGCGTCGGTTCAGGGGGGTCCCGAAGACCTGATCCCAGAACGGTGCGCTGACGCCGTAGCCGCGCTCGTGGTCCTGGAAGTGATGGCGCATGTGAAGCTCGCGGAGGGTCTTCCCTAGCGCGGTCCTCGGGGTGTGATGGTGCACGTGGTAGTGGAGCATGTCGTAGAAGAGGTAGCCGCCCAGGAAGCCGGCGCTGAACGGCAGGAAGGCCGGGCTCCCCAGCACGGCATAGAAGCCGAGCACGAACAGCGACGACAGCGGGACGCTCACCGACGGAGGCATCACGAGCCGGAGCGGATCGTTCGGGTGGTCGTGATGGACCCCATGGATGATCCAGTGCAGCCGGGCGCCGATGCCCTTCTCAGGCTCGAAGTGAAAGACGATCCGATGGAGCCAGTACTCCGTCAGGGTCCAGAACACGTAGCCGCCGAGCGCCAGCAGTGGCACCGCCCACGCTTTCTCCCGGACGAAGCCCTCGACGATCAGGAACACGATCGCGGGACCGAAGATGATCGGTGGGACGGCCGGATGGACACGCGACAGCTTTCGAAGAAGTTCGAGTCGAACATCCGCGGCGACGCGCGCAGCACCTCGCTGCGGCTCAGCCCCTCCAGCTCGTTGGCTTCCCGAACGGCCATCGCCTTAAAGATACCTCGCCCGGAGGGGTCTTTAACGGCCCGGAGCCGCTAGTCGCCGCCTTCGTCGACCGGCATCGCGACCACGACGTGGCGCAATGCCAGCGCGATGAAGGGGTAGCGCTCGACGGTGCCGTCCCCGCCCACGGCCTCGACCTCGACGTCGGTCAGTGACAGGAAATGCGGTCGGGCGAGTTCAGGTAGTCGCTCAGACGGCTGCGATAGCCATCCGGTGGCAGTCGCAGCATTCCCGTGATCCGGTAGCGCTCGGTCTCGGCGATGATCCGCTTCAGGTTGTGATCCACGCGCGGCGACCATAGCGCCTCGCAAAGCCGGGATGCAATGCTTGGACGGATGGTCGAGAGGAGGCTTGCACCTGCGCGGTGGTGGTCCGTGCGCCGCGCCCAGAACCGCAAACCGGCCACATACACCTGTCCGCTGTGCGGCCGGTACCTCCCGGCGCTCAGCGAACACGTGCTGATCGCGCCCGAGGGAGACTCCTCCCGGCGCCGCCACGCCCACACCAAATGCGTGCTCGCGGCGCGCCAGGCAGGGCGCCTGCCGACGCGGGAGGAGTGGCTTTCGGCGCAACGTGGAGAGGCCTCCGAGCGCCGAGCGGGGCTCCTGCGCCGCGCAATTCAGCGCCTGAGGGGCTCGAGCGGATAGGGTGTCGCCGCGATGGCGCGTGATCTGAAGCTCGGACTGAACTTCGGCTACTGGGCCGGAGGGCCGCCTCCCGGGGCGCTCGAATCGCTCAAGGAGGCCGAGAGGCTCGGGTTCGACTCGTGCTGGACGGCCGAGGCCTACGGCTCGGACGCCTTGATTCCGCTGGCCTGGTGGGGCTCCGAGACCGAGCGGATAAAGCTCGGGACCGCGATCGTCCAGATCTCGGCGCGGACGCCCGCCGCCACGGCGATGGCGGCGATGACGCTCGACCATCTGTCGGGAGGGCGGATGATCCTCGGGCTAGGTGTGTCGGGCCCGCAGGTCGTAGAGGGTTGGTACGGCCGGCCGTTCGCCAAGCCGCTCGCGCGGATGCGCGAGTACATCGGGATCCTGCGCGACATCTGGGCTCGGCAGGGCCCCGTCACCAACGACGGGCCGCACTACCCGCTCCCGCTCCCGGACGGCACCGGTCTCGGCAAGCCGCTGAAGGCCAGCATCCACCCGCTCCGCGAGGACATCCCCATCTACCTCGCCGCCGAGGGGCCCAAGAACATCGCGATGGCTGCGGAGCTGTGCGACGGCTGGCTGGCGATCTTCTACTCGCCCAAGCACGAGGACCTCTATGAGGAGCCGCTCCGCGAGGGCTTCGCACGTGAGGGTGCGCGCCGGACACCCGACGACTTCGAGGTCGCCGCGACCGTGCCGCTGATCGTGACCGACGACATCGAAGCGGCGGCCAACATGCTGCGGCCGATGTACGCCCTGTACTTCGGCGGGATGGGCGCCAAGAGCGCGAACTTCCACGCCAACGTCCCGATCCGGATGGGCTACGAGGCCGAGGTCGCCAAGATCCAGGAGCTGTATCTCGGCGGCAAGAAGGAGGAGGCGATGGCCGCCGTCCCCCAGAAGCTGATCGAGGAGCTGACCCTGATCGGCCCCAAGGAGAAGATCCGCGACGAGCTCGACGCCTGGCGCGAGTCGAGCGTGACCACCCTCCTGGTCGCCGGCGACCCGGCGACGCTGCGGACCGCCGCGGAGCTGGTACTCGGCTGAACCGCCGGTGCCGGATGGAAGACGGGCCGGCTAAGCGTCGTGATACAGCGCGAACTCCCACGGATGCGGACGCAGCCGGATCGCGTCGACCTCCTCCTCGCGCTTGTACCGGACGTACGCCTCGATCAGCCCCTCGGTGAACACGTCGCCCTCGAGCAGGAACGCCTTATCTGACTCGAGCGCATCCAGGCTCGCCTCGAGCGAGGAGGGGACCATGGCGATCTTCTCGAGCTGCTCCGCCGGCAGCTCGTAGATGTCGGTGTCGAGCGGATCGCCGGGGCTGATCTGGTTCTTGATGCCGTCGAGCCCCGCCAGCATCAGCGCGCTGAACGCGAGGTAGGGGTTCGCGGTCGGGTCCGGTGAGCGGAACTCGATGCGCTTGCTCTTGGGCGACTCGTGATACATCGGCACGCGCACGCACGCCGAGCGGTTGCGGGCCGAGTACACGAGGTTGACCGGGGCCTCGTAGCCGGGCACCAGGCGCCGGTACGAGTTCGTGGTCGGCGCGCAGAATGCCAGCAGCGCCGGCGCGTGCGCGAGCAGCCCGCCGATGTAGTACTTGGCGAGGTCCGAGAGGTGCGCGTAGCCGCCTTGCTGGTACATCAGCGGCTTGTCGCCCTTCCACAGCGACTGGTGCACGTGCATGCCCGACCCGTTCTCCTCGAAGATCGGCTTGGGCATGAAGGTCGCGGTCTTGCCGGCGGCGCGCGCCTCGTTCTTGACCACGTACTTGTAGATCATCATCTGGTCCGCCATCCGGAGCAGCGGCTGGAACCGCATGTCGATCTCGCCCTGGCCGCCGGATGAGACCTCGTGATGGTGGAACTCGCAGCGGATCCCCAGTGACTCCATCGTCAGCACCATCTCCGCGCGGAGGTTGGCCATCGAGTCCGCTGGCGGCACCGGGAAATAGCCCTCCTTCTGGCGCAGCTTGTAGGCGAGGTTCCGGTCTGTCGGTGAGGCGTCCGTGTTCCAGAAGCCCTCCTCGGAGTCGACCTCGTAGAACGCGCGGTTCTCGGTCTGCGAGTACGCGAGATGGTCGAATATGAAGAACTCGGCCTCGGGGCCGAAATAGGCCACGTCGGCGATCCCGGTCGAGATCAGGTGCGCCTCCGCCTTCTGCGCGACGAACCGCGGGTCCCGCGAGTACTTCTCGCCGAGCACCGGATCCGCGATCGAGCAGATCAGCGACAGCGTGGGCCGCGTGTAGTAGGGATCGATGAACCCCGTGCCGGCGTCGGGCATCAGCAGCATGTCCGACTCGTGGATCTCCTGGAAGCCCCGGATCGAGGAGCCGTCGAATCCGAGCCCCGTCTCGAAATCGTCGGCGTCCAGAGCCCGCAGCGGCAGGCTCATGTGCTGCCAGGTACCGGGGAGGTCGACGAACTTCAGGTCGACCATCTCGACGCCGCGATCGGCGGCGAACTTGAGGACCTCGGCGGCCGAGGTCGCCCCGGCGTCCGCGCTGACCTTCGTTTTGTCCTTCGCCATCTCCTCAGTCTCCCTAGTCGTCGCTCACACCGGTTGTATTACTTGATGAACAGGATCTCCGAATACTTCGGCAGCGGCCACAGGTCGTCGGCAACGACCTTCTCGAGGCTGTCCGCCGCGGCGCGGACCGCCCCCATCGCCGGGACCACGGTGTCGTGCATGTACTTGGCGTGCGCGAGCACGTCGTCGTGCGGCTGGTTCTCTTCCCGGTTTGCGGACTCGAGCGCCTTGATCGCCTCGATGAACCCGTCGATCAGCTCGGAGGTCTCGCCTGCGAGATCCGTCAGCTGCGCCGCCAGCAGCTCCGCGTGGTAGCGCGCCGCGGCCGGAAGCAGCATCGTCCGCGCGATCGACGCCGCGGTCTCGGCCTCGATGTTGATCTTGGTGACGTACTGCTCTAGGAACACCTCATAGCGCGACTCAAGCTCGCGCTGGGAAAGCACGCCGTAGTTGGAGAACAGCGTCACCGTGTCGTCCCTGACCAGGTAGGGGAGAGCGTCCGGAGTCGCCTCGAGGTTCAGCAGCCCGCGCCGCTCGGCCTCGGCATGCCACTCCTCCGAATAGTTGTCGCCGCCGAACACGACCGGCTTGTTGGCGGCGTAGCTGCGCTGGAGTATCGGCCGGAGCGCCGCCTCCAGCTCGGTCCCGCCGGCCACGGCGCCCTCGAGCTCCTCGGCGAGCTCATCGATCGCCTCGGCGACGATCGTGTTGAGGACCGTGTTCGGAAACGAGAGCGACATGCTCGAGCCGAGCGCGCGGAACTCGAACTTGTTGCCCGTGAACGCGAACGGGCTCGTGCGGTTGCGGTCTCCACCGTGCATCGGGAGCGGGGGCAGCACCGGTGTCCCCAGGCCGAGGAACGACCCGGGCGTGGACTCGCCTGCCTCGCCCTGCTCGATCGCGCCGAATACCTTCTCGAGCTCGGCGCCCAGGAAGATCGAGATGATCGCCGGCGGCGCCTCGTTGGCGCCGAGGCGGTGATCCTGACCCGGGGAGGCGATCGAGGCGCGGAGCAGGCCCTGGTACTTGTTGACCGCCTGTATCACCGCGGCGCAGAAGAACAGGAACTCGAGGTTGTCGTGGGGAGTCTCGCCGGGCTCGAGCAGGTTCTTGCCGGTGTCGGTCCCCATCGACCAGTTGTTGTGCTTGCCCGAGCCGTTGACGCCGGCGAACGGCTTCTCGTGTAGGAGACAGGCGAGCCCGTAGCGCCGGGCCACGTTCTGCATCACCTGCATCGTCAGCTGCTGGTGGTCCGAGCCGACGTTCGAGTTCTCGAACACCGGGGCGATCTCGTACTGGTTGGGAGCGACCTCGTTGTGGCGCGTCTTCACCGGGATCCCGAGCTTGGCGAGCTCGCGCTCCGTCTCCAGCATGTAGGCGAGGATCCGCTCCGGGATCGAGCCGAAGTAGTGATCGTCGAGCTCGTGGCCCTTGGGCGGCTTGGCGCCGAACAGCGTCCGCCCGGTGGTGATCAGGTCAGGGCGCTCGAAGTAGTACTGCTCGTCGATCAGGAAGTACTCCTGCTCAGGCCCGACAGTCGTGAACACGCGCTGGGCGGTGTGGTCGTCGAACAGCCGCAGCGCGCGGATCGCCGACTTCGAGAGCGCGTCCATCGAGCGCAGCAGCGGGATCTTGTGGTCGAGCGCCTCGCCGGTCCACGAGGTGAATGCGGTGGGGATGCAGAGGACCGCGCCATTGGGGTTCTCGAGGATGAACGCCGGGCTCGTGGGATCCCAAGCCGTGTAGCCGCGCGCCTCGAACGTGGCGCGGATGCCCCCGGTCGGAAACGAAGACGCGTCGGGCTCGCCCTGGATCAGCTCCTTGCCCGAGAACTCGGCGAGCGCCGTGCCCTCACCGGTGGGGCCGTAGAAGCTGTCGTGCTTCTCCGCCGTGGAGCCAGTCAGCGGCTGAAACCAGTGTGTGTAATGCGTCGCGCCGCGCTCGAGCGCCCACTCCTTCATCGCCTGCGCGACGGAATCCGCGAGCGAGGTGTCGAGAATCTCGCCGCGGCTGAGCGTCTGCTGGAGGCGTCGGAAGACGTCCTTGGGCAGTCGCTGACGCTGGACCGCGGGGCTGAATACGTCCTGCCCGAAGACCTGGTTGTCGGGAACCGTGAGGTCACTGGCTCCCATGGAGCCGCCGTTCGGCGTCCACTGCGCAGCGAGAATGTTTTGCTGACGGATGCGAGGCATTGGGTTAGAACTCCTTCGGTGGCACTTCGAGCTTCAAAGGGGTGCTGAGCGAGCTTCAAGGGGGTGCCGAGGCGCCGCTCGCCCCGGGGCACCCACGTTCACGCCAAGGCGGCCGAGGCGTGGCGGAAGCCTACGTGATCAGAGCCGTCGACTCACTCTCCAACGTTGCCGCCCGGCGCGGTGCCGGCGACGCGCTCACGCACGCCGCCGGCATACCGCGTCAGGCGACAGCTACGCCGTCGTTGGCGTTGGTGTGCTGCCGGGCGCAAGCCCCGGCGTTCCCGATGGGAACCCGAGTGACGGGACGTCCGAGGGGTACACCTCGTGCCCGTGCTCGGCGACATCGCCGATCTCCATGTTCTCGGTCTTCATCCGTAATGGGATGACCAACCCGACCAGCTTCAACAGGACGAACGTTATGACCGCGGTCCACACGATCACGAACAGCGCGGCGAAGAACTGCCACTTGAGCAGCGTCCAGTTGCCGTGGATCGCGCCGGCGACGCCGCCGGAGGCGATCAGACCGTGCTTGCTGGTCTTGTAGAACAGCGCCATCTGCGGGTCGGCGAAGATCCCGACCAGCAATCCGCCGGCCAGGCCGGCGAACCCGTGTGTGTAAACCACACCGAGCGTGTCGTCGACCTTGCGGAACGGTCGTAGGCGGCTCAGGTAGTTGAGCGCGAAGTACACCAGCGTCGCCGCGATCACACCCATCGCCATCGCGCCCCAGCCGTTCACGTAGCCGGCCGCCGGGGTGATCGCCACCAATCCGGTGATCATCCCGTTGACGCCGCCGAGCATCGACGGCTTGCGGCCGGTGAGGTAGTCCCATCCGACCCACACCAGGAACGCGACCGCCGTACAGAGGTTGGTGTTCAGCACCGCGGCGGCCGCCGACATGTTCGACGCGTACGGGTCGCCGCCGTTGAAGCCGTTCCAACCCAACCACAGCAACCCGGCTCCGACCGCCACCATGGCCACATTGTTCGGCGCGTCTATCTCTCTGTCGCGTTGGAGTCGTGGTCCGATCACAGCCGCCGCGACGAACCCCGCTACGCCGGCCGACAAGTGGATCACGTAACCACCGGAGAAGTCGACCGCACCGTGATGGGCGAAGAATCCGCCGCCCCAGATCAGGAACGCATCGATTGCGTACACGAACGTGATCCACAACGCGCAGAACGGGATCCACGCCTTGAAGTTCACGCGGCCAAGCACCGAGCCGAGCGCCAGGATCGGCGTGATCGCGGCGAACACGAACTGGAAGTAGACGAGCGCCGATTTGGGGAACGCCTGCGTCCCGATCAACGGGATGTTCCCCTGGTGCTGGAGTTCCGTGTGCGAAAGCACCGGACCCGGCTTCCCGATGAAGTTCCCGAAGAAGCTGGTCGATGAGCTGCTCAATCCGTGCCACGGCGTCCCGAAGCCCATCTTGAAGGCCCACAGGACCCACACGACGAGGACGATCGAGAACGTCGCGAACACCAACATCATGCTGTTGATCGACCAGCGCTTCTGCATGACGCCGCCGTACAGGACGGCAAGGCCGGGAACGCTCATCAACCCCACGAGCGTGGCAGCGGTTATCTGCCAGGCGGTGTCTCCTGAACTCAGCCAACTGGGTGCCTCAACTGGCATGGATCTCCTTCTCCGTTAGGAATACACGTATTAAGGCCACCGCACACACGGTGGCCCATGCCTGGCGGGAAGTGTCCTTATGTAACCCAGACGCGGCCATGTCCTTCGGTCCAGCAAACGGACGGGGGCGTCTAGACATTGGGATAACCCAATCCCGCTATCAGCGGAAATCCGGGCCCGCGAGCCCCGTCGGGCTCGACCTCCCGTTGTGCCACGATCGTGCGTGATGAGCTTCGAGCAATCGCGCCAGCGGAAGGCGCGTGGGCAGGGACGTTGGTGATGCTCACGCTGCAGCTGCACGGCGCCGCGATCCACCTGCACGTCCACCTCCTCCACCATCTCAAGGGCGCGACGATCGACTACGTGGGGCTGGCCGTGGCCGCGTGTCTGAGCTGGATCATCGGGATCGGCCCGGGCGAGCCGCTCGTCGTAGCCGCGGGCGTGTTCGCCGCCAAGCACAAGCTCGACATCGCGCCGGTCGTGTTCTGGGCGTGGGTCGGGGCCGCCGTTGGCGGGGTGATCGGGTGGGTGATCGGGATGAAGGCGGGCCGGGCGGTGCTGACCGCCCCCGGCCCCCTGCGCACGCTGCGGCTGAACAGCGTCCGTCACGGAGAGGTCCTGTTCCACCGCCGTGAGGCCCTCGCGATCGTGATGACGCCGCCGTGGGTCGCGGGAATCAACCGCTCACACGCGCGCCTGTACCTGCCGATCAACATCGTAAGCTCGCTCCTGCTGTGGGCGGCTCCGCTCGCTCTCGGCGCCTACTACATCGGGCCGCCGATCCTCGATCTGTTCGGCGACGCGGGGCTGATCGTCTCGCTCGGTGTGGTGCTCGTGGCCGTAGTGATCGTCGTCGCCGAAGTCCGGCGACGACGGCGGCGCAGCCGCGCGCGGAGCGCCGCCGAGCCGGCCGGGGGCTCTCCTACGGACTGACCGGGAGCCCGGCCTTGCGGCACTCGGTCGCGATCGTCCGAGCGGCGCCGGGGGCGTAGGCCCCGGGCAGGTAGACCGAGCTGCATGTGCTTCTTGCCGCGGCGCCGCACTCGTTCACCTGCACAGCGCCCACAACGCCCGGGATGGTCGCGTAGATGCATCCGTTGCCGGACGCGCGACCCGCGGTCCCCAACGAGATCGCGAGCGCGATCACGACCGCCGCGACCGTGACGAGGACTCCACCGATCATCCACCGCTCGCGCCGGGAAAGGGTGCGACGTACGCGGATCGCCTCCGCGTGCCCGGGCGGCAGGATCAGCGTCATCGCTACAGCGAGAGGCCCGCCCACGAGAACGGCTGGGCCGCGACCGCGGGAGAGCCGACGTCGAGCTGGATCACCGCGTGGGGGTGGAGCGGGATCGTCCCGGGGCTTCCAGACCAGCGTTTCCCGTCCACGAATGCCGTCACCGGCCCCTTCGCGCCTGACACCTGCGTCGTGCTCAACGGCTGGTGCCATTCGTCGAAGAAGTCCCCGAGCGTGTAGATGCGCTGCGTCGGCGACTCGATGTGGATGATTCCGTCGCTGGCGTGGGTGTGGAGCCAGTAGTAGCAGCCCTGGGCCCCGTAGAAGGGCCCGTTCGGTGTCTGCTGAGCGACCGGGCCGACCATCCCGATCGCACCTGGGAGCGCCCGCGGGGTGCCGGCGACGTAGACCTGGAGATGCGCGTGTATGTGGTACGCGAGCTGCTCGATCGGCGCGCACTGGACTCCGTCGACGGTCGTGCCCGGCTCGGTGCTCGACGCCGGACCCAGCGCCGCGCCTGATTCGAGCGGCACCTGCTCGGGGCCGAGCTGCCCCGCGGGCTGCGTCGACGTCGTCGACGGATTGGACGCAGACGTCGAGCTGTTGTTGCTGGAGCTGCTGCTGGAGCTGCTGCCGCAACCGGCGATCAGGATGGCCCCGCACACGAGCAGCGCGATGGCTGCCCGCCCGGGGGCGCGATCAGCGCCGCCCACCGCCGCCGAAAAGCTGCAGGAAGAACAGGAAGACGTTGAAGATGTCGAGGAAGATCGAGGCGGCGATCGGGACCGCCATCGACTGGTCCGCCCGGCGCAGGCGGTTGAAGTCGAAGATCGTGAAGCCGCCGAAGATCACGAGCCCGAGCACGCAATAGATGATGTTGCCGTTCGGGACCGCGACGAAGATCGTGATGACGCCGAACACGATCAGTGCCAGAAGCGCCCAGAACAGGACGCGAGCCCAGCTCGACAGATCGCGGCGGGTCGCGTAACCGTATGCGCCGAGCCCGGCGACGAACCCCCCGGTCGCACCGGCCGCCTGCCATACGACCGCCGGGTTCGTCTTCGCGTAGTACGCCACGACCGGGCCGACGACAAGACCAATCGACAACCCAAGTCCGAACAGGAGCCCGACCGCGAGCTGCTCATGGCCGCGTGAGCTCGCGACGTTCAGGCCGATCACACACCCGAACACCGCGATGAAGAACAGCAGCCCCGTGCCACCGCTCAGGTTGCGGCCGATATATGCGCCCAGCGCCGCGAACCCGACTGTGAGCGCGACGAGGCCCATCACCTGGCCGAACACCGCCCGGTTGCGGTCTCGTGCGACAGCGGCGCTTCCAGGGAGTGCGAATTGGTTTCCTGTCGTCATTTGACGCGCTCCTGTTGAGAGGACCCCGTGGTCCAGCGGGGCGAAGGGTACCCCATCGGGGGCCGGCCTCCGGGTCGTTTCTTCGTCTCCTCTTAGCCTTGCTTGACGGCGTGTCCAGACGGCTTGAGAATGCACCGTAACCCCAACGTCGAGGGAGACGAGGATGACCGAGTACGACTACGTGATCGTGGGCGCAGGATCCGCCGGCTGCGTGCTGGCCAATCGGCTCACCGAGGACCCGGACGTGAAGGTCTGCCTGCTCGAGGCGGGGCCGCCCGACACGGCCGAGGAGATCCATCTCCCGCCGGGCCAGCTGGCGCTTGGTACGAGCAAGTACGACTGGGCCTTCATCAGCGATCCCGAGCCGGGTCTCGGCTACCGCTCGCGGCTTCTCCCGCGAGGCCGGACGCTCGGGGGGTCCTCGTCGGTCAATGCGATGGTCTACATCCGCGGCAACCGCGCGGACTACGACGCGTGGGCGGCGATGGGCTTCGACGGCTGGGGGTGGGACGACGTGCTCCCGTACTTCATCAAGGCCGAGGACAACGAGCGAGGCGCCAGCGAGCTGCACGGCGCCGGCGGTCCGTTGCGCGTCAGTGAGGGCCGCGCGCGTCACAAGACCTGCGAGGCGTTCATCGAGGCCGGGATCGAGGCCGGGCTACCGGCCAACGAGGACTTCAACGGCTCCGAGCAGGACGGCGTCGGCTGGTACCAGGTCACCCAGCGCGACGGGATGCGCTGCTCTACGGCCGTCGCCTACCTGCATCCCGTACTCGAGCGTCCGAATCTGGTCGTGGAGACCGGTGCGTACGTCAACCGGCTGCTGCTCGAGGGTACGCGTGCGGTGGGCGTCGAGATCGACCAGAACGACGCGCTCAGAGAGATCCGCGCGGGCGAGGTCATCCTCAGCGCCGGTAGCTACCAGAGCCCGCAGATCTTGCTGCTGAGCGGTATCGGGCCCGCCGCCGACCTCGAGCTCAGCATGATCCCCCAGGTCCACGAGCTGCCCGTCGGACAGGGTCTCCAGGACCACATCGCGACCTGGATCACCTACACGACCGACGAGCCTTCACTGCTGACGGTCGAGACCGAGGAGAACATGGGCCTGCTCACCACCGAGGCACGCGGCCCGCTGACCTCGAACTTCGCCGAGTCGGGCGGGTTCTTCCGCACCCGCGACGGGCTCGAGGCGCCGGATATCCAGATCCACTCGATCCCGGTCCTGTTTCCTGAGGGCGGGGCCGGAGAGATCCTCGTCGACGGCTGGGCGATCTCGGCGTGCCTGCTGCGGCCGACCGGCAGCGGGTTCGTGAAGGTCCGCTCGCGGGTCCCGACGGCGAAACCGAGGATCCTCCACAACTACGCGGTGACCGAGCAGGATCGAGCCACGCTGATCGCCGGAGTCCGCCGCTGCATGGAGATCGCCGAGCAGCCGGCGCTCCGAGCCGTCAGCAAGGAGGCCTACGGCGTCCCAGCGGCTGACGACGACGCGAGCATCAGCGCCCATATCGAGCGCAATTCCACGACGCTCTATCACCCCGTTGCATCGTGCGCGATGGGCAAGGTGGTCGACGCCGAGCTCCGTGTGCTGGGGATGGAGGGTCTGCGCGTGATCGACGCTTCCGTGATGCCAACGCTCATCCGCGGCAACACGAACGCCCCGACGATCATGATCGCCGAGCGAGCGGCGGACCTGATCCGCCGCGGCGCGCCGGCGGGCGGCGCCGCCAAGCCGGAGGAAGCCGAGGCGCCGGCCGCTGCGTAGCGCCCGGCGCCCGGGCTCCGACACCCGGCAACCATAAGATGGGTTCGTGGATTCGGTAAAGCCGTTGCTGCTCGTCGACACCCCAGCGCCGCACGTTCGGCTGCTCACGCTCAACCGGCCCGAGCAGCTGAACGCAATGACGGCCCAGCTGTGTGACGAGCTCCACCGAGAGCTGCGGTCGGTCGCCTCGGATCGCTCGTGCCGCGTCGCGGTTCTCACCGGCGCCGGCCGGGCCTTCTGTGTGGGGCTCGACCTGCACGGCTACGGCGCCGCTCCCGGCAACGACGGCACCGACGAGGCCCGAGACCGGCTCGCCAACCAGCAGCACATGTCGTCGCTGATCCTCCAGCTGCGCTCGCTCCCCCAGCCAGTGATCGCCGCGATCAACGGGCCGGCGGCGGGGCTGGGTCTCGCGATCGCGCTGGGATGTGACATCCGGCTGGCGAGCCGCGAGGCGGTGCTCCGGGCCGCGTTCATCAACATCGGCGTCTCCAACTGCGACATGGGCACCAGCTGGCTCCTGCCACGGCTGATCGGCGCCTCCCGATCGCACGAGCTGATGCTCACCGGGCGTCGCGTGGATGCCGAGGAGGCGCTGCGGATCGGGCTCGTCTCAGACGTCGTGGACGGGGACGCTCTCTCTGCCCGCGCACTCGAGGCGGCGGGCCAGATTGCGGAGCTCGCGCCGTGGGGCGTACGGCTCACCAAGCGCGGGATGTGGGCCGCGCTCGAGATCCCCTCCGAGCAGGCGGCGGTCGAGTACGAGGACCGCCAGCAGATCATGGCCACGTTCGGTCAGGCCCCGCCCGAGGCGATCGCCGCCTTCCTCCAGAAGCGCCCCGCACAGTTCGAGGATTAGTGGCGCGGCTCGTGGCGGCCGCGGCGATCGCTCTGGCGCTGACGGCGTGCGGCGGCTCGAACTCCAAGTCGAGCAGCGCCACCCTTTCGGCGACCGGCACCGGACATTCGTCGCCGGCCCCGACTCCGGTCCACGGCAGGCTCGTCGGCGCGAACCACTCGCCGACGGTCGGCGTCAACTGGCCCTATACGGTGACCGTGACCGACGCCGCCGGACACCCGCTGAACGGGACGGTCACGATCGAGTTCACCTTCGGCGGCCAGGTGGTCGGGCGGGACACGCCGCCCACCCACCCGCTCACGAACGGCCGCTGGCACGACAATCTCAAGTTCCCGGCCGCGGCCTTGGGGGAGCCGATCGACCTTCAGGCGGTGGTCCACACCCACCTCGGGTCGATCACGGTCGATTGGCCGGTGACAGCGACCCGATGAGCGCGCCGCCCGATGGGCGGGGGGCGGACGTCGAGGCGCGGGACGTGGTGAAGTCGTACGGGCCGATCCAGGCCCTGCGAGGCGTCTCGCTGAGCGCTGCCCCTGCGGAGTTCCTGACGATCACCGGGCCCTCGGGCTCGGGCAAGAGCACTCTCCTGAACATCATCGGAAGCCTTGCGCGCGCTGACTCGGGCACCGTGCTCGTCGGCGGCACGCCCGTACCCGAGCCCCGCGACGCGGTCGAGTTTCGCCGAAGCACCGTCGGGTTCGTGTTCCAGGACAACCCGCTGCTGCCGTATCTGAGCGCGCAGGGGAACGTCGAGTCGGCGCTGCTCGCCTCAGGAGTGGGTCGGCGCGAGCGTCACGAGCGAAGCGCCGAGCTGCTCGACGAGGTCGGGCTCGTGGGACGGGCGGAGCATCTTCCCGCGGAGCTGTCCGGCGGCCAGCGCCAGGCCGTGGCGCTGGCGCGGGCGCTTGCCAACCGCCCGCGCCTGCTGCTCGCCGACGAGCCGACCGGTGCGCTTGACTCGGCGAGCAGCGATCGCGCGCTCGACCTCCTGTCCGCGCTGCGCGATCGTCACGGCATGACGGTGCTGGTCGTCAGCCACGATCCGGCAGTCGCCGCCCGGGCCGACCGGGTCCTCGGGCTGATCGACGGCCACCTCACCGACGCCTGATTCCCGAACTGTCGCCAGATAAGGACGCTCAGCGACCGTAATTGGCGACAGTTCGCGAGCGAGCGGGGGGGCGATGCGATGCGGGCGCGCGGTGCGGATGCGGGCGCGCGGTGCGCGGGGCGGGCGCCCGCCTCGAGGGCCCCGCGCGCTACGACGGCGCGAGCGCCGAGGCAGCCCACATCCGGCGCACCCGCCACACCGGGTAGACGGCGCCGAGCACCCCGATCGTGACGCCGATCAGCGCGCCGCGCCCGAGCCCCCAGGCGGTGAGCTCGGGGGAGATGAAGCCCTGGAGACCCAGCGCCGCCGGCAGGCCCCCGCTTGCCAGCAGCCCCAGGAGGAGCCCAGCGGCGGTCCCGATCATGCTCACGGCGACCGCCTCGCCGAGCACCAGCCAGGCGAGCTGCCCCGCGCTCCAGCCGATCGTCGAGAGCAGCGCCAGCTCGCGCCGGCGCTCGAGCACGGCGGCGAGCATTGTGTTCGCGACGGCCAGCGCCCCGATGAACAGCGCCAGCACCACGATCAACAGGACGGCCTTGCTGATCAGCTCGCTGTTCGCTCCGGCGCGGACCGCCTCGCTGGGATCGGAGATCGTGGCCACGCCCGGTAGCGCCGCTGCCAGGTTCCGCTTGGCGCTCGCCACCGACGTTTGCGGAGCGAGCCGGATCGCGATCGTCGTGACCTCCTGCGGCGTCCGCCCGGCCAGTTCCTGCGCGTCGCTCAGCGTGGTGATCGCGCCTGTGTCCTCGAACGTGATCCCGGAGTTGAAGATCCCCGCGACCGTGAACCGGCGGTGGCCCAGCGTGATCGGGTCGCCCGGCCGGAGGTGCAGCTGGGTGGCGAGCAGGTCGCCGACGGCGGCGCTCCCAGGGCTCGGCGGCCTGCCCGCGGTCAGCACCAGCCGGCGAGCCACGAAGCCGTCGGGCTGGGCTCCGAACACGATCGCCGATGGTTGACGCTTAACGGCTCCGATCACCAGCTGGAGCGGGGTTGCCTCGACGACCTCGGGCTGCGAGCGGATCCTGGGCAGCAGCGACAGCGGCAGCACGGACGAGGTCGGGTCGCCCGCGTCCGCCTGGAACAGCCCAAGGTCCGCGCGGCCCAGATGGACGAGCTGGCCGGCGGTGCGGTTGAGCCCGGCCGACAAGGCCAGCAGCGCGACGATCGCCGCGACCCCCACCGCGATCCCGGCAGCGGTGAGCGCCGTCCGCCCCTTCCGGCGCCGGACGTTGGCGACAATCAGGCCCAGCATGTGACGCGGACTTTGAAGGCTTCGGCTGCGATGCGCAAACCAGGCCCTGGCACGTAGGATCCGCTCATCGCCGAACTATTCGACATCTCCGGCAAGACGGCGCTCGTAACTGGTGGATCGCGCGGGATCGGGCTGATGATCGCCCGAGGTCTGGCGCAGGCCGGGGCGCGCGTGATCGTGTCCTCACGCAAGGTCGGCGACCTCGAGGCGGCCGCGGCAGAGGTTCAGAAGTTCGGAGAGTGCGAGGCGATCCCCGCTGATCTCTCGACGCCCGAGGGGGCGGCAACGCTCGCCGAAGCGGTCTCCTCGCGGCACGACAAGGTCGAGATCCTCGTCAACAATGCGGGCGCGACCTGGGGCGCGCCGCTCGAGGAGTTCCCGGCCTCGGGGTGGGACCGGGTGATGCACACCAACGTCGAGGGGATCTTCCACCTGACGGTCGGACTGCTGCCCGCGCTCCGCGCGGCCGCGAGCGCCGAGGACCCGGCCCGCGTGATCAACATCGGGTCGGTAGACGGCCTCCGGGTGCCGATGACGCAGAACTACAGCTACAGCGCCGCGAAGGCCGCGGTCCACATGCTCACCCGGCACCTCGCCAAAGAGCTGGCGCCCGACCACATCACCGTCAACGCGATCGCGCCGGGCCCCTTCGAGAGCAAGATGACCGCGTTCATGTTCGCAACCGACGAGGGCCGCCAGGCGATCGAGCAGATGGTTCCGCTGCACCGCTCCGGTCGCCAGGACGATGCAGCGGGCCTCGTGCAGTTCCTCAGCTCGCGCGCCGGCTCATACCTGACAGGGATCGTGATCCCGCTGGACGGCGGGCTCACCGGCTGCGGGTAGGACCGTCAACGGCTTCAATCTCGCGCTCTGCGGGTAACTATTTCAACGTCACCCACGGGAAGGGAAGCGATGGGCAATCCATGGTTGCGGGTAGAGGGGGCGCCGATGGCGGGCACAGGAAGGCGGTCGATCGTGATCGGGCTCCTGCTGTTCGCGATCGGGGCGACCCTCGCGATCCTGGCCATCTCGACCCAGGCCCGCGCCCGTGCGGCCACCCGGGGCGCCCAAGCCGACAGCTCAATCGGCTTCTCACACGCGGTCGTGGTCGACCAGCAGCGCCCGGGGTTCGAGCCCGACGTCAAGGTCGACGGCAACGGCCTGATCTACTCGAGCATCCCATTCGGCTTCTCGACGACCCAGAGCTTCGTCTGGGGCTCGCGCGACAGCGGGAACAGCTACCAGCTCCTCCCCGGGCAAATCGGCCCGGGCAAGCCCGCGACATGCGTCGGCGGCGGCGACACCGACCTGTACCTGGACTCCCACAACGCGCTCTACTTCTCCGATCTCCAGGGCCTGACGAACATCTCCAACAGCATGAGCACCGACGGCGGCGCGACCTGGACCACCAACTGCGTGGGCGCGCCCAACACGCCCGACGACCGCATGTGGTTCGCGGGCACCGGCAGCTCGGCCGGCAACAACCTCGTCCTCTACCAGGACTACGACGCGACCAGCACCTCGGCGAGCGGCGGCAACCAGCTCGTCGAGACCGTCTCCACCGATGGCACCCACTTCCTGCCGGTGGTCAACTCCAATCTGAGCGCGCTGGCCGGTGACTGCGCCGGAGCGGCGGTGCAGGACTGCGTCACCGACAACGAGGGGATCTCCGGCAACCAGGTGGTCGACCCGAGCACCGGCAACGTGTTCATCGCCCACACAAGCACCGAGGGCTCTAGCAACACACCCGGCGTCAGGGTCTCGGAGGGTAAGGTCACCCTCGGCACGCCGACAACCGCGACCTGGACCGAGAGCCCCAACCTGGACGGCCCGCTGTGCCCTGGCAGCACCCACGCCTCCGACGGCAGCAATACGTGCGTGGACGGCAACGGCAACGCGGAGGAGACGGCGGGCGAGAACTTCGCCTCGATCGCCCGTGATTCGGCCGGGTACTTGTACGTCTCGTACACCGCCGGCCCGATCGACCCCAACTCGAATGACCCGAACTTCGGCGGGTACACCTCGCCCGAGCAGATCTATGTCGTCCACTCGGTAGGGCCGGCCAACACGGTCGATCTGTCGAAGGCCAGCTCGTGGTCGGCGCCGCAGGCGATCACCGGCAGCGGCGTCAGCGCCGGGACCAATACGTTCCCGTGGATCACCGCAGGAAGCGACGGCCGCGTGGATGTCGCCTGGTACCACACCGCCGAGGTCTCTGAGCCCGGTACCTGCATCGGCAGCGGCTCGGGCACCTGCACGCTTTATGGGGCCGGCAGCTTCACGAAGGCTGAATGGTCGGTGCAGATGGGCCAGAGCCTCAACGCCCACGACGCCAACCCGACGTACTCGACCTCCAACGTGTCCGAGACCTACGTCAAGCACGGCCAGATATGCACGAACGGGCTCGGGTGCGCCACCGGGGGCGACCGGAGCCTCGGTGACTTCCTCCAGGTGACCACCGACAACCAGGGAGCCGCGCTGGTGTCGTACGTGTTCGACACCTCAGGAAACACTTCGGCCGGCGAGGACGCAGGGCCCGAGGTGATCAGTCGCCAGACCAGTGGCCCGAGCCTGCTCGCCTCCGCCGGCACCGTCACCCAGGGGAGCGGCCCGGGCGCCCCGATGGGCTCGGTCTCCGACCCGACCGGTGACGCCTTCTACTCCGCGAACGGCAGCCGCACCGCGGCCGGCGACAACCTCGACCTGACCGGCGCATCGCTGGCCAACGGCCCCAACAACACGCTGGTGGCGAAGATCAACGTCAAGAGCCTGGCCAGCCTGGCTGTCTCGCCTGGGGTCGGCGGCCCCGACGGGAGCTGGCTGCTCCGCTGGACCGACGTGCGGCCGGGCACGACCGGCAACGGCCACATCTTCTACGCGGGGATGGACTCAGGCGGCGGCGGCACGCCCACGTTCTTCGACGGCGAGACGGCCGGGATCCCCCCGTCGAATCCGGGCGAGCACACGAAGTACCTGGCGTATCCCCAGACCAACACGCTGAGCTCGAAGCAGGCGTCCTACGACCCCAAGACGGGCGTGATCACGCTAAGCGTTCCCCGCGCGGACGTGGGCGACCCGGCGAACGGAACCGTGCTGTACAGCGCGACGGCATTCAGCGCCACCTCGCTCACGCCGCAGTCCGCGACGACGCTCTTCAACTTGACCGACGCGACCACGCCGTTCGAGCTGGTCGTCGGCCCGGCCGGGACCGTCGGCTCCCCCCCGAAGGGGCCGCCTCCACTCCCCAATGGCTACTACACCCCGAAGCCGGGCTGCCCGAAGGCCAACGGACGCCTCACCGCGACCGGCATCGGGCCGCTGGCGCTGGGGATGAAGCGGACACGCGCGCGCCAGATCCTGAAGCGCTCCTCGACCCGCGGACGCAAGTACATGGACTTCTTCTGCTTGCAGCCGGTCGGGATCCGCGCGGCGTACCCGTCGCCGGCGATGCTGCGCACGTTGGCGAAGAAAGTGCGCGGGAAGCTGCAGGGCCGGATCGTGCTGCTGTTGACCTCAGACCGGCTGTACGCGCTCCGAGGGGTGAAGCCGGGAGCCCGGTTGAGCAAGGTCGCGCACAAGCTCCACGCAGGCCGGCGCATCAGGATCGGCCTCAACGACTGGTACCTCGTCCCGAACGGCCGCAGCGTCGGGGTGCTCAAGGTCCGCAAGGGGATCATCGAGGAGATCGGGATCGCCGACAAGCGGCTCAGCTACCGCACCCGCGGCGGTAAGCAGTTCCTCGCGACGTTGCGCTGATCCGGGAGCGCGACCGGCGCACGGCCGGAGGCCGAGGAGGATTCCCGAGCCCAACGGGCACGGTCCAATCCTGATCGTGAAAGGGCATTCACGTGCCGTTCAGGAAGCGTTCAGGTACGTCCAACACGATCGAAGTTCGGGATGGCCCACCACCGATCTCTGCTCACCGCGGCGCTGCTGCCGATTGCGCTAGCCGCGGCCGGGGCGATTGGTGCCTGCGGCGGCACGACGGTCCGGACCACGTCGAGCGGGGCAACCAGGACGGTGCACCGGACAACTCGTTCCCCGGTCGTCGGCGTGCAGCTCGCGATGAGCGCTTCGTCACCGCTGCCCGCTGCTGTCCGGAACCCGGCGACGACGGCGCTCGGCGGGCAGGCAATCCTGATGGGGGGTCTCGATCAGGCGATCGCCTCGACCGCCAATGTGGTGAGCGCGGATCCCCGCGGATCGCGGCTGCTCACCCCGCTCCCGTATCCGGTCCACGACGCGGCGGCTGCGACGCTGGGTGACCGCGCGTATCTGCTGGGGGGCGGCGAGCCATCGCATGACGAGATCCTCGCGGTCGGCCCGACGGGGAAGCCGGCGATCGCTGGTCGCCTGCCGGCCCCGGCGTCCGACGTCGCGGCGGCGGCGATCGGCCCCGCGGTGTACGTGGTCGGTGGCTACACCGGCACGGTGGCGCTCGACACGATCGTGGCCTGGAACGGGTCGGGCACGGGCAAGGTGGTAGCCAGGCTCCCGCAGGCCGTCCGGTACGCGGCCGTGACGTCGGCCGCAGGCCGCCTGATCATCGTCGGAGGGACGGTCGGCGACGCCGCCTCAGCCGCGATCTACTCGTTCGACCCCGGGAGCGGCCGGGTAGCCCAGATCGGCGCCCTGCCGCGGCCGATCACGCATGCAGGCGCCGCCGAGCTCGGCGGCCGCGTCTACATCGTCGGCGGACGCGGGAGCGCACAGGGCACGCAGAGCTCCGAGGTGCTCGCGCTCGACCCGTCGAGTGGCCACGTGCGGCCCGCTGGACGCCTCCCGGTCGCGCTCTCGGACGTCGGAACGGCGACGCTCCCAAGCGGGATTGTCGTCGCGGGTGGCCGGGAGCTGAGCGGCGCGGTGAGCAACCGGCTGTACCTGCTGAGTCCAATCCGGACGTCCCCATGATCGGTGCCGGAGCGAGGCGCGCGGCGGCCTGGGCGGTGACGGTAGCGATCGGTGCGCTGTCGCTGGCCGGCTGCGGTTCCTCAGGGGCGGCGCCCACGCGATCGCGGACGATCGCAGCCAAGTCGGCGCAGGCCACGCACCGGCACGGCGGATACGTCGTGCCCCCGCTCATCGATCCCGCGAACGTGTACGCGGCGGACGGTCCCGGCGGTTTGTCCGCAGCCGTGAAGGGAGACCTGCCGCTGATCTACGTGCCGAACAGCGGCAGCAACACCGTCACCGAGATCGATCCGCGAACGCATCGCGTGGTGCGGCAGTTCCCAGTCGGGCTGCTCCCGCAGCACGTCGTTCCGTCATACGACCTGCGGACGCTGTGGGTGACCAACGACGAGGGCAACAGCCTCACGCCGATCGATCCCCGAACCGGGTTGCCGGGACGGCCGGTGCCGGTCGCCGACCCCTACAACATGTACTTCACGCCCGACGGCCGGTATGCGGTGATCATGGCTGAGCGTCTGCGCGAGATCGAGTTTCGGGACGCGCACACGATGAAGCTCCACCATGCGCTGAGCGTGCCGACTTGCGTGGGCGTCAATCACGCCGACTACACCGCAGATGGCCGCTTCATGCTCGCCAGCTGCGAGTTCGGCTCGGAGATGATCGTGGTCGACGTTCCCCACGAGCGCCTCGTGCACACGATCCCGCTGCCCGCCGGGTCCTCGCCGCAGGATGTGAAGCTTTCACCCGACGGGCGCGTCTTCTACGTCGCCGACCGCGGGTACGGTGGCGTTTGGATGATCTCCGCCCACGCGTTTCGCCGGATCGGGTTCATCCGGACCGGCACCGATGCGCACGGGCTGTACCCCAGTCGGGACGCTCGCTTCCTGTACGTCACTGACCGGCTGGCGGGCGCCGTGTCAGTGATCAGCTTCGCGACCCGCCACGTCGTTGCGAAGTGGTCGATCCCGGGTGGAAGCCCGGACATGGGCGGGGTCTCGGCGTCCGGTCGGATCCTGTGGCTCTCCGGCCGGTACGACGCCGCGATCTACGCGATCGACACGCGAACCGGGAAGCTCATCGCTCGCGTCCCGGTCGGCGTCGCGCCACACGGGCTGTGCGTCTGGCCGCAACCGGGCCGCTACTCGCTCGGCCATACGGGCATCATGAGGTGAACATCGGCTCGCGCCGCGACCGCTAGGCGTCGGCTTGCGTCTCGGTAGGTCGGTGATCCTGCGACCCGATCAGGCCACGCAGCAGCGCCCGCGCGCCGGCCTGGATCCGCTCGAGCTCGACCCCCTGCTCACGCCGCAGGTGGTAGACCACCCCTGCAGAGGTGGCGCCGAGCAGCAGGTCTGCCACGACCTCGCCGTCGAGCGACGGGTCGATGTCGGAAACCATCACCCGCACGAACAGCGCGAGCGAACCGTGGACGCTCACCTGAGCGCCGGCCGGCGCGGCGCGAGCGGCGGCGAGCGCGAAGTCGAGCTGGGAGTCCATCAGGCGAAGGAGCTCGTCGACGAACGCCTCCAGCCGCACGCCCGGGGGGCCACCCGGGCCAAGCGGGGGCGGCCCGCATAGGACCGCGTCCTGGAACTCGGCCATCGCGTCGTCGAGCAGCGCGTCGAACAGGCCGGCACGATCGCCGAAGCGCCGAAAGAGGGTTCCCTTGCCCACGCCGGCGGCACACGCCACGGCATCCATCGAGGTGCCGTCGACACCGCGTTCGGCGACCACCGCGCGGGCCGCCGCGAGGATGCGCTTGCGGTTCTCGGCGGCGTCGCCGCGCTCGGGACGCTGCTGCAGCAGCGGAAGCTCGAGGGGTAGCCGCTGACGATCAGGCATGGCAGTCGGTCGTAGTATCTGGACCATCGGTCCGCTTATGATAGCCTCCCCGGAGTAACCGGACTAACGGTCCGCCAGCGATCAGGGAGATGCCATGAGCACGCAGGGCCTGGATACACCGTCGGAGCTTGGACTGCCAATCGGGACGTGGAACGTCGAGCCTTCCGGGAGCCGGCTCGAGTTCGCCGTCAAGACGATGTGGGGCCTCGCCACGGTCAAGGGACGCTTCGAGCGCTTCGAGGGGCAGCTTGAGGTGGGGCGCGACCGCGCTCGCGGCGAGCTGACGATCGAGGCCTCCAGTCTCGATACCGGGCATCCCAAGCGCGACACGCACTTGCGGTCGGCGGATTTCTTCGATGTCTCCGATCACCCGACGGTTTCCTTTGTCGCGACCGCGATCACGCCCCGGCCCGGGCAGGATCTCACGATCTCCGGCGACCTGACGGTTGCGGGCCAGGTCGTCCGCACGCAGCTGCCGGTCCACGTCACTCGCGAGGAGCAGGGCCGCCTGCACCTCGCCACGAGGCTGACCGTCACACGCGAGCAGGTGGGGATGACCTGGAACCGCGGAGGGATGATCCGCGGCGCGGTCCAGCTCACCGCCGAGCTCGAGCTCGCCCCCGCGGCGAGACCCGTCGGCGACGGCGCCGATCACGACGAGGTGACGGCCGATGCGATCAAACGTCGCGTGCCCGTTCCCCAGAGGACCGCTGGATGAGGTCCGGGCCGTGCCGAGCGCCTCGGAAGCGCGCCGTCCCGTAGCGGACTGCGAGCAACGCCGTCGAGCCACGCAGGCTGACGATCGGCGTCGCGCCGCGGGCGTCTCCGACGCCCATGCGCGCGAGCCCTCGCCTAAGCCCGACGCGATCGATTCCCGCGGCCTGCGCCGGCGCCTGATCGGGCTGGCGATCGCGGCGATCGCGGTCAGCTCGCTGCTGCTGGGCGTCCCGGCCCTCAACGATGTGGTCGGCGACATCGGGCGCATGCAACCAGGTTGGATCGTCCTCGCCCTGGTCCTCGAGATCGCCTCATGCGCCAGCTTCGCGATCGTCTTCCGCGCCTTCTTCGGGAGCGTTCCCGGACCCCTGGCCCGGCGAGTCGCGTGGACGGAGATGGGATCCGGCGCGCTGCTCCCGGGCGGCGGTCTTACCGGATACGCCCTCGGCGGCGTTCTGCTCCATGACGCCGGCCTGGATCGCCGGCGGGTCGTGATCCTCTCCGGCGGACTGTTCTGGTTGACGACGTTCGTCAACGGGCTCGCGCTCGCGGCTGCGGCGGTGCTGTTGCTGACCGGTGCCAGCCACGGGCCTCACGACTTCCTCCGTGCGGGCCTGCCCCTGATCATCGCGGTTGTTTCCACCGCCACGGTGCTGCTGCTGGCGCTATGGGCCCGCCGGTCGCGGCGCGGCTGGCAGACGGCGCTCGGCGAGGGCGTCCACCAGGCGGTACGCACGGCCCGGAATCGAAGCTGGCGCCTCGTTGGCGCGCTGGGCTACCTCGGCTTCGACATCGCGGTTCTGTGGTGCACGTTCCGCGCGCTTGGTTCGACGCCCTCGGTCGGCGCGCTGATGATTGGCTACCTGATCGGCTACCTCGCGACGGCGATCCCGATCCCCGCCGGGATCGGCGTGCTCGAGGGCGGGCTCGCGGCCGTGCTCGTCCTGTACGGAACACCCGCCACGCGGACCATCGCCGCCGTGCTCGTGTACCACGCGATCGCGTTCTGGGTCCCGTCGCTCGGAGGCGTGCTCGCGTACGCGCAGCTGCGCCGCCCGGCGAGGCGTCCGAGGCCGGCGCGGCGCGCCCGCGGCGCCACGAGGCGCCTGACGCGTCAGCGCGTCGCCTGACCCGCCGGACGACCGACCCCCTCATGTACTCGACCCTCGACCGAAAGGACCATCGATGCCAGAGCTGAAGCTCGCGATCATCCTCGGAAGCACTCGTCCCGGCCGCAACGGCAAGGCCGTCGCCGACTGGGTCCTCGATAAGGCGGCGGCGCGGACGGCCGCCGAGTATGAGCTCGTCGACCTGCTCGACCATCCGCTTCCGCACATCGACGAGGCAATGCCGCCCGCGATGGGCCAGTACGCGGGCGAGCACACGAAGGCGTGGGCCGAGACGGTCGGCTCTTTCGACGGCTTCGTGTTCGTCACGCCCGAGTACAACCACTCGACCTCGGGCGTGCTCAAGAACGCGATCGACTACCTCTACGCCGAGTGGAACAACAAGGCGGCCGCGTTCGTCAGCTACGGCGCGCTGGGGGGCGCCCGCGCGATCGAGCACCTTCGTGCGATCTGCAGCGAGCTCCAGATGGCGCACGTCCGCCAGCAGCTGAGCTTCTCGATGTGGACGGACTTCGAGAACTTCTCGGTGTTCGTCCCCGGGCCCCAGCACGCCGAGTCGGCGCTCACCATGTTCGACCAGCTCGAGTCGTGGGCGGGGGCGATGAAGACGGTGCGCGAGGGAGGGCTGGAGGCTGCTACTTGAGCGGTTTCCCCGGGCTCGGCTATCTGTCGGTCAGCTTGCGACGGACAGTCTTGCAGTGTGCGGACGTGTAGCCCGCAGGCTCCCCAGTAGCCCGTAGGCGTCCGTGGCCCGGCTCCCCCATAACGGAGACTGTAGGAACACGCTCGCCACCCCCGAGAGAAAGCAGCTTGAGCATGGAGACCTGGGACGCCATCACCTCACGACGCAACGTACGGCAGTTCGAGGACCGGGCGATCGCGGAGGAGGTGCTCGATCGGATCCTCGAGGCGGGCCGCCGCGCCCCCTCGTCGCGCAACTGGCAGCCGTGGGACTTCGTCGTGGTCACCGATGCGGCGCAACTCCAGAAGCTGTCTCAGGTGGGCCCCGGGGCCTTTCACGCGGCGAATGCGGCGGCGGTCGTTGCCCTCGTCGTGGAGGACTTCGACGATCAGGCGCTGCGCGAGCGGGCGCGCTACGACGTCGGCCAGGCGACGATGGCGATGATGATCGCGGCGGCCGACCAGGGGGTCGGCAGCGGGCACATCGGAGCTCAGGACCAAGCGACGGCGCGCGAGGTGCTGGGGATCCCCGGAGATCGTCGGATCGCCTACCTGCTCGATTTCGGCTATCCCGCGGATCGACCGCTGAAGCCGATCACGCGACCGGACCGCCGGCCGTTCGACGAGGTGGTCCACCGGGGGCGTTGGTAAGGCGCGGGCTCCACTGGGTTCCGGCCCATTTGCAGGTCGGATTCAGGCGCCCGACAGTCGTCGAGACCGGGCCGCCGGGCCGCCGGGCCGGGCGCGCCGGTTGACGACGGGTCGGCGGTCCGATATGGATCGTGGCCTTGAAACCGGCGAGCTTCGAGTACGCGGCACCGGACACGGTCGAGGAGGTGCTCGCGCTCCTCGCCGAGCATGGTCCGGAAGCGAAGGTGCTCGCGGGTGGACAGAGCCTCGTCCCCAGGATGGCCTTCCGGCTCGAGCGCCCGAGGGTGCTCGTCGACATCGGCCGCGTGGGCGCACTAGACGGGCTTGAGGAGGTCGACGGCGAGCTGTCGATCGGTGCGCGCGTGACGCACCGGCGGCTCGAGCTGGGCGTATCCGCAGACCCGCTTGGACGTTTGCTGACGCTCGCCGGCGGGCACATCGGTCATCTCCCGATCCGAGTCCGGGGCACCTTCGGCGGTAGCCTCGCGTACGCCGACCCCGCCGCGGAATGGTGTCTGCTCGCCACCGCGCTGGGCGCGCGGATCGGCATTGCGAGCGCCCGCGGGCACCGTTTCGTCGAGGCCGGTGATTTCTTCCGCACGCCGCTCGGAACGCCATTCGCGGCGGGCGACTTCTTCAGTACGGCGTCGTCGTTCGTCACCGCGCTCGAGCCGGACGAGCTGATCGACAAGGTGATGCTCCCGCTGCTCGGTCCCGGCGCGGGCGTCGGGTTCGCCGAGTTCAGCCGGCGCCGGAACGACTCCGCCTTCGTATCTGCGGCGGCCGCGATCGTGATGGATGGAGGCGAGGTCCGGCGCGCATTCCTTGGAGTTGGGGGCAGGGGGACGGGCCCGGTCCGCCTTTATGACGTCGAGGCCACGCTCCTCGGCCGTCCACTGGGGCACGCGGAGGCTGCCTCGGCCGCAGGGGCTGCCGCGGCAGCCGCCCGACCAGTGACCGATATCCATGGCTCGGCCGAGTACCGGCGGGCGCTCGTAGAAGTGCTCGTGCGGCGGGCGATCGAACAGGCCGCCGATTTGACCAGAACGGTGGTCGCGTGAAGCAGGAGGTTCTCCTGTCGGTGAACGACCGGCCCTACGAACTGGTAATCGAGCCCCGCAAGACGCTCGCGGACGCGCTGCGCGAGGACTGTGGCCTGCCGGGTACGCATCTCGGGTGTGAGCACGGGATGTGCGGCGCGTGCACGGTCGTGCTCGACGGCGAGCCGGTGCGTTCGTGTCTGATGTTCGCGGTTCAATGCGCAGGCGCCGAGATCCGCACGGTTGAGGGGCTCGGCGGCGACGACGGTCTGCATCCCGTACAGGCCGCCTTCAAGCGCCACCACGGCCTCCAGTGCGGCTTCTGCACGCCGGGGTTCCTGATGCTCACCGTCGCGGTGCTCGAGCGGGAGCCGCAGATCAGCGATGACGATCTGATGAGCGCCCTAGCCTCGAACATCTGCCGGTGCACCGGCTACCAGAACATCGTCGCCGCGGTGCGCGACGCCGCCCGTGAGGCGCGCCTCGGCGCGCAGACAGAACCGGACCGGGCGTGACCGGACGATGACGAGGTCTGCGACCACGGGCTGGATCGGCGAGTCGATCGACAGGCACGAGGACGACAGGCTGTTGACGGGCGTCGAGCCGTTCGTCGCCGACGTGGAGCTCCCCGGACAGCTTGTGGCAACGATCGTCCGCTCGCCGGTCGCCCACGGCGCGCTGCGCTCCGTCGACGTGTCGGCGGCCCGCGCGAACCCCGGAGTCGTGGCGGTGTTCACCGCCGAAGACATCGCGCGGGACCACGGCTCGGTGCCGGTGATCCACCCCCGGCTCTCGGTCGACGAGTCGCTGACGCCGTATCTCCAGCCGGTCATCGCGCTCGACAGGGTGCGGTTTGCCGGCGAGCCGATCACGGTGGTGATCGCGGAGACTCGGGCCGCGGGCGAGGACGCCGCCGAGCTGGTCGCGGCGGAGATCGAGATGATCGAGCCGGTGCTGGACGCGCTCGCGGCGAATGACGGCCCGGCGCTGTTCGAAGAGCTACCGAACTGCATCGAGGTCTCCGCGTCATACGGTGACGCCGCTGCCGTCCTGCGGGACGCCGAGGTCGTGGTTTCGGCTCGGCTCGCGATCGGGCGGCATACCGGCGTGGCGATGGAGACGCGCGGGCTCGTCGCCGACTGGGACGAGGGAGAGGGCCGGATGACCCTCTACGGCTCCACGAAGGTCCCGCACTTCAAGCGCGGACAGCTCGCGGCGCAGCTCGGGCTCGCGGAGGACGCCGTTCGAATCCTGTCGCTGTCGGCCGGCGGGGGCTTCGGGGTCAAGGGCGAGGTCTACCCGGAGGACTTCCTGATCCCGTGGGCCGCAAAGCAGCTGGGCCGTCCGATCTCGTGGATCGAGGACCGGCACGAGAACCTGGTCGCCGCCAACCACTCGCGCGAGCAGGATCACGACGCGACGATCGCGGCGAGCGCCGACGGGCGGATCCTCGCGCTGGTGACCCGGTTCGCGCACGACGCCGGCGCGTATGTGCGAACCGTCGGGACCCGTGTCGCCGAGCTGACGATGGGTGGGATTCCGGGCCCGTACGACATCCCGAGCTACTCGGCGACTGGAATCTATTCATTGACGAACAAGACGCCGACCGGCACATATCGAAGCCCGGGCGGATTCGAGGCGACCTTCGTCTGCGACCGGATGATCGATCTGCTGGCGGAGCGGATCGGCAAGGATCCGATCGAAGTGCGCCGGCAGAACCTGATCCGGCCCGACCAGATGCCCTACACCCGCCCGCTCCAGTCGGTCGACGACCGGATCGTCCTCGAGGACGCCGACTACGTCAAGACGCTTGACCGGGTGCTCGAAGCAGCGGGGCGCGGGCAGGTCGCCCGCCGTCGAGGCGCGGGCGAACACGTTGGGATCGGCGTGGGCTCATACGTCGAGAAGACCGGACTCGGGCCGTGGGAGTCCGCGAGCGTATGCGTGTCGGGCGAGCCACCGATCGTGGTGAGGACCGGGGCGACCTCGCTCGGACAGGGCATTCGTACGGTGCTGGCTCAGATCGTGGCCGACGAGCTCGGAGTCCCCTCGCTCGAGGTCACGGTCGAGACGGGCGACACGACCAAGCTCGCCACCGGACGGGGAACCTACGCGAGCCGCTCGACGGTCATGGCGGGCAACGCGGCACGGCTCGCCGCGCTTGCGGCGATCGAGCAGGGGCGGCCGTTTGCCGCCACGGCGCTCGGTGTCCAACAGGATGAGCTCGTCTTCGGCGGCGGGAGCTTCAGGACGGAGGACCGGTCTGCGGCCGTCACCTTGCGGGAAGTAGCTGCGCTCGCGACGGGCGAGAACGGGACCGGTCTTCTCGGATCCGAGGTGTTCCACGTCGACCGAGCGAATTTCTCGCACGGCGTCGTAGCGGCAATCGTCTCGGTCGATCCGGAGCTCGGAGCTGTCCACGTCGAGCGGCTCGTTCTCGCTTACGACGTAGGGCGAGCCGTAAATCCGAAGCTGGTCGAGGGGCAGCTCCAGGGGGCGGCGGTCCAGGCGCTCGGCGGCGCACTGCTCGAGGAGTTCACCTACGACGAGCACGGGACCCCGATTGCGACGACCTTCTTTGACTATCTCCTTCCCGGGCTCGACGACGCGCCCGAACTGACCGTGCTGCTCTCCGACTCGCCATCGATGTCCAACCCGCTGGGGGTCAAGGGCGCGGGCGAAGGGGGTGTCTGCAGTGTGGCCGCCGCCATCGCGGGGGCAATCGAGGATGCGCTCGGGTTACCGGGAGCGATTCGACAGACCCCAGCGACCCCCGAGCTCGTCTGGCGCGCGGCGGCCGGCCGCGGCTGAAGTGGAGCCGCCGCCGGGTGAGGTCAGAGCATGCTCTGGTCCGACCACGTGGAAAACGGGGTCAGGCAGCGCGAGATCTGGAACCTGTCGAGGTGGTAGGCGAGCAATCCGCCGGCCAGTCCTCCGAACCGGAGGACGTCTTCGCACTTCTGGCCGGCGAAATGTCCGATCAAAGTGGATGAGAAGTCTCCGGGATGGCGGTTGGGAGAGTCGTAATGCCACGGCCCCGTGCCTCCATATGAGATCTGCCAGCTGTCGTGGTAGGCGCGTGCGATATCGCAGCGGCCATCGCCGTTGAAGTCGCCGAACGTGAGCTCATCGAGGTTCGACGAGAGCTTGCTGTTCAGGCGCTTCCAGCCGCTGGCGCCGCCATACGAGACCGACCACTGCCCGTTGGCAAGGCTGAACACGTCGGTCTTGCCATCGCCGTTGAAATCACAGAACCGCAGATGGTCCACCTTGTAGCTCGACGGAGCGAGAGCGATCCATTGGGTGGCGCCGCCGTTGGAGTAGTACCAGTGCGAACCATTGGCGCGGAAGATGTCCGCCTTGCCGTCGCCGTTGAAGTCGCCGATGCGGTAGCCCTGCATCGGGATGTTCGAGCCGGCGGGCAGTTGCTCGAACGCGGTCGTGGCTCCGTAGGAGACGTACCAGCGATCGCCCCTCTGAGTGAACACGTCGGTCTTGCCGTCGCCGTTGAAGTCGCCGAACAGGAGCTGGTTGAGCCGGTAGGCGGATGTGTTGAGGTAGCGCCACGCGCTCTTTCCGCACGGCGAGTACACCCACACGGCTCCGGTCGCCAGGAAAGCATCACTGCATCCGTCCCCGTCGAAGTCGCCCACCGTCAGGTCTCCGGAGGTGTTGACGCTGTAGTGGTTGCCGTTTACGACGAGCTTGCCGTCGTGCTCCAGCGAATCTTGATCGACTCCGGAGACGGCGATCGCGTCTCCGTCAGAGGCTTCGGTCACGTTGCCGGTGAAGATCGCCTTATCCGTCGGGTTGCCACGGATGTCGAATGCCACCCGGTGATCGAACGCGTGCCCGAGGTGAATGTGGAATCGCTGGTCGCCACGGATCGCGTTGTTGGTGACTTCGATGTACGTTCCTGCCGTCCCCCCGACGTGCCCGCTGCCGGGACCGCCTGCGGTTCCGTGCATGTCGAAATGACCGCCGTATGTGAGGCTGCCCTTGCCGCTGTCGCCCCGGCATTCGACGCCGTCCGTGAGCGTCAGGTTGGACGAGGCAATGTAGCCGCTGCCGGCCGTGCCGTCTCCGGCGACATCGTGCTTGTTGTAGTCGAACACGTTGCGGTCGATCAGCGCGAACGCGCTGTTTCCGCCGACGACGACGCCGTATCCGTCGCTGCATCCGACGTTGTTATGGATGAAGTTATTGGTGATGTGGACCCGCCGAGCCAGCGAGGTGATGAGGGCATCTTCTGCGGAATGTCTCGGCGGATGCGGGTCGTAGGACACCCCGCCAGGCGGCGGCCAATTCGCGTAGACCAGGTCGTGAACGTTTACGCCGGCGCCGGGCCACCCAGCGATGTCGTCATTGTCGATGAAGACGTCTGGCTGGGAGACGTTGAGGCCGTCCGTGGTCCCGTACTTGTCACCGATCGTGTAGGTCTCGTCGCCTCCCCTGCCGAAGCTGTAGCCCTGGAGCCTGAGCCCCGTGATGCGGTCGCCAGACCGGAGCTCCAGCATCGCAGTCGGATAATTCAGGTTCTGAGACATGTAGAGCACGCCACCGGCGTGCCGAGCCGAGCGGTCACTTTCGAGGGTGACGCCGGCGGGGATGTGGAGCACGGACCCCGCTTCACCCGCGTGCAGCGCGACATACCCCGGGAACTGGTCGGGGTGCAGAGACACGTATGCGAGGTCGATCCGGGCTGCGTCATCGACGTAGATGTGCGGGCAGCCGGATCCGAGAGCGTCGATCAGATCCTGGGCGCTCAGCACGTCAGCGCAGGCAGACTCCACCCGGAGGGCCAGGGTGAGGGAGTGTGACGACGCGCCTGCGCTCGGCGACGTCGGCGTCCCGGTGATCGTGATCGCGCCGGCAGACGGTGGCACGGTTCGATCCGCGCTGAGCGTGAGCGTGCTGGCGGTATCGGCGGGATTCGGCGCAAGCTGAGCATGAACCCCGGCGGGCAACGTCCCTACGTTCAGCTGAATCTGGCCGTTGGAGCCGGCGATTCGTCCGATCGAGATCACATCGCTGGCGCTCTGCCCATGTTGCACCGTCAGGCTCGTGGACTGCGGCGTGAGTGTGAAGTCGGGAGCTGGAGGCGTAGACGGCGTGTCAAAGCCCAGGTCGTCAATCGCGATCTCCTTGTTGGTGTCGTTAGTGCTCGCCTTGACCTCGAAACCGACGATCTGCGCAGACTGCAGAGCCACCGACAGCTGAACGAACGGCTGACCCTGCCGCACCTGTGCCGTCACTGGTGTACCCACCGGCCTGCCATTCGTGTCGTAGGCGGTGAGCGTGACCGTCGCACAGCCGGCGGTTGGACTCCCGGCCGCACAAGCTGTCACCGCGGCACCCAAATCCCCCACATACACCGAGATGTGCGCGTGCGGCACCCCAAACGTGCCCGTGGTATCCGGCACGAACCCCAATCCCTCGTTGCAGCTCGAGCAGTCAATCCGCGCAACCTGCGACCCGGACACCGCCTGGCCCGGGGCACTGGCGATAACCGGGCGCTCCATGCTGTCGCCAGCCCCACCCGGCAACGGCCCAAACACCACCCCCTGACCCGATCCCCCGGCATTGGCGTACTGGCTCGTCACCACCGTGCCCACCTGCAGATCATCGAAGTTGACCGTCGTGTCCGCCATCGCCGAGCCCGGCAACACAAAGGCCAAGGCACCGATCACACCCACCACCCCGATGGGGCTCCTACCCAACCGCAGACAGTGCAACACGCCGATCACCTACCCCACATGAACCGATGCTCGCAGTTCGTACGCCTCCGGGCAAGGCCGGGACCCCGAACCTGCGTCCCACGCTCGCGCTAGCGATGTGTCGCGATCGTCAACCTGCTGGATTCACGCCTACCGGGCGTGAGTCCCTCGCCGCTGAGAAGCTCACCAGCCGGCCGCGCTGCTCGTCGTAGAGCTTGAGCCGCAGCGCGCGGATGCCATCCCACAGGGTCAGCGTCGGGACGTTGTGGAAGACCGGGTTCTCGTCGTGCGCGCGCTGGAGGTTGTAATTGGGGATGCGCGCGCTCAGGTGGTGGACGTGGTGCAGCCCGATGTTGCCCGTGAAGAATTGCAGGACCTTGGGAAGCTTCAGGTGTGAGCTGCCTCGAAGGGCCGAATCCGGATAGGTCCAATTCTCGTGGCGCTGCCAGTACACATCCTCGAACTGGTGCTGGACGTAGAACAGCCAGACGCCCGCGGCGCCGGCGAGCATCGCGCTCGGCAGCTGTACGAGCAGGACCGCTCTCCAGCCGACGAGCGCGCACAGCGCGCCCAGGATCGCGACGAGCGCGATGTCGGTGGCGACGATCCTGCGCCAGAACCGTCCGCGGGCCCAGCCAGGCAGGAGCCGGGGCTCCAGCAGTAGCGCCCACAGCGGTCCGAGGACCAGCAGCACAAACGGGTTGCGCATCAGCCGGTACCCGAGTCGCTGCGGCCAGGGGCGCCCGAGGTACTCCGCCACGGTGAGCGTGTCCACGTCTCCCATGCCGCGATTGTCGAGGTCGCCCGCCGTGGCGTGATGGACGGCGTGCTCGTGCCGCCAGCTGTGAAACGGCATGAAGACAAGCAGCGCGCAAATCAGCCCAACCCACTTGTTGATCGTGCGATTGGGGAGGAATGAGCCGTGCGCGCAGTCGTGAAAGACGATGAAGGTGCGCAGCAAGAACCCAGCGGCCGGCACCGCGAGCACCAACACGAACAGGTCGGAGACCGGCCGCAGGGCGTACATCGCCGCCGTCAGCGCGAGGTACGGAACAACCGAGGTCGCGAGGTCCAGCACGCCGCGCCCGATGCGGGGCTCAGCGTACGGCGCCAGGCATTCGCGCCAGAACGACGGCTGCAGCGCTTCGGTCTCGATCGTTGTTCCGCGGCGGGTCATCCTCGGAAGAACCTATCCGAACCGACGAGATCGATACCCCCCGCTCTCCCGCCGAGCGCAATCGAGGCGTCCAGAACGACCGGGATTGCCGGCCGCTACTCGGCCGCGATAGTCCGGACTGGTTCGCGCTCGAAACCCTGACCAGGGCCTGGGCCGCCGAGTACGGCCCCGCGGCTCTTGTCACCCAGCGGCCTTATCTAGCCGCTGGCCTCGACGTCGAACTCCGTGATCTTCGGTGGGCCCGCGAGGCCAGAATCGCCCAGGCTTTGCAACCCGGGCAGCAGGGTCTGGTCGAGGAACTTCTCCCAGGCCTCCTTCGAATCCCAGACGGCAACGACAACCCAGCCAGTCGCACTCGGCCCGGCGTAATGCTGCGTCTGACCGGCGGGCAGCCCGGCGGGCGGGTGCACAACCTTGACGGTCGCGTCGTACTGCTCTCTCGTTCCGCCGTCGAAGTCGTTGACGATCACGTATGCCATCGCATCTCCTGTCGCTTGCTTTCTTGACTGTGCGCCAGCGCCAGTAACGCTAGCCGTTTCTTTCACGGCGGCTCGAGGAGATACGGCGGCTCAAGGAGATGCCTTCTCGCGAGAGGCACGCCCCTCGGGGTCAATCGAACGCGGGCGTGCGCCAGGATCGGGCGCAGTGGGTGTGCCATCAGTTCGACGAGGGTTTCGCGGGGCGCGTGTCTGTGCGCGAGCGAGCGCAGGCAGACGGACTCGACATAGCCGACCCCTCCGTGGAGGGCAAGCTCGACCCCGGCGCGACGGTCGCGAGGGTCCAGTGAGGCGAGCACGCGCTCGACTCGTGCGGTGCGAGCGGAGTTCGGCTCCCACCCACCACAGCCGACCAGCCGGCTGCCGCGCGAAAGCGGGTGGAACTCGCGCGCTCCTAGCTCCGATCGAACGAGGCTAACGCGGTGACAGGACTACTGGTCTGCGGCTGAGTGACGCAGATGGCGGCTCACGTTCCCGACGAGGTCGGTTCGGACGCGCCGCTCTACGAAACGCCACACTCCATCGGCCCGCTCGAAGCGGTCGTGGTACCGACCACTGACGATGGCTTGGAGCGCCAGGCCGGGCACCGCCTGGAGCGCGGTGAAGTACGCGGGGACACCGCCGTGCCGGGCTCCTCGTCGACCTCGATGGCGAGATTGGTCGTGAGGTGCTTCGTGTGGGGAGTGCCGTCGTCGTAGACGATGATGTTGTCTCGGAGCATTTTCTCGATGGCATCGGCGCCGCTCACCGCCCCGGCAGCGCCCGTAAACGTGGCGTCGGCTAGCAGCCGGCCGACAGCGGGAAAATCGCCGTCGTCCACGAGCTCGGCGTAGGTTGCGATCAAGCGTTCGATCGCCCGGTAGCTCGATTCTTGATCGGCGGGGCTCACGCGACGCAAGCGTAGGCGAGACCAGAACGCGACGCCACCGCCGCGATCAACCACGATTGATCGCACGCCAACCGGCTTCTGCTTCGTGCAGAACCGGTCGCGCGTCGACAGGCCATTAGGGCACGTTGAACTCGAACCGCACGAGCGTGGTGTGATTCGCGCGCGCGACCACCCGCTTGGTTTGGAGCACCCGGTTGTGGACGCGCTTGCCATCCCCGAGCAACTCGATCGTGTAGCGGCCGGGCACTAGGCGGAGGCTGAAGCGGGCGTGCTTCAGCCGCTGGATGCCGACGCGCCGGCCCTGCGCGTTGATCGCTGCGACCCGGTCCGTCGTGACGCAGCCGTTGGTTGCCCGGCAGACCACGAGGCTCGACGCGCGGCATCCCCCCGGTGCGGGTCCGCCACAGAGCCGGACGTAGCCCGAGACGAGGGCGTTCTTGACGGGCGGCCGAACGGTCAGCTGGGTTGTGGCAATCGCGGTCTCGCCGGCGGTGTTTCGCACCTGTACTCGGACCGCATACACGCCCGGCGTGGAGAACGTGTGGCTCAGCGTCGGCGTCTCGGCGGTATCGACGGTGAAGCTCCCGCTGCCGAGGTCCCAGCGGTAGTCGACGATCTGTCTGTCAAGCGGATCGCTCGACGACGACGCATCGAAGGTGACCGGCGTGCCGGCGACCGCCGGGCCCGGCGCCGCCGCCAGCGCGGCAGTTGGGGGCTGGGAGGGGAGCGGCGCGAGCAGCACGTAGAGCTCACCCTCGAATTCGCTATAGAAGCCTGGGTTCACGATCAATCCAGTCCGCCCGTCGGTTGTGACGCTCCCTTGCGCGTCCGGCCCCGTGGTGGTCGGGGCTGGGGTGCTGACCGGAAACTGGGACCCGCGCGCCTCACGGAATTGCCCGGTTCCGTCGCCCAGCAACAGGTACACGTCGCCGCCTCGTGCGGCGGCTGCGATGGGGCTATTGCCGATTGCGATGTCCTGGTGGCCATCATCGTTGAAGTCTGCGGCCACGATCCCGTCGAAGTACGAGTCCGGCACGACGAGCGGCGCGGCGACATAGGCGAAGGACCCGTTGCCGCGTCCGAGCAACACGCTCACGCTGGCGGAATCGGCGCCGCTGGCGGCAGTCGTGTCGGCGACGATCGCGAGGTCGGGCTTGCCGTCGCCGTTGAAGTCGGCCACGGCAAGCGAGACTGGATCGGCGCTTAGCGCGACCGGCGAGCCAGGCGCGGGCGTGAACGTCCCGTCGCCGTTGCCGAGCAGCAGCGTCAGGGTTCCGGAGCTGCTAGGCCCGGGGTTGCTCGAGAGCACCGCGAGGTCGAGCTTGCCATCGCCGGTGAAGTCGCCAACAGCGATCGCGCCGCCGGTGCCGTCGCCGACCGTGATCGGGGAGCTCAGCGCGGTGGTAAAAGTCCCGTCGCCGTTGCCGAGCAGCACCGAAACCGTGTCGTCCTGGTTGACGATCGCGAGGTCCGGTCTCCCATCGCCATTGAGGTCGGCCGTCACGACCTGGGCGGGTACACGCCCATCGCTGATCGGCGAGGCGGAGGTCGGCGAGAACGTGCCGTCGCCGTTGCCAATCAAGATCCACACCCCGCCGTTGTCGGTCGCCGCGACGTCCAGCTTGCCGTCGCCGTCGAAGTCGGCCGCGGCCACCGAGATCTTGCCCGCTCCGAGCGCGATGGCGGACGCGGGGGCAGGAATGGAACCCGCCACCGGCGTCCGCTAAGAGCACCGAAACCGACCCGTGAGGCGGCGGTCCCAAGTGCTCGAAGTCCGCCCGACCGACGGCGACATCGGCCTTTCCGTCGCCGTTGAAATCCCCGACCGCAACCGAAGTTGGGTAGTCGATGAACTGATACGGGGAACCCGGCGCCTGGCTGAACGTAAAGCCGTAGGCGGGGGGCGCGAGTGCACCAAGCACCGCGATCACTGCCGACACGGCAAACCTCCCACACATCCCTACCACCTACGACTCGATAGCTCGTTCGCCCGGCCGGCCAGCGCCAACCCACCGAGCAACACTCCGGCAGCCACCAACTCCGCCCCTGCATGGAGGGATCTCGAACCGGTGCGAAGTACCCCTGTTACCAGATCGACCATAACGTTCAACGGGCAGAAAAGTCTCGCACTCGAGCGGCAACGACCGGGAGCACAATGGCTAAGACCTCGCTCATCGCGAACCGTTCGGCGATCGAGTAATTAGAGGCGGTCCAGTGCGACGAGCAACCGCCCCTGCAGGACCGCGAACCATTGGAACTCCAGACCGTGCAGTGTCTGCTCCTCGGTTCTATTCGGGAGCCGCCCTAGAGCGAGATCGGCCCCCCATTGGCTGTTCCATTGCACAAACGAAGTGTCCCGACCCCCGGCAGCGACCTCGCGCACCACCGTCCGGGCGGTCGCGTCGGCGGTCTGGGCCTGGGTCCGCACCGTCAGGGGGTTTTTGATCGGTGCGAGGTTCGGCGGGCCGTCGTTTCCGGAGCTGTTGCGGTAGGTCAGGTCGTTGACCAGCTGGGTGCTTTCCACGTACTTGAGCAGCGCCGCCGCCAGCCGCAGCGCGAGGCGGGCGGTCGGACCGCGAAGGTTCCGGAGCGCCGGTGCGTCCGCGTTGGTGAGGGCGTTGGACTCGTCCAAGAGCTGGCCCAGGTAGCTGGCATGGGTTGTTCCCAGCCCCAGGGTGTCGGCATACCTGCGGTTGGTGTCCGCGGCGTAGGCGATCAGATCTACGTAGGCGTTGAGCAGACCGACGGCACGGGCGCTCAGCGGCCGGCGTCCGAGGAACGCCAGCGACTCCGCGCACGCCGGCATGTATGTCGCTGCCTCAAAGCGAGCGACCTCGAGGAACTCCACGATCTCGTCGAGCTGCGCTTCGGTGCGCACGGTCCTCAGGCGCTCCTTCACGACCGCGATTGAGGTCAGCGCGAACTCCCCCCACGAGAGCGTGTCACCCAGCGCCGGAAGCTGCGCGACCGTGGTGACGTGAAGCTGGGCCGTCGCACGCACCTGTGCGCGGATCGACGCCAGCGACCGCTCGGCGGAGCGGCGAACCTGAGCCGACAGCTCAGCGAGCGTCGCGTGCTTCGCCGCCGCGTGCAGCCGCGCCGCTGCCACCGCTAGCTGGCCCGCCTGAGCGGCCTCGGCGGCGGCGGCGAACGCGAGCACCGGGTCTCTGCCCGCGAGCGCCCGCTCGGCGGCGCGCATCAACGCCCCAATGTTCTCCACCGCCTTGGTCGACCCACCGGCTCCGACGGACAGCTCGGTCACCTTCCGTCGGGCTGCGACGATCAACGCCCGACTGCGCCGGGTCAGCATCCGCAGGATTCCCGGACGAATCGGCGGGGCCCGGCGCCCAGCCAGCCGGTCGGGTTCCCCGGTCATGATCGCGTAGGCGCCGGGAACGCTCGTGACCCGCGTTACCTCCACGCCAACGGAGCGGCCCAGTCGCACCGGATCGACCGGATGCCCCGTCTTAGGGTCGGACACGAGTTTGAGCCCGGCCGGGATCAGGACGCGGGTGAACCCAGCCCTAGCCGCCGCCCGCACCTTCTCGGCGATCCCGGCCACCGGGCCGACCGAACCGTCCGGCAGCACCGTGCCCGTCATCGTCGTCGACCTCGAGATCCGCGACCCGCGAAGCGCCGCGAGCGATCCCACGCCGAGCAACGCCCCGGCCGACGGCCCGTCTATCGCCTCGCGCAGCGAATACCTGAGCTGCCGCAAGCGCGGGTCAACCCCGGAGATCAGGACCGCCTGAGCACCAGCCACCGCCGTCGCAGCCCTCCACATCGGACCCGCGCCGACGGCTTGGAGCCCGCGCACATCCACCGACAGCGGCGTCATCGGATCATCCTTCACCGCGGCGATATCGACCGGAGTCACGCCGCCGCTAACGGTTCCGTTCTGCGCACTGCCATACCACAAGGCTTTTACCTCTACTGCGCTGCCGTGCCCGGAACCGCCACACCCGACAGCCACGACGCCGGCCACCGCTACCAAGATGAGCGATCGTCGCAAGGTCAGCGAGCGGTGAGGCTCATCACCTTGTCGTAGTCGGTGTCAGTCTGGACTCCCGTGCGTCGGAACATCCGCTAGCGGGCCGCGGTCAGCGTCATCACCTTGTAATCGGTGTCATCCCCGCGCGCCATGAAGAAGACGTTGCCGCCAAAGGTCGTGTCCCTCGTATCCCCCTCCGCGAGGTGCCATTTCGGAAGTTTCAGAAGGTCTGCAAAAGCTCCCACGGATATATATGGCTCGCCGACGTTGGGATTTTCGGAAGTGAAGTACACCTCGTTCGTGACGTCGCAGCATACGCCAGACCCGGGGTTCACCTTAAGGAATCGGATGTCTCCGTCGACCCTGTCACCAGTGGCGGTCTTCGATTCGCCGGTACCGAGGTCGACCGAATCTTCGCAGGTGGCGCCGCAAATTTTGATGTTCAGCATGTACGGCGACTTGTTCGTCACCGTGAGCTGCACATCTTTCCCGAAGACGCCGGCTTCCTTCTTCACGACCGACGAGGTGGATCCCTTCGCGCCCGATGAGGAGGAGGAGGAGCCACAGGCCGACAGGCCGACCGACAACACCATGAGCATGAGCAGCACAGCGGCCGGCCGTGCCCCGATCCACTTACACAACCGCGTCGATGTTCTGCCTTCCATGATCTTGACTCCTTCGGGTAGACGGGCGCTGACGGTGGCAGGTCAGCGCACCGTCAGCGTCATAACCTTGACGTCGGTGTCGTCCGCGCGCGCCATGTCGAAGAGGTGGCCGCCAACATTCGTCTCCACCGTCTGTCTCTCGGAGAGGTTGAACTGATCTGCGTTCTGTTGGTTCAGATCGGTGGCCTTGTCGGTGCTTCCCCGCGGCCACAATCGGATAGAGGGCTCACCGATGTCGGGATTCTTGGCTCTGTACTCAATGACGTTACTGTTCCGGAACCAAATGGAGCCGCCGACCACTTCACTGGTGAGGTGGTTCGATTCGCCCAGAGCGAGGTCACCCTGAGACTTGCAGGGACCGTGGCCCAGAGCGTTGGTGTCCGCGCAGAGGGTGACAAATACAGTCTTCGGGTTCTTGTTGACGACGTCGAGCTGCACGTCCTTATAGCCGGCCTCCTTCTTCGCGACCGACGAGGTGGATCCCGTCGCGCTCGTGGAGGCGTTCGAGCCACAGGCCGCCAGTCCCACCGCCAGCGCTCCCAGCGCGAGCAGCACAGCGGCCAATCGCGCACCGAGCCATCTGCTCGACAGCTTCGATGCGGCGCCTTCCATGATCTGGACTCCCTTCGGGAGGTATAAGCGCGGGCGTGGCCATCGCCATAGGCGGGCGTCTGCCGGCTGGTCGACAACTTTCCTACTGACTCGGCGCATACTCGTCCTTGCACCATCGGTCCTAGACGACGCGCCGCCTCGCGGCACGCTACGCCCCAAACAGCCTCCGTCGGAAGCCACACCCCAAAAACAGTGTCGTTGACTACGGAGGCGAAAAGCGTCGTCCAGCCCCCAGCGACGCCAACTCAACGCATCCAGGGACCAGCCACGGATTACTCTACTCCGATCGTCCCTAGCGGCGCGAAGGTGCGTTCGCTCACAACGGGGTTGAGGCAAGCGCGGTCACGAGGTCGTGGCGGGCTCCCATGCCCTCGCGAGCATGAAAGCGTGTCTCGGCCCGTGCGTCCCGGAACACCTGCTGGTCACCAAACTCGGGACGCTGGAGCCAAGCCGCGCGATCCTTGCAGCGACCTGTCGCGTCCTTTTACGGAGCGCTCGCGTGCTCGCCTCTCAGATCGTGACCTGGAATAACGCCGCGATTAACGCCCCGCGTCATCCAGGCGGCGCCGGCGCCAGCCGGCTGGCGTCAAGGCATCACAAGGAGGCGATTTCCAAGACTTTCTAAATGGGCACGGCTGGGCTCGAACCAGCGACCTCTCGCGTGTGAAGCGAGCGCTCTCCCACTGAGCTACGCGCCCTGAGCCCAGGATTCTATGGGCTCCGAGCACACGCTCCCACCCGGGCAGGCTTCTCGATCCGCGCGTTGCTGAACGGACGCGGAGCGAACGCCGGAAGCGACGCTGAAGCGGCTCAGAGCCTGACGAGGTTCTCGACCTCGACGCCGCGGGTCACGCCGCGCAGGTCGACGAATAGCGCGCTGCGCCGGGCCAGCTCCGCGTAGTCGATTCCCGGATGTGCGGTGACGAGCACCACGGCGTCGGCCTCGCCGGCGGCGGGATCGATGGGGATGCTCGAGAGCCCGAGGTCGGGGAGCGCGGGGACGTAGGAGTCGTGGTAGGAGACGATCCCGCCTCGCTCGGCCAGGACCTCCATGATCCGCAGCGCGGGGGACTCGCGGATGTCCCCGACGCCGGCCTTGTAGCTCGCTCCAAGGACCAGGATCCGCGACCCGCGCACGGGCTTTGAGGCGTCGTTGAGCGCCCGCTCGATCCGCTCCACGCAGTGATAGGGCATCTGCTGGTTGATCTTCCCCGCGAGCTCGATGAACTCCGTCGACATATCGAATTCCCGTGCGCGCCAGGTCAAATAGAACGGGTCCACCGGCAGGCAGTGCCCGCCCATCCCGGGCCCCGGCTCAAAGCGCATGAACCCGTAGGGCTTGGTCGACGCCGCCTCCACGACCTCCCAGATGTCGATCCCCATCCGTTCGGACAGGATCGCCAGCTCGTTGACCAGCGCGATGTTGACCGAGCGGAAGATGTTCTCGAGCAGCTTGGTCATCTCCGCCGCCTCCGGCGTGGACACCCGCACGATCTGATCGCAGATTCGCCCGTAGAGCTCGATCGCCCGATCGGTACACGCGTCCGTCATCCCGCCGATCACCTTCGGCGTGTTCCGCAGCGAGTAATCGGTCCGGCCCGGATCGACCCGCTCGGGAGAGAACGCGACATTGAAATCCGCGCCGACCTTCAGATCGGAGCGCTGCTCGAGCATCGGCACGAGCTGCTCCCGCGTAGTCCCCGGATACGTCGTCGACTCGAGCACCACCAGCTGACCGCGCTGGAGCACTTGACCCAGCGCATCGCTCGCGGCGGTCAACGCGCTCAGATCGGGCTCCCGGTTGACGGTCAGCGGCGTCGGGACACAGATCAGCACCGCGTCGGCCCGCGCCAGCGGCTGATAGTGCGAGGTCGCCTGGATCTGGCCCAGCACCGCCCGCAACCGTTCCGACGGGATGTCCTCGATATACGAATCGCCCGCCGCGATCGCCGCGACCTTCCGCGGATCGAGGTCGACCGCGACGACGTGCTCACCGGCCTCCGCAAACGCGACCGCCAGCGGCAGACCGACATAGCCCAAACCGATGACTCCGATCGACATCGCGGCGGACGATAGCGGTCGCCCTGGCCGGCGCCGCAAGGCGCGGTCCGCGCGGCGGCACGCGCCCCGGCGCTAGGATCTCCGCTGGACCGTGCTAGGCGGGGTGCTAGCGGTGCCCTGTACCCGCAATCCGCTCTAGCGGGGCTGAATCCCCTCCCGAGGGGCTCCGGCCCCGGGGTCGGCGCCTCGTCTCGCGGCGTTGATGGTTCGGTCCCGCGGCGATGAAGGCCCGTGAACCAGGTCAGGTCCGGAAGGAAGCAGCCTTAAGCGGTCACCTCCAGGCGCTACGGGAGCACCGGATCGGAGCCATGAGACAACGGCAGCGCCCCGGGAACCGGCCTCGACGGAGGGTGCACGGTCCATAACTTGATCCCGGGGTGCCGCATGCGGCACCCCACGGGCGGTGCATGCACCGCCCGGGGACGGCGCGCATGCGCGCCGGCCTACCCCCGGACTAGACTCGATCTCGTGTCGACCGGACCGTCTCTGTACCGCCGCCACCGCCCCCGCACGTTCGGCGACGTGGTCGGCCAGGAGCCCGTCGTCCGCACGCTCCAGAACGCGGTCGAGCAGGGCAAGGTTCATCACGCGTACCTGTTCGTCGGCTCCCGCGGGACAGGGAAGACGAGCATGGCGAAGATCCTCGCGGCGTGCCTGAACTGCGTGAACGGGCCGACCGTCTCACCGTGCGGCGAGTGCGACTCGTGTGTCGCGATCGCGGGCGCGACCTCGCTCGACGTGATCGAGATGGACGCCGCGTCCAACAACTCGGTCGACGACATCCGGGACCTCCGTGAGAAGGTCGCCTACGCGCCGGTCTCCGGCCGCCACAAGATCTACATCCTCGACGAGGCCCACATGCTCTCGTCACAGGCGTGGAACGCCTTCCTGAAGACGCTCGAGGAGCCCCCGCCGCGGACGATCTTCGTGCTCGCCACGACCGAGGCCCAGAAGGTGCTCCCGACGGTCGTGGACCGCTGCCACCGCTTCGACTTCGCGCGGCCCTCGGTCGAGCAGGTCGCGACCGTCCTTCAGCGGGTCGTGGAGGCCGAGCAGATCGCCGTCGATCGGGGCGCGCTTGCGTTGATCGCGCGGCACGCAACCGGGAGCTTCCGGGACGCGCTCGGCACGCTCGAGCAGCTGGTCACATACGCCGGCGATCGGTCGATCGAGACCGCCGACGTGCTGGCCGTGCTCGGCGTGACCGACTCGGAGCAGCTGTTCGGGGCGATCGACGCGGTGATCGCGCGAGACCCCGCCGGAGCCCTTCGCTCGGCCGCGGCGCTGTCGGAGTCCGGCCGCGACCCCGGGCAGGTGCTGCGAGACCTCGAGGTGCACGGGCGCGAGCTGCTGGCGGTCCAGGTCACGGGCGAGGTCGTACCCGAGCTTCGGGTCACCCCCGAGCGGGACCGCCGGCTCGAGGAGCAGGCCGCGGCGCTGTCGCGTACCGACGCCGTGCGGCTGCTCGATCTCGTCTCCCAGGCGCTCGAGGCGACCGCCAACGGCGCGCAGGCGCGGATCCAGCTCGAGCTCGTGCTCGTCAAGGCGGCCGCGCCGGAGATGGATCCGTCTGTCGCGGCTCTGCAGGCTCGGGTTGAGCGGTTGGAGGGAGGGTCGGCCGTGTCTTCCGTCGCACCGGATTTCCGTGCCGGGGGGACCCCGTCGCGGCACAGGAGCCCGAAGGTGCCGGGGCGGGGGTCCCCGGCGCGGACAGCGAGGTGGAAACGGCCCAGGCTTCCTCCCGGCCGCCGGAAGCCCCGGTCCAGGCGGAGGCCGCGTCCACGGAAGCCCCACCCGTCGAGGCCGCCGCTCCTCGCTCGCAGCCTGCTTCGACTCCGGCGGATGTCGCCGGCGCGGTCACGCTTGACGTCGCCGTCGAGTCCTGGCCCGCCGTTGCCGACCTTGTCCGCGTCGAGAACGCGATGCTCGCCGCGCTCCTGTCGGAGGCTCGGCCCGTGTCGGTCACCGATCGCGAGATCACCCTGGCGTTCCCGCCGGGGGCGGCCTTCCTCAAGCGAAAGGCCGAGCAGGACGATCACCGTCGCGTCGCGGTCGAGGCGCTCAAGTCGATCACCGGTCAGCGGCTTGCGCTGCGCTTCGAGCTTCGCGAGCTCGGGCCGGGTGATGCGCCGAAAGGCCCCGAGGTCCTCTCGGGAGACGAGCTCGTGCGACGGTTCATGGAGGAGTTCGACGCCGAGGAGATCCTCGACGACGGCTCCCAGCACGGCGACCCCAAAGAACAAGAGGCGGAGGCGTAGATGCCCCAACCAAACATGCAGCAATTGCTCGCGCAGGCACAGAAGATGCAGCAGGACATGCTCGCTGCGCAGGAGACGCTGAAGGACGAGGTCGTCGAAGCCTCGGCCGGAGGCGGGATGGTCACGGTCAAGGTGACCGGAGATCTCGTGATCAAGTCGATCGAGATCGACAAGGAGGCCGTGGATCCCGAGGATGTCGAGCTCCTCCAGGACATGGTGCTCGCGGCGGTCAACGAGGCGCTGCGCTCCGCGCAGGAGCTCGCCTCGGCGAAGCTCGGTGGGATCGCCGGCGGGCTCGGGGGCCTGGGCCTTCCCGGGATGTGATCCGCCTCCCGGCGACCCGAGAGCCCACCGGCAATCCGTGAACACCCACCAACGCCAATGACGGTCTACGCCCCACCGGTGCAGCGGCTGATCACCGAGCTCTCGAAGCTGCCCGGGATAGGCGGCCGGACGGCCCAGCGGCTCGCGTTCCACCTGCTGCGCTCAAGCGACGAGGACGCGCTCGCGCTCGCCGACGCGATCCGCGAGGTCAAGGAGCGGATCGGGCTGTGCGAGACGTGCTTCAACCTCGCCGACGGCCCGGTGTGCAGGATCTGTGCGGACGCGCGACGCGAGCCCGAGGTGATCTGCGTGGTCGAGGAACCCTCCGACGTGATCTCGATCGAGCGCACGCACGAGTTCCGCGGCCGCTACCACGTGCTCGGCGGCGCGCTCTCTCCGATCGACGGCATCGACCCGGATGACCTCAAGATCGCCGAGCTCTACGAGCGGGTCGAGTCCGGGGTGGTCCGCGAGGTCGTGATCGCCACCAATCCGACGACGACCGGAGAGGCGACCGCGCTGCACATCGCCGAGCGGCTTCGCGAATCCGCTCCGGATGTCGCGGTCACCCGGCTCGCGAGCGGGTTGCCCGTGGGCGCCGACCTCGAGTACGCCGACGAGCTGACGCTGGGCCGGGCATTCGCAGGACGCCGGGCTGTTTAGTTAGCTTCTCCCGATTAGCGGGAAAATTGATTCTTAGCTATGGCTGATGTAGTCGACTTTCGCGGTCGCGAGGTGGGGAGCCCCCGGCCACCGGTGCTGCTCGATCCCTCGGGCGGGCGGGCGCGTGTGCTCGCCTGGGTCGGGAGGGCGGTCGCACTCGTGTTCCTGCTGTGGCTGGTCGGGCTCGTGTTCGCCGGGCTCGGGCTGCTCCCCTCCGGCGCGATCCCGCTCGGGCGGGCGCTGGTGGCCCCGGCGCCGCCAGCGCTGAAGGTGCTGCCGCGCGTGACTCAGCCGATTCTGCCCGGAGGCGGCGCCGGAGCGCCCGGGTCCGCGGCGGGATCGCGTTCAGCGGGGAGCTCGAACGCCGCTGGCGGGGCGGCGGGCACGGCGTCCACGGGCCACGGGACGGGCGGCTCTCGGTCCGGGGTGGGTTCCGGGACGGGATCGGGATCCGGCCACGGCAACCACAACGGAGCAGCGACCGCGGGAAACAGCTCGTCAAGCTCGTCCACCGGAAGCCCAGCGGCGACGGGCATCGGCTCGGGCTCGGCTTCCCATCCGAACAACGGTCAGCACGCTGCGGGGACTCGCCCCGGCCAGACCCGTAGTCAGTCTGCACCGGGGCACACGAAAACCAGCACCTCCGGCTCGACCTCGAACAATGGGCATCAGAGCACCGTGACGACCACCACCACCCCCGGCAAGTCTGTGTCGGCTCCGGGCCACACGGCCAGTTCCATCGGACGTGGCAACAGCACCTGAGCCGGCCGAGCCGGCGCAACCGACCAGTCCCCGTCCAGCCAGCACCCGCACCCGCCGGTTCCGGTTCGCGCCGGGAGGCGGCTGGAAGCGGATCCCCCGGGTCAGGGTCCCGCAACGGATCTGGAGCCCGCCCGGACACTGGAAGCTGCTCGCCTTCTACATGCTCGTGCTGCTGGCCGTGGTCGGATTCCAGGGGTTCGCGACCCACACCATCGGTGCCGGCACCGAAGGTTCGCAGGCCTCGAGCGCCCCGCTCGCGAACGCCCGGCCGATCCTCGTGGGCCACGGGTCGAACCTCGCCTCGATCGCGCCGCCCCCGGGCCACCGGGTGGCGCTCACGTTCGACGACGGCCCCAACCCCCGCTGGACCCCGAAGATCGCCGAGGAGCTGCGCCGTGCGGGGGTTCCCGCGACGTTCTTCGTGATCGGCAGCGAGGCGGCGCGGTACCCGGGACTCGTCCGCCAGCTCGTCCGGGACGGAGACGAGATCGGCAACCACACCTTCACCCACGTGTACCTGTCCGGAGTCCCGGCATGGGAGGGACGCCTCCAGATCCAGCTCACCGAGGCGGTGATCTCGGGCATCACGGGCCACTACACCCGGCTGCTGCGCCCGCCCTATTCGGCGACACCCGACGCGATCACTCCGCAGGACGACCGCACGCTCGCGCGCCTGGCGGGGTCCCGGTACTTCATCGTCCTGGCCGACTACGACAGCCAGGACTGGCAGCGTCCGGGCGTCCGAAGGATCGTCGCCAACGCGACCCCACCGGGCAACAGCGGGGGCATCGTCATGCTCCACGACGGCGGCGGCAACCGATCCGAGACCGTCACCGCGGTGCGCGAGCTGATCACGCGCCTGCGCGCGCGCGGGTTCCGGCTGGTGACGGTCTCGCAGCTCGCCGGCCTGCGCACCAGCGAGGTCGAGCCGGCGGCGGCCGGCTGGCCGCAGAGCCGCGGCTCGATCTTCGTGTTCAGCGTCCGCGTCGCGTACGCGTTGACGACCGTCTTCGCCGTGATCCTGCTCGCCGTCGGCGTGCTCGTCCTGCTCCGGGCCGTGCTCCTGTTCCTGCTCGCCAGTCACCACGTGCGCAGGAGCCGAGGACGCGCGTTCGCAGACCACACCCCGTCGGTGGCGATCGTCGTCCCCGCGTTCAACGAGGAGGTCACGATCGAGCGCGCCGTGCGATCGCTCGCGGCGAGCGACTACGAGGAGTTCGAGGTCGTGGTCGTCGACGACGGCTCCAGCGATCGCACGGCGGAGCTCGTGGCGGCGCTAGAGCTCGACGGCGTCCGGCTGGTCCGTCAGGACAACGCGGGCAAGGCCGCCGCGCTGAACACGGGCACCGACGTGACGAGCTCGGAGGTCGTGGTGATGGTCGACGCCGACACGCTGTTCGAGGCGGACACGCTGGGGAGGCTGGTGAGGCCGTTCGCCGACCCGGAGGTGGCGGCCGTGGCGGGCAACACGAAGGTCGGCAACCGCAAGGGACTTCTAGGGCGCTGGCAGCACATCGAGTACGTGATCGGCTTCAACCTGGACCGACGGATGTACGAGGTCCTTCAGTGCACCCCGACCGTCCCCGGGGCGGTCGGCGCGTTCCGCCGCGATGTGCTCGCCGAGCTCGGCGGCGTGCCAGCGGACACGCTCGCCGAGGACACCGACCTGACGCTCGCGATCGGTCGCACCGGCAAGCGCGTGGTGTACGCGGATGACGCGCGCGCGTGGACCGAGGCTCCCGCCACGCTGACCACGCTCTGGCGCCAGCGCTACCGCTGGGCGTTCGGGACGACGCAGGCGGTGTTCAAGCATCGCCGCGCGATCTTCTCCCGCAACCCGCGCGAGCGCCGGATCGGGCGCCGCGCGCTCCCCTACATGTTCATGTTCATGATCGTGCTGCCGACGCTCGCGCCGGCGATCGACCTGTTCGCGATCTACGGGCTCGTGTTCACCGGAGCCGTTCGCACGCTTACGATCTGGGTGGTCTTCAACCTGCTGCAGCTCGCGATCGCCGTGTACGCCTTCCGGCTCGACCGCGAGTCGATGCGCCCGCTGTGGGCGCTGCCGCTGCAGCAGTTCGTCTATCGCCAGATGATGTACCTGGTGATCATCGAGTCCACGGTCAGCGCGATCCAGGGGGCGCGGTCGAACTGGCGGCACCTGCCGCGGACGGGAGACGTCGCCGTGGGTACGGGCTGAGCGGCCCCGTCGACGACGCCCTCCGTCCGCGCCGAGCGCGGGTCAGCTCAGCGGCTTCTGCTGCATCGCGCCGTGCTCGCAGACCGACGTCGGCGGCGAGATCGGTCCCACCACCGGGGTCGATCCGATCACCTTGATCTTGTGGGCTGCCGGCTCACACGGCCCGCGCTTCGGCTCGCCCGGACCGGGCATGTCCGGCGAGAACCGCAGCTGGGCGCTCGCGCTCTTGCCCGCCTTGATCAAGACCGAGCCGGCCGGGCCCAGCTTGATGACGTGCGTCGGCAGACCGGCGCCGTTCGCTTTCAGGAGCTTCAGGCCGGGGTGCTTGTCGACCCGGCACGCGCCGGGCCCGGAGTTCTTGAGCGTGAGCTTGTAGCTGACGTGCCCGGCGCCGAAGCTGCCGCCGATCACCGTCATCTTCACGCTCAGATGGGCGCAGTTCCCGCCCGCGCCGCTCGCGTTGGACGCAGCGAAGCCTCCTGCGACTGCGACCGCTGTTACCGAGCAGATCGCGACCAGCCTTCCACGGAGATGGATCATGACTCCCCCTTGTTGTTGTTTTCATCCGACCGCCCCGAACCTACCCGAATACCGGTGGCACGTACTCTTGCACGAATGCCCGGAACCGTGGTCATGAAGTTCGGCGGCACGTCCGTCGCCGACGCCGAGCGGATCAAGCGTGCCGCCGGCCGGATCGTCGCGCAGCGAGAGAGCGGCAGGCGCGTGGTCGCGGTGCTGTCCGCGCGCGGGCAGACGACCGACGAGTTGATCGCGATGGCCGAGGAGGTCTCGCCGACCCCCGACCCTCGGGAGATGGACATGCTGCTGTCGACCGGAGAGCGGATCTCGTGCGCGCTGTGCGCGATGGCGATCAACGACCTCGGCCACCGGGCGATTTCGCTCACCGGGTCCCAGGCGGGGATCGTCACCGACACCTCTCACACCAAGGCGAGGATCGTCGACGTCCGCGCCAACCGGATCCGCGAGGCGCTCGACGACGACCGGATCGTGCTCGTCGCGGGGTTCCAGGGGGTTTCGACGAGCTACGACGTCACCACCTTGGGGCGTGGCGGCTCCGACACCACCGCGGTCGCCCTCGCCGCCGCGATCGATGCCGAGGTGTGCGAGATCTACACCGACGTCGCCGGCGTCTACACCGCCGACCCGAGGATCGTCCCGAACGCCCGCAAGCTTCCGTTTTTGTCCTTCGAGGAGATGCTCGAGATGGCCGCCTCCGGGGCCAAGGTGCTCCAGCTGCGCGCGGTCGAGTACGCGCGGACGCACGGGGTGCGCCTGCACTGCCGATCGAGCTTCGAGGACGGTCCGGGTACCGTTGTACTAGGAGAGGACGAGACGATGGAACACCCCCTCATCACCGCGGTCACCCACTCCACCGAGGAGGCGCGGATCACGCTGCTCGGCGTCCCGGACCGCCCCGGCGCGGCGGCGGCGATCTTCGGGGCGATCGCAGGCGCCAACTGCAATATCGACACGATCATCCAGAACGAGCCGCTCGGCGAGGGGCGCCAGGCGGAGGTGTCGTTCACGATCGCGTTCGAGGATCTGCGCGCCGCCGAGCTCGCGCTCGAGCCGGTCGTCGCGGAGCTGGGGATCGACGCGATCGACACCGACCCCGAGATCGGCAAGGTCTCGATCGTCGGCGCCGGGATGCGCTCGCATCCGGGCGTGGCCGCGAAGGTATTCGAGGTGCTCTCGGAGAAGGACATCAACATCGAGATGATCTCTACCTCCCCGATCAAGATCTCGTGCGTGATCCGCTCCGAGCACGTTCCGGACGCGGTGCGCGCACTGCACGAGGCGTTCGAGCTGGGAGCCTCCGACGTGCAGCAGGAGCGCCCGATCGGGCAGGAGGCTCGATGAGCACCCCCGCTCCGAGGGTCGCGGTCGTGGGCGCCACCGGCGTCGTCGGCACGACGATGCTCCAGCTGCTGAACGAGCGGGAGTTCCCGGCCTCCGAGATCGTGCTGTTCGCCTCCGAGCGCTCGGCTGGCAGGGAGGTCGACGGTCTCACGGTTCGCGCGCTCACGGCCGACGCCGAGCTCGACGGGTTCGACCTCGCTCTGTTCTCGGCGGGGGCCGGCACCTCGCGGGAGTGGGCGAAGCGCTTCGTGGGGCGCGGCACCACGGTGATCGACAACTCCTCGGCGTTCCGGCGTGACCCCGAGGTGCCGCTGGTCGTGGCGGACGTCAACCCCGATGCGCTCGTGGGCCACGGCGGGCTGATCGCCAACCCCAACTGCTCGACGATGCAGCTGATGGTCGCGCTGGCGCCGATCCATCGCGCGGTCGGAATCGAGCGCCTGGTGGTCGCCACCTACCAGTCAGTCTCCGGCACCGGCCGCAAGGCGATCGACGAGCTCGAGGCGCAGGCCGACGCCAGCCTCCAGGGGTTCGAGGCTCCCGCCCCCGAGGTGTACTCGCAGCCGATCGCGTTCAACGTGATCGGGGCCGCGGGGTCGTTCGCCGACGGCGACGATCACACCGACGAGGAGCGCAAGATGATGTTCGAGACCCGGAAGATCCTCGGCGACGAGTCGATCGGAGTCGCGGTGACGTGCGTGCGGGTGCCGGTGCGAACCGGGCACTCCGAGGCGGTGAACCTCCAGACGCGCGAGCCGCTGTCGCCCGAGGAGGCGGTCGAGCTGCTCGCCGCGACGCCGGGGGTGGCGCTGGAGTTCATGCCGACGCCGCTCGAGGCCGCCGGGCGGGACGAGGTGTTCGTCGGTCGGATCCGGCGCGACGAGTCACACCCGCGGGCGCTCTGGATGTGGGTCGTCAGCGACAACCTCCGCAAGGGCGCCGCGACCAACGCGGTTCAGATCGCCGAGGTCCTGCTCGAGCGCGACCTCGTGCGGGCTAGCGCCGAGCCAGCAGCTCGCGCCGCGTCCTGACGCCGAGCTTGCGGTAGATCCGCCGCGCGTGGGTGCGGACGGTCTCGACGCTCACCTGTAGCTCGCGCGCGATCTCGGCGTTCGAGCTGCCGTTCTGGAGCAGCTCCATCACCTCGGCCTCGCGAGGGGTCAGCACGTCCGGACCCGCGGGCTGCACCTCGGCGTCCGGGGCGGGAGGGAGCACGTGGAGTCCGCGGGAGGCGAGATGGATCGCGTGCAGGACGTCTCGCGCCTCGCTGCTCTTCGACAGACACGCGGTCGCCCCGAACGCGAGCATCTGGCGCGACTCGGTGGAGGTCGGCCGGTTTGCGAGCACCACCAGCCGCGTGGCCGGGAA
>CAVOIU010000029.1:0-96084 GCA_963695965.1 uncultured Solirubrobacterales bacterium
TCGCGAGCGCGCAGGCCGAGGACCCGTTGGCGCAGTGGCGTGCGGCAAAGGCCGCCGCCAGCGACGCCATCCTCGCCGCCGGCGGGTCGATCACCCACCATCACGGGGTCGGCACCGATCACCGGGACTGGTACGCGCGGGAGATCGGCGAGCTCGGCGTGGACGTTCTCCGCGCCGTCAAGGCGGCGCTCGATCCCGCCGGGATCATGAACCCGGGAGTACTGATTCCGCGGGACTGAGGCGCAGGGGCCGCGATGTTCCGCCCTCGTGGTGCGGCCGATACGCTCTCAGGCGCCCCACCCGGAGAGGTGCCGGAGCGGCTGAACGGGCGCGACTGGAAATCGCGTAACGGGGGTGACCTCGTTCGGGGGTTCGAATCCCCCCCTCTCCGTTTCCCCCTTCTCCGTTTCCCAACGGCCTGCGAGCGTGGTCGATTTGCGTCCAATATGAACGCAAATGCACCACGCTCACCCGGCCGCGCGCCTGCAGAGCGCGTCCGCCGCGCCGCCGCGCCCGCGTCGCCCCGCTCGCCCCGCCAGCGCTCACTCCGCCGGCGGCAGCACCTCCGGCGCGCCGAACTTCGCCAGCACGCGCGGCAGCACCACCGAGCCGTCCTCCTGCTGGCCGTTCTCGAGCAGCGCGATGATCGTCCGCCCGACCGCCACGGCCGTGCCGTTGAGGGTGTGGACCTGCGCGGGCTTGCCGTCGGCGCCGCGGAACCGGACGTCCAGGCGCCGCGCCTGGTAGTCGGTGGTGTTCGAGCACGACGTCAGCTCCCGGTAGCGGCCCTCGCCGGGAAGCCACGCCTCGCAGTCGTACTTCTTGGCGGCCGAGGCGCCGAGCTCGTCGACCGCGATCGCAACCACGCGATACGGGATCCCCAGCTCGGTCAGGATCGACTCCTCGATGCCCAGCAGCCGCTCGTGCTCGGCGAGCGACTCCTCGGGCACGACGAACGAGAACATCTCGACCTTGTCGAACTGGTGCACGCGGAAGATTCCCCGGGTGTCCTTGCCGGCGGCGCCCGCCTCGCGGCGAAAGCAGGTCGAGAAGCCCGCGTAGCGCAGCGGCAGGGCGTCGGCGTCGAGGATCTCTTCGGCGTGAAGTGAGGCCAGCGCGACCTCGGAGGTGCCGACCAGGTAGAGCTCGTCGTCGGCGAGCCTGTAGATCTGCTGCTCGGTGTCCGGGAGGAAGCCGGTGCCATACAGCGCGTGCTCGCGGACGAGCACCGGCGGGCTCACCGGCTCAAATCCCTCGGGCTGCAGGCGCTCGAACGCGTAGCGCACGAGTGCGAGCTCGAGCAACACCAGATCCCCGCGCAGGTAGGCGAACCGCGATCCCGACAGGCGCGCGGCGTGCTCCATATCGATTCGTGGACCCGCCAGCTCCAGGTGGTCTCGCCCGGTCTTCCCGGCCTCCCCCACCTCGCGCAGCACGGTGTCCTCGTCCGGCGCGTCATCTGCCGGCAGGTTGGGCAGCGACGCCAGCGCGGACTCGCGCTGTGTGCGGATCGTGGTCTCACGATCGCTCAGCTCCCGCCCCCGCGCCGCGAGCGCCGCGAGCTGCTCGCGCTCCTCGGGCGTAGGCGGGCCCTTGCGTCCCCGGCTGGCTCGGTTCTGCTCGGCCTGGAGCTCCTCGAGCTCGGTCCGGATCGAGCGCCACTGCGAGTCGAGCTCCAGCACCCGCTCGAGCACCGCCAAGGCCTCGGGCCCGCGACGCGCGAGCGCCGCTCGCACGGCGTCCGGGTCGCGGCGGATCAGGTGGATATCGAGAACGCGCCCTCCTCGTGGGCCACGCTAGGGCTTGCTCTTCTTCTTGCTGCGCGACTTCGACTTCGCCGCGTGGGACTTGGCGGCTCCGGCCTTCTTGGCCCCGGCGGCTCCGGTCGCTCCGGTCGCCCCGGTCGCTCCGCTGGCTCCGGTCGCCCCGCTCGTCGCGGTCGTCGCCGACGGCGGCGGAATCGATCCGATCGGCTCCGCCGCGCAGACTGTGGCGCCGGGGACCTTCGGCGCCTGGCGACCTGCGTACTTGGCCACGAACTCGGCCACGTCGACCGCATCCTGCCCGACGACGACGTTCTGGGGCATGATCGCCCCCGAGAAGCCGCCGTTCTCGATCGCGTACAGGACCCGGGTCACTGGGCGCTCGCAGCGCACGTTGAAGTTCGGTCCGTTGTTGAACTCCGCCGTGCGCACGTTCGCCGCCGATCCGTGGGTAGCGGCGTACGACAGCGTGTGACAGCCCGAGCAGCGCTGGTTGAACAGCACGGCGCCGTGGTAGATGTCGCCGGTCGACTTGGGGACGCTGATCTTCTGGCTCCCGCAAGCCGCCGTCCCGGCGGCAACGGCGAGCGAGGAAGTGACGGCGAGTAAAGCCCTGGCGGCCCGGCGCATGCGGGCCGAGATCATACGGAAGTGAAGTGCTTCGCCCGGCGGCGGCGTGAAGTGCTTCGCCCGGCGGCGGCGACTAGCATCGCTCGCGTGCCCGGGGCCCGCGCCGTCAAGGTACTGCTGATCACAGGGGTTGCCGCGGTCGCGCTCGGCGTCCCGATCGCGGGCTGCGGCCATACCGCCGGCCTCGGGGCCGACCGGACCCTCCAGGTCGCGCTGACCGAATACCAGGTCGTCCCTCAGAACGTACGGGTGGGCGCCGGGCAGGTCAGGATCATCGTCCACAACGAGGGCAAGCTGACCCACAACCTCGCGATCTCATCGAACAACAAGCTGGTGGAGCAGACAGCGCCGATCTGGCCGGGGACCACCAGCGAGCTGGCGCTGGTCCTCGCGCCCGGCACCTACACGATGACCTCGACGCTCTTCTCGGATCAGGCGCTCGGCGAGTACGGCACGCTGACCGTCACTCGATAACGCACGCTGACAATCACTAGGTGGAACGGAAGGGGCTCGGGGCTCGGCGGCGAAACATTGCTCCTACCCGGCGCCGGCTGATGAGACGTTCGCCCCCATGCAGTCCTTTGCGCGATCGTCCTCCGACGGCGGCAACCAAGGGGCCGGCGCCGGGGTTCCCCACGGTCGCGGTATAACGACGTGGCATGAGGACGCCCGATCCGGAGCTCTTCAGAGAGGTGTTCGGGCGGTTCGCCACCGGCGTCGCCGTGATCACCGGGGCCGGTCCGGGAGGGGTCGGAGGGATGACGGCCAATGCGCTGTGCTCGCTGTCGCTCGATCCGCTGCTCGCGCTGGTGTGCTTCGAGAACGAGGCACGGACGCTCCCGATCGTGCGCGAGGGGGGCCGCTTCGGCGTCAACGTCCTCGGCACCGAGCAGGAGCACCTGGCGGGCGTGTTCGCCTCCAAGGTCCCGGAGGCCGAGAAGCTCGAGGGCGTGCAGCACCGGTTCGAGGGCGGCGTCCCGATCATCAAGGGCGCGCTCGCGTGGGCAGTGTGCGACCTTCGCGAGCTGATCGCGGGCGGAGACCACACGATCGCGATCGGCCAGGTCCGCGAGCTCGGGCTCGGCGACGGCGAGCCGCTGCTGTGGTACGGCGGCCGCTACCACGCCTGGTTGGGGTCGGAACCGGAGTCCGGGCAGCGCTAGGCGGTCTGAGCCGCGCGCAGCAGCAGCACCACGACGACCAGTGCGGCAATCGTCACGACGCTCAGCTCGCGCTGGATGATCGCGACCACGACCCCGCGCTGCTCGTCCGGCGGCAGCCGGCCGACGGCCTTGCCGGATTTCAGGCCGCGCGTGTCGAGCACCATCTGGGCGGCGACAGCGCGCAGCTGCTCGGCGATCAGCGTGACCAGCAGCGGGAGCACGCCGTAGAGGACGTGCAGGCCCGGCGGCTTGCGCCCGATCAGCACCAGCACGCCGCCAAGGACGACCTGGACGACCACCACCAGCTGGGCGGAGCGAAGCACACGCCAGAACCATGGGCTCGCCTCGGCCCGCCACCAGGACCACGCGCCGTACAGGCATGCGACTCCGTTCAGCGCGATTGCGAGCACCCCGACGACGATGTGGACGTCCTTCATCGCCGCGCCCTCCGAGAGCCGACCCGGTCAGCCGCGGACACCCCGAGAGCTAGCCGCATTTCGCACTAAGTAACACTCTGTTACAAACTCCCCGGCGTAGTGGTATAACCGCGTCGTGCTCCGGGACTACCTGCCCGCGATCGTATTCCTAGTTCTGGGTGGGGCTGTCGGTTCGCTGTTCGCGGTGCTGAACCTGTTCCTGGGCCACAGACGGCCCAACAGGTCAAAGCAGGAGCCCTATGAATGCGGGCTGCCATCGGAGATCCAGCGCGGCTTCCGCTTCGGCATCAGCTTCTACCTGGTCGCGATGCTGTTCATCCTGTTCGACATCGAGGTGATCTTCCTGTACCCGATCGCCGTCCAGCTGCGCGCCTTCGGGACGTTCGCGATGAGCGAGACGGTCGTGTTCGTCGCGCTGCTGATGGTCGCGTTCGGATACGTGTGGCGGCGGGGGGCACTCGAGTGGAAGTGAGCCGGCCGGGAGGGCGGAGATGGAGCTGAAGCGCGAACAGCTCCCGAACGACTTCCGCGTCCGTCAGCTGCAGGCCCGCGACATGCTCCGCGGAGACCTCGAGGGCGAGGACCTCGAGCGCTACGTCGAGGAGCGGGTGATGACGACGACGCTCGACAAGGCAGTCGCGTGGGCGCGCGGGAACTCGTTCTTCCCGCTCACGTTCGGGCTCGCCTGCTGCGCGATCGAGATGATGTCGATCGTCGCGGCCCGTGTGGACATCGCACGATTCGGGTTCGAGGCGTTCCGCGCCTCCCCGCGCCAGGCCGACCTGATCATCCTCTCGGGGCGGGTGTCGATCAAGATGGCGCCGGTGATCCGGCGCATCTACGACCAGATGCTCGATCCCAAGTGGGCGATCTCGATGGGTGCGTGCTGCTCGTCGATGGGCGTGTTCAACAACTACTCGCTGGTTCCGGCGGACAAGTTCATGCCGATCGACGTCCACGTCCCCGGCTGCCCGCCGCGCCCCGAAGCGCTGGCCCACGGCATCCTCCGGCTCCGCTCGAAGGTCCAGGGCAACCCGCCGGAGGGATGGCGCGAGCGCTACGACGCCGTCGGCACGGAGGAGATCTTTGAGCCCGGGGACACCGCCGGTGCCTGACGCGACCGGGCTCGAGCTCTACGCACAGGAGCTCCGGGATCAAGACAGCGAGTCGATCATCGACACCGAGTTCCACCGCGACCGCGCGGTGCTGGTCGCCAACCCGGAGCGCATCAGGCCGGTGCTGGAGGCGCTCAAGGGCAAGGGCTACACGTTCCTGTCAAGCGTCCATGGGGTCGACTACTACCCGGAGGAGCCGCGCCTCGGCGTGCTCTACGAGCTCCTCGACATGCAGCGGGTCGACCGGATCAGCGTGAAGGCTCGGGTGAGCACCGACGCCGCGAAGATCGACTCGGTCGTCGAGCTGTTCCCGGGTGCCGAGTTTCCCGAGCGCGAGGTCTACGACATGTTCGGCGTGGTGTTCGACGGTCATCCCGACCTGCGCCGGATCCTGATGCCAGAGGACTACCAGGGCTTCCCCCAGCGTCGCGACTTTCCGGTCGGCGGCGAGCCCGTGCTGTTCACCTTCAACGAAGAGCAGTCATACGGGAAGGACGTGTGACGTGGCCTCTTTGACGGAGGACCACCGCCGGCGCGAGGAGTCGATCACGATGTCCTCCGAGCCAGCGAGCTCGGGGGAGACCCACGAGCTGATGACGCTCAACATCGGACCGCACCACCCGGCCACTCACGGCGTGCTGCGACTGATCGCCACGCTCGAGGGCGAGGTCGTACGCGACGTCAAGCCGATCGTCGGCTACGTCCACACCGGGATCGAGAAAACCGCCGAGGACAAGTCGTACTGGAAGGTCATCCCGGTGATCGAGCGGATGGACTACCTCGCCTACTACTTCAACGCGATGGCATTCTGCGGCGCGGTCGAGACGCTGCTCGGCATCGAGGTGCCAACTCGCGCGCAGTACCTGCGAGTGATCCACCTCGAGCTCAACCGGATCATGTCCCACCTGGTGTGGCTCGGGACGAGCGCGCTGGACCTCGGCGCGATCTCGATGTTCTGGTACTGCTTCCGTGAGAAGGAGACGGTCCTCGACCTGTTCGAGATGTCCTCCGGGCAGCGGATGCACACTCGCTACATCCAGGTCGGAGGCGTGATCGAGGACATACCGCCGGGGTTCGAGCAGAAGCTTCGGCGGTTCGTCGAGTTGATGCCGACTCGCGCGGATCAGTACGCGGACATGCTCGAAAAGAACCAGATCGTGGTCGAGCGGCTCCGCGGAACGGGGACCGTCGATCAGCAGACGTTGCTCGGGCTGGGCGTCACCGGACCGTTGCTGCGCGCGTCCGGCAACCCATGGGACCTGCGCAAGGCCGCTCCGTACTCGAGCTATGACCATTTCGACTTCCAGATCCCCGTCGGCACCGTCGGCGACAACTACGACCGCTTCCGGGTGCGCCACGCCGAGCTGTACGAGTCGACCAAGATCATCAAGCAGGCGCTCGACGGGCTTCCAGAGGGCCCGTTCATCACCGAGGACCGGAAGGTGGCGCTTCCCCCGCGGCACGAGCTGGCGACCTCGATGGAAGCGCTGATTCACCACTTCAAGCTCGTGACCGAGGGCTTCCGCGTCCCGCCGGGCGAGGCCTACTACCCGATCGAGGGTCCGCGAGGCGAGCTCGGCTGCTTCGTGCGCGCGGACGGCTCGGCCAAGCCGGCGCGGGTCCACATGCGCGACCCCAGCTTCTCGAACCTCCAGGCGCTTCCGCTGATGGTGCGAGACGGCTACATCGCCGACATGATCGCGGCGCTGGCGATGCTCGACCCGATCCTCGGAGGGATCGACCGATGAGTCCGCCGATCCCCGTCCCGCGCTTCGAGCACGGCTCCCGCGTCCCCGGGTGGGACGAGGAGGTCAACCTCGAGAAAGGACTCCGGCGCTGGTCCCCGACCCCGACACGACCCCCGTCCCGGGCGAGCTCCGGGCGGAGATCGAGGCAGCGATGGCCAGGTACCCCGACCGGCATTCGGCCGCCATCCCCGCGCTGCACGCCGCCCAGCAGCTGCACGGGTGGTGCTCGCCGGAAGCGATCGAACAGGCCGCGGCGGTGATGCAGGTGACGCCCGCGTACCTGACCAGCGTGGCGACGTTCTACGACATGCTCGAGACCGAGCCCGAGCCCGAGGGCCACCACGACGTCTACGTGTGCACCAACATCAGCTGCTCGTTGCGCGGGGCCGACGAGCTCGACGAGGCATGATCGCCGCCGCCGCCGAGCGATCCCAACGTCCATGTGCGCGGCGTTCGAGTGCCTCGGCGCCTGCGACATCGCGCCGATGGCGTCGGTCGACGGCGAGTACGTGGGCCCCCTGGGAGGGACGAGGACGCCGGCTCGGATCGTCGAGGACCTGCTGAGGCGGGCTCGGTCCCGTGCTCGAGGGCCAAGCAGGGCTCCCGCCGAAATCAGGCCGCGTGCCGACTATGCAAACCCCGCCCGGGTACGGACAAAAAAGAACGCATCTTGCTGTTCGACGGCATCGACGAGCCCGGACTGAACACGCTCCCCGTGTATGAGCGCCGCGGCGGATACCAGTCGCTGCGCAAGGCGCTCGAGATGACACAGGACGAGGTGCTGGCCAACATCTCCGACTCGGGGTTGCGCGGCCGCGGAGGCGCCGGCTTCCGGATGGGACAGAAAGCCTCGTTCCTCCCCGCGGGCGCCATGGACAAGTACCTGGTGTGCAACGCCGATGAATCCGAGCCCGGGACGTTCAAGGACCGCGAGCTGATGCAGAAGAGCCCGCACATGCTGATCGAGGGGATCGTGATCGCCTCGTGGGCCGCGGGATCGACCGCGCATTCATCTACATCCGCGGCGAATACGCAGAGCAGGCGGACATCCTCGAGGCGGCGATCGCCGAGGCCCTCGAAGCGGGCTATACGGGCGAGCGGATCCTCGGCTCGTCGCACTCGCTCTCGCTGGTTCTCCACCGCGGCGCGGGCGCATACATCTGCGGCGAGGAGACCGGGCTGCTCGACTCGCTCGAGGGCAAGCGCGGGAATCCGCGGCTGAAGCCGCCGTTCCCCGCGATCGAGGGCCTGTACGACGGTCCGACGCTGATCAACAACGTCGAGACGCTGTCGACCGTCCCGGCGATCATCAAGATGGGCGGCAAGGCGTACGCCGAGATCGGCACCGAGACCTCGACCGGCACGAAGGTCGTGTCGGTGTCCGGCGACGTCCAGCGCCCGGGCAACTACGAGGTCCCGCTGGGGATCCCGTCACGGGAGCTGATCTACGACCTCGCCGGCGGCCCCCCTGAAGGACGCGAGGTCAAGTTCTGGTTCCCGGGCGGGTCGAGCGCGCCCGTGCTGACCAAGGATGACCTCGACGTTCCCTACGACTTCGACAGCATGGCGAAGGCCGGCTCGATGCTCGGCTCGGGCGCGATCATCGTGGTCGACGACTCCCATACGGTGCTCGAGGTCGCGCTGAAGCTCGCAAAGTTCTACGCGCACGAGTCCTGCGGGAAGTGCGTCCCGTGCCGCGAGGGCACCAACTGGACGGTCAAGATGCTCCAGCGGATCCAGTCGGGTGAGGCGACGCCGATGGACCTCGACATCATGGCCGGCGTCCAGGAGCAGATCATCGGCCACTGCCTGTGCGTGCTCGGCGACGCGATGGCGATGCCGATCGGCTCGATGATCGTGAAGTTCCGCGACGAGCTCGAGCGGGAGATCGAGGCCGCGCGCGAGCGCTTCGGAGCCGGCGAGCTGAGGACGTGGTCCCGATCGGGGTCGCGGATGAGCAAGCCGGACCGATGCCGGTGCACTGAGCGCAGAGCGATGCCCCGCCCCGAAGAGAAGATCATCCAGCTGACCGTCGACGGTCGCGAAATCCGCGCGCCAGAAGGCGCGCTGTTGGTCGATGCCGCGAAGCAGGGCGACGTCGAGATCCCGTACTTCTGTTACGAGCCCAAGCTCGGCCATCCAGTCGGGGCGTGCCGGATGTGCCTCGTCGAGATCGAGGGGATCCCCAAGCTCCAGACCTCGTGCTCGACCCCGGTCAAGGACGGCATGGTCGTCCACACCCAGACCGAGCGCGTCCACCACGCCCAGAACGCGGTCGTCGAGTTCCTGCTCGTCAACCACCCGCTCGACTGCCCTGTATGCGACAAGGGCGGAGAGTGCCCGCTGCAGGACATCACCTTCGGGTGGGGTCTCGGGCGCTCGCGGTTCATCGAGCCCAAGCGCCACTTCGTCAAGCCGCTGTCGCTGTCCCCGGTGATCGCGATCGACCGGGAGCGCTGCATCCTGTGCTACCGCTGCGTGCGCTTCTCGCAGGAGGTCGCCGAGGACTACCAGCTGATCTTCGCCGAGCGTGGCGCCGACACGTTCGTGGCCACGCACGACGGCCACCCATACGTCGCCCCGTTCAGCGGCAACATCGTCGAGCTCTGCCCGGTCGGCGCGCTGACCTCGAAGCCGTACCGGTTCCGGGCCCGACCGTGGGACATCGAGGGAGCGGGCGGGATCTGCACGCTGTGCCCGTCGCAGTGCAACGTCGAGTTCACCGTGCGCGACGAGAAGGTGACGCGGGTCCTCAGCCGCGAGCACGACGGCGTCGACGACGGCTGGCTGTGCGACAAGGGCCGCTTCGCCTACCAGGCGATGCAAGTCGACGACCGGATCACGGCGCCGCTCGTCCGCGAGGGCTCGGAGCTGCGCGAGGCCTCCTGGGAACGGGCGCTCGAGGTCGCGAGCGGCCTGGGCAAGCACCGCGGACGGGTCGGCGCGCTGGTCGGCGGCCAGGCGACCAACGAGGAAGGCTTCCTGATCAGCCGGCTCCTACGTGAGGGGCTCGAGTCATGGAGCATCGACTCGCGCGGAGGCGATCAGGTCCCGCTCGAGCTGACGCGGGCGCTGGCGGCGCCCGGCCTCCAGGCCACCGTCCCGGACCTCGAGTTCGCGCACACCGTGCTCGTCGTCGGCTGCGACCCGCTCGATGACGCCCCGATCTTCGACCTGTGGATCCGCAAGGGCGTGCGCCGCCGTGACGTCCAGCTGGCGATCGCGACCGCCCGGCCGAACGCGCTCGACTCCGCCGCCAAGCTGGTGGCGCGCTACGAGCCGGGCGAGGAGGCCGCGTTCCTGTCCGAGCTGGCGGCCGAGCTCGAGGGGAAGGCCGAAAGCTCACTCGCGCGGCTCCTGCGGGAGGGTGGCGAGGACGTGGTGATCGTTTGGGGCGAGCGGCTCGATCCCGAGGCCCTCGGGTCGCTGCTGCGGATCGCCGAGGTGCTGGGACTCACCGGGCGCGACGGCGCGGGCCTGCTCGAGATCCCCGCCGGCTCCAACGGCCGCGGCCTCCGCGAGGCGGGCGCGCTGCCCGACGCCGGGCCCGGCTACGCCGAAGCCTCGGGGCCCGGCGCGGGCCGCGGCGCGGCGCGCATCGCCCAGTCGGTCCTCGATGGAGACCTCACGGCGCTGTACCTGTTCGAGACGGATCCGGTCCGCGACCGGCCCGACCGCGGGCTCTGGGGACAGGCCATGCACCGCGCAGCCCTCGTCGTCGCCCACGCGTCGGTGCTGACCGACGGCATCAGGGAGCACGCCAACGTCGTCTTCCCGGCCGACTCGTACGCCGAGAAGGATGGGACGGTCGTGCACCCCGACGGGCGCCTCCAGCGGCTGCGCACGGCGGTCGCGCACCCCGAAGAGGTGCGAGCCGGCTGGTGGGTGATCGCGGATATCGCCAAGCGCGTCGGACTCGACACGGGCGTGCTTACGAGCAGCATGGCGTTCTCGCAGCTGGTCGAGGCGGTGCCGTTCTACAAGGGGATCACGCTCGAGCAGATCGGCGGCCGCGGCGTGCGCTGGCCCGAGCGCGAGCAGGCGAGCGCGTTCCCCGATGTGGGAGAAAGCTTTCGCCCAGAAATCTCCCCGACCTCCCCGAAGGCGGAGGACGGATACGCGGGGCGCCACGGCCGGCGGCCGCCGCGTCAGGCCCTGCGCCTCGGCACTTTCCGGCCGATCTGGGCCTCGCCCCAGGTCGAGATCTCGCCCGCGCTCCAGTACACGATTGCCCGCCAGCAGGCCGAGCTCTCACCGGAGGACGCTCAACGCCTGGACATCCGGACCGGGGATCCGGTGCAGATCTCCCAGAACGGGACCCGCCTGAATGCCACCGCCGCCGTCCGCTCGGGCGTCCCGGAGGGCACCGTGTTCCTCGCCACCGGCATCGCGGCCGATTCGGCCAACGCGTTGACCGAGCCCGAGGTGGAGGTGCGCAGAGCCGACCCCGAGGCGGGACCGTGACCCCCCTGCTGGCGGACGTCAACTACTTCGAGCCGTGGTGGATCCAGATCGTCAAGGCGCTCGTGATCTTCATGGTGATCTTCATGCTCCTGCCGATCCTGATCGTCTACGAGCGCAAGCTGCTCGGGCGGTTCCAGAACCGCTATGGCCCCAACCGCGTCGGCCCGTTCGGGCTGATGCAGCCGCTGGCGGAGATCATCAAGTTCGCGACCAAGGAGCCATCCCGTCCGGCCACCAGCGTCGGCTTCCTGTTCCGGATCGCCCCGCTGATCGCGATTCTGACCGCTGTCACCGCGCTCGCGATCGTGCCGTTCGGCAACGTTCAGAACATCTTCGGCACGCCCGTCGGCCTGTACGGGATCGACGTCTCGATCGGCCCGCTGTACGTGTTCGCGCTCGCCGGGATCTCGTTCTACGGGATCATGCTGGGGGGCTGGGCGTCGGGCTCGAAGTACGCGTTCCTCGGCGCGATGCGCGGAGCGGCGCAGCTGATCTCCTATGAGGTCTCGCAGGGGCTCGCGCTCCTTGGCGTCGTGATCACCGCACAGACGCTCTCGCTGACCGGCATCGTCCACGCCCAGGTCAGGCTCTGGTACTTCATTCCGCAGCTGGCGGGATTCCTCATCTTCATGGTCGCCTCGTTCGCCGAGACCAATCGCGCTCCGTTCGACCTGGTCGAGGCCGACTCGGAGATCATCGGCTACTTCACCGAGTACGGCGGCACCGCGTTCGTCGCCTACCTGTTCGCCGAGTACGCGAACATGATCGTCGTGGCGGGGATCGTCACGACGGTGTTCCTGGGCGGCTGGCTGATGCCGTTCGGGATCCACCTCCCGGCTGGGTCGACCCGATCGTGGTGCTGGCGAAGATGGCGCTGGTGCTGACGTTCTTCATCTGGATCAGGGCGACGCTGCCCCGGCTGCGCTACGACCAGCTGATGTCGCTGGGCTGGAAGGTCATGCTGCCGCTGGCCACGCTCAACCTGCTCGTCACCGCGATCGTGGTGGTCGCATGAGTCCGTACGACCCTGGCGCCGACGTGATCGAGGTGGTCCGCCATCCCGCTCCGAGTGCGGCGGCCGGCGCCTACCGCGCGTTCGGCGAGACCCTCCGGGGGCTGAAGACGACGTTCGCCCGGATCGTCGAGGGGCCGGTCACGATCCAGTACCCCGAGGAGAAGACGCCCGTCTATCCGCGCTTTCGCGGCCGCCACAAGCTCCACCGCTTTGAGGACACCGGCCTCGAGAAGTGCGTCGGCTGCTCCCTGTGCGCCGCGGCCTGCCCGGCCGACTGCATCCGCGTGGTCGCCGCCGAGAACACCCCGGAGCACCGGATCTCGGCGGGCGAGCGATACGCGGCCGTGTACGAGATCAATCTCTCTCGCTGCATCTTCTGCGGCTACTGCGAGGTCGCGTGCCCGTTCGACGCGATCACGATGGGCCACGACTACGAGCTGTCCGACTACACGCGCTCGGATCTGATCTTCACCAAGGAGATGCTGCTGGCCGAGTCGATCGAGCGGACCCCGCTGCGGACCGAGGGCGAGTGATCGTGCGGAGGGCCCCGAGCGCGTGAGCGCCGTCCTGTTCTTCATCGCCGCGATCGGCACGCTCTCGGGCGCGATCGGCGTGGTGATGCTGCGGAACCCGTTCTACAGCGTGCTGTCGCTGGCCTTCCACCTGGTCAGCCTCGCTGCGCTGTTCCTGCTGCTGCGGGCGGAGTTCGTCGCGGCCGGGCAGGTGATCGTCTACGCCGGCGCGGTGATGGTGCTGTACGTGTTCGTCGTCGCGTACGTCGGCGGCGGCGAGCAGATCCCGAGCGGAGCCGTGCTGAAGGTGCTGGGGCCGTTGTTCGCGCTGGCGCTCGCAATCGAGCTATGCATCGCGATGCTCGGCTCGGGCCTAAGGGGGATCAAGAGCCACGGAGCGCAGTTCATTTCCGGCTTCGGCACCCCCGGCCACATCGGCAAGCTGTTCCTCACCAAGTACCTGTTCCCGTTCGAGGCCGCCTCGATCCTGCTGCTGGTCGCCGCCGTCGGTGCCGTCGTCCTCGCGCGCCGCCGGCGGGGACTTGACGAGGAGGAGCACGCGCTCGACCTGAAGCTCGGCGCAACGCTCCGCCCGGCGAACACGGGGACGATGGCCGAGGGGGCGGGGATCCGACCCGCCGACCACGACGAGGTGCCCGAGGTTGAGGTCGAGACCGTCGGCGGCGCCGCCCGCACGACCACGCACGAGGGTGGCTGGTGATGGGCGCCTCCGGGAGCAGCGGCTAGTGGCGATCGGCTGGTACCTGGTGGTCTCGGCGCTGATCTTCTGCATCGGCGCTGGCGGCGTGCTCGCACGGCGCAACCCGCTGGTGATCCTGCTGTGCCTCGAGCTGATGCTCAACGGCGCCAATCTCGCGCTGGTCGCGTTCGCGCGGATGTGGGGCGGCGAAGACGGACAGATCTTCGCCTTGATCGTGATGGTGGTGGCGGCCTGCGAGGTGACCGTCGGGCTCGGATTGATCGTCGCGATCTACCGCCGGCACCTCCCAGTCGACGTCGACGAGCTCTCGGAGCTGCACGGGTAGCGCGATGGCCGTGACGACCTTCGCCTGGCTCGTCCTGCTGTGCCCGCTTGTCGGGACGGTGCTGATCGCGCTCGGCCACCGGTGGCTGCCGGGCCGCAGCGCCGGCTGGCTGGGCACGATCGCGATCGCCCTGTCGTTCGTGTTCGCGGTGCTGACGCTGATCGAGATGCTGAACCGCGGCGACTCGCACCGCGTGCTCACATCGACGCTGTGGGACTACAACGTCACCTCCGGCGTCGACGCCAAGCTCCAGATCCTCGTCGACCCGCTGTCGGTGTTCATGATCCTCGTCGTCTCCGGGGTCTCGGCGCTGATCCACCTGTACTCGGTCACCTACCTGTTCAAGGACCGAGGCCTCAGGCGCTACTTCAGCTACCTGAACTACTTCGTGTTCTCGATGTTGCTGCTCGTGCTGGCGGGCAACTTTGTGCTGCTGATCGTGGGCTGGGCGTTCGTCGGCGCAGCCTCCTACATGCTGATCTCGTTCTGGTACCGGCGCACCACCGCCACCCGCGCCGGACTGAAGGCATTCCTGATCAACGTCGTCGGGGACGTCGGGCTCGTGCTCGGGAACGTTCTTGCTGTTCAAGCACACCGGCACCGTCGACTTCCTCAAGACCTTCCACGAGGTCCGCCACGTGTTCGCCTTCGACAGCCCAGACCTCGTCGCGGCGTGCCTGCTGCTGCTCGTCGGCGCGTTCGCGAAGTCCGCGCAGATCCCACTCCACACATGGCTACCCGACGCGATGGAGGGCCCGACCCCGGTGTCCGCCCTGATCCACGCCGCGACGATGGTGACGGCCGGGGTGTACCTGATCGCGCGAATGCATCCGCTGTTCGAGCACGCCACCGGCGCCGCCGACGTCGGCGCGATCGGCGGATGCCTGACGCTCCTGATCGCGGCCACGATCGCGATCGTCCAGACCGACATCAAGCGCGTGATCGCCTACTCGACGATGTCGCAGATCGGCTACATGATCATGGCCGTCTGCGTGGGCGCGTACTCGGCCGGGCTCTTCCACCTGATGACCCACGCGTTCTTCAAGGCGCTCCTGTTCATGGCCGCCGGCTCGATCATCGGCGCGATGGCCGGCGTGCAGTCGCTCGACCGGATGGGCGGCTTCCGCCGGGCGCTGCCGTTCACGTTCGCGTGCTTCGTGATCGGCGGCCTGGCGCTGTCGGGCATGCCCCCGTTCTCGGGCTGGCTCTCCAAGGACGACATCCTCGGCTACCTCGATTACCGCGGCGGCGGCTTCGAGGTCCTCGGAATCGCGGGCTATGTCGGAGCGATGCTGACCGGGATCTACACCTTCCGGATGATCTTCCGTGCCTTCTTCGGCGAGCCGGTCGAGGAGGCGCGTGAGCTCGAGCAGGGCCATCTCGCCCACGCGGAGGTGCCGCGCAACCCGCTCACCGGCGAGGAGGAGGACACCGATGTCGGGTTCCCCGGCCCCGGTCACTACATCGCCGAGCGGGAGTGGCCGATGAAGATCGCGATGGGGACGCTGGCGGTCCTGGCGCTCGTCGGCGGCGCGATCCAGATCCCCGGCGTCGACGACGTGGTCACGCGCTTCCTCGCTCCGACCTTCGCCGACTCGCGCCTGGCCCACATCAACGTGCACATCGGCCCCGCCTGGATCGGCCTGGTGATCGGCGCGGTGATCGCCGTCATCGGGATATCGATTGCCTACAGGGTGTGGGTGCTCGCCCCGGTACCGCCGCCGCGCTGCGCGAGCGCTTCGCGGCCATCCACAGCTTCCTGACCCACAAGTGGTACTTCGACGAGCTGATCGACGTAGCCGTCGTGCGGCCGGTGCTGTGGGTGGCCAGGTTCATCGACGTGGTGCTCGAGCGAAACGTGATCGGCGGCGTGATCACCGGAGGCACCGTCGGCGTGGTGCGTGCCGGCTCGGCGGCGGTACGCCGCGCCCAGACCGGGTTCGTGCGCTACTACGCCGCCGCGATGATCGTGTGCCTCTCGGGCGTGGCCCTCTACTTCCTGATCTCGGCACGTGAGCGCCCCGTCATGACCCTCTCGATCCTGATCTGGCTGCCGCTCGCGATCTCCTTGCTGGCCGCGCTCGTGCCCAGGCGCGTGATCGGGTGGACGGCGGTGCTCGGAAGCCTCGTCACGCTCGGGATCGCGATCTCGTTCCTGGCGCGCTTCAAGCTCGGGCACGCCGGCCTCCAGTTCCAGACCGACACGGTCTGGATCTCGTCGCTGGGCATCCACTACAAACTCGGGCTCGACGGGCTGAACGTCGCACTGGTGCTCCTCACCTGCCTGCTGTTCAGCGCGTCGCTGGGATGGGCGGCATTCCGCGAGTGGGACCGCCCGCGGATGTTCTACTTCCAGTTCGGGCTCGCCCAGGCCGCCGTGCTCGGCGCGTTCTGCGCCCAGGACCTGGCGCTGTTCGTCGCGTTCTTCGACCTGATGCTGATCCCGTTCTACTTCCTGACCGGGATGTGGGGCTCGGGCGACCGCGTGCGCGCGACCACCAAGCTCGTCGTGTACACGCTCGTCGGCTCGTTCTTCATGCTCGCGGCGGCGATCGCCACCGGCGTGCTGGCGTCCTCGCAGCACGGGACGCCGATCACGTTCGTGATCTCCTCGCTTCAGCACCTGCAGCTCTCGCACGCTTCGCAGGAGTGGATCTTCTTGTGCTTCGCGCTCGCGTTCGTGATCAAGATGCCGCTGGTCCCGTTCCACGGCTGGCTGGCCGACGGCTACAAGTCGATGCCGATCCCGGCGGTGGCAGTGTTCGCGGGGGTCGTCTCGAAGGTCGCCGCCTACGGGTTCCTGCGAATCGTCCTGCCGCTGTTCCCCTACGCCGCGGCCCACTTCCAGATGCTAATGCTGGTGGTCGCGCTGGTATCGATCCTGTGGGGGACCGCGGTGGCGTTCACGACGCCCGACGCACGGCTGGTGATCGCCTACTCGAGCGTCGCCCAGCTCAGCTTCATCACGCTCGGGATCTTCTCGCTGCGGCCCGTGGGAAACCAGGGCGCGCTCTTGCAGATGGTCAACCATGGACTCGTGACGGCTCCGCTGTTCTTCATCGTCGCCGCACTCGCCGCGCGGGCGGGCGGTTCGGAGAAACTGCGGGACATGGGCGGGATCGCGTTCCGCGCACCCGTGCTGGCGGCGCTGTTCCTGATCGTCACGCTGGCGACGCTCGCGATGCCCGGATCCGCGAACTTCATCGGGGAGTTCAACATCCTGCTGGGCGTCTTCCAGGCCAAGCTCGCGATCTCCGTGATCGCATTCGCCGGCGTCGTCGGCGCGGCGTACTACGCGCTGCGGATGTACATCGGCGCGATGCACAATCGCGTCGGCCCGAAGGTGACATCCAGGGAGATCGGAATCGCCGACGCCGCTGCGATCGCCCCGATCGTGCTGGTGATCCTGGTGCTCGCCTTCTACCCGCAGTTCGGGCTGCGCCGTTCTGAGCCGAGCGTGAGGGCCGCCATCGCCGCGGCCCAGGTCCAGGCCGGCGAGATCGCGCCGGCGGTGCCGACGAGGGTGGCCCAGCGATGAACTTCGTCGCGGCTCACACCGTCCACCACCACCTCGCCGGCCCCCATATCGACTGGGCCGCGTTCTCGCCGCTGCTGGCGCTCGCGGGCGGGGGTCTGGTGGTGCTGGTGGTCGGGCTCCTCGGCGCAAGGGCGGCCCGTCATCGCGTCGTTCCCCTCGCGACGCTCCTTGCCTTCGCCGCGTCGATCGGGCTGGCGATCTGGCGCTTTCACCACCCCGCCACGATCTTCTCGGGCGCCCTACGGATCGACGATCTGGCGCTGGAGCTGGACATGCTGTTCGCGGTGGCCGGGATCGCCGCCGTGCTCCTGTCCTGGCGGGCGGTCGCACCCCACGAGTCGGGCCATGGCGAGTACCACGCGCTGATTCTGCTGAGCGCGTTCGGAATGGCGGTGCTCGTCTCCTCGCAGAACCTGATCACGCTGTTCCTCGGAATCGAGCTGCTGTCGATCCCGCTCTACATCCTGTGCGCATCGGAGACCCGCCGCGAGGGCTCACTCGAGTCGGGACTCAAGTATCTGGTCATCGGCTCGGTCGGGTCCGCGACGCTCGTCTACGGACTCGCGCTGATCTACGGCGCCACCGGCTCGACCGACTTCGGCCCGATCGGTGCCGCGCTCTCGAGCGGGAAGCTCGCGGGCGGCCAGCTCGGCGACCCGATGATCCTGACGGGCCTGGGGCTCGTGATCGTCGGATTCGCGTTCAAGGCATCGATGGCGCCGTTCCATCAATGGACCCCCGACGTCTACGAGGGAGCACCCACCCCCATCACCGCGTTCATGGCGACCGCGACCAAGGCCGCGGCGCTCGGCGTGTTCCTGCGTTTCTTCGACGTCGCGGCGATCGGTGTCAGAACACCTGGGCCCCGCTGCTGGCGGCGATCGCCACGATCACGATCATCGTCGGCAACGTCGGCGCGCTCGGCCAGTCCTCGCTCAAGCGGATGCTCGGCTACTCGGGGGTCGCCCAGGCCGGCTACGTACTCACGGGTGTGATCGTCGGCACGCAGCTCGGGGTCGAGGCGACCATCTTGTATCTGCTGGCGTACCTGGCGATGAACCTCGCCCCGTTCGCCGTGATCGTCGCCTCGGAGCGATCGAACCCCGAGATGGGCGACGACATCGCGGGTCTGGCCGGCCTCGCGAGACGCAACCCGTGGCTCGCCTGGCCGATGACGATCGGGATGCTGGGACTGGCCGGGATTCCGGGCACGGTCGGCTTCATCGGCAAGTTCCAGCTGATCCATGCCCTCGTGTCCGGCGACTACACGTGGCTGGCGATCGTGCTCGTGATCGGCTCGATGATCTCGCTCGGGTACTACCTGCGGGTGATCGCCACGATGTGGATGCGCCCCGCGGACACCGCTCCCGAGGGCGTGCTGGCGGGCGCCCCTGCGCTCGCCCCGATCGCCGGCGGCTCCCCGGAGGCCGATGCGGCCGCGAGCGCCGGCTCGAACTCGGTTGTCGTGGCCGTCGGGGTCGTGTTCGCCGCCGCCGTGGTGTTCTTCGGGATCTTCCCGTCGCCGCTCTTCAACCTCGCGGCGCACGCCGGGCACGCCCTGTCCGGGATCTTTTAGGCCGGCCGAAGCCCGGGTAGCCCGGTGCGTATGGAAGAGCGTGAGTCCGATACTCAGAAGAAGTTCGGCAAGCAGCCGCTGCCGGGGGTCGTCTCCGACCAGAACGCCGAGGAGCCGTCGGCTCCGGTGGACGGCGACGGCGCCGATGATGACCGCCAGCCGACAGACGACCCCGGCTCGGCCAAGGAGGGCAGCCAGTCGACGGGCCATCCCGAGAACGCGGGATAGAGCGCGCCTCGCCTCGTCTGCTTAGGCGCCGCCCCCGTCGCTACGATCGACCGCCCGTGGAGTACCCGGTCGAGAGCTTCACCGAAGCAGAGCAAGAGCGCCTGAGCGCGCACTTCACGAACCTCGACCGGCCCGTGTTCGCGCTGGTGAACCTCCCCGAGACGGTCAAGGGCGCTCTGTTTGCGCGCTACTCGCGCTACCCCGGGACCCTCAGGCGGCTGTTCCTCGACGAGTTCGCGGGCGACGTTCCGGAGACCGGAGCGGGCTGGGACGGCGAGGAGGGTGCGCGGGCGGCCCAGCTGTACGAGCGGATCTTCGTCGGCTACGGCGACGACTCGGTCGCGCAGCTCGGCGGCGCCCACGTCGCCTGCGAATGGGTCTCCAACGTGCTCACAAAGGTCCTCCAGCGCCCCCGCCTCGGCGCCTACCTGGAGCAGTCGACCCGCTACATCGCCTACGACGCGCCGATGCCGTCGCCTCCCGGTGGCTATCGCTACTACCGGGATCCCGAGCTCGGCCCCGAATACGCCCACGTCGTCGACGAGCTGTTCTCCACCTACTCCCGCGCGCTGCCGCGGGTGGCGGCCTGGGCTGAGGGGGAGTTCCCCCGCTCACCCGAGGAGCCGCCGGCCGCCCACGCCCGGGCGATCAAGGCCAAGGCGCTCGATCTGCTGCGCGGGCTGCTGCCGGCCAGCTCGCTCTCGCACATGGGGATCTTCGCCACCGGTCAGACCTACGAGCAGTTGATCCTCCACCTCCTCGCCCACCCCCTCCCCGAGGCCCGCTCCTACGGGACGATGATCCTTGACGAGATCAAGGCGGTGATGCCGAGCTTCGTCGCGCGGGTGGAGCGCCCGGACCGCGGGGGCGAGTGGGTCGCATACCTCGAGTCGCGCGCCCGCGCCGGGGAGCGCTGGGCCCAGCGCCTGGAGCTGAGCGACGATCCCGGTGCGGGCGAGCTGGGGCCGTCGGTGACGCTCCTGCGCACCGAAGGCGACGAGGACGACCTGCTGGCGGCCCTGCTGTTCGAGTCCGGTCACTGCCCCGAGGAGCGCATCCGCGACGTGGTCGCTTCGCTCGACGGCGAGGAGCGTGCCGAGTTGCTCGCCGGGCTGGTGGGAGCCCGCGCCAACCGCCGCTACCGCCCGGGACGGGGCTTCGAGGCGCTTCGCTACCGCTTCGAGATCGTCGCCGACTACGGCGCGTTCCGGGACCTCCAGCGCCACCGGATGCTGACGATCCAGTGGCAGTCGCTGACCCCCGACCTCGGCGCCGGCGTTCCGGAGCAGGTCGAGCTCGCCGGCTGCGGCGAGGACTATCGGCACGCGCTCGAGATCTCCAGCCGCGAGTACGAGCGCCTCCGCTCCGCGGGACTCCACACCGCCGCCCCGTACGCGCTCTGCCTGGGCTACCGGATCCGATTCATCCTCGACCTGAATGCCCGCGAGGCGATGCAGCTGATCGAACTGCGCTCGGGCCGTGAGGGTCACCCGAGCTACCGGGCGGTCGCCCACGAGATGCGCGCGCAGATCGCGTCCGTCCACCCCGCCGTCGCGGCGGCGATGACGCACGTCGACACGCAGACCGAGCCCCGCCTCGAGCGGATCCTCTCGGAGATGCGCACCCACGCCCGCACGGGCTGACCCGAGCCGCCGGCGCGGGCCCGCACGGGCGGCAGGCGGCCTAGAAGACCCGGTTCGGCGAGAGGTTCACCGTCTGCGAAGGCCTGTGCGGCTGGGATAGGACCAGCGTGATTCGCCAGGCTCCCCGCCGGACCACGTTCAGCCTGCGCATCGTGACGGTCGCCTTGCCGTTCCGAACCCGGCCGTGGCCGAGCGCGACGATCGTGCCCCCGCGCGAGATCCTGATCCGGACCGTCCCATTGGGCGGCGGCAGCTGCGGAAATCCGACCTTGCAGGCGATCTTCCGACCATGCCGGCCGGTGAGCCTGCAGCTCACGGTGGCCTTCGGCCCGGAGGCCAGCTGCTCGATGAACCGGGTTGCGACGAGTCGCGTGTCGCCGTTGTGGTCGGTGAGCTGCCAGATCGCGATGTAGGAACCGGGCACGAGCCCCGTCACGTTGACGCCCTTCGGCGTGTCGACGTTCGCGGCCGTGAACACCGGTCGGCCCCCAGACGCCCTACCGATGGTCAGCGCGACCCGGGTACTTCCATCGGTCGGCGTGACCGATCCGTCCGGGTTCACGAGCCCCGACTCGGCCAGCGCGGTGAACTTCCCGTACAGCGTCTCGCCCGGGATCGGCGAGGTGTCAACGACGTCCGGAACCTCGGTCTCCGTCACCCCGCCACTGAGCTCGTCGCTCTGGGCGATGAGCGACGTCGGAAGGCCCGACGCGTCCCCGCTGAGCGGGCAGATCGCGCCGGTCAGCGCCGTGCCGCCGCCGCTCGGCGAGCTGGGTACTCCAGCGGCGGTGCTGGTCGGGGGCGCAGCCGGCGGCGCGCCCCAGTAGTCCCCCGGCTGGCAGCTGCCGCCCGACACCGCCGGCGAATCGCCTTCGATGTCGACCCGGAGCCGGGCGACATGCAGCGTCGTCAGCGTCCTCGAGCCGTTGGCGAGCGAGACCAAGCTGCCCCTTGCGGGGTGGAACGTCTCGAGGATCGTGCCCGAGCCATCGGCAACGCCCGTGGCCCTGGCCGCGCCGTCGCTGATCGTGTAGCTCGCATTGGGCACGAGCCCCGTGCAGCCGACGAAATCCAGCTCGAGGTCGGCGGTGCACGAAGGGAAGCCGCCCGGTGTGAACGGCACCAGCGGGGCGAATGGCGGCGTGCACGGACTCGACAGTGGCGAGCAGAACACCGAGCCGGGCTCGCCCACCGGCACCGTGAGGCTGACAAGACCGCCCTGGAGGTTCGGGATCGGGGCGGTGGGGTCCTGGAACGCACGATTGTCGTTCGAGGTCCAGGTGACACGGTTCTGAGTGCCGATCGGCGGCGTCGGGATCGTCGCCGAGTCGGTCTGGGTGTTGCAGAAGTCCGTCGGTGACTCGGACAGCGAGGTCGAGTCGATGGTGGCCGCGAGCAGGCCCGTCTGGAAGCACGGCGCGAGCGACAGCGACGAGCTCGTGGCCAAGCTGCCGTTGTCCATGGCGAACCATCCCATCCACCCGGATTCGGTGAACGGGTTGCCGCCGTTTCCGGTCTGGATCACCTGGCGGCTGGGGCTCGGCGCGCCCGCACCCGAGTAGACGATGTCGAGCTCGTCCCGATCGTCCCCGACCGCGTGCGGGGCGAGCGACACCGACCAGCTGCCATCGGCGGCCGTCGTCGCCGAGGCCTTGGCGACGGTCACGGGGTTGCCGTCGGCGCCCGCGCGCAGCAGGCTGACCTGGACCCCGATTCCGCCACCGGAGGCCCGGTTGACGTTGCCGGTGACGGTCGAGCCGAACTGAAGGAGGCTCACCTGTGGCAGCGGCAGCTGGTTGGTGGTGGTCGTGGTCGCCTGGACGCAGCCGGGGTTGCCGCTGTCGCCGACGTTGGCCCACATCTCCTGAAGCAGGTACTGGTGGCCGTTGATCACCTGGTCGTACGGCGAGCCATTGGGCGCGAACCCGAGCGGAGTTCCGTGCTGGGGGCCGTTCTCGCACTTGTCGCCCACCTCGAAGCCGTTGGGGTCCATCCAACCGGTGCCCTCGGGGTCGGTCATTGCCTCAACGGTCTCGTGTGCGGCGATGTCAACCGTCACCTCGGCGTCCGGGAAGCCTTCGGGATCCTGACCGGACGGGACCCCCTGCTCGATGATCGGGTCGATCGTCAGCGCATAGATCGTCAGCCCGTGGCCGTTGACATTCGAGAGCGAGTGATAGCCGCCGAACGCGTTGGTGCCGCACGCGCCCGGAAGGATGCACTCGTCCACATTCGAGGGCAGGAACACGTACCAGATGTTGTTCAGGCCTCGGGTGCCGCCGGTGCTCTGGATGACGTGGTCGACCTCCGCCTGTACCTGGGCGTCGGTCACGCAGGTGGGGATGCCGTTGGGAGACGCGCACTGGCTGCTCGTGGCGGGATACGGATCGGTGTCGTCGATCGAGTCGCTCGCCGACGAGTAGGTGATGCTGTTGGCGCCGGGAGTGATCTGCCCCGGCCTGGTCCCCTCGGCGAACTGGGGCAGCACTGTGAGCGCGTCGCATTCGGCCGGGGTGCACGTGCCACTGGCCCCGCTGTCATGGGCAAGATCGGTGAAGAACTGCTGGATCAGGCCCTCGTAGGTGGGTACACCGGCACCGGGGGAGCCCTGGAACACGTATCCGGAGGGCGCCCAGAAGATCGTGTGCACGGTGACACCGCCGGCCATCACCGAACCGGCGTGGTAGACGGCCGGCGTCAGCGCGCCCGCGGCGATGTCCGCTGGACGGATCTTCGTGTTCCCATCAAGCGGCGCAACCAGCCCGAGCGCGCCGCGAATGCGCGGGTGAAACGTGGTCTGCGCCCACGTGGACGGCGCCGCCGCCGCAAAGCCGAGACAGACGACGGTGAATGCGAATGCGAGGCGGCGCCCCAATCTCACTCCTTTGCCCTGGTTCTCGCCCCCCCGGGCCGGCGAGCGTGCGCGGCAACGTACCTCAGCGGTGGTGTCGAGTCAAATCGCCCGTTCGCGCTCGCGCAGGTCGATCCGGCGGATCTTCCCAGTGAGCGTCTTCGGGAGCTCTGCGACGAACTCGAGCCTGCGGGGATACGCGTAGGCGGAGAGGTGCTCGCGGACGAACGCCTTGATCTCCTCGGCCAGCTCCTCCGACGGATGGTGTCCAGTTGCGGGCACCACGAAGGCCTTGACCACGCTGCCGCGGCGCTCGTCGGGTGAGGCCACGACCGCCGCCTCGGCGACCGCCGGATGCTCGAGGCAGGCGGACTCGACCTCGAACGGCCCGATCCTGTATCCGGCGGAGATGATCACGTCATCGGCCCGGCCCTCGTACCAGTAGTAGCCGTCCTCGTCCTCGCGGGCCGCGTCCTTGGAGTGAAACCACTCGCCGCCGAACACGTCCTCGGAGTCCTCCGGGCGCCTCCAGTAGCCGAGCGGGTACGTCGGGTTGGTCCTCGCCTTCAGGCAGATCTCGCCACGCTCCCCGGGGGCGACGGGACGCTCGTCCTCGTCGAGGATCGCCACCTCCCATCCCGGCATCGGCTTCCCCATCGATCCCTCCCGGACCTCCATGAACGGATAGTTGGCAACCAGGGGATAGGACTCGGTCAGACCGTAGTAGTCGAGCACCGTCACGCCGTACTGATCGCGGAACCACCGGATCGCCTCCGGGTTGAGCGGCTCACCCGCCGAGCACACGACCCGGAAGCGCTGCGGGTAGCGGGTGCGCGCGTCGCCCACCGACATCATCGAGCGGATCGCCGTCGGGGTGGCGAACACGTTCGTGACCCCGTTCCGTGAGAGGAAGTCCAGTTGCTTGTCGGGGTCGAAGCCCCCCTCGCGCTGATATACGGCCTGGACGGCGCCGAGCCTCCACGGTCCGAGCAGCGGGCAGATCCCCGCCGCCCAGGCCCACTCGCCCATCCCGTGGAACAGCTCGCCCTCGCGCAGGTCGTGGCAGTAGACGAACTCCTCGTGACCGAGCAGGTAGCGATGGGCGTGGAGGATCCCCTTCGCGAGACCGGTGGTGCCGGAGGAGTAATAGAGCTGAGCGGGATCGTCGGCCGCGGTGTCCACGCACTGAAACGAGCTCGATCCGGCGGCGAGCAGGTCGTCGTCGAGGATCAGCAGGTGCTCGACGAGCGAGCGCTCGATGCGCTCCGCGTTGGCCTCGTCGGTGACGAGCACGCGCGGCTCTGCGTCCGTGAGACGGTGGCGGATGCCCTCGTCGCCGTAGAGCACGGACATCGACAGCAGAATCGCGCCGGTCTTCCAGGTTCCGAAGAACGCAGCCGCCGCCTCGGGGACCGGCGGAAGCAGCATCGCCACCCTGTCCCCAGGCTGTACGCCGTTGGCGCTCAGCACGTTCGCGAACCGGTTGGAGTCGTCCTGCAGCTCGCCCCAGCTCACCCTCCTCGTGGTCCCGCGGAAGTCCTCGTGGATCATCGCCAGCCTGTCGCGCGGATGGCGGTCGCAGACATCGGCGGCGATGTTGTAGCGCTCGGGCAGCTCCCAGCGGTGCCCCGCGCGTGCCTCGTCGTAGGAGCCGAACGTCGCGATCGAGTCCATCTCGTGCATGATCGCAAGTCCGTCGCCCCACCCGCGAGTAACCTACTGACCGGTTCTTTATGGATCTCGCGCTGGGAGTCCTGCTCGGGGCCGGACTTGTCGCGATCATCGTGGCCGCGTGGCGCACGCTGCGCGCAGAGCGCGCCGTCGACCTTCCCGCGAGCGGCATGCAGTCCGCGCTGCACGCCGCGACCGCCACGCTGCCGCACCTGCGCCGAGGGTTGACGACGCCGAGCGCCGAGCTCGCCGTCCCGCATCTGCGGGCGCTGACCGGCGCCGCCGCGATCGCGCTAGCGGACACCCGGGCGGTGCTGGCGATCGACGGCGAAGGGCGCGAGCAGGTGCGTCCCGGAGACCTGCTCTCGCGGCTGCTGGCACGGACACCCGACCATCGCCTGCACATCGAGCCGCGGCTGGTGTCCTCGGACCCGACGTGTCCCCTGCGATCGGCCGTGCTCGCGCCGCTGGTGGTTCAGGAGCGCAGGGCGGGAACGCTGATCGCCTTCTACCGCGCGGTCGGCCGGCCGAGCCAGGCCGAGCTGCGCGTCGTGCAGGAGGCGGCGAGCCTCGTCTCCGCGCAGGTGGAGCTGTCGGTCGTCTCCGAGCAGGAGCGGCGGCTGGCCCAGGCCGAGCTCCGGGCGCTGCGAGCCCAGATCTCCCCCCACTTCATCTACAACGCGCTGGCCGCTGTCGCCGGCGACATCCACGCCCGCCCGGAGGAGGCGCGCGAGTTGCTGATCGACTTCGCCGAGTTCACCCGCTACCTGTTCCGGGACGGACGCTCGTACGTGACGCTCGGAGAGGAGATCGAGCACGTGCAGCGCTACCTGCGGCTCGAGCAGGCCCGCTTCCGCGACCTGCGGGTGTCGGTCGACGTCCCCGAGGAGGCGCGGGGAGCGGTGGTTCCGTCGATGTCGATCCAGCCGCTGGTCGAGAACGCCGTGCGGCACGGCGTCGAGCGACGCGGGGGATCGGGGAGTGTCGAGATCACCGCGCGCCTGAATGGCGGTGATGTCGAGCTCGCCGTATCGGACGACGGGTCCGGGATCGAGCCCGAGCGGGTGCCCGCCGTCCTGGCCGGGGCCGGCGGGGGGATCGGCCTCTCCAACGTGGACGCCCGGCTGCGGGCGACGTTCGGGGAGCAGTACGCGCTGAGGATCCAGTCGGCGCTCGGTGAGGGCACGACCGCGGTCATGACCGTCCCCAATCTCCGCGGCGAGCGCGGTCACGTCGAGGTGGCGTGGCTGGCCGCGGGCGCCGATGCCTGATGGCCGATGGCCTGAAGATCCTCGCGGTTGACGATGAGCACTCCCAACTCCAGGACCTTGCCCGGCTCCTGCGGGGATCGCCGGCTGTGGAGGACGTACAGTGCGCGATCGACGGGCACGACGCGCTGGTGAAGGCATCGGCGCAGCCCTACGACGCGATCTTTCTCGACGTGCGGATGCCCGACCTGGACGGTGTGGAGCTGGGACGGGTGCTGCGACGCTTCGCCTCACCTCCCCAGCTCGTGTTCGTGACGGCCCACGAGGAGGCGGCGGTCGACGCATTCGAGCTGCACGCGCTGGATTACCTGCTCAAGCCCGTGGGACGCCGCCGGGTGGAGGAGGCGCTCGAGCGGGTCGCGGGCGCCGTCGCTGCGGCGCAGCTGACGGGCGCGCATGGCGACGGGGCGCAACGTCCGGGGGCCGAGCCCGAGAGCGAGGTGGTCGCCGTCGCGAACGTGCGCTCTGGCGCCACCAGGCTGATCTCCCGTAGCTCGATCCTGTACGTGCAGTCGCACGGTGACTTCGTCCGGATCGTCGTCGAGGACGGCCGCTACCTGCTGCGCGCGACGCTGACCGACGTCCACCGGCGGTGGGAGCCGTTCGGGTTCGTCCGGGTCCACCGCCAGTACGTCGCGAACCTCAACAAGGCGGTCGAGCTGCGACCGCAGTTCGGCGGCACCGCCGAGCTCGCGTTCGCCGACGGCCGCGCGATCCCAGTCGCCCGCCGGCACGCCGCCGAGCTCGGGCGCCGGCTGCAGGTCTGAGGCGTCTGGTCAGGTGCCGACGTAGGCCGCGAGGTGCTCGCCGGTGAGGGTCGAGCGGGCGGCGACGAGGTCGGCGGGTGTGCCCTCGAAGACGATCCGGCCGCCGTCGTGGCCGGCGCCGGGGCCGAGGTCGATGATCCAGTCGGCGTGTGCCATGACCGCCTGGTGGTGCTCGATGACGATCACCGACTTGCCGGAGTCGACGAGCCGGTCGAGTAGGCCGAGCAGCTGCTCGACGTCGGCGAGGTGGAGGCCGGTGGTCGGCTCGTCGAGGACGTAGACGCCGCCCTTCGCGGCCATGTGGGTGGCCAGCTTGAGCCGCTGGCGCTCGCCGCCGGACAGCGTTGTGAGCGGCTGACCGATCTGAACGTAGCCGAGCCCGACGTCGGCGAGCCGCTCGAGGATGGCGTGCGCGGCCGGCGTTCGCGCCTCACCGGCGCCGAAGAACTCCGCGGCCTCGGTCACCGACATCGCGAGCACCTCGCTGATGTCACGGCCGCCGAGGTGGTGGTCCAGCACTGATGCCTCGAACCGCTTGCCCTCGCACTCCTCGCACACGGTCGCGACGCCGGCCATCATCGCCAGGTCGGTGTAGATGACGCCGGCGCCGTTGCAGTTGGGGCAGGCGCCCTCGGAGTTGGCGCTGAACAGCGCCGGCTTCGCGCCGCTGGCCTTCGCGAACGCCTTGCGGATCGGGTCGAGCAGTCCTGTGTACGTCGCGGGGTTGCTCCGTCGCGAGCCCTTGATCGCCGCCTGGTCGATCGACACCACGCCGTCCCGGCCCGACACCGAGCCATCGAGCAGCGAGCTCTTTCCCGACCCGGCGACGCCGGTCACGACGCACAGGACGCCCAGCGGGATGTCGACGTCGACTTCGCGCAGGTTGTGCGTGCTCGCGCCGCGGATCTCCAGCGCACCGGTCGGCGTCCGCACGGTCTCCTTGACCGTCGCCCGGTCGTCGAGATGGCGGCCGGTGACGGTGCCGCCGGCCCGCAGCGCCTCGACGGTTCCCTCGAACACCACCTCGCCGCCGGCGGCGCCCGCGCCGGGACCGAGATCGACGACGTGGTCGGCGATCTCGATCGTATCCGGCTCGTGCTCCACGACGAGCACCGTGTTGCCCTTGTCCCGAAGCCGCAGCAGCAGGTCGTTCATCCGCTCGACGTCGTGGGGATGAAGGCCGATGGTGGGCTCGTCGAACACGTAGGTGACGTCGGTGAGCGAGGAGCCGAGGTGGCCGACCATCTTGACGCGCTGCGCCTCCCCGCCAGACAGCGTGCCCGACGGCCGGTCGAGCGAGAGGTAGCCCAGCCCGATCTCCGCGAACGAGTCGAGGGTCTCGCCCAACGCCTCCAGCAGCGGCGCCACCGACGGCTCGGCGAGGCCGCGGACCCATTCAGCCAGGTCGCTGATCTGCATCGCGCACGCGTCGGCGATGTTGATCCCCTTGATCTTCGAAGACCGGGCCCCCTCGCTGAGTCGGGTGCCGTCGCAGTCGGGGCAGGTCCCGAAGGTGACCGCCCGGTCCACGAACGCCCGGATGTGCGGCTGCATCGCCTCCTTGTCCTTGGAGAGCATCGACTTCTGGATCCGTGGGATCAGTCCCTCATAGGTCATGTTGATGCCGGCGATCTTCATCCTGGTCGGCTCGCGATACAGGAAGTCGTGCAGCTCCGTCTTGGTGTACTTGCCGATCGGCTTATCCGGGTCATAGAACCCCGATGCGCTGTAGAGCCGGTAGTTCCAGCCACCCGTCTTGTAGCCGGGGATCGTGAGCGCGCCCTCGGCGAGCGATTTGGAGTCGTCGTAGAGCTGGTCGAGGTCGAGTTCGGAGACGGTGCCCCTGCCCTCGCAGCGCGGGCACATCCCGCCCGTGCGGGTGAAGCTCGCCTTCACGGTCTTGCGGTTACCGCGCTCGACCGTGATCCCGCCGGTCGCTCGGACCGACGGGACGTTGAAGGCGAACGCGCTGGCTGAGCCGATGTGCGGCCGCCCCAGTCGGCTGAAGAGGATCCGCAGCATCGCGCCCGAGTCGGTGGCGGTGCCGACCGTGGAGCGTGGGTCGGCACCCATCCGCTGCTGGTCGACGATGATCGCGGTCGTCAGCCCTTCGAGCACGTCGACCTCGGGCCGCGCCAGCGTCGGCATGAAGCCCTGCACGAAGGCGCTGTAGGTCTCGTTGATCAGCCGCTGCGACTCCGCGGCGATGGTGCCGAACACCAGCGAGCTCTTGCCCGACCCGGAGACGCCGGTGAACACCGTCAGCCGGCGCTTGGGGATCTCGATGCTGACGTCCTTGAGGTTGTTCACCCGCGCGTCGTGTACGCGGATCAGGTCGTGGCTGTCGGCAACGTGCAGCGCGGGCGACTGCGTGTCCGTCCTCGTGGCCATGCTCATCAGACCTCCCCGTCAGACGGGGTCGCCTTCGGGCTCATGGGTCCTGGAGCAGCCCGAGCACGTTGCCATCGGGGTCGGTGACGGTGGCGACCAGACGGCCACCACCGACGTCGTGCGCGGGCTCGTTCACGGTCGCGCCGGCGGCGGTCACCTCGGCCAGCTTCGCCTCGATGTCCGGCACGTGCCAGAAAGCCACAGGCGAGCTGTTACCCTGCGGTCCGCCACCTGGCACCAGCCCGATCTGCTGCCCCGCGGCCTCGAAGCCGACGTAGTAGGGCGCGTCGGCCATCGGCGGGACGCCGAGCAGCGCCTCGTACAACGGCTTGGCCCGCTCCAGGTCGGACACGGGATGCAGCACGGTCTTGATTCCCTCGGTGGAAGAGCCGGTCATGGTGACTCCTGGATTCGTGGGTCAGATCGACCCGCTGTTTCTTGTCGAGGTTAAGACGAAACGGGAAGCCCGGAAATCGACGTGCCGGGCTCCCCGTTCCTCCCGAAACCGCTACTCGGACCCCTCGCCGAACTTCGCGATCTCCTCCTGCTCCTTCTTCGAGAGCTCCGGCTTGTCGCCGCGAGCCTCCTTCGCGCTCTGCACCTGCTCGCGGATCTTGTCGACTACCTCCGGGTTGGCGAGCGTCGATACATCCCCGACGTCGGCGAAGTTGGAGATTCCCGCGATCACCCGCCGCATGATCTTGCCCGAGCGTGTCTTGGGCATGTCGGGCACGACCCAGACGTTCTTCGGCCGCGCGATCTTGCCGATGTCCCGATCGATCTGAGCCGCGACCTTCTTGGCGACATCCTCGTCGCTCGTCTCGATCCCCGGCTTGACCGCGATGTACATCTCCACGACCTTGCCGCGGGTCTCATCGACGACGGGGACGGCCGCCGCCTCGGCGACCTCGTCGACCTCGATCGCCGCGGACTCGAGCTCCTTGGTCCCCAACCGGTGGCCGGCGACGTTGATCACGTCGTCGATCCGGCCGAGGATCCGGAAGTAGCCGTCCTCGGACTGCTGGGCGCCGTCGCCGCACATGAACGGCCAGTCGCGCCAGTCCTTGCTCTCGGGGTTCTTGTTGAACCGCTTGTAGTAGGTGTCGATGAACCGCTCGTCCTGACCCCACACGGTCAGCATCCGACCGGGCCAGGGGTTGCGGACGCAGATGTAGCCCGCCTTGCCCGAGCCCTTGGGGATCTCCTCGCCATTCTCGTCGTAGATCACGAGCTGGATCCCGAGGCAGGCCGGCCCGCAGCTTCCGGGCTTCATCGGCTGCAGGAACGGCAGGGTGCTTCCCAGGAAGCCCCCCGTCTCGGTCATCCACCAGGTGTCGGTGATCGCCGCCTCGCCCTTGCCGACCACCTTCCAGTACCACCGCCAGACGTCCGGCTCGATCGGCTCGCCGACCGTCGTCATCGTCTTGAACTCGTATTTGTACTTCGCGGGCTCATCCGGACCGACCTTGCGCAGCATCCGGATCGTGGTCGGCGCGGTGTGGAAGATGTCCACGCCGAGCTTCTCCGCGATCCGCCACGGCCTGCCGGGGTCCGGATACGTCGGGATCCCTTCGTACATCACCGTCGTCGTCCCCAGCGCGAGCGGCCCGTAGACGATGTAGGAGTGACCGGTGATCCAGCCGATGTCGGCAAAGCACCAGTAGGTGTCCTCGGGATGGATGTCCTGGTAGTACTTCGATGTCCCGGTGACGTAGGACAGGTACCCGCCGATCGCGTGCTGCGCGCCCTTCGGGCGGCCCGTGGTCCCGCTCGTGTACATCAGGAACAAGGTGTCCTCGGCCGCCATCGACTCCGGCTCGACCTCGCGGCCCTTGTAGTCCTCAAGCAGCTCGTCGACGAAGAAGTCGCGGCCCTCGACCATCTCCGACTCCGAGTGGTACTCGCCCGGCTTGCGCCGGAACACAAGGATCTTGTCGATCTCGATCCCCTCTTCTCGCGCCGCCTCCACGGCCTCATCGGCCTTGATCTTGTGGTCGATCAGCTCGCCGCCCCGGTAGTAGGCGTCGATCGTCACGAGGATCGTGCTCTGGGCGTCACCCATCCTCTGGCCCGCGGCCCGCCCGCTGAACCCGCCGAAGACCTGCGAATGGATCACTCCGAGCCGGGCACACGCGAGCATCGCCACCGGCAGCTCGGGGACCATCGGCATATGGAAGGTGACCCTGTCCTGCGGCTTGACGCCGCAGAAGTCCTTCAGCAGGGCGGCGAACTCGTTGACGCGGCCGTGCAGATCGCGGTAGGTGATCTCCTGGGTCTCGTCCTCCTCGAGCTCGGGAACCCAGATGATCGCGTTCTCGTCGCCGCGGGAGTCGAGATGGCGGTCGACGCAGTTGACACACGCGTTCAGGCGTCCACCGACCCACCACTTGAAGAACGGTGGGTTGCCGGTGTCGACGATCTCGTCCCACTTCTTGTCCCAGGTGAGCAGCTCCGCGTACTCCTCGAAGGACTCGGGAAAACGCTCTGGAGCGAAGCGCTCGAGGATCGAGGAGTCGGTGTTGGCCTGCGCCTTGAACTGCTCGGGCGGCTCGACGTACTCCTCCTCCCGCCAGTGGACGGCGATCTGGTTTTCCGAGTACTCGACCTCCTCAGCAGCGGACTCAGTCGTGTCGGCCATCGAAGTCCTCTCCTTCCATCTGGCGTATGTAGCCGAGGCGAGCCCGGGGCCCCGGTACTACCGGAAGCCCCGAGCTGCCTGGATTTGCTGCTATTCCGCGCCTACGTTACTACCGGGCTGAACGCCGCTGGTAGTCCGACTGCTTACACCCGCCGGAGCGGGACGACGGGCAGCACCACGCGGCCGAACGTCGAGTTCATGACCGCCGCGAACGACGCGTACCAAGCCGCAATCGCGGTTGCCAGCCCGACGTAGCCGCCGGCGTGCGTGAGGCTGGTGTGGCCGGTGCCCATGTCGCCGATCGCGAGCAGGATGAACGTCACCGCCAGCAGCAGGAACACGAGCGACACGGCTGCGGTCGTGCGTAGTGAGGCGAAGAACATGTAGGTCGTGAAGATGGCCCACATCCACAGGTACAGCGACACCCCGTGCGGGGTGACGAGCGCGGGGGAGTGGATCAGGATGTAGAACGAGATCCAGAACGCGCCGAACGACGTGAACGCCACGGCCCCGAACGTGTTGCCGGTCCGGAACTCCCACATCCCCGCCAACAGCTGCGCGACGCCGCCGTAGGCGAGCGCGAGCGCGAGTACCGACCCGATGCCTCGGGCGCTCACGAGGTTCGCGTTGAGCATGCTGAGGACGAACGTCGTGCCCGCGAATCCGGCCAGCCCCAGCGGACCGGGGTCCGCCGGAATCCACCCGGCATGCCGACCGCCCGTCGGATCGGCTGCGGGCGCCACGTCCGCCTCACGTCCACCAATTCCAGCAGCTTCCATCTCACCCTCCTCGGAGGTTGGGTTTGGGACGAATCGGCGTATTAGTTCAACGCGCATCCGCCCGTCCACAACACGGATCGGTGAACGGCCCGAGGAGTACGACGAGCGGCGGTTGCAGTACGACGAACGGCGACCGCTCGGAGCCCCGCGGGCGCCTCGCCGTCGGTTTGGTGCGCGCCGGCCGCGTGGCGGCGCGCGCGGCTACGCTTATCTGCGGCGCTTGCGCTTGCGCTTCGGGGTGGTCGACCGCGTCGGCTGCGCGGCGGCCGCCGCGGGGGCGGGCTCGGGCTCCGGTGCAGGCGCGCCGCCTCTGCCGTTTCGGCGCTTGGCCACCGCCTTCTGGCGCTGCTCCCGCACCTCGGCGGCGGAAGGCCATGGCTCCGCCTGTCCCGTCCGCCACGCGGGCGGGTCACCGTTGGGCCACCGGCCGGCGAGCATGTAGCCGACCGCCAGCAGCCAGAACACCTCGATCAGCAGAGCCGGCGCGCTGCCGATCAGGAGCAGCGATGCGCCGGCCGCGACCATCCCGAGATATCCCATGAACCGGGTCAGCAGTCCCACCCGCATCGCGTTCAGCGAGATCAGCACAAACGAGACCGCGATCAGCAGCGAGCCGAGCAGACCCGCGTACTGAAGCACCGCCAGCGCGGCACCGCTCAGCAGCGAGTTCGCCTGCGGATACGTCTGCGCGCCGTGCGTCGCAAAGTCGTGCGCCTTGAGGGTGATCACCACGCCGTAGGCGATCCCGCCGACGGCCCCGAGCACCCCGCCGACGACCGCCGTGTACCACGTCGCCGGTGCCATTTCGGGCTTGCGCGCGCGGGCGGCGGCGAACAGGAATGCGAGCGTCGCGGCCAGGGCCAGCAGGCCCAGGCCGTTGATCACGGTGCCGATCACCTCGAGCGCGCCGCGCTTGTTCGTGACCAGCAGCTGGATGGTCAACTCGCTCACCTTCGCCTGCGGACCCGCTGCCTGGACGGCTGCGGCGGCGAACAGGGCGACCCCCCCGAGCGCCGCGACTACGGCGTAGCGCGGGCGCATCCGGGTCTCGTGTTTGACGGGATTGGCGACGGCCATTCGGTCTTCGACGGGCAGTGTACGGTCCGCCCGTGGAGATCCCCGCCACGTGCCCAGCCTGCGGAGGCCCCCTGGCTGGTTGGCGATCGGTCCCCGCTTCGGAACCGGCGCTGGGAGGGGTGCGTTTCGAGCTGGCGCGGTGCTCGCGATGCGGGTCGGCGGTGACGCTCGGCGATGTTCCGCCCGGCCTGTACGGCTCTGGGGCGTATCGGCCCGGAGCGCCCCGGCTCCACGGCGCCGCTCGGCCGGTGTTGAGGCTGTTCGACAGGCAGCGCTTGGCGCTCGTGCGCTCGATCGTCCCGGCGCCCGCGCGGCTGCTCGACGCCGGAGCCGGACGCGGGAGGTTCGTCGCGTCGGCCCGAGCAGCCGGGTATGACGCGTTCGGGGTGGAGCCGTCCGGCGCAGGCGAGGCCGGCGCGGGCGACGGCGGCGCGGGCGACGCGGTCGCGGGCGCCCCCGGCGCGGGCGCCCCGGGTCCGGACCCCTCGGTCCTGCGGACGACGATCGAGGGCGCGCAGATCGCCCCCGGGTCGGTGGACGTGGTCACGCTCTGGCACGTGCTCGAGCATCTCGATCGTCCCGGTCCGGCGCTCGAGCGCGTCGGCTCGTGGCTTCGCCCCGGCGGGGGGCTCGTGATCGGGGTCCCCAACCTGGCGAGCCTCCAGGCGCGGCTCGGCGGCGATCGCTGGTTTCACCTGGACGTCCCCCGCCACCGCGTCCACTTCACCCCCGCGGGGCTAGAAGCGCTGCTGCGCTCGCACGGGTTCACCCCCCACTCGGTCAGACACACGCTGCTCGAGCACAACCCGTTCGGGATGTGGCAGACGCTGTTGAGCCGGCTCACCCGCCACCCGTCCTACGTCTACAACCTGCTCAAGCGAAACGCCGCGCTGCGCTCGCCGGACCTGGCGATCGCGGTCGCGGCCCTCCCCGCTCTGCCGGTTGCCGCGGCGCTCGAGCTGGCCGCCGGCGTCGTCGGGCGGGGCGGGACGATCGCGGTCGTGGCGCGGCGCGCTGATTGACGGCGGGGCGAGGGGGCTACCATTGAGACATGGAAGGAAGTGGATTCGGCGGCCTGTTCGGCGACCCTGACGACCTCCAGCGGAGGCTCGGCGAGTTCGCCGAGCAGATGCAGGGGGCCCAACGGCTCGCGTGGGCCGACAATGCGATCAAGCTGGCGGTCGATCTCACCGTCGCGGCGATGAACCGCGTCAACATCCAGGGGACGACCGAGCAGCAGTCAGAGCAGCTCCGCGCGGTGATGGCGCACGTGTTCCCGGAGGCCGTCACGCTCGTGCGCGAGGCGCGCGAGGGGCTCCAGTAGCGCAGCGCAGCGCGGCTCGGCCGGGCGAGCGCGGGGCCGGGCTCGCCGGCGCGCGAGCGATCCGGACCGGGAGACCTTCCCGGGCCGAAGCGCGATCCGTGGGAGGAACCGGGGGCGGAGCCCGGCGACCGGGCGGAACCCGGCGACCGGGCGGAACCCGCGAGGCCGAGCGGAAACCGGCCGGCCGAGCGGAAACCGGCGACCACAACGTGCCACTTCTGCACGACCCCTCATTTAGTGTCACGTTTTGGTCGGCTACGAGCCAAAACGTGACACTCAAACCCCGATCTTGCGCGAGTGTCACGTTGTGGCCGACGCGAGCCGACGCCCGCGACGCGAGCCGACGCCTGCCCACGCAAACGCGCGGACGCGCGTGGCCGACAACCCGGGTCCGCGGTCGGTGCGAGCCCGCCCGGACGCGGCGGCCCGGCCGAGCGCCCCGGCCACGCCCCAGCCCCCCGCGAGCGCCCCTAGCACCAGCTCGTCGTGCTCGGCCGGCTTGACGCTGCGGAACACGTCTTTGATCGTGCCGTCGGGTCCGATCACGAACGTGGTCCGTTCGTTTCCCATGTACTTGCGTCCGTACATCGACTTCTGGACCCACACGCCGTAGGCCTCGGCGACGGCGTGGTCCTCGTCGGCCAGCAGCGGGAACCCGAGGCCGTACTTGTCGTCGAACTTCGCCACGCGCTTGACGGGATCGGGTGACACCCCGAGCACGACCGCGTCCCAACGCTCGTAGTCGGCGCGATGGTCACGCACGCCGCAAGCCTGGGTCGTGCAACCTGGCGTGTCCGCCTTCGGATAGAAGTACAGGACCACATTGCCGCGCAGGTCTGAGAGCCGAACCTTCTGGCCGTGCTGGTCCGAAAGCTCGAAGTCCGGTGCCGGTTGTCCCGTCTCGACCACGGCAGGATCGTAGAGGACTGTTAGCGTGCCCGTTTTCGTGCGGATAGCGGAAGACTGATGGCCAGGGACCTCCTGAACAGCGTGCCGGACTGGGCGCTCGAGGCGATCTTCATCGCCGGGACGGTGATCGTCACCTTCGCGGCGTTGGCGCTGGTCCACCGGCTTCTGCCCGCGTGGCGAGAGTCCGGATCTGGAGACAAGGTCGTCGGCGTGGCGGCGATGGTGATGACGCTATTCGCCCTCGTACTCGCGTTCGTCGTCGTGAATCTGAACAACAGCTACGAGACCGTCTCCAGCAACGTCAACGGCGAAGCAAGCTCTCTGGCCGAGATGGTGCTTGATGCGCGGGTGTTCCCGGCGAGGGCGAGGCACGCGGTCGACCTCAGCGTGGCCAGATACGTGCGGGAGGTGGTAGATCACGAGTTCGCCGAGCTCAGACATGGCCGTGAGGATCCGGAGGCCCAACGGCGCTACTACGCCATGTTCGGCGCCCTGCAGAGCTACTCACCGGTGACCCGGGCGCAGACGACGTTCTACAACTCGGCAGTCGGCCAACTGGGTGCTGTCGTCACGGAGCGGCGTGACCGACTCGATGCCGCCGAGACGACCATTCCGTCGCCGCTCTTCGGCCTGATGATCCTGCTCGCCGTGATGACGCTCGTGACGACGATCTTCGTCAAGACAAACCATGTGGGAATCGATCTGGTGCTGGTCTTCAGCGTCGCCGTCGTCGTCGGCGCGGGGCTGCTGACTGCCGCGATTCTCGAATATCCGTTCTCCGGCTCGATCGCCGTCAGCAGCAACCCGTACGAGCGCGGGGTACTCGCTCAGGTGACCAGCCAGTACCACTGACGCTCGACGCCGGCAGCCGGGCGACGCGACGCTCGCTCGCGGCTTCTTACTCGCTCGCGGCTTCTTACTCGCTCGCGGCTTCTTACTCGCTCGCGGATTTCTCGACGCTCGCGGCTTCTTACTTCAGCAGCCGGCTCAGCCGGCGGTCCTTGAGCACCTTGCCGTCGGTCTGGCAGGCCGGGCAGTAGCACATCACGTAGTCCTCGTAGAAGACCGCCTCGAGCTGGTCCCCGCACCGCGGGCAGGGCTCGCCGTTGCGGCGGTGGACGCTCAGCGGCATCGGCAGCTTGTCCGGGATCGGCAGCGCGAGCTCGCGTGTATATGTGTCGATCGCGTCGCCGAGCGTCGTGATCATTACGTCGCGCAGCCGCCGCGCCTCGTCGGGCTCGAGGTCCGAGCCGCGCTTGAACGGAGACAGCCTGGCCGCGTGGAGGATCTCGTCGACCCACGAGCGCCCGATCCCGGCGAGCACGTGCTGGTCGCGGAGCAGCGCGTAGAGCGGTCGCGGCTCGTCGAGCACCTCGAGCAGGTCGGGCGGCTCCGGCCACGCCTCGTAGCCCAGGTCGGTGAGCGCGTCCTCGGTCTCGAGGTCCTCCATCCGCAGCACCTTGACCCAGGCCCGCTGCTTGGTCCCGAACTCCCGCAGGCGGAGCTCACGGCCGTCGGTCAACCGCACGAGCAAGCGTGAGGTGCGGTCGCGCAGCGAGGAGCGGGTGTCGAACAGCTGCAGGCGGCCTGCCGACATCAGATGGATGACCAGCGCGATCCCGCCGTCGAGCTCGAGCACGAACACCTTGCCCCGTCGCCTGACCCAGGTGAACTTCTGACCCTCGAGCGCCGACAGTGGCGGATCGAACGTCTTCAGCGCGTTCACCCCGGGCGCGAGCGCCGACTCGACCTCGGCACCGGTCAGCGCGGCGTCGAGCAGCCGCGCAGTGATCTCTACTTCGGGAAGCTCGGGCATCGTTCTACTCATTTGAGGTTAGCCCCACGGACGCACCGTCTCGGTGGGCCTCGCCGGTAGGCTGCAGCGATGACCGTCGCCCTTGCCCCCGACGACGTCGTGCGCACCCACGCCGAGGCCGCGGCCAACACCCGCGAGCCGCTGCTCGTGCTCCAGCCGCTGGCCGATTTCCTCTCGGACAACGGCCTCGAGGCCTCGTCCCAGCTGTCTGCGGAACCGATCGGCGAGGGTCACTCCAACGTCACCTTCATCCTCTCGACGGGCGTCGTCGTGCGCCGGCCGCCGCGCGGGCCACTACCCCCGAGCGCCCACGACGTGCTCCGAGAGGCCCGGCTCCTGCGGGCGCTCGAGGGCACCCCGGTGCGGGTCCCCAGGGTGCTCGCGGTGTGCGACGACGACGCGGTGATCGGCGCCCCCTTCTACGTCATGGAGCAGGTGCTCGGCGACGTGATCACGGACACGATGCCCCCCGCGCTCGACAGCCCCGCGCAGCGGGCGCTGATCGCCGAGCAGCTGATCGAGGCGCTGGTCGAGGTGCACGCCGTCGACTGGGAGGCGGTCGGGCTCGAGGGCTTCGGCCGGCCGACCGGGTACCTGGAGCGCCAGCTGCGCCGGTTCACCGGGCTGTGGGAGCACAACCGGACGCGTGAGGTGCCCGAGGTCGAGCAGGTCGGGGAGTGGCTCCGGGAGAACATGCCCCCCTCCCCGCCGGCCACGATCGTCCACGGCGACTACCGGCTCGGCAACACGATGTTCGCCTCCGCGGCGCCGGCCCACCTGATCGCGATCTTCGACTGGGAGATGGCGACGATCGGCGATCCGCTCGCGGACCTGGGGTACATGGTGATGCACTGGACGCAGCCGGGGGATGACGCGTCGAAATTCAATCTGCACACGGTCACGAGACTCGAGGGCTTCCCCACCCGCGATCAGCTGATCGCCGCCTACGAGCAGCGATCCGGCCGCTCGATGAGCGCGCTCAACTGGTACGTGACGCTCGCGCTGTGGAAGGCGATCGTGTTCATGGAGGGCAACTACAAGCGAGCGCTCGAGGGATCGACCGACGACCCGTACCTGAAGACGTTCGGCGACGGTGTGATCGAGATCGCGAAGCGGGCGCTCAGTGTCTCCCAGCATGGCCTCTGAACCCGGCACCGGCGGGGACGCCCCCGACGGGGGCCGCCCCAACGGGGCCCCCTACCGGGGTCTGCTCGTCGACTACGGCGGCGTCCTCACCACGAACCTGTTCGAGTCGTTCCGCTCGTTCTGCGAGCTCGAGGGGCTCGAGCCGGAGACGATCGGGCGGCGCTTTCGCGAGGACCGCGCGTGCCGCACGCTGCTGATCGACCTCGAGACGGGAAAGCTCCCAGAGGAGGAGTTCGAGCCGCGGTTCGCGGAGCTGCTGGGGGTCGACGCTCCCGAGCTGATCGACCGGCTGTTCGCGGGATCGGGCCAGGATGAGGAGATGGTGGCGGCGGTTCGCAGGGCCCGGCGGTCCGGAATCCGTACGGGCCTGATCTCGAACTCGTGGGGGACGCGACGCTACGACCGCTCACAGCTCGACGAGCTGTTCGACGGGGTCGTGATCTCCGGTGAGGTGGGGATCCGCAAGCCCGCTCCGGAGATCTACGAGATGGGCGCGAATGAGATCGGGTTGCCGCCCGAGTCGTGCGTGTTCGTCGACGACCTGCGCTTCAACCTCGACCCCGCCGCCGAGCTTGGGATGGGGACTGTCCATCACACCGCGACGCCGGAGACGATCGCCGAGCTGGAGCGACTGCTCGGCGTGCCGCTCAAGTGACGGCGAGCTCGGGGAGCTGGACGGCGCGAGCGTGCGCCGTGGCGCTGGCGGCCGGGGCTGTGGCCGGCTGCGGCTCCTCGCCCGCCTCCGAGGTCCAGCTGCGCCAGCAGGCGACCGCGATCTGCATGCACACCAACCGCCTGGTCAGCAGGATCGGGACGCCAGGCTCGGAGGCCGGCGGTGAGGCGTTCCTGGTGCGCGGGATCGCGGCGCTGAAGCCCGAGCTGAGGGAGCTCCAGCAGCTCACCGCGCCCCAGGACGTCGCCGACGTCTGGAGCACCGCACTGCACTCGCTCTCGGGCGAGCTGGCGGCGCTCCAGGCCGCGACCGCAAAGATCGACGGCGGGGCGGACACGGCGACCGCGTACAAGACGCTTCAGCTGACGCTGACGCCGCTCGAGACCCAGGCGAACAACGCCTGGAACGCGCTCGAGATCCCCGCGTGCCAGAACCAGTAGGCCCTCGGGATCCCCGCGCGCCCTAGGCGTGCGGGGATCCCGTCAGGCGCGGCTGAGAAGGAGCCTCAGCCCTTGCTCGATGCCTACCCTCCGGTGATTGTCGTCACCGGCGGGGGCGGGATCAGGATCGTGCCGTTCTGGGTGCAGCTGAAGTGCACGCTGTCAGGGCTGTTGCAGCTCATCGTGCCCTTGTTGTCCTTGCTCTTGACGCCCTTGTAGACGCCGGTGCCGCCTGTGACGAGCACCTGACCCGCGAACGACTCGCTGTAGAAGCTGTCGGACGTGAGCGGCGGGCTCTCCTCCGGCCCGAGATCAAACGTCCCGCTCAGCGTGCCGCCATCGAAGTAGTCGGTGTACTTGCCGACCATGTCGCCGCTGTCGGGGATCGTGAAGGTGAGCCACCTGCTCCCTGAGCCGAACCCGGCGGTCGAGCAGGTCACCGGCCCATACGCGTCTCCTCCGCTGTTCGGCTGGTCGACGGCGGGCTGTCCCTGAGGCGCAACCATCGTCGGCGAGCTGGCGCAGTGAAGCAACGCCGGCCTGGGCTTGGCGGGCTTGGCGTGCTTATGGTGCTTAGGGCTGGCCGCCAGCGCTGCCCCAACACCGACTATGAGCGAGACCGCGGCTACCGCGACCCCGGCGAACCCGATACGACTTCTCACGAATACCTCCAGGTGTTTCGAGTAATCGAAGGCCTATCTTCAGACCGCGTCACCCGCAGAAGCGACGAGTGCAGGGGTCCCTTGGTAGAGAAGCCCGGGGGCCCGACCGCGGTAGCGGCCGGGCCCTGCGGGCAATCACGTCGCCTCACTGAATCCTGTTCAGCGTGGCCTGATCCGCGCTCCGGACGAATCCGGGGATCGGAACGTAGTCCAGCCTCGGCGCGAACTGCTGACCACCGGTGATTGCGTAACCGATGAACTGCTTCAGCAGTGCGGCCTGCGGCGCACTCGTCGGCACGATCACGTACGTGTAACCGGAGATCGGGTACGCGGACCTCGCGCCCCGACCCGGATTGGTGATGTTGAGCTCGTTGTTGGACGGAATGCTCTTAACGGTGTTGGCCGCGGCGGAGATCGCGCTCAGGTTCGGCACGATCCACCTCCCGGCCGCGTTCTGAAGCGCCGCGGCGGGCAACCGGTCGGCGATCAGGTACGCCACCTCGATGTACGCGATCGCGCCGTTCGTCTGACTGACGGCCTGCGCCATCCCGGTGTTGCCCTTCGCACCCGGCCCGACGGGCCAGCTGACCGTGGTCGAGTTGCCGATCCGGCTGTTGAAGGTCGGGCTGATCTCGGACTCGTACTTGGTGAACACGTACGTCGTGCCCGAGCCGTCCGAGCGATGGAACACCGTGATCGGCAGGTTCGGCAAATTGATGTTCTTGTTGAGGGCCTTGATCCTCGGATCGCTCCAGTTGGTGATCTGCCCGACGTAGATCCCGGCGATCACGCGGCCGGTCAAGTGGATCTTGGGAATCCCATGGAGGTGGTAGCTGATTCCGACTGCGGAGATCGACCACGGCATCTGGACGAGGTTGCTCGGAACGCCCGAGTAGGAGGACAGCGGCGCATCAGAGGCTCCGAAGTCGACCAGTCCGCTGGCGATGTCCTTTTCGCCGGTTCCGGAGCCGACGGCGTTGTAGCTCACGGTGTTACCCGTTGCGCTGTCGAACGCCGCCGCCCACTCCGCCTCGATCGGAGCTACGAGGGTCGATCCCGCACCCTGGAGCGTCCCAGCCGACGCGGAGGCGGCACTGAGGCCGAAGGCACAAGCTGCGAGCAAACCCACGCAGCCGAGTCCGGCCATTCTCTTGAAGAGCAAAGTAGTTCCTTTCGGTTAGAAACACCGGTTCAGCCCGAACGTGGACCGGCCGCCCTACTTCGAGCCCCACGAAAGAATCGCCGCTCCGCTGCCGCCAACTGTGGCCGACTTGTGACCACCATGTCTTGATCTTGTAACGACGGAAGGACCTCGAGACCGCAGCCGGAGCTTTTCTCCTAGCCTGCCCGCGGTGAACTCAGGAGGAGCGACGCGATGGGGGTGACGGCGCACGTCTCGCCCAGGACGACGAAGACCAGACGGGCAAGCCGCGTCGGTGACCGCGTGCTGTTCGGCCTGTGCGCGCTGGCGGGCGTGATCGTCGCGATCACGCTCGTGGACCTCGGATATCAGCTGGTCAGCAACGCGAAACCGTCGATCGACCGATTCGGTTTCGGCTTCCTCGGACACGAGGCCTGGGCACCGAACTTCAAGATCTTCGGCGCCGCCGACATGCTTTACGGAACGGCGGTCAGCTCGGCGATGGCGCTCGTTATCGGCGCGCCGCTGGGGATCGCGATCGCGATCTATCTGTCGATGATCGCCCCGCGACGGGTGAGCGCCTTCGTCGGTCCGCTTGTCGAGATGCTGGCGGCGGTGCCCAGCATCATCTACGGCTTCTGGGGCGTGATCGTGCTCGCGCCGTTCATCCAGCGGATCGAGCCCGGGCTGCACAGCGCGCTCGGCTTCATCCCGCTGTTCGGCCCGCCCCAGACCACCGGCATCAGCGTCTTCACGGCGGGCCTCGTGCTCACGCTGATGATCCTGCCGATCGTCTCCTCGCTGTGCCGCGACCTCTTCCTCACCGTGCCGAGGGAGCTCACGGAAGGCGCGGAGGCGCTCGGGCGACGCGGTGGGAGATCATCCGCGGGATCGTCCTGCCCTCTACGATCTCCGGCGTCAGTGCCGCGACCGTGCTCGGCTTGGGGCGGGCGCTCGGCGAGGCGATCGCGGTCTCGCTGGTGATCGGCGACGCCAACGGCATCCACGCGTCGCTATTCCAGCCCGGCGCGACGCTCGCCGAGCGGATCGCCAACCAGTTCCCCTCACCGGTGAACCCCTTGCAACGGCCTCGATGTTCTACGCGGGCCTCCTGCTGCTGGTGATCTGCCTCCTGACCAGCCTTGGTGCCCGCGCAATCGCCAGGACGGTTCGACGTCGAACGCCGGTATGCGCTCGCGGCGGAGGGTGGTCTATGAGCAATAGCCACACCCTGACCGCGGGCGACGCGCCCCTGTTCGATCCGACCGCCCCGCTGACGGCGACGGGCAACCTCCGCCGCCGCTCGATCATGAGCCGATCTCGTCGACGGGGCGAGCATCGCGGCGCTGATCGCGGTCGTAATGCTCGGCTTTGTCATTTACGGCGTCGTAAGCCGCGGCGCGTCGGCCCTCAGCTTCTCGTTCGTGTTCACGAACCCGCAGGGGTTCGCCGGGGAGGGATCTTCAACGCGCTGATCGGAACGATCGAGATCGTGATGATCGGCGCGCTGATCGCGGCGCCGCTCGGCATCCTGACGGGCCTGTACTTGACGGAATTCGCGGGCAAGCGCTCGCGCACGGGGCGCGCGATGGCGGTCGCGCTCGATGTGCTCCAGGGCGTGCCGACGATCGTGACCGGCCTGTTCATCTACGGCCTGATCGTGATTCCTTCGCATACGGAACGGGGATTGCCGGAGCCCTCGCGCTCGCGATCGTGATGCTGCCGCTGATGGCGCGCGCCAGCCAGGAGGTGCTGCTGCTCGTCCCGGGCACCCTGCGCGAAGCCGCGGATTCCCTCGGGGTCGCGCGCTGGCGGGCGGTGGTGACCGTGATCGTGCCGCCGCGGCGGGCGGGATCGTCACCGGCATCATCCTCGCGACGGCCCGGGCGGCGGGCGAGACCGCGCCGATGCTGATCGTCAACTCGATCTCACCCTCACACCACCCAGCTCAATCCATTCAAGGGGGTTCCCACCGTCCCGATGCTGATCTACACCTCGTATGACCTCGCCGTGCAGGAGGCGCACACCCGCCTCTGGGGCGCGGCGTTCGTACTGCTGATCGGCATCCTTCTGGCGAACATCCTGCGAGGGTGCTGCTGGCGCAGCCGTGCGAAGATGGGCGGCGCATGACGGCCGTGGACTCCCCGGAGGCCGGGCGTACGGCGAGGACCGGTGCCAGCCGAGTCCGAATCGGCACCGAGCCGCTCCGCCGAGCTCCCCACCCGCCGGCTCGAGAGCTACGAGATCGACGCCGTACGACCGGCGGTATTCGACATCCAGGACATGGCGGTCCACTACGGGGCAAACCAGGCGTTCACCGGGACCACGCTGAAGATCTATCGGAACCTGGTGACCGCGGTGATCGGGCCATCGGGGTGCGGCAAGTCGACGTTCATCCGCAGCCTCAACCGGATGAACGACGCGATCCCCGGCTTCAAGCTCACCGGCCAGGTGCTGTACCACGGCCACGACGTGTACGGCGCCGGGCGTCAATCGCGTCGAGGTCCGGCGGCGGATCGGGATGGTGTTCCAGAAGCCGAACCCGTTCCCGAAGTCGATCTTCGACAACGTCGCCTGGGCGCCGCGCAATCTCGGCTGCAGCGTCGCACGTGGACGAGCGGTGGAGCGCGCGCTGAAGCAGGCCGCGCTGTGGGACGAGGTCAAGGACCGGCTCAAGAAGAGCGCGCTGGGCCTGTCCGGCGGCCAGCAGCAGCGGCTGTGCATCGCCCGGGCGATCGCCGTCGAGCCGGAAGTGCTGCTGCTCGACGAGCCCGCCTCGGCGCTCGACCCGGTCGCCACGGCCGCGATCGAGGAGCTGATGCACGAGCTCAAGAGCCGCTACACGATCGTGATCGTCACGCACAACATGCAGCAGGCCGCCCGGGTGGGCGATCGGGCCGCGTTCTTCAGCCTCGACCGGAGAGACAATGTCGGGACATTGATCGAGTACGCCGACGTCGAGACGATCTTCCGCAACCCGAAGGACCAGCGCACGCGGGAATACGTAACCGGCCAGTTCGGATAACGGAGGCGCGCATGCGCGCCTCCGCGGACCGCGCATGCGCGGTCCGGCCGGGGTCGCATGCGACGTCGCGCTAGGCGCCGATCGCGTCGCTGTGGACCTGCTTCAGCAGCGGCTGCCCGCACTGCCAGCAGAACACGGCGCCCACCGAGTGCGGCGCGGCGCACGAGGCGCACTCGCCGGCCGTCGAGGTCTGCTCGAGCCTCAGGATCCGCTCGACTTCGCCGAGCTGGGAGTCGGCCTTCTGGAGCTCGGCGGCCCGCTCACCAGCACGTCGACGCGGATCCGGTCCCGGACCGCCATCTCGTACACGAGCCCTCCGAGGTCCCACTGGAGCTCGGCGACGCGGGCGTTGAGCTGGTCCCGGCGGCGCTGGAGGTCGATCAGCTCGGCCTCGTTCGAGGCGCGCCAAACGGGGCCCGGCGTCCACCGGGCGCCCCCGGCGCTCCGTTATCGCGGCGCGGCCCGGGGTCATCCGGACGATCCCGCGCAGACGCTCGGCAACGCGGGCACGATCAGCCGCCTCCGAAGAAGTTGCCGGTGAACTTGCCGCCCTGGCACCCGGCGCCACCGCTACAGGCCTGTCCCGGCTGCACGGTCGGGTCGTTCGCGAGGTTGCCGCCGTTGTTGCCGAACACCTTTGCCGCGGCCGATGGCCTTCGCCTTCATCTCCGCGTTCAGGTGCACGACGACCGGCTTGACCTTGTGGACCTTCTTTTCTTCGAGTTTGCGGTGGCGCCCCCCGCGACCCCCGAGGCGCCGCCGCTGCCGACTGTGACGACGGCGGGGCGGACGCGCGAACGACTGTTGCTGTTGTGGCCGATCAGGACTCCGACCCCCATCGCGAGCAGCAGTGTCGCCATCCCCGCGACGAGCGTCGTCGCCGCCGAGATCCGGGTGCGATGGGGCTTGGGCTCCGCGGCGCGCGGTGCGGCTGTGCGGACAGCGAGTCGAACGAGAAGCGGGCTTGCCGCGGCGGTCGCCGCAGTTGACGCAGTAGCGCTGGTCGCAGGCCAGCGGCTTCTCGCAGTGGGCAGCGGTCGCCACGGCGCCCGACAACAGCTCGTTGGTGGCGGGCTCGTCGTCATCGGCGTGATCGGATGGATCGCCACTTTCGCCAGTATGGTGGGGTCCGGCGCAGCAATTGTGACCAAGATGTGACTGCGCCACGAGGCGCCACAGACCTCCGCCCGGCCGCTTGAAGCGTCTCGCCGGCCGATTCGCTGGTCACAGGCCGTTCACATTCTCGCCGGCTGCCCACGCGACACTCAGCGGTGGCGATGAGCGCGAACGGCGGCAACGATCAGAGCATCCTTGGATGCGGCGAGTGTGGGGCACCGCTCGCACACGACCAGCGCTACTGCGTGCAGTGCGGCGCCCGGCGTGGCGGGCTGCCAACCCATGTCGCCGGGCTGTTCGCCGGGATCGTCGAGCGCGGACGCCGGGTCGCAACTCCCGCCCGCCCTGACGGGGAATCGTTGGTGCCGCAAACTCACTGGTACGACTCCTGGGTCCAGGCCCCGCGCGCGGCGGCGGTGGCGGTCCTCAGCATGCTCGGATTCGGGGTCGTGGTTGGATCGCTGGTGACGGGGAGCGCCGCGAGCGAGCTCGCGCCGGTGATCGTTGCCGTTTCGCCCGCGAGCCAGGCCGCCAACCAGCTGTCTTCAGGCGGGGGATCGGACTCTTCAGGCGGCAGCGGCGGACCGCAGACAATCACGGTGACCACCCCCTCGCCGACGGCCGGCGCCGTCGGCAGCGGCGGCGGTGGTTTCTCGAGCGGCGGTAGCTCCACCACGGCGGCCGGAACGCTGACACCGACGAACAACGCGCCTCCGATCAAGCACGTGTTCATGGTCATGCTGTCCGATCAGGGCTCAGAAAGACCTTCGACCAGAGCAAGATCGACCCGTACCTCGCCAAGACGCTCGTCGCGAAGGGCGAGCTCGTTCCGAGCTACTACGCCGTCGCAGGCGGCTCGCTCGCGAACGAGATCGCGGTGGTCAGCGGGCAGGGGCCGACGCCCAACACCGTCAAGAACTGCCCTCAGTACTCCGATGTCGTTCCCGGCACGTCCGGAGCCAAGGATCAAGTCCTAGGTCTCGGATGCGTGTATCCGAGTGCAGCCAATACGCTCGCCGGCCAGCTCGACGCGGTCCACCTCCAGTGGAAGGCCTACGTCCAGACCACGGGCAGCGGGAAAGCGGCCCAGCTGCAGGCGTGCAAGCACCCGAAGCTCGGCGCCCGCGACCGCACGCTGCCGGCGGCCGGAGATCCGTACCTGACGTGGCGCAACCCGTTCCTGTACTTCCAGTCGCTGCTTTCGGGCGGCCCCTGCCCGAAGAACAACGTGCCGCTCACCCAGCTCACGACCGACCTCAAGTCGGTCAGCACCACCCCGACGCTGTCCTACATCGTGGCCGACGCGTGCGATAACGGCAGCGACACTCCGTGCGCGCCGGGCGCAAAAGCGGGGCCGCGCGCCGCGGACGGGTTCCTGAGGTCGGTGATCCCCGGGATCCTGGGCTCACCCGCGTACAAGGCGGATGGGCTGATCGCGATCACGTACGACCAGGCACCCCAGACCGGCCCCGACGTGGACCACAGCAGCTGTTGCGGGAACCCGCAGAGCTATCCCAACCTGGTCGGCTTCACGGACACCGGCGGCACCGGAGGAACGACGGGCCCTAGCGGGCCGACCGGACCCAGTGGTCCGACCGGATCGCCGCCTGGCCTCGGCCTCGGCAACGGGCAGACGAGCGCGACCGGCGGCGGCGGTCAGGTCGGGCTGCTGCTGCTCTCCAGGTACGTGACACCCGGTGTCCCCGAGGTGACCGACTTCTACAACCACTACTCGCTGCTGGCGAGCATCGAGGACGCGTTCGGCTTCAAGCGCCTCGGCTATGCGTCCGTCAAGTCGCTTCCGGTGTTCGGGTCCGGCGTCTGGGACAACTACGGCAGCGGCGGCTTCTAGGCGTCTCGTCGCCGCGCCCGCTGCATCCACGCCTGGGCACCGGTCTGGATCGCGTCCCAGGGCGAGCCGAGTGGCGGGGTATAGGAGAGGTCGAGCTCGGAGATCGCCTGGACGGTCATCTCGTTGAAGATCGCGGTGGCCGCGATGTCGATCCGCTTGGCGATCTCGGAGCCGAGGAGGCCGACGAGCTGGAGTCCGAGCAGGCGCCCGTCGCGGCGATCGCCGGTAAAGCGCATCGCGATCCTCTGGCTCCCCGGGTAATACGCCTTGTGGTCGTCCGCCTCGCTGCCGACGGTGAGCGGGTCGAAGCCGCCCATCGCGGCTTCGTGGTCGCGCAGCCCGGTCCGGGCCGCGACGAGGTCAAACACCTTCACCACCTGCGTCCCGAGGCTGCCGGCGAACTCGCGGCTTCCGCCGAGCGCGTTCTCCCCCGCGACCCGCCCCTGCTTGTGGGCGGTCGTCCCCAGCGGGAGGTAGCTCTCCCCGAGCAGGCGATGGTGGGTGACGGCGCAGTCGCCCGCGGCAAACACGTCCGGGAGACTGGTGCGCATCCGGCGATCGACGGCGATCGCGCCACTGGGGCCGAGCTCCGCTCCCGCCGCCGCCGCGAGCCCGCCGTCCGGGCGGACCCCGACCGAGACCAGCACCACGTCGGCGGGCACCGCGAGCGGCTGTCCGTCCGGACCGGTCACGCGGACCTCAAGCCGCGCCGGCGAGCGCTCGGGCGCCCTGGTGATCGCGTCCACGCGCGTCCCGCAGCGCACGTCGACATCGTGGCGTGCCAGCTCCGCGCGCACGAGTGCGCCGAGCTCCCGGTCTGCCGTCGGCAGCACCTCCGGCAGTTGCTCGAGCTGCGTTACGGACAGCCCACGAGCGCTGAACGCCTCGGCCATCTCCAGCCCGATGTAGCCCGCCCCGACTATCGCCGCCCGCTCTATATGAGGCCGCTCAAGCGCCCCGGACAGGGCGAGCGCGTCGCCGATCGAATGCAGCGTATGCACGCCGTCCTCGACACCGAGACGGTCCAGGCCGTCAATCGGCGGCCTCACCGGGACGGCGCCCGTGCCGATGACCAGCGCGTCGTAGTCGATCGATGACTCGCGGCGATCGGCGCCGGACACGATCACTCGCCGCCCGATCGCGTCGATCGCGTGGACGCGCGTGTCGAGCAGCAGCGCCATGCCTTTCGCTTCGAGGTCGGCGAGGCTGCGGTGCGCGAGGTTACGGTGGTCGCCGACCTCGCCCGAAACGTAGTAGGGGATCCCGCAGATCGAGAAGTTCGGGTATGCGTCCTCCAGCACGACCATCACCTGCGCCGTGTCGTCGAGCTCCCGCGCGCGGAGCGCCGCGCTGATCCCCGCTCGCTGCCGCCGATCGCCACGAGTCGCATCGTCACGCAGCCCCACGATCGTGCGGAACGACGGCCTCGGCGGCCTCGGCGGGCGTGATGTCGGGATAGAGCAGCGTGATCACGCCGATCGCGACGGCCCCGCCGATCACCTGCGCGACGACGAAGCCAGGCACCGACGCCGGTGCAATCCCCGCGAACGTGTTCGAGAACATCCGGCCGACGCTGATCGCCGGGTTCGCGAAGCTCGTGGAGCTCGTGAAGAAGTACGCCGCACCGATGTACGCGCCGACGGCCGCGGGTGCCGCGGCCGCTCGCCTCGTGCGTGCCAGCGAGAAGATCACGAGCAGCAGGCCAAGGGTCGCGATCACTTCGGCAAACAGGTGCGCGGGCGAGGCACGGTGCTTGGTCGAGACGCTGACCGCGGCCAGCGCAAACATTCCGTTGGCCACCACGGCACCGAGGATGCAGCCCGCGACCTGCGCCGGGACGTAGGCGAACGCCTCGCGCCACTTGAGTCCGCGGAAGGTCGCGTCGACGAGCGACACGACGGGGTTGAAATGGCCCCCGGACACCGGTCCGAACATGAGGATGATCGTGAACAGCCCGGCGGCGGTGGCCGCCGCATTCTCGAGCAGCTGCAGCCCCGTGTCCCCGGGAGACAGCCTCTGCGCAGCGACTCCCGAGCCGATCACGACGGCGGCCAGGAATGCCGATCCGAGCAACTCGGCAAGCAGACGCCTTCGGAGACTGACCACGACGCGTCTAGGCCGTTTGGGATCGCGGAATCCGACGGCCCGCCATCGCGACCTCGCTGGGGAGCAGCAGCGACAGCAGGCCGGCGATGACGAGGAACGCGGCCGATACCCAAAGGCACGCGGTGAGCCCGTGCCACTGGTAGAGCAAGCCCGACAGCACGGTCCCGACGAGGCGCCCGCACGCGTTCGCCATGTAGTAGAAGCCGACGTTCATCGCAACCTTGTCGTTGTCCGCGTACGCGAGGATCAGGTACGAGTGGACGGCTGAGTTCATCGCGAACGCGATGCCGAACGGGATCAGCCCCGCGATGATCGCGAGCGTCGGGTCGACGCCCGCGTTCAGGGCGACCGCCATCGCCGCCGGGCAGATCGCGACTCCCAACGCCAACCACACAGCGGTCCTGCCGTCGGGCTCTCCCCCGGCGCCCTTGCCCCTGCCGCGAACGAGGCGGGGCGCGATCACCTGCACACCGCCGTATCCGATCACCCATACGGCGAGCAGCGTTCCGACCTGCCAGAAGCTCCAGTGAAGCGCCGAATAGAGAAAGAACGGAAGGCCGACGACGAACCAGACGTCTCGCGCCGCGAACAGGAAGATCCGCGCAGCGGCGAGGATGTTGACCGCGCGGTTGTTCGAGAACATGCGCTTGAACTTCGCCTTGTTGTCCGGGCGGCCGAGGTGTCCGCGGATCCCGATCAAGGTCACGATCAGCGCGATCAGCACGAGCACCACGAGCGCAAGCACCGCGGGCTGGAACCCGAACACCGTCAGCAGCAGGGCGCCGAGGAAGAACCCGACCCCCTTCAGCGCGTTCTTCGAACCCGTGAGGATCGCAACCCAGCGATACAGCGAGGACTGGTCATCCTCCGCAACCACGAACTTCACGGCGCTCTTGGAGCTCATCTTGTTGAGGTCCTTCGCCACGCCGGATAGCGCCTGCGAGGCCATCACATATGGAACGACCAGCAGTGACTTCGGCGCGAAGCCGAGCATGCAAAGCGCGGTCACCTGGATCGCGAGGCCCATGTACAGCGTCATCTTCAGGCCGAGGCGCGCGGCGAGCCAGCCGCCGACCAGGTTCGTGACGATGCCCGCGATCTCGTAGAAGATGAACAGCGACGCGACCTGCAGCGGCGAGTAACCCAGCTTGTCGAAATAGAACAGCACCAGCGTGCGAATCGCCCCGTCGACGAGCGTGTCCGTCCAGTACGCACCTGTGACGAGCACGTAGTTACGGAGGTCCCCTCGGGGCGAGGCGGGGGCGGCGGTTGCGGCTGCAGCAGCGCTAGCCATGGGCCGCCTTCGTACCGTCAGGGCCGACGATCCGCTCGGCGCCGGGAAGAGTCTCCGCGATCGTCCGCGCCAGCTCGACGAGCCGGTTGGCGTAGCCCCACTCGTTGTCATACCACGCGAGGATCTTGACCTGGGTTTGGTCGGTGACCATCGTCGACGGGCCGTCGACGATGCCGGAGCGCGGGTCGTCCCTGAAGTCGACCGACACCAGCGGTCGTCGCTCGTAGCCGAGGATTCCCCTCAGCGGGCCGGCGGCGGCGGCCTCGAGCAGGTCATTGACCTCCTCGATCGTCGTCGGGCGGGCCACCTCGAACACACAGTCCGTGAGCGACGCGTTGAGCAGCGGGACGCGCACGGCGAGGCCGTCGAGCCTGCCCTCGAGCTCGGGGAAGATCAGGCCGATCGCGGTCGCCGAGCCGGTCGTGGTGGGGATCAGCGAGACGCTCGCGGCCCGCGCCCTGCGCAGGTCCTTGTGCGGAGCGTCGATCAGCGACTGCGTGTTGGTCATGTCGTGAATCGTCGTGATCTGCCCGTGCCGGATCCCGACCCCCTCGTGGATCACCTTCACGACCGGCGCGAGGCAGTTGGTCGTGCACGATGCGGCCGTCACGATGTCGTGGAGCTCGGGGTCGTACAGATCGTCGTTGACGCCGACGATCAGGTTCAGCGCATCCTTCTTCACCGGAGCCGCGACGATCACCTTGCGCACTCCCTGGTGGAAGTACGGCTCGAGCGACTCCCGCGTCCGGAACTCCCCGGAGCACTCGATCACGATCTCGACGCCGAGCTCGCCCCACGGCACGTCTGCGGGCTCGGCTGCCTGGCTGTAGCCGATCGCCGTGCCGTTGACTCGGAGCACCCCGTCGCGACCGTCGACATCCTCCGGCCAGCGCCCGTGGATCGAGTCGAACACGAGCAGATGGGCAGACGTCTCGGCGTCGCCGTGAAGCTCGTTGACGTGCGCGAACTCGAGCTCGGGCCGGCCCCATGCCGCGCGCAACGCCAGGCGGCCCATCCGACCGAAGCCGTTGATCCCGACCCCCACGCTCATGCAGGCTACCCGCGATCCCTCAGGGGAGCGTGTACTCGAGGACTTCGCAGTGCTCCGCTCGCAAGCACTCGCGCGTGCGCTTGTGCGCCAGCGTGAGAATATGGCTCCGAACCGGGACGTGGTCGTAGTCGTCGAGGACGCGATCCGCGCATGCTCGGATGATTTCGGGTGGCCGCGCGTCGGCGAACTCCCGGACCAGCTCAGGGAGAAGCTTTTCCAGACGCCAGCGGTGGGCAGTCCCGTCGTCGCGGATCGCGCTGAGATTGGTCCGTACGAGCTCCTGCACCCGCTCGTCGATCATGTCGCGAATCTCGCGCACCTCATCGACGGGCCGTCCCGCTGGGTCGGGAATGTCCCAGTCGTCGACCCTCGTTGGAACGTACGGGCAGACATCGCCGCAGCCCATCGTCACCGCCCAGTCGGCGTGCAGCTGCATCTCGACCGAAAGGCGCTTTGGCTTCCGGCCCGCCAGATCGATATCGAGCTCGCGCATCACCTCAATCACCTCGGGCCACAGTTGGCGCGCCGGATCGGACCCCGCCGATTCGCCGCGGATGTCCTCGGGGGCGTGGCGCTCGAACAGCGCCTGGGCCATCTGCGAGCGTCCCGCATTTTGGGTGCACACGAACAGCACGTACTTCATCGCCGCTCCTTTACGGACGGGCCACGGTCACTGGCCCGGGAGTGTATGCATTGACAATCATCGTTTCAATCGATATATGTATATAGATGACCATCGATCTGGAGCTGACACCCAAGACAAAGCGGGCGGCCGGCGAGCCCTGCTGCGAGCCCGTCGTATACCCCGATGTCGAGCGGGCCCATGCCGCCCGAATGGCTGAAGTAGCCAAGGCTCTGGGAGATCCGATCCGCCTCCAGCTCGTCGACGTGCTGCGAAAGCACGCCGGCAAGGTGTGCGTGTGCGAGCTTGTCCCCCTGTTCGACGTCGCCCAGCCCACGCTCTCGCATCACCTCAAGAGGCTGCGCGCCGCCGGGATCGTCGATTCGGAGCGCCGCGGCCTGTGGGCGTACTACTACGTGATCCCCGCGGCGCTCAAGGAGCTGTCGGAATGGCTGAGCTGACACCGACGACCCCATCCACGTGCTGCAGCACCGAGCAGCAGGCCGACTGCTGCGAGCCGCAGGACAAGGACGGCTGCTGCAGCGCGGAGTCGACGAGCTGTGGCTGTGCCGCGGGTGAGACCGATGACCCGGTCGACGTCCGCGAGCTGGTCCGTGAGCGATACGCCGCCGCGGCGCGCGGTGACGCGGGGTGCAGCGACGCCGCGGCCGCTGCCGGCACCGTCGCGCTCGGCGACGAGCGCGGCAACCAGGTGTTCGGCGCGGCGCTCTACGAGGACGACGCCGAGGATGGGGTGCCCGAGGGCGTGCTGAGCGCCTCGCTCGGCTGCGGCGTCCCGACCGCGGTCGCCGACCTGGTCGAGGGCGAGACCGTCCTCGACCTCGGCTCGGGCGCCGGAGCCGACGTTTTGATTTCTGCCCGCCGGGTGGGACCGACCGGCAGGGCCATCGGCCTGGACATGACCGACGAGATGCTTGAGCTCGCGCGGGCGAACGCGGCGCGGGCGGGAGTCGAGAACGCCGAGTTTCGCAAGGGCTATCTCGAGGAGCTGCCGATCGCCGACGCGAGCGTCGACGTCGTGATCTCGAACTGCGTGATCAACCTGTCGGGGACAAGCCGCGGGTGATCCGTGAGGCGGCCCGCGTGCTGCGCCCCGGCGGGCGATTCGCCGTCTCGGACGTGATCGCCGACCCCGAGATGGACGAGCAGACCCGTGCCGATATGGCGGCGTGGACGGGGTGCGTCGCCGGCGCGCTCACCGAGGCCGAGTTCCGCGCCGCGCTCCAGGCCGCCGGCCTCGCGCAGGTCGAGATCCGCGAGACCCACCGCGTCCACGAGCACGCGGCGGCGGCGATCATCCGCGCCCGGAAGCCGGCGCGATGATTTTGCCGCTCTAGCGGTACGCGATCACGTACGCGCCGGGTCCCTGCGGCGTCGCCGTTCCGCCCGTCGAGCTGGCGGCGCCAGTTGCCGAACTCGCGGCGACGAGCACCTCCCCCTCGGCGATCGAAACGCCGTTGCTCGTCAGCCCAGTGCCGGTGGGCGAGCCGGTGTCGACGCTCAACTGGCGCTTGAAGAGTGGCGCGCCGGTGCTCGCGTCGAAGGCGATCAAGAAGCCGTTGTTGTCAACGACGTACACGACACCATCGGCCGTGCTGGTCGACTGGTAATGAACCCCGTCGCCCAGCGGGCTGGCCCAGTTCAGCGCGCCCGCATCCCGGCCCAGTGAGAACAGAGTTCCCGGGCGTGCCGACGACGTCGATCGAACGCCGTCGAATGCTGTCGAACCTGCGTTGCACACCGCACAGGGCCCGCCGACCACTCGATGCCAGGCCGGTGCCATCGTCGTCGCGTTGGCGACGTGATACACGCCGGCCTTCTGAAGCTCGCCGACGAGCTCGTTGCCTGAGGAGTCGGTGAACAGGTTGGGCGATGCTCCGAAGTCGAGGTCGAGCTGGCCGCAGACGGGATCGTCCAAAGGCCAGGGCAGGCCGGTGCTGTCCGACGCTGAGCAGGCCGGAGTCTGGGCGGCAGCCTGCAGCGCGCCGGTGTACTGGTCGACGTTGCCCGGGTAAGCCGCGACGATCTCGCCGAACTTCGGGTTGGGCGTGACGCCGCTGAGAGGTAGCGGTTGAGATCGATCTTGACGATCGCGTCCGTGTTCGGATCCTGCTTGGTCTTGGAGTCGGGGTTGCCGGTGCCGTAGTACAGGAACCCCGTCCTGGGGTCGAAAGCCGGGGTGTCCCATAGCCCACCGCCCGCGTAGCCCTGCGCCTGATCGGCGGGTGAGACGACCGGCGTGACCTTGATCATCGCCCCGGTGGTCGGTCGATGATCGCGAAGCCGCCCGATCCGACGTCATCGCCCTCCGGATCCGAGTAGCCGGCCACGACCATGCCATTGACGACAGTCGGGCTCGCGTTCGTGTAGTACCCCGAGCTCGAGATCAGCGGGGGGCTCTGCCAAACGACGCGCCCGAAGAGCGATCGAGCGCGATCGCGTAGGGGCCGCCGGTCTCGCTTACGAGCCAGATCAACTTTGAGCCGCTGACCGCGGCGGCGCCCACGACCGCGCCGCCAGCCCGGGGCTCGGGACGGTCAACCGGTGCTCCCAGACAAGCTTCCGCTCGATGCATCGATCGCGTACAAGTTGCCGGCGCTCGAGCCGGCGAAGACGCAACCGCCAGAGACCACCGGCGTGCTGTCGACGGCGGAGGTATCGCCATAGCTTGCGGTCGAGAACACCCACGCGGCAGAGAGCGAGCCCGCAGCGTTCGGACCGATCCTGTGCTCCAGCGTCTGATTGCGGCTGTTGGCGAGGTCGTGGCGTAGACCGGCCACTCACCGCTGGCCGATGGCGGCGCCGTACACGGCGGTGGCCCGGCCACAGCCGTAGTGACAATCGTGAGGCTCAGTGCGACGGTCAAGAACGCCCCGCCCAGCGCGCGGCCGAGAGACCCGCAATGCATCCGGACAACTCTCCGATGAGGCGACATGGCTAGAACCTTTCCGACCGCCGCCACGGCCCGTTCGGCCCGGCGCGGGTATCAGACATCGGCAGGGCTCCCCTGCCCTCACAGAGCTCCGTAGTATGCCCGCCGCCATCAGCCCCCCGGTACGAAATTCGGTCAGCCCAAGCGTCTGACCGAGGGGTCTACGCCGCGATCGCCGCGGCCGCGTCCTCCAGGTGATCGTCGCCCCAGAACAGGCGATCGCCGACGGCGACGGTCGGCACTCCGATGACGCCCGCGGCAACCGCCTGGTCAGTCTGCGGCGCGGAGCCGCTGCTTGATCTCGTCGGACCCGATCCCCTCGCGGACCTCGTCGGGATCCATCCCGGCGCGGGCGACCGCCTCGAGCACCGTCTCGAGATCCGCCAGATGCCGCCCCTCGGCGAACATCATCCGGTACAGCTGCAGCGAGGCCCCGCGCAGCTGGTCCTGGTCGGCGGCCAGCAGCAACGCGCGCAGCGGCTGCAGCGAGTAGGTCTCCACCGGCCACCCCTCCGGGTAGCGCACCTCGGGCAGCCCCCGCCCGCGGGCGCGGCCCGCGATCTCGTCAAAGTGCTCGGTGCGGTCCTCAGCGAACGACCACGGGACCCTGCCGCGCTCGCGGACGATCACGCCGAACGCGATCGGACGCCACTCCGGCCTTGCCGGCAGCGTCTCGTCGACGCGGGACGCGGCCAGATACGCGTACGGCGAGCTCAGGTCGTAATAGAAGACCGGCGGTTCCACCTCAGCCCGCCCGGGGCCTCGCGCTCCAGCCCGCTTCCCAGGCTCTCGCTCAGTCCCGCTTCCCGCGCCCGTACAGGAACTTGTACAGACGCTGGAGTGCCCGCGTGCGCCCCTTGCGGTACGGGAACATGTGGATGTCCTTCTTGGGCGCAAGCTTGGTCACGAGCAGCGACTGGACCTTCGTGTACTTGCGAATCCCGGCGGCGCCGTGGCGCGTACCGAGCCCGGACGTCTTCCAGCCGCCCATCGGCAGGTTCATCGCCGCGTAGTTGACCTGCGCGTCGTTGACGCACACGGCTCCGGCCTCGACCCGGCGCGCGAGCGCCTCGCCGCGCTCGGCGTCGCGGGTCCAGACGCTCGCGGCGAGCCCGTAGTTCGAGTCGTTGGCCATCCGGAGCGCCTCCTCGGCATCCGCGACCTTCATGATCGGGAGCGTCGGACCGAACGTCTCGTCGGTCATGATCTTCATCGAGTGATCGACGTCGACCAGCACGGTCGGCTCGTAGAACCGTCCCTCGCCGGGCCGGACGTGACCCCCGGTCAGCACCTTCGCCCCCTTGGAGACGGCGTCGCGGACGTGCTCGTCGACGATGTCAATTTGCGGCGGGAACGTCACGGCGCCGACGTCGACCGACGCGGGGCCGGCCGGCTGGCCCTGACGCAGCTTCTTGATGTTGCCGGTCACCTTCTCGACGAACTTGTCGTAGACGGGCTCCTCGACGTACACCCGCTCGACGGAGATGCACACCTGGCCGCCGTTGTTCATCGAGTAGTACGCGGCGGCGTTGGCTGCGCGATCGAGGTTCGCGTCGGCGCAGACGATCATCGGGTCCTTGCCACCGAGCTCGAGGTAGCACGGAATCAGCCGGTCGGCCGCGGCCTTCATCACGGCCTTGCCGGTGCGGGTCGAGCCAGTGAACATCATGCAATCGACCTGCTGTATCAGCGCGGCGCCGGTGGACCCGTCGCCCGTCGCGACCTGGAAGACCCCGTCGGGGATCCGGCATTCGGTGAAGCATCTCCTCCATCAGCAGCGAGCTCAGCGGGGTGACCTCGCTGGGCTTGAGGATCACGCTGTTGCCGGCCGCGAGCGCCGGAATGCAATCGCCGAACGAGTTCGTGATCGGGTAGTTCCACGGTCCGATCACGCCGACCACGCCGACTGGCGCGTAGCGGATGATCAGCTTCTTGCCGGCGACCACCGGGTTGTTCCACGAGGGGACGTGCTCATCCTCGAGGTAGCCCGCGGCTTCCTTGGCCCAGAACCCGAGCGCCGCAACGGTGTAGCCATAGTCGGCGAGCTGGGCGTCCTCGTAGGTCTTGCCCGACTCCGACATGACCGTCTTGATGATCCGGTCGATGTTGTCGACCATCCACTTCTGCGCACGCGAGAGGACCTTCGCGCGGCCCTCGAAGCCGATCGCCTCCCACCCGGGCTGTGCCTCGCGGGCGCGCTGGGCCATCTGCTCGAGCTGCTCGGCCCCGAGCACCGGGATCGTCGTGATGATCTCGCCGGTCGCCGGGTTCTCGACCGGAATCGTCGCCGCCGACGCTCCACCATTGGTCTCGGCCGTGGCCTGCTGGGTGACGCTCGCCATCCTGCTCCTTGCGCGCTTTTTGGGGGTGCTCCTAGCCTACCGCTAGGCCGGATCCGGCTCGATCGCTAGGCGCAGTCCAGCTCGACCGCTAAGCGGGGTCCAGCTCGATCGACTCGATCACCGGCGCCTCGACCGGGCGGTCGCGTCCGTCGGTCTGGAGGCCCTCGATCGTGTCGACCGTGTCCATCCCGTCGGTGACCTGGCCGAACACCGTGTGCTTGCCGTCGAGCCACGGAGCGCTGTCGGTCGTGACGATGAAGAACTGAGACCCGTTCGTGTTGGGTCCCGCGTTGGCCATCGCGAGCGCGCCGCGGACGATCTTGTGGTCGTTGATCTCGTCCTTGAACGTGTACCCGGGTCCGCCGGTGCCGGTGCCCTCGGGGCAGCCGCCCTGGATCATGAAGTCGCGGATCACGCGATGGAAGATGACGCCGTCGTAGAAGCCGTCGCCGGCGAGCTTGCGGAAGTTGGCGACCGTCTCGGGCGCGTCCTCGTCGAACAGCTCGAGCGCGATCGGTCCTTTGGTCGTGTTCATGGTTGCTTGGCTCATAGAGGCCAGGCTAGCGGGAGGCCGGAGTGGGATGCGACCCGAGGGCCCCCGCCGTCAGAGGGCCCAGGGTCGCGGTCCCACGCCGGCTAGCCCTTGGCCAGCTCGAGGCGCAGCGGTGCGCCCGCCGACCTCCGTGCCCGTCACCAGCTCGACCACCCGCTCGGCGTCACCCTCGGGTACCTCGACGAACGCGAACCGCTCGAGCACCCGCACGTTGCGGACCGCCTCGCCGTCCAGGCCCGTGGCCGAGGTGATCGCGTGGATGATGTCGGATGGCTCGAGCCCCGCGGCGCGGCCGCCGGAGACGATCAGCTTTCGGGCAGGGCCGTCGCCGTTGGCCGACAGATGGGGCTTGGAGTGGCGCCGCGGCTTGGCGCTGACCGGGGTCGGCGCGACGCGGGCGTCCTTGACCCACGGCGAGAGCTGCACGCCTGCGTGCTGCTCGATCGCCGCGATCTCGCGCTCTGCCGGGGCTCGTAGAAGGTGATCGCGCGGCCGCTGCGCCCGACCCGGGCCGGTGCGCCCGATGCGGTGCACGTACGCGTCGGGGGAGGTCGGGACGTCGAAGTTGATGACGTGGGAGATGCCGGAGATGTCGAGCCCGCGCGACGGCGACGTCGGTCGCGACGAGCAGCGGCAGCTGCGCCCGTCCTTGAACGAGATCATCACGCCGTCGCGCGCGCCCTGGGTCATGTCGCCGTGGAGCGCCCTGACGTTCATCCCGCGATCGCGCAGCGACCGGTAGAGCTGGTCGCAGCGGATCTTGGTGCGCACGAACACGAGCGCCTGGTCGGGCCGCTCGGCCTCGAGCACCTCGACCAGCGCGTCGGTCTTGTCGCGCGCGGCTGACCTCGAGCGCGAACTGCTCGACCGTGTCGACGGTCAGCGTCGCCGCCTTGACCTTGACCGTCACCGGGTCGTAGAGGTACTGGGCGGCGAGCCGGCGGATCGGCGGCGGCATGGTCGCGCTGAGAACAGCGCGGTCTGGCGGCTCGGGCGTCAGCGACAGGATCCGCTCGACGTCCTCGAGGAAGCCGAGGTCGAGCATCTCGTCGGCCTCGTCGAGCACCACAACCGGCAGGCAGTGGAGCATCAGCGAGTGGCGCGAGATCAGGTCCTTGACGCGCCCGACGGTGCCGACGACGACGTGGCCGCCGGCGCGCAGCTGCGCCTGCTGGGTGCGGATCGGCGCGCCGCCGAAGACGGCGACGACGTCGACCCCCTTGCGCGCCCCGTACGCGCGAGCGCCTGCGTGACCTGGATGCAGAGCTCGCGGGTCGGGCGTCAGCACGAGCCCCCGCACCTCGTGCTCGTCGGGATCGACGTACTGGAGCATCGGCAGCCCGAAGGCCGCCGTCTTGCCGGTGCCGGTCTGCGCCTGGCCGATCACGTCCGATGCCCTCGAGCAGCGGCGGGATCGCCTGCTCCTGGATCGGGCTCGGCGCCTCGTAGCCGACATCGTGGATCGCCTCGAGGATGTCCGGGGCCGAGTCCGAGGTCGGCGAAACGTGGTCATTACAGACGGACGATAGACGGCCCGCGGCATTGGTGCGACTCCTTGGCCACGCTGACATGATATTCGGCGCGCTGCCGTACTTGACAGGCTTTTCGGTGACGTAATCTTCGGAACCTGATCGGTATTGGAGCCCCGACATGTGAGCTCCGACGACCACCGACGCATCGACGCGTACGTCTGGCGGATCAGCGCTCGTCGTGATCGTGGGATCGATCATGTCGATCCTCGACACCACGATCGTCAACGTCGCGCTCGACACGCTGCAGTCGCGAGCTCCACGCGCCGATCGCCCAGATCCAGTGGGTCGTGACCGGCTACCTGCTGTCGCTGGCGGCGGTGATCCCGGTCACCGGCTGGGCGGCGCGGCGCTTCGGCGCAAGCGGGTGTACCTGGTCTCGCTGGTGCTGTTCACCGCCGGCTCGGCGCTGTGCGGGCTGGCGACCACGACGACCGAGCTGATCGTGTTCCGCGTGCTCCAGGGCATCGGCGGCGGATGATCCTGCCGATCGGCCAGCTGATGATGGCCGAGGCGGCCGGGCCCAAAGCGGATGGGCCGCGTGATGAGCATCGTCGCGGTGCCGGCGATGCTCGCGCCGATCCTCGGCCCGACGCTCGGCGGGCTGATCCTCGACAACGTCAGCTGGCGGTGGATCTTCTTCGTCAACGTCCCGATCGGCGTGATCGCCGTGATCGCCGCGCTGCGAGTGCTCGCGTGGCCGAGCCGGAGGCCGCCGGCCGGCTCGATGTCCGCGGCCTGGTGCTGATGGCGACCGGCTGCCGCTGCTCACCTACGGGCTCGCGGAGATCGGCGCCACCGGCGGCTTCACCGCCACCAAGGTGATCGTCCCGCTCGTCGTCGGCTCGCGCTGGTCGCCGTGTTCGCGGTTCACGCGCTCCGCGTCCCCGAAGCCGCTGCTCGACCTGCGCCTGTACCGAAGCGCCCGACCTTCTCCTCGGCGTCGTTCGCGATGTTCTGCCTCGGCGCGGCGCTGTTCGGCGGGATGATCCTGCTGCCGCTCTACTGGCAGGGGATCCGCCACGAGAGCGTGCTGGACACCGGCCTGCTGACCGCGCCCCAGGGCCTCGGGATGGCGCTGGTGATGCCGCTCGCCGGGCAAGCTGACCGACCGCTTCGGCGGAGGCCCGCTGGCGCTGTTCGGCGTGATCGTGACGACCTCGCGACGATCCCGTTCGGGCTGATCGGCGCGCACACGTCGATCGCTGGCTGTCGGTCGCGATGCTCGTCCGCGGCATGGGGATCGGCTTCGCGTTCATGCCCGCGATGGCGGCGGCATTCGCCTCGCTCGAGCGCTCCGAGCTCTCCGACGCGACCCCGCAGCTGAACGTGCTCCAGCGCGTGGGCGGCTCGATCGGCACCGCGGTGCTCGCGGTCGTGCTTCAGCGCGCGCTGGTCGGCCACACAGCTCGCGCGGCCAGGCGGCGCGCCTACGGGACCGCGTTCTGGGCCTCGGCCGGGCTCACCGCGCTTGCGATCGTGCCGTGCGTCGATCCTGCTGCGCGCCGAGCGCGCGGCGCGCGGCAGGCGGCGCGGGAGCCGTTGCGCCCGAGGCGATGCCGAGGCGGTGGCCGCTGACGAGCCACGGCGCCGAGCCACACGCCGGCGCGCGCCGAGGCCGACGGATCGCGTTCAAGGCGACGATGGCCGCGTGCGGCGGCTGCGCGGGCCGCGAGACCCACCGCCCCGGCGAACTCAGCGACGCCCAATACAGCGCTGCTGTTCTGGGCTGCGCGAGCACCGCGAGCTGTCCTCGACGAGCTCGCCTGCGCCGCCGATCAGCCCGGCGAGCGCCACCGAGATGCTCGACGGCCTCGCCGCCGCCGGGCTCGTGCGAGCGCCACGCTCGCTGAGCGCGACCGGCGGGTGGTGCTGACCTCGCTGACCGAGCCGGCGGGGCGCTCGTCGAGCAGCGCCGCGCCCTGAACGAGCCGCGCTGGCGGGCGGCGCTCGCCGAGTTCAGCGACGAGGAGCTCCTCACCGCCGCCGCGGTGCTCGACCGGCTGCGCGCAGATGTTCGACGAGTCGCCGATCCGAGGACTGACCTAGCGAACCTGAGGCGTTCCGTCGAGGTGGGGCGTGCCCTTGCGCGCGTCGCGGACGCCGAACGCGATCCCGTCGCACGATGTCGCGCCTCCCAAACGAGACCGTCGCCGGCAGCAGGATCGGCCGCTGGAACGCCACCTCGACCGTGAACGCTCGGCAGCCTGGCGTTCAGCGCGGCCAGGCAGCGCGCCTTCGTCCACATCCGTGTGCGATCGCCGAGGGGAACCCGAACAGCCGGGCGCTCAGCGCGTGGATGTGGATCGGGTTCAGGTCGCTGGAGACCGAGCCGTAGCGGCGGCCGAGATCGCCGGGCAGCTTCCACGTCGCCATCGCGGGAAGTTCGGGGCCTCCTTGGGCGAGCCCCGCCGACCCGCGCGCCGCTCCCCCCCCCAGCCCCCCGCCGGAGGTTCGTCGAGCTCTCCTCCCACACGAGCTCGTCCCCGACCCTGAGCCTCGGTTCGGAGCGTGAACTGGCTGCCGCGCGGGTGCGGCGCGAGCGCGTGGCGCGCACCCGGATCGCGAGCTTCTCGGCCACGCCGATCGGGCGGTGCTGGACGATCCGTTGTAGATGTGGACGAGCCCGATCGCCGGGAACGGGAAGCCGCCGTCGGTCATCAGCGCCAGGTGCAGCGGGAACGCCAGCATGTGGGGATAGGTGGCCGGCAGCGCGTCGCGCAGCGGGAACCCGCAGACGCGGTCGTAGGCGGCCAGCCGGTTGCGGTCGACGGCACGTCGCTGAGCGCCAGCGTCAGATCGGGGGTCTCCGACCGCCGCCCGCCGCCCAGGAACGGGAGCCGTGACGCGCCGGGGATCATCGCCGCACCGGCGCGCGCGAACAGCGGCAGCATGCCCGGCGAGCATCAGGACATTCTCGGAGCCATCGCTCACGCCCCGATCAGGCTCTGGCCGCAGACCCGGACGACGTTGCCGTTGACGCCCGCCGGACGCCGGATTGGCGAACCAGGCGATCGTCTCGGCGACGTCGACCGGCAGCCCGCCCTGGGCCAGGCTGTTCATCCGCCGCCCCGCCTCGCGGGTGGCGATCGGCATCGCCGCCGTCATCTGGGTCTCGATGAAGCCGGGCGCGACCGCGTTGATCGTCACGCCGCGCTTGGCCGAGCTCGGCGCCCAGGCCTGCACCATCCCGATCACGCCGGCCTTGGAGGTGGCGTAGTTGGTCTGGCCGGCGTTGCCGGCGATCCCGCTGATCGAGGACACGCAGACGACCCGGCCGTTGCTCGCGCACCGCCTCGCGTGCGAACAGCTCGGCGTCGATCCGCTGCGGCGCCGACAGGTTGATCCCGATCACCGTGTTCCACTGCTCCTCGGCTCATCCGCGCCGAGCGTCTTGTCGCGGGTGACGCCGGCGTTGTGGACGACGACGTCCACCCCGCCGTGTGCTCCAGCAGGTGGAGGCGATCGTCTGCGGGCGCGCGTCGTGATGTCGGCGGTGATATCGAGCCCCCAGCTCGCCGTGACCGCGCCAGGTCGTCGCCGGCGGGCACGTCGAGCCCGACGACGTGGGCGCCGTCGCGGGCCAGCACGTCCGCGATCGCCGCGCCGATCCCCCGCGCGGCGCCGGTGACGAGCGCGACCTTGCCGGCCAGCGGCTGATCCCAGTCGAGCCTCGGGCGCGCCGCGGCCGGACCCGACCCGCACGACCTGGCCCGAACGTACGCCGACTTGGGCGAGAGGAGGAAGCGCAGCGTCGACTCGATCGCGTCCTCGGCCTTCGGGGCGACGTACAGCAGCTGCGCGGTCGCGCCCCTGCGGACCTCCTTGCCGATCGAGCGCACCAGGCCCTCGAGCGCGCGCTGGGCGGTCGGCCTCGCGCGGTCTTGCAGTCCTCGGGCGGCGTGCCGAGCACGATCACCCGGCCGGAGGCTGTACGCGGCGGATCGTCGGGGTGAGGAACGCCATGCCTCGCGCGAGCGCGTCGCTGTGGTGATCCCGGTGGCGTCGAACACGAGCGCCTTGAACGTCTGGTCGCCCGAGGTCACCTCGGCGTTGAACACCCTGGCGTCGAGGCCGGCGTCCGCGGCGCTGCCGGTCCTCCTGCAGCGGCGGTCTGCACCTCGGCTTTGATCGCGGCGAGCACGGGGCGATCGCGCCGGCGAGCCGCGAGCCGGCGGCGGCGCCGAGCAGCACCGGACCGTCGATCACGCGGCGGCCCGCGTGGTAGCGCTCGAGCTCACCGGCCCCGGCAGCCCGACCTGCTTGGAGACGAGCTTCCCGACGGGGTGTTGATCAGCTGCTGGTACCTGTCGGTCATCACCGGCCTCCAGGATCGCGGTGACGCCGAGTCCGCCGGCGGCGCAGATCGAGATCAGGCCGCGGCGCCCGAGCCCTTCTCGGCGAGCAGCTTCGCCAGGTCGGCGACGATCCGGCCGCCGGTGGCGCCGAACGGGTGGCCGGCGCCGAGCGAGCCGCCGTTGACGTTCAGCTTGGCCCGGTCGATCGCGACCGAGCGGCTGTGTCGAGGCCGAGCCGCTCGCTTGCAGAAGACGGCGTCCTCCCACGCCTCCAGCGTGCACAGCACCTGGGAGGCGAACGCCTCGTGGATCTCGTAGTAGTCGAAGTCCTGAAGCGTCAGGCCGTTGCGCTCGAGCAGCTTCGGCACCGCGTAGGCCGGCGCCATCAGCAGCCCCTCGCGCTTGTGGACGTAGTCGACGGCGGCCGTCTGGGCGTCGACGAGGTACGCCAGCACGGCGAGCCCGTGCGCCTCGGCCCACTCGTCGCTGGCCAGCAGCACGGCGGAGGCGCCGTCGCTGACAGCGGGGTCGAGTTGCCGGCGGTCATCGTCCCGTCGCGGCCCGCCGAACACCGGCTTCAGCTTCGCGAGCTTCTCCACGCTCGAGTCGGGGCGCAGGTTCTGGTCGCGCTCGAGCCCGAGGTACGGCATCACCAGGTCGTCGATGAAGCCGCTGTCGTAGGCGGCGGCGAGGTGGTGGTGGCTGGCGACGGCGAGCTCGTCCTGCTCCTCGCGCCCGATCCCCCACTCCCTTGCCGTGATCGCCGCGTGCTCGCCCATCGACAGGCCGGTGCGCGGCTCGGCGTTGCGCGGGATCTCGGGGACGATCTGCTGCGGGCGGAGCTTCGCCAGCGCCTTCAGGCGCGCGGCGTTCGACTTGGCCCGGTTGACCTCCAGCAGCACCTGGCGCAGGTCCTCGTTGAGCGCCAGCGGCGCGTCCGAGGTCGTGTCGACGCCGCCGGCGATCGCCGAGTCGATCTGGCCGAGCGCGATCTTGTTGGCGACCAGGATCGTCGCCTCGAGCCCGGTGCCGCAGGCCTGCTGCACGTCATAGGCCGGCGTCTCGGGCGCCAGCTGCGAGCCGAGCACGCACTCGCGGGTCAGGTTGAAGTCGCGGCTGTGCTTGAGCACCGCGCCGGCGGCGACCTCGCCCAGCGCTCGCCCTGCAGCCCGAACCTGCCGTCAGCCCGTCGAGCGTGGCGGTCAGCATGTCCTGGTTGGAGGCCTGCGCGTACGGACCGTCCTGGCGGGCGAACGGAATCCGGGTGCCGCCGAGCACGGCGACGCGGCGGGCGCTTGAATTCATATCGAGCTACTCCTCGGTGACCTGGGTTACGCCTGTGTAGCTTAGCGACGAGCCTTAGTGGTCAGCTGAATGGCCGCGGTCGTCGCCCGGTTTGTGGCGGTGGTGAAGCGCGCCGCCCGCGGTCGCCCGGCGGACGGCCGGGGAGCGAGGATCCGGGCCGCCGCCGCGAGCCAGTACGGGCGCGGGACGTAGCGCTCGGCCTTGCCGCCGGGGCCGGCGTCGTAGATCGCGTCGGCGACACTCGGGGGTCGAGACGATCACCGCGTGTGCGGCCTGGCGAGCAGCTCGGTCGCCGGGAAGCCCTCGGTCTTCACGAAGCCCGGGAGCACGAGCCCGACGTGGACGCCGTGCGGGCGCTCCTCGGGGTGGAGCGCGTCGCTCCAGCCGGCGAGCGCGAACTTGCTCGCCGAGTAGGCGCCGGAGTTGGGCCGCGAGACGCGCGCCGGCGGTGGAGGAGACGTTCACGATCGAGACGCGGCGCCGGTCGCGTGCCGCTGCGGCGGCGGTCGCCCGCAGCACCGGCAGCAGCGCCTCGGTCAGCCGGACCGGCGCCTCGAAGTTCAGCTTCATGTGGCGCTCGACGTTCGCCCAGCCGGTGTCGGCGAACGGCCGCGCCAGGCGGCGCCGGCGTTGTTGACGAGCAGGTGGAGCTCGCCGCAGTGCTCGCCTCGACGACCTCGCGGATCCGCCCGGGCGCCTCGGGGTCGGTGAGGTCGGCGGCGATCACGCGGCGCGCCGCCGAGCTCGTCGGCGAGCGCGCCGCAGCCTGTCCTCGCGCCGCGCGACGAGCATCAGCCGCGCCGCCCGGCTCGCGCGCCAGGCGCCGGGCGGTCGCCTCGCCGATCCCGCTCGATGCGCCGGTGATGAGCGCCACGAAGGCCATCGAACGCGCGGGCTATCGGGTCACGCTTCGGACCGTTCGCGTTAGTGTTGCGCACCGTGAGCCAGAGCACGCTCGCGCTGCTGACCGTCCCGTTGTTCACGGGCGTGATCGGCTACGTCACCAACTGGACCGGCGTGCTGATGCTGTTCTACCCGGTCCACTTCAGGGCCTGCGGGCGCGGTGGATCCACAGCCTGGCGCGGCTGCTGCCCTACAAGCTCCAGCAGATCCCCGGGATTATGTCGGAGGGATCGGCTGGCAGGGGATCGTCCCGTCGCGCGCGGCGAAGATGGGCAGCCTGGCGGTCGACAGCGGGATCGCCAAGCTCGGCACGCCGCGCGAGTTCTTCGAGCAGATGAACCCCGATCAGATCGCCGAGCAGATCGTCACGACACCGCGACGAGATCCCCGGGATCGTCGAGCGGGTGATGATGCGCGAGCACCCGCGCCTGTGGCGGAGCTGCCGCCGGCGGTCCACGAGCTGATCCACGCCCGCGTCCAGCGCAGCTGCCGGAGTCGTCGCGCCACCTGACGGACGAGATCGCCGAGAACATCGACCAGCTGATCGACGTGAAGCTGATGGTGATCAAGCGCTTCGACCCGGAGCTCGCGAACCGGGTGTTCCTCGACATGGGCCGGCGCGAGCTGAAGTTCATCCAGAACTTCGGCTCTTCTTCGGGTTCCTGCTCGGGATTCCGGTCGCCGCCTTCACCCACTTCGTCAACGTCTGGTGGCTGCTCCCGTTCCTCGGCGTGATCGTCGGGTACGTGACCAACTGGATGGCGCTGTGGATGATCTACGAGCCGGCGGAGCCACGCCGGTCGGGCCGTTTCGATCCAGGGCCTGTTCATCCGCCGCCAGCCCGAGGTCGCCGACGTGTACGCGCGGATCGTCGCCGACGAGATCGTGACGGTCGGCGAACTTCGGCAACGAGCTGCTGAACGGCCGCAGGCCGACCCACGCGGACGCTGATCGAGGACTCGATGCGGCCCGCGATCGATCGCGCGCTCGGGCCGCCCCGCCAGGCGATCCGGGTCGCGATCGGCCCGCGCGAATACGACGCGATCCGCAGCTCGCTCGCCGCCGAGCCGGTCGAGCGATGATGGGCCGCTGTCGGACCCGGAATTCTCCGCGCGCAGGCGGCCTCGATGCGTAAGCTGATCTCGGAGCGGATGCGAGGATGAGCCCCGGCGACTTCGCCGAGATGCTGCGGACGGCCCCCGTGAGGACGAGTGGCTGCTCCTGCTGCACGGGGCGGTGCTTGGGATTCGCCGGCGGCTGGCGCACCTGGCGATCTTCGGATGAGCACGCCGGGCGAGAGCGGAGACCCTCCTGGAGTTGCGATCGTGCGGGGGCTCGCGCGGGTGACCGCGGGCGCGTGGATTCGCACCGCTTCCTGAAGTCTCGGCGCCTCGGTCCGGGTCGCCCGGGCGGCGGGGGGTCCACGCGGGTGCTCGGCGGGCTCGGGCGCGACGTGGTCGACGGGCTGCGCGAGTACGCTTGCGCGTTCCTCGGGATCACGGACGTCCCGGGCCAGCGGGCAACCACTCCGCTAACTGCTTACGTCGACGCCGAGCGCCCGCTGCCCCGAGCTGGTGGCGCTGCGGCTGAAGGGCAACGAGCTCCTGCGCCGCTCGGCCGACGTCGACATCGACGATCGCGCGCACACTGCTTACGCGCGCACCTCGATGAGATCGCCCCGGACCAGGCTCGGGTCCCTCCCGGGCTGCTCGCGCGCGAGGGCGCCCAGCCGGCGGTCGACGTCCGGACCAGTCAGCTGATCGGGTTCCGCTCCCAGCTCGTGGCCGAGGGGCTGAGCATGGTCGCCCAGCAGGCTGGTGGCCGCCGCCGTTCGGGTCGCCCCGTATCTAAACAACCTCAATCGCCTTGGGCTGATTCGAATCAGCCCGAGGCGATTGAGGTTGTTGAGATACGGGCGACCCGATCCGGATGGCGGCAGCCGGGCCTGCTGGGCGACCATGCTCAGCCCCTCGGCCACGAGCTGGGAGCCGAGCCCGATCAGCTGACTGGTCCGGACGTCGACCGCCGGCTGGGCGCCCTCGCGCGCGAGCAGCCTGGGAGGGATCCGAGCCTCGTCCGGGGCGATCTCATCGAGGATGCGCGCGTAAGCGGGGTGCGCGCGATCGTCGACGTCGACGTCGGCCGAGCGGCGCAGGAGCTCGTTGCCCTTCAGCCGCAGCGCCACCAGCTCGGGGCAGCGGGCGCTCGGCGTCGACGTCCGCGGGGAGCTGTGCGGGTGCCCGCTGGCCCGGGACGTCCGTGATCCCGAGGAACGCGCGAGCGTACTCGCGCAGCCCGTCGACCACGTCGCGCCCAAGCCCGCCGGCCGCCCGCGGGTCGACCGCCGCCCGGGCGACCCGGACCGAGGCGCCGAGGCCCCAGGAAGCGGTGCGAATCCACGCGCCCGCGGTCACCCGCGCGAGCCCTCTGCTCATCAGCTCCAGGACTAACTCCGCTCTCGCCCGGCGTGCTCATCCGAAGATCGCCAGATGCACGAGGCCCGCCGGCGAATCCCAGCACCGCGCCGTGCAGGAGCAACAGCCATTCGTCTTCACGGGTGGCTGTTCGCAGCACTCCGCGAAGTCCCCCTCGGCTATCTCTCGCATCCGCTCGGCGATCAGCTTACGCATCGTTGGCGCTCTGCGTGGCGAGAGAATTCGGGGTCGGCGAACGTGCTCCATCACCGCTTCGACCGGCTCGCTCGCGAACGACTCGCGGATCGCGTCGTACTCCCTGGCGCCGAGCGGCGACCCGGACCGCGGGGCTGCAGCGGGCCCGATCGCGCGGTCGATCGCGGGCCGCATCGCCGACTCGATCAGCGCTCGCGTCCGGTCCGAGCTGCGGACCGTTCAGGAGCTCGTTGCCGAATTCGGAGACCGTGAGGATCTCGTCGGCGACGATGCTCGCGTACACGTCGGCGACCTCGGGCTGGCGGCGGATGAACAGCCCCTGCCACTCGGAACGGGCCGAGCCGGACGGGATCCCGGTCGGCTTGAAGATCATCCACAGCGCGACCCAGTTGGTCACGTAGCCGATGACCACGCCGAAGATCTGGGAGCAGCCACCAGAACGTGACGAAGTGGGTGAGGACCGCGACCGGGATCCCGAGCACGAAGCCGAAGAAGAAGCCGAAGTTCTGAATGAACTTGAGCTCGCGCCGGCCCATGTCGAGGAACACGCGGTTGGCGAGCTCGGGGTCGAAGCGCTTGATCACCATCAGCTTGACGTCGACGAGCTGGTCGATGTGCTCGGCGATCTGGATCGGTGAGGAACGCGCACGATCGCGAGGCAGCTGCCGCTGGACGTGCTCGATCCCCGAGGGCCGCGAGGCTGAGGGGGAAGGTCCGTTCCACAGCTGGGGGTGCTCGCGCTGCATCACCCGCTCGACGATCTCCGGGATGTCGTTCCGGGTGTGGAGACCACGATCTGCTCGGCGATCTTCTCTGGGTCGAGCCCCTCGAAGAACTCCTCGGGGTCCCCGAGCTTGGCGATCCCGCTGTCGACAGCGAGACTCCCCATCTTCGCCGAGCGTGAGGGCACGATCCCCTGCCAGCCGATCCCCTCCGATCATGATCCCCGGGACCTGGCGGAGCTTGTGTGGCAGCAGCCGGGCGACGCGTGCGGCAGCCACGAGGTGCGCCTCAAGGCCGCGGAAGTGCACCGGGTAGAACAGCATCAGGACGCCGGTCCAGTTCGTCGTGTAGCCGATCACGCCGGTCACGATCGGCACGGTGATCAGCGCAAGCGCGCTCGTGCCCACTGTGCAAAGCAACGGTAACCGAAACGGGCGAATAAGGGCTTGCGCGCAGAATTTGAGTCGAGGCCGTACGTAGCGCTCGTCACCGGCGCCTCGGCGGGATCGGCGAGGCGGCCGCCCGCCGGCTCGCCCGCGAGACCAGGCGCGAGGCTCGTCCTCGTCGCCCGCCGCGGGGAGCGCCTGGACCCGCTCGCCGACAAGCTCGGCGGCGCCACGACGTCGTGGCCGTCGACTGACCGACCCCGGCGCGCCGCCAACGTCCGCGAGCCGTCGGACCGCCCACGGCCGAGCTCGACCTGCTCGTCAACAACGCCGGCGCCGCCTGGGCCGCCACTTCGGTGACACGGGCTGGGCAAACGTCGAGCGGCACCTGAAAATCAATTTGGAGGCTCCGCTCCGGCTCACCCACACGCTCCTGCCGCTCCTGCCGAGACCGCGCAGAAGACCGGGCGGAGGGGGGCGTCGCGATCGTAACGTCGCGAGCACTTCCGCTCGCGTGTCCCGGCCCGGGCCGGCGCATACTCGGTCAGAAGTTCGCGCTCGCCGCGTGGAACGACTCGCTTCCGACGAAGAGCGCGGGAACGGCGTTCATGTCGGCCTCGTCCTCCCGGGTTTCGTCGCCACCGAGGGCTTCCCGGCGACGGAGCCGCTGGCCCGGCCGCTCACCCGGCTGACCGTTTCCCGACCGGAGCGGGTCGCAGAGGCGATCGTCGAGCGGCCCCGGCGGCAAGGCCGAGCGCTACGTCCCGCGGCCGTACTGGCTCGCGGCGGTGGCGCGGATCCTGTTGCCGCGGCTGTCTCGACGCGCGACCGCGGGCGGTGCGTTCCCCACCGCAACGGCCGTGCACGACGATCCAGCTACACCGCTGTAAAGAATTGCCGCTTCGCCCCGCGGAGCGCACCCGATCCCGATCCAGGAGCAGTAGAGATGAGCTCAAACCGCCGCGTCGCTGTGCTCGGCGGCCTTCGGATTCCGTTCGCCCGGCAGAACGGTCCCTACGCGCAGGCCTCCAACCAGGACATGCTGACCGCGACGATCGAGGGTCTCGTCGCGCAGCTACGGCTCGAGGGCGAACGGCTTGGTGAAGTGGCCGCCGGCGCGGTGCTCAAGCACAGCCGCGACTTCAGTCTGACACGCGAGTCGGTGCTCGGCTCCCAGCTCGCGCCCCAGACGCCCGCCTACGACGTCCAGCAGGCGTGCGGCACGGGGCTGGAGACGGCCATCCTCACCGCCAACAAGATCGCACTCGGACAGATCGACTCGGCGTCGCCGGCGGCGTCGACACGACCTCCGACGCGCCGATCGCGATCAGCGAGGACCTCGGGAGATACTGCTCGCGCTCAACCGTGCGAAGTCGAACGCCGCCCGGTGAAGGCGCTCGCCAGGATCCGCCCGCAGCACATCGTCCCCGAGATTCCGCGGAACGCCGAGCCCCGCACCGGCCTGTCGATGGGCGAGCACGCGGCGATCACCGCGGGGAGTGGGGGATCGGCCGCGTCGAGCAGGACGAGCTGACCGTCGCGAGCCACCGCAACCTGGCGGCGGCGTACGACACCGGGTTCCTCGACGACCTCGTGATGCCGTTCCTCGGGCTCGAGCGCGACCAGAACCTCCGCCCCGACACGAGCGTTGAGAAGCTCGCCAAGCTGAAGCCCGTGTTCGGCGGGGAGGACGGCACGATGACGGCCGGCAACTCGACGCCGTTGAGCGACGGCGCCGCCACCGTGCTGCTGGCCAGTGACGACTGGGCTGAGGCCCACGGGCTCGAGCCGCAGGCGTACCTCGTGGATGCCGAGACCGCCGCGGTCGACTATGTACACGGGCGCGAAGGGCTGCTGATGGCGCCGGCATACGCGGTCCCGCGGCTGCTCGATCGCAACGGTATGAGCCTCCAGGACTTCGACTTCTACGAGATCCACGAGGCGTTCGCCTCGCAGGTCCTCGCCACCCTGCGGGCGTGGGAGGACCCGGTTTTCTGCAAGGAGCGCCTCGGCCGCGAGCAGCCGCTCGGGGCGATCGACCGCGACAAGCTGAACACCCACGGCGGCTCGCTCGCCGCGGGGCACCCGTTCGCCGCGACCGGGGGCCGGATCGTCGCGGGCCTCGCGAAGATGCTCAAGCAGCGCGGCGAGGGCCGCGGCCTGATCTCGATCTGCGCGGCCGGCGGAGTCGGCGTCACCGCGATCCTGGAGGCCGCCTGATGACCGACCGCTACCAGCAGCTGATCAACACCCGCGTCGGGAAGCTCGTCTCCAAGCAGGTCGGGCTGCCGGCGCCGGTCATGCTCGATCGCTGACCAGCCGGGCCAGCCCGTGGTGGACGGTCCGGTGCTCCTCGGGGCTGCTTCGGGCTCCGGGCTCGCCGGCGCGATCGCGCGCGTGCTCGCGGCGGTCGGGCGCAGGTGCAGACGCCGCGCGGAGGAGGTCAGGCAGGGGCCGCGGACGCGAACCTCGACGCCGGCCTGTTCAACGCCGAGGTGGCCTCCGCCGACGAGACGTTCAAGGCCCTCGTGTTCGACGCCACCGGGATCGCCGACAGCGACTCGCTGAACGAGGCTTGGGCGTTCTTTCACCCCACGATCCGCCGCGTGCGGCGCTCCGGGCGCGTGATCGTCGTCGGGACCCCACCCGAGGCGTGCAGAGCCCGCACAGGCCGTCGCCCAGCGCGCGCTCGAGGGGCTGGTGCGCTCGATCGGCAAGGAGGTTCGCAGGGGTGCGACGGCGCAGGTGCTGTACGTCCAGCCCAAGGCGGAGGACCAGGTCGAGTCGACGCTGCGCTTCTTTCTGTCCCCCAAGTCGGCGTACGTGTCGGGTCAGGTCGTACGGATCGGGTGCCGCGCGCGGCGGACTACGAGGCCCCCGACTGGGAGGTTCCGCTGGCCGGCAAGGTCGCGCTCGTGACCGGCGCCGCGCGCGGGATCGGCGCGTCGATCGCCGAGGTGCTCGCGCGCGACGGCGCGCACGTAGTCGGGGTCGACGTCCCCGGCCAGGGGACCGAGCTGGAGCTCGATATCACCGGCACTGACGCTCCCGCCACGATCGCCTCGCACCTGCTCGACAAGCACGGCGGGGTCGACGTCGTCGTCCACAACGCGGGCGTCACCCGCGACAAGACACTCGCGCGGATGAGCCAGGAGCAGTGGAGCAAGCTGATCGAGATCAACCTGATCGCGCCCCAGCGAATCGACGCCGAGCTGTTCTCACGCGAGGCGGTACGTGGCAACGGCCGCGTCGTGTGCGTGTCGTCGATCAGCGGGATCGCCGGCAACGCCGGGCAGACCAACTACGCGACCTCGAAGGCCGGCGTGATCGGGATCGTCCAGGCCTGGGCGGCCCCGCTCGCCCAGCGCGGAGTGACGATCAACGCGGTCGCGCCCGGATTCATCGAGACGCAGATGACCGCGGCGATGCCGATCGCGACGCGAGAGGCCGGGCGGCGCATGAACAGCCTCGCCCAGGGCGGGTTGCCGGTCGACGTCGCCGAGACGATCGCGTGGTTCGCCAATCCGGGGTCGGCGGGCGTGACCGGCAACATCGTCCGGGTCTGCGGCCAGAGCCTGATCGGGGCGTGACGATGGCGTCCTCCGAGAAGGTCCTCGAGAGCTCGCCGGGCATGCTGCCGCTGTTCGCGCGCGCCGGCGCGGCGATGATCCCCGGGTCGTCAAAGCTCCCGTTCCTGGGCGGCGGGAAGCGCTCGGACGACGTCCCCGACGTGGCGCTCGCGCTCAACGACGTCGTCGTCGATCGCAACCGGCTGGCCGCGTACAACCGGGTTTGCAAGTTCCCGCTTCGCGACCAGCTTCCGCCCACCTATCCCCACATCCTGGCGTTCCCGCTGCACCTCGCGCTGATGACGGACAGGCGGTTCCCGTTCCCGGCGCTCGGGCTCGTCCACATCGCCAATGAGATCGTCCAGCATCGCCCGATCCGGGTCACCGAGCAGCTCGAGATCCGCGTGCGCGCCACCGCGCTCGAGCCGCACCCTCGCGGTAGGAAGTTCACGATTCGCTCCGAGGCCAGGGTCGGGAACGAGCTCGCGTGGGAGGAGAGCTCGACCTTCCTCAAGCGCGGCGGCTCCTCCGAGGGGAGCAGGCGCTCGGAGGGGGGCGGCGGCTCAGACCGCGAGGAGGCCCCCGAGCTTCCCGCGGTGGCGACGTGGCGGCTGCGCGGCGATCTCGGCCGGCGCTACGGCTCGGTGTCCGGCGATCTGAACCCGATCCACATGCACGCGCTGAGCGCCAAGGCGTTCGGGTTCCCCACTGCGATCGCCCACGGGATGTGGACGAAGGCGCGGTGCCTGGCCGCGCTGAACCCCCGCCTGCCCAAGCGGTTCTCGGTCGAGGTGGCGTTCCGCAAGCCGATCCTGCTGCCGGCGACGGTCCAATTCGGGGAGGCCGACATCGAGGAGGGCATCGCGTTCAACGTCCGCGGCGCCGGCAAGGGCACGCCCCACCTCGACGGAACCCTCAGGCTCCGCTGAGGATCAGTCCTCGGACTCCGCGATCTCGTCGAAGATCTGGCGCAGCTGGTCGAGCACCGCGGCCGCTGTCAGGAGCTCCTCCTCGCTGAACTCGGCGAGCGCCGCCTGCCAGCGCGGCTCCATCTGGGCGCGGCGCTGCTCGACGAGAGCCGCGCCGTGCTTGGTGAGCGAGGTGAGCACGACGCGCCGGTCCTCCATCGAGCGTGAGCGCTCCACGAGCCCGTCGGCGGCAAGACCATCGAGCATCTCGGTGACGCTCGCCGGGCTGAGATCGGCGGCGTTGGCGAGCTCCGTCGAGGACAGCTCGCGGTGCTCACGCAGCGTGAACAGCAACGAGTACTGCGCGTAGCTGAGCTCGCCGGGGCGGTGGGTTTCTCTCCCGCGCATCCGGCGCAGTGCGGCTAGCGTCCCCTTGAACGCGACGCCGACGGCCTCGGTCGCGGCAACCCGTGTGGCTCGCGCCGTGGTTGTCATGCGGCCACAGCCTCGGCCATCGCCTCGGGCGCAACGGTCTCCTGTGACGCCGCCCGCGCCGCGCGCTCGGCGCGCAGCAGGATCACGCAGGGCACGATCGCGAGCGCGGTGAGCGCGGCCGAGGCCCAGAACGCGGTCCCGTAGGCGCCCGCCTGGCCCGCGAGCGTGTGCTGGCCAACCAGCGCCCGTTGCAGCACGACCGCGAGCACGGCGGTGCCGATCGACCCGCCCACTCGCTGGAGCACGTTCATCTGCGGGGTCGCGTCCGACAGCTCCGAGTGCTTGAGCGATGCGAATGCAGCCGCCATCGCCGGCATGAACGCGAACCCGATCCCCATCCCGCGGATCAGCATCGCGACCGACAGCCATGCGATCGGTGTGTGCGCGCCGACGAATCCGAACGGGATCGTCGCGAGGGTCGTCACGATCACGCCGAACAGCGCGAACGGGCCGCCCCCGTAGCGGTCTGTCAGCCGCCCGGCGAGCGGCATCACCAGCGCCATGCCGAGACCCTGGGGCGCCGTCAGCAGCCCAGTGTTGAGCACGTCCTCGTGGCGGACCCCCTGCCAGTAGAGCGGCAGCAGGATCATCCCGCCGAACAGGGCCGCGCCGAGGCAGAACATCGCGAACGATGCCGAGGAGAACGTGGGGCGTCGGTACAGCCGCAGGTTGAGCAGCGGGTTCGGGATGCGCAGCGCGTGCACGGCGAATGCGGCGACGAGCGCCAAGCCGATGACGATCGGGACGATCACCTTGGTGGCGGTGAAGCTGCCGGTGACGCCGACCTCCGCGAGCCCGTAGGTGATCAGCGGCAGGCCGGTCGCCATCAGCACGAGCCCGCGGACGTCGAGGCGACCGGCGGCCTCCGGCTCGGCCCGCGGGAGCACTCGCAGCGCGGCGATCACGGCGATCACGCCGATCGGGACGTTGACGAAGAAGATCCACCGCCAGCTGACGCTGTCGAGGATCAGCCCCCCGACCACCGGGCCGAGGATCGGCGCCAGCATCGCCGGCACCGCGACGATGCTCATCACGCGGCCCATGCGCTTCGGTCCCGCCGCCTGGGCCATCATCAGCTGGCCGATCGGCAGGATCATGCCGCCGCCGATGCCCTGGAGCACGCGGAACACGATCAGCTCGGTGGTCGAGGTCGCGAGCCCGCACAGCGCGGACCCGGCGGTGAACAGCACCAGCGACACCAGGTACACGCGCTTTCCCCCGAAGCGCCGAGCCGCCCAGCCGGTGATCGGGATCACGGCCGCCAGCGACAGCAGATAGCCGGTCACCACCCACTGGATCTGGGAGATCGGCGAGTGGAGCTCGCGACTGAGCGTGTCCAGCGCGACGTTGACGATCGTGGTGTCGAGGATCGACATGATCGATCCGACGATCACCACGAAGCTGATCCGCCAGACGTACGCGTCGATGCGATCGGTGGCGTCAGCCACGGCGCTCCCTCCCGCTCAGGAAGGGCTCCCGCTCACTCAGAAAAGCGGTGAAATTACTTAGGTGCCGAAACATTCGGTTCCGAACGATATCAAGAGCAAGCTATCTTCGTCTGCGTGACCGGTTTCTCAGACCTCGGACTCGCACCGGAGATCCTCGAGGCGATCCACGATGTCGGGTACGAGAAGCCGAGCCCGATCCAGGAGCAGACGATCCCGCTGCTGCTGGAGGGCAAGGACGTAATCGGCCAGGCGCAGACCGGGTCCGGCAAGACGGCGGCGTTCGGGCTGCCGATGCTCCAGTACGTGGACCCGACCGAGCACGAGGTCCAGGGGCTGGTGCTGACGCCCACACGTGAGCTGTGCATCCAGGTGACACAGGCGCTCCGCGCATACGGCTCCCGGAAGGGCGTCGACGTCGTCGCCGTGTTCGGCGGCGCGCCGATTCGCACCCAGCAGTCCCAGCTGCGCGGGGGCGGCCACATCGTCGTCGGGACCGTCGGGCGGGTCAAGGACCTGATCTCACGCCACAGCTCGTGCTCCACTCGTGCCGGTACGTCGTGCTGGACGAGGCCGACGAGATGCTCGACCTGGGCTTCATCGAGGACGTCGAGCGGATCCTGTCGCTGACGCCCTCCAGCCGGCAGACAGCGCTGTTCAGTGCGACGATGCCGCCGCCGATCCGCCGGCTGGCCGAGCGGTACCTCTATGACCCGGTGACCGTGAGGGTCAAGACCGCGACGCTGACCGTCGATTCGGTCGAGCAGTTCGCGCTCGAGGTACCCCGCGCGAGAAGGCCGAGCGCCTGGTCGAGGTCCTCGAGGCCGAGCGGCCCGAGCAGGCGATCATGTTCGTTCGCACCAAGATCCGCTGCGACCAGCTCTACCGGACGCTGCGGACCGTCGGATGGACGTCAGGGCCCTGCACGGCGACATGACGCAGGGTGCGCGCGACGGAGTGATGATCGCGTTCAAGAGCGGCCAGCTCCCGCTGCTCGTCGCGACCGATGTCGCGTCGCGAGGGCTCGACATCTCCGGCGTCTCGCATGTCATCAACTACGACGTCCCAACCTCCCCGGACGTGTACGTGCACCGCATCGGGCGCACCGCGAGGGTCGGTCGCAGCGGCCGCGCGATCACCTTCTTCGAGCCCCGGCAGAGCAAGGAGATCGCGGCGATCGAGAAGCACGCGGGCGTGCGCCTCGCCCCGTGGGTCAAGGACGCCCACGTCGCGCCGACCCCGGTCGCGGCCAAGCCGCGCCGGCATTCCAAGCCCCAGCGTCCGCCAACGGCGACGGCCCCGCCCGCAAGCTGATCGTCTCGGCGGGCCGCGCCGCTGGGCTCGAGCCATCGGACATCATCCACGCGATCACCCGGCGACGGCCTGGACGGAGAGGCGGTCCGCAATGTGCGCATGCTCGAGCGGTTCTCGTTCGTCGAGGTACCCGAGGCTCAGGCCGAGCGGGTGGTCGAGCTCGTGACGGGACCGCGGTCGGCGGAACCCTGCGCCTCGAGCGGCCGAGGCTAGCGGCGTGGGACCGCGACCCTCGGGCCCTCTACGGCGGGGGCCCTCGGTCGCATCCCACTCCGGCCTCCCGCTAGCTGGTTTCGATGAGCACTGCCAACATGAACACCACGCTGGGACGATCGCGATCGAGCTGTTCGACGACGACGCGCCCGAGACCGTGGCGAACTTCCGCCGCCTCGCCGGCGAGAGCTTCTACGACGGCGTCATCTTCCATCGCGTGATCCCCGACTTCATGATCCAGGGCGGCTGTCCCCAGGGCACGGGCACCGGTGGCCCTGGCTATACGTTCGCCGACGAGTTCAACGACCACAAGATCGTCCGCGGCGCGCTCGCGATGGCCAACGCGGGACCCAACACGAACGGCTCCCAGTTCTTCATCGTCACGACCGATAGCGCGCCCTGGCTCGACGGCAAGCACACGGTGTTCGGCCAGGTCACCGCCGGGATGGAACGGTCGACACGATCGAGGGCCTCCAGACCGACGGCGCGATCGCCCGGTCGAGCCGCCGGTGATCGAGTCGATCGAGCTGGACCCCGCTGAGCGGGCGAGCTGGACTGCGCCTGGCGATCGAGCGGATCCGGCCAAGCTGCAGGGTAGGAGCACCCCCAAAAGCGCGCGAGCACCCGAGAAGAGAGGCGAGCGTCACCCAGGAGGCCGGCCGAGACCAACGGTGCCGCGTCCGCGGCCACGATTGCCGTCGAGAACCCGGCGACCGGCAAGGTGATCTCGACGATCCCGATCCTCGGGGCCGAGCAGCTCGAGCAGATGGCCCAGCGCGTCCGCGACGCACAGCCGGCGTGGGAGGAGATCGGCTTCGAGGCCGCGCGAAGGTCCTTCGCCGCGCCCAGAAGTGGATGGTCGACAACATCGAGCGGATCATCAGGTCGTCATGTCGGAGTCGGGCAAGACCTAGGAGGACGCCCAGCTCGCCGACTACGGCTACACCGTCGCGGCGCTCGGGTTCTGGGCCAAGGAGGCGCCGCGCTACCTCGAGGATGAGCACGTCCCCTCCTGGAACAACCCAGTGGTCGCCGGCAAGAAACTGATCATCCGCTACGCGCCGATCGGCGTGGTCGGGGTGATCGGGCCGTGGAACTACCCGATCACGAACTCGTTCGGCGACTTCATCCCCGCGCTCGCGGCCGGCAATTGGTGATCCTCAAGCCGAGCGAGGTGACCCCGCTCAGCTCGCTCCTGATGGAGGAGATGATGCCGAATGCGGGACCCCGAGGGCGTGTTCCAGGTCGCGACCGGTGACGGGTCGACGGGCGCTGCGCTGATAGAGCACGTCGACTGCATGATGTTCACCGGCTCGACGAAGACCGGCAAGGCCGTCGCCAAGGCCGCCGCGGACCGCCTGATCCCCTGCTATCTGGAGCTGGGCGGCAAGGACCCGATGATCGTCCTCGCCGACGCCAACCTCGACCGGGCCGCGAATGCCGCCGCCTTCTACTCGATGAACAACGGCGGCCAGGTCTGCATCTCCGTCGAGCGCGTCTACGTCGAGGAGCCGGTGTACGACGAGTTCGTGCAGAAGGTGACCGACAACGTGCGGAAGATCCGCCAGGGACCGCCGGAGGGAGCCGGGTCGGTCGACGTCGGCGCCGTCACGTTCCCGCCGCAGCTGGAGATCGTCGATGGCCACGTCAAGGACGCGGTGCAGAAGGGCGCCAAGGTGCTCGTCGGCGGCCAGTCAGCGCCCCGGCGCGGGACGCTTCTACGAGCCGACCGTGCTGGTCGACGTCGATCACTCGATGCGGATCATGACCGAGGAGACGTTCGGCCCGACGCTGCCGATCATGAAGGTCAAGGACGCAGAGGAGGCGCTGCGGCTGGCCAACGACTCCGACTACGGCCTCGCAGGCGAGCGTCTGGACCAAGAACGTCGAGAAGGGCGAGGCGCTTGCGCGCCGCGTCGAGGCCGGCGCGGTGTGCGTCAACGACGCGCAGGTCAACTACACGGCGCTGAACCTGCCGATGGGTGGGTGGAAGACCTCCGGTCTCGGCACCCGCCATGGGGCGGCCGGGATCCGCAAGTACACCAAGGTCCAGTCGCTGCTCGTGACCAAGCTCGCGCCCAAGAGCGACATCCACATGTTCCCGTACGAAGGGCGCGCACGCGGCTACTCCAGCGGATGTGCAAGTTCCTGTACGGCCGCGGCAAGCGGGACTGAGCGAGAGCCTGGGAAGCGGGCTGGAGCGCGAGGCCCCGGGCGGGCTGAGGTGGAACCGCCGGTCTTCTATTACGACCTGAGCTCGCCGTACGCGTATCTGGCCGCGTCCCGCGTCGACGAGACGCTGCCGGCAAGGCCGGAGTGGCGTCCGATCGCGTTCGGCGTGATCGTCCGCGAGCGCGGCAGGGTCCCGTGGTCGTTCGCTGAGGACCGCACCGAGCACTTTGACGAGATCGCGGGCCGCGCCCGCGGGCGGGGGCTGCCCGAGGTGCGCTACCCGGAGGGGTGGCCGGTGGAGACCTACTCGCTGCAGCCGCTGCGCGCGTTGCTGCTGGCCGCCGACCAGGACCAGCTGCGCGGGGCCTCGCTGCAGCTGTACCGGATGATGTTCGCCGAGGGGCGGCATCTGGCGGATCTCGAGACGGTGCTCGAGGCGGTCGCCCGCGCCGGGATGGATCCCGACGAGGTCCGCGAGGGGATCGGGTCCGACGAGATCAAGCAGCGGCTCCGCGCCCAGACTGACCAGGCGGTTGCCGCGGGCGTCATCGGAGTGCCGACCGTCGCCGTCGGCGATCGCCTGTTCTGGGGCGACGATCACCTGGAGGACGCGGCCGCGGCGATCGCGGCGTAGACCCTCGGTCAGACGCTTGGGCTGACCGAATTTGGTACCGGGGGGCTGATGGCGGCGGGCATACTACGGAGCTCTGTGAGGGCAGGGGAGCCCTGCCGATTCTGATACCCGCGCCGGGCCGAACGGGCCGTGGCGGCGGTCGGAAAGGTTCTAGCCATGTCGCCTCATCGGAGAGTTGTCCGGATGCATCGCGGGTCTCTCGGCCGCGCGCTCGGCGGGGCGTTCTTGACCGTCGCACTGAGCCTCACGATTGTCACTACGGTGTGGCCGGGCCACCGCCGTGTACGGCGCCGCCATCGGCCAGCGGTGAGTGGCCGGTCTACGGCCACGACCTTGCCAACAGCCGCAATCAGACGCTGGAGCAAAGGATCGGCCTAACGCTGCTGGCTCGCTCTCTGCCGCGTGGGTGTTCTCGACCGCAAGCTATGGCGACACCTCCGCCGTTGACAGCACGCCGGTGGTCTCTGGCGGTGTGCGCTCGTGCGGCTCGAGTGCCGGCAACCTGTACGCGATCGATGCATCGAGCGGAAAGCTTGTCTGGGAGCACCGGTTGACCGTCCCGAGCCCCGGGCTGGGCGGCGCGGTCGTGGGCGCCGCCGCGGTCAGCGGCTCAAAGTTGATCTGGCTCGTAAGCGAGACCGGCGGCCCCTACGCGATTGCGCTCGATCGCTCTACGGGCAGCGTCGTTTGGCAGAACCCCCCGCTGATCTCGAGCTCGGGGTACTACACGAACGCGAGCCCGACTGTCGTCAATGGCATGGTCGTGGCCGGCTACTCGGATCCGGAGGGCGATGACGTCGGATTCGGGCGGCTTCGCGATCATCGACGCGACCACCGGGGGCGCTGATCAAGGTCACGCCGGTCGTCTCACCCGCCGATCAGGCGCAGGGCTACGCGGGCGGTGGGCTATGGGACACCCCGGCTTTCGACCCCAGGACGGGGTTCCTGTACTACGGCACCGGCAACCCCGACTCCAAGACCAAGCAGGATCCGAACACGGACGCGATCGTCAAGATCGATCTCAACCGCTACCTCTCAGACGGCGTCACGCCCAACCCGAAGTTCGGCGAGATCGTCGCGGCTTACCCGGGCAACGTCGACCAGTACACCGGCGCGCTGCAGGCTGCCGCCCAGACTCCGGCCTGCTCAGCGTCGGACAGCACCGGCCTGCCCTGGCCTTTGGACGATCCCGTCTGCGGCCAGCTCGACCTCGACTTCGGAGCATCGCCCAACCTGTTCACCGACTCCTCAGGCAACGAGCTCGTCGGCGAGCTTCAGAAGGCCGGCGTGTATCACGTCGCCAACGCGACGACGATGGCACCGGCCTGGCATCGAGTGGTCGGCGGGCCCTGCGCGGTGTGCAACGCAGGTTCGACAGCATTCGACGGCAGTTCGATCGACGTCGTCGGCACGCCCGGTGGAACTCTGTTCTCACTGGGCCGGGATGCGGGCGCGCTGAACTGGGCCAGCCCGCTGGGCGACGGGGTTCATTACCAGTCGACCAGCACGGCCGATGGTGTCGTGTACGTCGTTGACAACAACGGCTTCTTGAGCGCCTTCGACGCGAGCACCGGCGCGCCACTCTTCAAGCGCCAGTTGAGCGTCGACACCGGCTCGCCCACCGGCACTGGGCTGACGAGCAACGGCGTTTCGATCGCCGAGGGAGAGGTGCTCGTCGCGGCGAGTTCGGCAACTGGCGCCGCCAGCTCGACGGGCGGAACGGCGACGCCGCAGGGACCCGGCGCGTACGTGATCGCGTACCGCTAGAGCGGCAAAATCATCGCGCCGGCTTCCGGGCGCGGATGATCGCCGCCGCCGCGTGCTCGTGGACGCGGTGGGTCTCGCGGATCTCGACCTGCGCGAGGCCGGCGGCCTGGAGCGCGGCGCGGAACTCGGCCTCGGTGAGCGCGCCGGCGACGCACCCCGTCCACGCCGCCATATCGGCACGGGTCTGCTCGTCCATCTCGGGGTCGGCGATCACGTCCGAGACGGCGAATCGCCCGCCGGGGCGCAGCACGCGGGCCGCCTCACGGATCACCCGCGGCTTGTCCCCCGACAGGTTGATCACGCAGTTCGAGATCACGACGTCGACGCTCGCGTCGGCGATCGGCAGCTCCTCGAGATAGCCCTTGCGAAACTCGGCGTTCTCGACTCCGCCCGCGCCGCGTTCGCCCGCGCGAGCTCAAGCATCTCGTCGGTCATGTCCAGGCCGATGGCCCTGCCGGTCGGTCCCACCCGGCGGGCAGAAATCAAAACGTCGGCTCCGGCGCCCGAGCCGAGGTCGAGGACGGTCTCGCCCTCGACCAGGTCGGCGACCGCGGTCGGACGCCGCAGCCGAGCGAGGCGCTCAGCACGCCCTCGGGCACCCCATCCTCGGCGTCGTCCTCGTAGAGCGCCGCGCCGAACACCTGGTTGCCGCGCTCGTCGCCGAGCGCGACGGTGCCGGCAGCGGCCGCGGCGTCGCTGCACCCCGCGTCACCGCGCGCCGCGGCGGCGTATCGCTCACGGACCAGCTCGCGGACGTCGACCGGGTCATCGGTCTCACCCGCGGCACAGCCACAGCTCGTCGACTCCGCGCTGCAGCAGCCGTCCTTGTCCTGCGGCTCGCAGCAGTCGGCCTGCTGCTCGGTGCTGCAGCACGTGGATGGGGTCGTCGGTGTCAGCTCAGCCATTCCGACAGCTCCTTGAGCGCCGCGGGGATCACGTAGTAGTACGCCCACAGGCCGCGGCGCTCCGAATCGACGATCCCGGCGGCGCGCAGCCTCTTGAGGTGATGCGAGAGCGTGGGCTGGGCGACGTCGAACAGGGGGACAAGCTCGCACACGCACACCTTGCCGGCGTGCTTTCGCAGCACGTCGACGAGCTGGAGGCGGATCGGATCTCCCAGAGCCTTGGCTACTTCAGCCATTCGGGCGGCATGGGCCCGCTCGACATCGGGGTATACGACGGGCTCGCAGCAGGGCTCGCCGGCCGCCCGCTTTGTCTTGGGTGTCAGCTCCAGATCGATGGTCATCTATATACATATATCGATTGAAACGATGATTGTCAATGCATACACTCCCGGGCCAGTGACCGTGGCCCGTCCGTAAAGGAGCGGCGATGAAGTACGTGCTGTTCGTGTGCACCCAAAATGCGGGACGCTCGCAGATGGCCCAGGCGCTGTTCGAGCGCCACGCCCCCGAGGACATCCGCGGCGAATCGGCGGGGTCCGATCCGGCGCGCCAACTGTGGCCCGAGGTGATTGAGGTGATGCGCGAGCTCGATATCGATCTGGCGGGCCGGAAGCCAAAGCGCCTTTCGGTCGAGATGCAGCTGCACGCCGACTGGGCGGTGACGATGGGCTGCGGCGATGTCTGCCCGTACGTTCCAACGAGGGTCGACGACTGGGACATTCCCGACCCAGCGGGACGGCCCGTCGATGAGGTGCGCGAGATTCGCGACATGATCGACGAGCGGGTGCAGGAGCTCGTACGGACCAATCTCAGCGCGATCCGCGACGACGGGACTGCCCACCGCTGGCGTCTGGAAAAGCTTCTCCCTGAGCTGGTCCGGGAGTTCGCCGACGCGCGGCCACCCGAAATCATCCGAGCATGCGCGGATCGCGTCCTCGACGACTACGACCACGTCCCGGTTCGGAGCCATATTCTCACGCTGGCGCACAAGCGCACGCGCGAGTGCTTGCGAGCGGAGCACTGCGAAGTCCTCGAGTACACGCTCCCCTGAGGGATCGCGGGTAGCCTGCATGAGCGTGGGGGTCGGGATCAACGGCTTCGGTCGGATGGGCCGCCTGGCGTTGCGCGCGGCATGGGGCCGGCCCGAGCTCGAGTTCGCGCACGTCAACGAGCTTCACGGCGACGCCGAGACGTCTGCCCATCTGCTCGTGTTCGACTCGATCCACGGGCGCTGGCCGGAGGATGTCGACGGTCGCGACGGGGTGCTCCGAGTCAACGGCACGGCGATCGGCTACAGCCAGGCAGCCGAGCCCGCAGACGTGCCGTGGGGCGAGCTCGGCGTCGAGATCGTGATCGAGTGCTCCGGGGAGTTCCGGACGCGGGAGTCGCTCGAGCCGTACTTCCACCAGGGAGTGCGCAAGGTGATCGTCGCGGCTCCGGTGAAGAAGGATGCGCTGAACCTGATCGTCGGCGTCAACGACGATCTGTACGACCCCGAGCTCCACGACATCGTGACGGCCGCATCGTGCACGACCAACTGCCTCGCGCCGGTTGTGAAGGTGATCCACGAGGGGGTCGGGATCCGGCACGGGCAGATCACGACGATTCACGACATGACCAACACGCAGTCGCTGATCGACGCTCCGCACAAGGACCTGCGCAGGGCGCGGGCCGCGAGCGTCTCGCTGATCCCCACCACGACCGGCTCGGCGACCGCGATCGGCCTGATCTTCCCCGAGCTCGAGGGCAGGCTCGAACGGCCTCGCCGTGCGCGTCCCGCTGCTCAACGCGTCGCTCACGGACTGTGTGTTCGAGGTGGCCCGCCCGACGACGATCGAGGAGGTCAATGACCTGCTCGAGGCCGCCGCCGCCGGCCCGCTGAGGGGAATCCTCGGCTACGAGCGACGACCGCTGGTGTCGGTCGACTTCAGGGACGACCCGCGCTCCGGCATCGTCGACGGCCCGTCGACGATGGTCACCGACCAAACCCAGGTCAAGATCCTCGCGTGGTATGACAACGAGTGGGGCTACGCCAACCGGCTCGTCGAGCTGGCGCGGACGATCGCGGAGACTCTTCCCGGCGCCGAGCGGATCGTCGGCCCTGACGGTACGAAGGCGGCCCATGGCTAGCGCTGCTGCAGCCGCAACCGCCGCCCCCGCCTCGCCCCGAGGGGACCTCCGTAACTACGTGCTCGTCACAGGTGCGTACTGGACGGACACGCTCGTCGACGGGGCGATTCGCACGCTGGTGCTGTTCTATTTCGACAAGCTGGGTTACTCGCCGCTGCAGGTCGCGTCGCTGTTCATCTTCTACGAGATCGCGGGCATCGTCACGAACCTGGTCGGCGGCTGGCTCGCCGCGCGCCTCGGCCTGAAGATGACGCTGTACATGGGCCTCGCGATCCAGGTGACCGCGCTTTGCATGCTCGGCTTCGCGCCGAAGTCACTGCTGGTCGTTCCATATGTGATGGCCTCGCAGGCGCTATCCGGCGTGGCGAAGGACCTCAACAAGATGAGCTCCAAGAGCGCCGTGAAGTTCGTGGTTGCGGAGGATGACCAGTCCTCGCTGTATCGCTGGGTTGCGATCCTCACGGGTTCGAAGAACGCGCTGAAGGGGGTCGGGTTCTTCCTCGGCGCCCTGCTGCTGACGGTGTTCGGGTTCCAGCCCGCGGTGCTTGCGCTCGTGGTGCTCGTGCTGATCGCGCTGATCGTGACCTTGATCGGGATCCGGGGACACCTCGGCCGCCCGGACAACAAGGCGAAGTTCAAGCGCATGTTCTCGAACAACCGCGCGGTCAACATCCTCGCCGCTGCGCGGATCTTCCTGTTCGCGGCGCGAGACGTCTGGTTCGTCGTCGGCCTTCCGTTCTTTCTCTATTCGGCGCTTCACTGGAGCTTCTGGCAGGTCGGAACGCTGCTCGCCGTATGGGTGATCGGATACGGCGGTGTGCAGGTGATCGCGCCCCGCCTCGTTCGCGGCAGGGGCAAGGGCGCCGGGGGAGAGCCCGACGGCAGGACCGCTGTGTGGTTGGCGTTGGGAGTCGCGATCTGCCCGGCGGCGATGGCGGTCGCCCTGAACGCGGGCGTCGACCCGACGCTCGCGATCATCGCGGGGCTGATCCCGTTCGGCATCGCGTTCGCGATGAACTCAGCCGTCCACTCGTACCTGATCCTCGCGTACGCGGACAACGACAAGGTTGCGATGAACGTCGGCTTCTACTACATGGCGAACGCGTGCGGGCGCCTCGTCGGGACCGTGCTGTCGGGCTTGCTCTACCAGTGGCACGGGCTCACCGCGTGCCTTTGGGTATCGGCCGCGTTCCTCGTCATCGCCGGCCTGCTGTCGCTGCTGCTCCCCAGCGAGGTCGCGATGGCGGGCCGTCGGATTCCGCGATCCCAAACGGCCTAGACGCGTCGTGGTCAGTCTCCGAAGGCGTCTGCTTGCCGAGTTGCTCGGATCGGCATTCCTGGCCGCCGTCGTGATCGGCTCGGGAGTCGCTGCGCAGAGGCTGTCTCCCGGGGACACGGGGCTGCAGCTGCTCGAGAATGCGGCGGCCACCGCCGCCGGGCTGTTCACGATCATCCTCATGTTCGGACCGGTGTCCGGGGGCCATTTCAACCCCGTCGTGTCGCTCGTCGACGCGACCTTCCGCGGACTCAAGTGGCGCGAGGCGTTCGCCTACGTCCCGGCGCAGGTCGCGGGCTGCATCCTCGGTGCCGTGGTGGCCAACGGAATGTTTGCGCTGGCCGCGGTCAGCGTCTCGACCAAGCACCGTGCCTCGCCCGCGCACCTGTTTGCCGAAGTGATCGCGACCCTTGGCCTGCTGCTCGTGATCTTCTCGCTGGCACGCACGAGGCGAGCGGCCGCGGCACCCGCGGCCGTCGGCGCGTACATCGGTGCGGCGTACTTCTTCACGAGCTCCACGAGCTTCGCGAACCCGGCGATCAGCGTCGGCCGGATGTTCTCGAACACGTTCGCGGGGATTGCACCGGCGTCGGTGCCTGGCTTCGTCGTCGCGCAGGTGATCGGCGGGGCCGTCGCGATCGGCGTGATCACGCTGCTCTATCCCGACATCACGCCCGCCGAGGCCGCCGAGGCCGTCGTTCCGCACGATCGTGGGGCTGCGTGACGATGCGACTCGTGGCGATCGGCGGCAGCGACGCGGGGATCAGCGCGGCGCTCCGCGCGCGGGAGCTCGACGACACGGCGCAGGTGATGGTCGTGCTGGAGGACGCATACCCGAACTTCTCGATCTGCGGGATCCCCTACTACGTTTCGGGCGAGGTCGGCGACCACCGTAACCTCGCGCACCGCAGCCTCGCCGACCTCGAAGCGAAAGGCATGGCGCTGCTGCTCGACACGCGCGTCCACGCGATCGACGCGATCGGGCGGCGAGTGATCGTGTCCGGCGCCGATCGCCGCGAGTCATCGATCGACTACGACGCGTTGGTCATCGGCACGGGCGCCGTCCCGGTGAGGCCGCCGATTGACGGCCTGGACCGTCTCGGTGTCGAGGACGGCGTGCATACGCTGCATTCGATCGGCGACGCGCTCGCCCTGTCCGGGGCGCTTGAGCGGCCTCATATAGAGCGGGCGGCGATAGTCGGGGCGGGCTACATCGGGCTGGAGATGGCCGAGGCGTTCAGCGCTCGTGGGCTGTCCGTAACGCAGCTCGAGCAACTGCCGGAGGTGCTGCCGACGGCAGACCGGGAGCTCGGCGCACTCGTGCGCGCGGAGCTGGCACGCCACGATGTCGACGTGCGCTGCGGGACGCGCGTGGACGCGATCACCAGGGCGCCCGAGCGCTCGCCGGCGCGGCTTGAGGTCCGCGTGACCGGTCCGGACGGACAGCCGCTCGCGGTGCCCGCCGACGTGGTGCTGGTCTCGGTCGGGGTCCGCCCGGACGGCGGGCTCGCGGCGGCGGCGGGAGCGGAGCTCGGCCCCAGTGGCGCGATCGCCGTCGATCGCCGGATGCGCACCAGTCTCCCGGACGTGTTTGCCGCGGGCGACTGCGCCGTCACCCACCATCGCCTGCTCGGGGAGAGCTACCTCCCGCTGGGGACGACCGCCCACAAGCAGGGGCGGGTCGCGGGGGAGAACGCGCTCGGCGGAAGCCGCGAGTTCGCCGGCAGCCTCGGGACGCAGGTGGTGAAGGTGTTTGACCTCGTCGCGGCCCGGACCGGGCTGCGCGACCACGAAGCCGCGATGGGCGGCTTCGACCCGCTCACCGTCGGCAGCGAGGCGGACGACCACAAGGCGTATTACCCGGGGAGCCAGAGGATCGCGATGCGCTTTACCGGCGATCGCCGCGACGGGCGCCTGCTCGGACTCCAGCTCGTCGGCCTCCTCGGCTCCGAGATCGCCAAGCGGATCGACATCGCGGCCACCGCGATCTTCAACGAGATGACCGTCCAGGCGATCTCCGAGCTCGACCTCTCCTATACCCCGCCACTCGGCTCGCCCTGGGACGCGATCCAGACCGGTGCCCAGGCGTGGATGCAGCGGGCGCGGCGACGAGACGCCTAGAAGCCGCCGCTGCCGTAGTTGTCCCAGACGCCGGACCCGAACACCGGAAGCGACTTGACGGACGCATAGCCGAGGCGCTTGAAGCCGAACGCGTCCTCGATGCTCGCCAGCAGCGAGTAGTGGTTGTAGAAGTCGGTCACCTCGGGGACACCGGGTGTCACGTACCTGGAGAGCAGCAGCAGCCCGACCTGACCGCCGCCGCCGGTCGCGCTCGTCTGCCCGTTGCCGAGGCCGAGGCCAGGCGGCGATCCGGTCGGACCACTGGGTCCGGTCGGCCCGCTAGGGCCCGTCGTTCCTCCGGTGCCGCCGGTGTCCGTGAAGCCGACCAGGTTGGGATAGCTCTGCGGGTTCCCGCAACAGCTGCTGTGGTCCACGTCGGGGCCGGTCTGGGGTGCCTGGTCGTACGTGATCGCGATCAGCCCATCCGCCTTGTACGCGGGTGAGCCCAGGATCCCGGGGATCACCGACCTCAGGAACCCGTCCGCGGCGCGCGGCCCCGCTTTTGCGCCCGGCGCGCACGGAGTGTCGCTGCCGTTATCGCACGCGTCGGCCACGATGTAGGACAGCGTCGGGGTGGTGCTGACCGACTTGAGGTCGGTCGTGAGCTGGGTGAGCGGCACGTTGTTCTTCGGGCAGGGGCCGCCCGAAAGCAGCGACTGGAAGTACAGGAACGGGTTGCGCCACGTCAGGTACGGATCTCCGGCCGCCGGCAGCGTGCGGTCGCGGGCGCCGAGCTTCGGGTGCTTGCACGCCTGCAGCTGGGCCGCTTTCCCGCTGCCCGTGGTCTGGACGTAGGCCTTCCACTGGAGGTGGACCGCGTCGAGCTGGCCGGCGAGCGTATTGGCTGCACTCGGATACACGCATCCGAGACCTAGGACTTGATCCTTGGCTCCGGACGTGCCGGGAACGACATCGGAGTACTGAGGGCAGTTCTTGACGGTGTTGGGCGTCGGCCCCTGACCGCTGACCACCGCGATCTCGTTCGCGAGCGAGCCGCCTGCGACGGCGTAGTAGCTCGGAACGAGCTCGCCCTTCGCGACGAGCGTCTTGGCGAGGTACGGGTCGATCTTGCTCTGGTCGAAGGTCTTTCTGTAGCTCTGATCGGACAGCATGACCATGAACACGTGCTTGATCGGAGGCGCGTTGTTCGTCGGTGTCAGCGTTCCGGCCGCCGTGGTGGAGCTACCGCCGCTCGAGAAACCACCGCCGCCGCTGCCGACGGCGCCGGCCGTCGGCGAGGGGGTGGTCACCGTGATTGTCTGCGGTCCGCCGCTGCCGCCTGAAGAGTCCGATCCCCCGCCTGAAGACAGCTGGTTGGCGGCCTGGCTCGCGGGCGAAACGGCAACGATCACCGGCGCGAGCTCGCTCGCGGCGCTCCCCGTCACCAGCGATCCAACCACGACCCCGAATCCGAGCATGCTGAGGACCGCCACCGCCGCCGCGCGCGGGGCCTGGACCCAGGAGTCGTACCAGTGAGTTTGCGGCACCAACGATTCCCCGTCAGGGCGGGCGGGAGTTGCGACCCGGCGTCCGCGCTCGACGATCCCGGCGAACAGCCCGGCGACATGGGTTGGCAGCCCGCCACGCCGGGCGCCGCACTGCACGCAGTAGCGCTGGTCGTGTGCGAGCGGTGCCCCACACTCGCCGCATCCAAGGATGCTCTGATCGTTGCCGCCGTTCGCGCTCATCGCCACCGCTGAGTGTCGCGTGGGCAGCCGGCGAGAATGTGAACGGCCTGTGACCAGCGAATCGGCCGGCGAGACGCTTCAAGCGGCCGGGCGGAGGTCTGTGGCGCCTCGTGGCGCAGTCACATCTTGGTCACAATTGCTGCGCCGGACCCCACCATACTGGCGCGAGTGGCAATCCCTCCGACCACGACCGATGACGACGAGCCCGCCACCAACGAGCTGTTGGCGGGGGCCGTCGGCGACCGTTGCACCAGCTGCCAGAGGCCGCTGGCGAGCGACCAGCGCTACTGCGTCAACTGCGGCAACAGGCGTGGCAAGCCACGCTTCTCGTTCGACTCGCTGGCTGCAACAGCCGCACCCCCGCCGGCGGAGCCCAAGCCCCACCGCACCCGGATCTCGGCGGCCACCACGCTCGTGGCCGGGGTGGCGACACTGCTGCTCGCGATGGGAGTCGGGGTCCTGATCGGCCACAACAGCAACAGTCCGACTCGTGCGTCCGCGCCCGCCCAGATCGTCACCGTCGGGAGCGGCGGCGCCACCTCGGGCGTCGCGGGGGGCGTCACCGCAAACACGAAGACTCACAAGAAGGTCGGCAAGCTCAAGCCGGTTGTCGTCCACCTCAACGCGCAGGTCAAGGCGAAGGCCAATGCCGCCGCGGCAAAGGTGTTCGGCAACAACGGCGGCAACCTGGTGAACAACCCGACCGTGCAGCCCGGGCAGGCCTGTAGCGGTGGCGCCGGGTGCCAGAACGGCAAGTTCACCGGCAATTTCTTCCCCGGCGGTTGATCGTGCCCGCGTTGCCAGAGCGCCTCCGCGGGATCGTCCGGATGGCCCCCGGCCGCGCCGCGATGCCGGAGCAGCAGAATGCCGCCGGCGGACGCCGAGCCCCGTTCGGGGCGCCGTCGAACGAGGCGGAGCTGATCGATCTCCAGCGCCGCCGGGATCAGCTCAACGCCCGCGTCGCCGAGCTTCAGTGGACCTCGGCGGGCTCGTGTACGAGATGGCGATCCGCGACCGGATCCGCGTCGACGTGCTGGTGAGACGAGCCGCCGAGCTGCAGAGCGTCGACGCACAGCTGAGCGAAGTCGAGCGAATCCTGAGGCTCGAGGAGACGTCCACTGCCGGCGAGTGCGAATCATGCGCCGCGCCACACTCGGTGGGCGCCGTGTTCTGCTGGCAGTGCGGCCAGCCGTTGCTGAAGCAGGTTCACAGCGACGCAATCAGCGCGTAGCCGGGGTCGCATGCGACCCCGGCCGGACCGCGCATGCGCGGTCCGCGGAGGCGCGCATGCGCGCCTCCGTTATCCGAACTGGCCGGTTACGTATTCCCGCGTCCGCTGGTCCTTCGGGTCGCGGAAGATCGTCTCGACGTCGTCGTATTCGATCAATGTCCCAACATTGTCTGTCCGGTCGAGGCTGAAGAACGCGGCCCGATCGCCCACCCGGGCGGCCTGCTGCATGTTGTGCGTGACGATCACGATCGTGTAACGGCTCTTGAGCGTGAGCATCAGCTCCTCGATCGCGGCCGTGGACACCGGGTCGAGCGCCGAGGCCGGCTCGTCGAGCAGCAGCACGTCCGGCTCGACCGCGATCGCCCGCGCGATGCAGAGGCGCTGCTGCTGGCCCCCCGAGAGACCGAGCGCGCTCTTCTTGAGCCGGTCCTTGACCTCGTCCCACAGCGCGGCCTGCTTCAGGGCCCGTTCCACACGCTCGTCCACGTGCGACCTGAGCCCGAGATTGCGAGGCGCCCAAGCGACGTTGTCGAAGATCGACTTCGGGAACGGATTCGGCTTCTGGAACACCATCCCGATCCGCCGCCGGACCTCCACCCGGTTGACGCCCGCGCCGTAAACGTCGTGGCCGTGGTACAGCACCTGGCCTGAGAGCTTGAAGCCGGAGATCGCGTCGTTCATCCGGTTGAGGCTCCGGATGAACGTGGACTTGCCGCACCCAGATGGCCCGATCACCGCCGTCACGAGGTTCCGATAGATCTTCAGCGTGGTGCCCGTCAACGCCTGGTTTGAGCCGTAGTGAACCGACATGTCGCGGATGTCGAATACCGCCGGTCGTACGGCGTCGACGTCGTAGCTCTCGAGCCGGCGGGTCGGGAGCGTCGGTGGGAGCGGCTCGGTGCTGATCCGCACTCGGCTCGGCACGGGATCCTCGCCGTACGCTCGGCTTCCGGGGGAGTCCACGGCCGTCATGCCCCGCCCATCTTCGCACGGCTGCGTGCCAGCAGCAGGCGCGCGAGGATGTTCGCCAGGAGGATGCCCACCAGCAGTACGAATGCCGCCCCCCATAGGCGGGTGAGCGCCTCCGGCACGGCGAGATCGTACGAGGTGTAGATCAGCATCGGGACGCTGGGAACCCCCTTGAATGGGTTCAGCTGGGTGGTGAGAGGGTTGAAGATCGAGTTGCAGATCAGCAGCGGCGCGGTCTCGCCGGCGGCCCGGGCGGTCGCGAGGATGATGCCGGTGATGATCCCGCCCGCCGCGGCCGGCACGATCACGGTCAGCACGGCGCGCCAGCGCGCGACCCCCAGGGAATCCGCGGCTTCCCGCAGGGTGCCCGGGACGAGCAGCAGCACCTCCTGGCTGGCGCGCGCCATCAGCGGCAGCATCACGATCGCGAGCGCGAGGGCTCCGGCAATCCCCGATTCCGTATGCGAAGGAATCACGATCAGGCCGTAGATGAACAGGCCGGTCACGATCGTCGGCACGCCCTGGAGCACATCGAGCGCGACCGCCATCGCGCGCCCCGTGCGCGAGCGCTTGCCCGCGAATTCCGTCAAGTACAGGCCCGTCAGGATGCCGAGCGGCGCCGCGATCAGCGCGCCGATCATCACGATCTCGATCGTTCCGATCAGCGCGTTGAAGATCCCTCCCCCGGCCAACCCCTGCGGGTTCGTGAACACGAACGAGAAGCTGAGGGCCGACGCGCCGCGGCTTACGACGCCGTAAATGACAAAGCCGAGCATTACGACCGCGATCAGCGCCGCGATGCTCGCCCCCCCGTCGACGAGATGGCTCATGATCGAGCGGCGGCGGAGATTGCCCGTCGCCGTCAGCGGGGCGGTCGGATCGAACAGGGGCGCGTCGCCCGCGGTCAGGGTGTGGCTATTGCTCATAGACCACCCTCCGCCGCGAGCGCATACCGGCGTTCGACGTCGAACCGTCCTGCGATTGCGCGGGCACCAAGGCTGGTCAGGAGGCAGATCACCAGCAGCAGGAGGCCCGCGTAGAACATCGAGGCCGTGTGCAAGGGGTTCACCGGTGAGGGGAACTGGTTGGCGATCCGCTCGGCGAGCGTCGCGCCGGGCTGGAATAGCGACGCGTGGATGCCGTTGGCGTCGCCGATCACCAGCGAGACCGCGATCGCCTCGCCGAGCGCCCGCCCCAAGCCGAGCACGGTCGCGGCACTGACGCCGGAGATCGTAGAGGGCAGGACGATCCCGCGGATGATCTCCCACCGCGTCGCCCCGAGCGCCTCCGCGCCTTCCGTGAGCTCCCTCGGCACGGTGAGGAAGAGGTCGCGGCACAGCGAGGAGACGATCGGCAGGATCATCAGCGTGAGCACGAGGCCCGCCGTGAAGACGCTGATGCCGGTGGTCTGGGGCGGGCCGAACAGCGGGATGAAGCCGAGCGCGCTGTGCAGCCCGGGCTCGATCCGCTGGATGAACGGCGCGAGCACGATCACGCCCCAGAAGCCGTAGATGATGCTGGGCACCGCCGCCAGCATCTCGACAAGCGGACCGACGAAGGCGCTCACCCGTCGCGGGGCGATCATCGACAGATAGATCGCGATCGCGATCCCCAGCGGCGCGCCGATAACGAGCGCCATCGCCGAGCTGACCGCCGTTCCGTAAAGCATGTCGGCGGCGCCGAAGATCTTGAAGTTCGGTGCCCAGGCCTCGTGTCCGAGGAAGCCGAAACCGAATCGGTCGATCGACGGTTTCGCGTTGCTGACCAGCTGATATCCGAGGTCCACGAGCGTGATCGCGACGATCACGCCCGCCAGCGCGCACAGGCCGAACAGCACGCGGTCACCGACGCGGCTTGCCCGTCTGGTCTTCGTCGTCCTGGGCGAGACGTGCGCCGTCACCCCCATCGCGTCGCTCCTCCTGAGTTCACCGCGGGCAGGCTAGGAGAAAAGCTCCGGCTGCGGTCTCGAGGTCCTTCCGTCGTTACAAGATCAAGACATGGTGGTCACAAGTCGGCCACAGTTGGCGGCAGCGGAGCGGCGATTCTTTCGTGGGGCTCGAAGTAGGGCGGCCGGTCCACGTTCGGGCTGAACCGGTGTTTCTAACCGAAAGGAACTACTTTGCTCTTC
>CAVOIU010000030.1:0-12245 GCA_963695965.1 uncultured Solirubrobacterales bacterium
GGCGTCACATTCGCCGGCTGCATCGCGGCGGTGGACGCGACGTTCAGGATTGCGCCCCGTCCGCGCTCCACCATTCCCGGCAGGAACGCCGAGGTGAGCGCGACGACCGCCTCGACGAGCACCTGGACCTGCTCCATCTCCCGCGACGGATCTGAGTCGTGGAACGGCCCACCGGTGGCGAAGCCTGCGTTGTTGACGAGGATGTCGACGTCCAGCCCGAGCTCGGTCAGCCGGCCGGAGATCCGCGAGCGCGAGGCCGGCTTGCTCAAATCGCAGGCGAGCGTCTCGGCACGGACGCCGTATTCGGTGCTCAGCTCCTGCGCAAGCTCATTGAGCCGCTGCTTGCGCCGAGCCACGAGTACGACGCCGTGACCGCGCCGCGCGAGCTCGCGCGCGATCTCGGCGCCGATACCGGCGGAGGCGCCGGTGACCAGGGCGGTTGACGTCGCGGTTGGCTGCGGCAGGCTCATGGGGTCGCTTAGCCTACCTCCCCCCGAACGGGGAGAACTACGCACCCGGGCTGTATCTCCACGCGCGCGTGCGCGTAGAGGACTACGAATGGCGCTCACGGCGATCCTGTTCCCCGGCCAGGGCAGCCAGTCGCGAGACATGCGCGACGCGGTCGTGCGCGTGCGGCCGGACCTACTGGCGCTGGTGAACGAGATCGTCGGCGAGGATCCGTTCCCGCGCGCCGAGGAGGGGACGAAGTTCGCTCAGCCGGCGATCTTCTGCGCGAGCCTCGCGGGGTGGGCGGCACTCGGCCGGCCCGATCGGGACCTGATGGCGGGCCACTCGCTCGGCGAGCTGGCCGCGCTCGTCGCCGCCGGCAGCCTGCGGGAGCGCGACGGGTTGGCGCTGGTCGCGCTGCGTGGGCGGCTGATGCAGGAGGCGGGAGAGCGCGCCGGAGACGGGGGGATGCTCGCCCTCCTCGGAGCGGGCGCCGCGGAGCACGCCGAGGCGCTCGCCGAGGACCACGGCCTGGCGGTGGCAAATGACAATTCCCCGCAGCAGATCGTGCTCTCGGGGTCCCGTGCGGCGCTGCCGTCGGCGGCGGCTGCCGCCAAGGAGCTCGGGCTCCGGGCGATGGAGCTCCCGGTGACGGGCGCCTTCCACTCGCCGATGATGGAGCCGGCCGTTGACGAGTTCGCCGCCGGGCTCAAGCAGGTCGAGCTGAAGGACCCTCGCATCCCCGTGCTCTCGGCGGTGACCGCTCAGCCGTTCGACGACATCCGCCTGCGCCTGGTTCAAGGACTGACGATGCCAGTGCGCTGGCGAGAGACGATGCTTGAGCTCCACCGGCTGGGGGCCGAGCGGTTCGTCGAGGTCGGGCCGGGCCGCGTGCTCACAGGGCTCGCGAAGCGAACGCTCACCGATGTGGAGCTCGTCAATGCTTGACGCCCCGCAGGTCGAGCGGATCGGCCGGTCGCGCCGGGCCGGGCCGGGCGTTACGGGTGCGGCGTTTCACTCGCTCGCCACCGAGCTGCCGGCCGGGCGCCTGACGAGCGCCGAGCTCGCCGAGCGGCTGGGGGTAACGGAGGACTGGATCGTGTCACGGACCGGGATTCACGAGCGACCTGTTGCCGCCCCGGACGAGCGACTGTCCGACTACGCGGCGCGGGCGGGCACGGCGGCGCTGGAACGAGCGGGCGTCGATCCGGTGGAGCTCGACCTCGTGATCGTCGCGACCATGACGCAGGACGAGCTGACGCCGAATGCCGCCCCGCTCGTCGCGCACCTGATCGGCGCGCGCCGAGCCGGAGCGTTCGACGTCGGCGCCGCGTGCACCGCGTTCCTGTCCGCGGTCGCGATCGGCGCGGCGCAGATCGAGGCCGGGCGCGCGCGGTGGGTGCTCGTGATCGGGGCCGACTTCATCACCCGGATCAACAACTGGGAGGACCGGAAGACCGCGCCGCTGTTCGCCGACGCCGCGGGTGCCATGGTCCTGGGCCCCGCGGGGGCGGGGCATGGCGCGATCGGGCCGATCGTGCTCGGCGCCGACGGGTTCACGCCGCCCGCGATCGTCGCGAGCCACGCCGACCGCAAGCTCGTGATGGACGGGCCGGTCGTCTACAGGCACGCGGTCGCGCGGATGGCGGAGGCGACGCTGGCGGCCGCGGGGCAGGCGGGCCTCGAGCTCGGCGAGATCGACCTTTTCGTCTACCACCAGGCCAACGCGCGGATCACGCATGCGCTGGGCGAGCGGCTCGGACTGGAGCCCGCGCGCGTCGTCGACTGCATTGAGCGGCTGGGGAACTCGTCCGCCGCCACGCTCCCGCTGGGCCTGGCCGCGGCGGAGCGAGACGGCCGGCTGAGGCCCGGCGCGCGCGTGCTGCTCGGCGCATTCGGCGCCGGGTTCACGTGGGGCGGCGGCGTGATCGAGTGGGGGGGAGCAGACGGTGGCTGAGCAGCTGGATGACTCGCGCGCCGCGCAAACCAGCGAGGCCGGAAGCCGAGCGCGCGCCAAGCGCGAGGGATCCGCGCTCGTCACCGGCGCGTCGCGCGGTATCGGCGCTGCGATCGCCCGGGCGCTCGCTCGCGACGGCTGGGCCGTCGGCGTCAACTACCGCTCGGGCCGGGAAGGCGCCGAACGGGTGGTCTCCGAGATCGAGCACGCGGGTGGGCGGGCGATCGCGCTCGCCGGCGACGTGGTGGACCCCGCGGCGCCCGATGAGCTGTTCGGCGCGCTCGAGTCCGAGTACGACGGCCCGGTGCTCGCGCTCGTCAACAACGCGGGAATCAGCCGCGACGACTTGACGCCTTCGCTGGGCGACGAGGAGTGGAACTCGGTGATCGAGACCGACCTCAACGCGGCATTCCGGATGACTCGGCGGGCGCTCGTCCCCATGATGCGGGCGCGAACCGGCAGGATCGTCAACATCGCGTCAGTCGTGGGGCTGCGCGCCAATCCCGGCCAGGCCAATTACGCGGCGGCGAAGGCCGGGCTGATCGCGCTCACGCGGACGGCGGCCGTCGAGGTCGCCCGTCGCGGTGTCACCGTCAACGCCGTCGCGCCCGGGTGGATCGATACCGACATGACCGCCGAGGTTTCCAGGGACCTGCTCGCCGCGGTGCCCGCGAGACGGGCGGGAACTCCGGAGGAGGTCGCGGCGTGCGTACGCTTCCTCGTCTCCGAGGAGGCCGGCTACGTCACCGGGGCGGTGCTGAGCGTCGACGGAGGACTGGCCGCCTAGGCGGATCTACAAAGCGACGAACCAGGACAAGGAGAACCGAGAAATGCCAGCAGTCACCACCGAGCAGGTCGAGGCTCGCGTCATCGAGACGCTCGCGAGCTTCGGACCCGATGCCGACCAGATCACGCGGGATGCCACGTTCGAGGAGCTCGACATCGACTCCCTCGACCTGGTCGAGCTCGCGCAGATCGTGGAGGACGAGTACGGAGTCGTGCTCAAGGGCGAGGACATGAAGGAGCTTCGGACCGTCGGCGACGCGATCGACCTGATCGTCAGCAAGGCCGGATGAATGCGGGGCGTGAGCAGGGAACGATGAAGCGCAGGGTCGTCATCACCGGTATCGGGGCGGTCACGCCGCTCGGCGTCGGTGCCCGGACGCTGCACGAGCGGTGGGCTTCGGGCATCTGCGGGATCGCCGATGGCGCCGGCGCATGCCGCGATTTCGAGCCCAAGGAATTCCTGTCGGTGAAGGAGATCCGCCGGCTCGACCGCTTCTCGCAGCTGGCCCTCGTCGCTGGGGGCGAGGCGCTCGCGCAGGCCGGTTGGGACGGCGAGCCGCCGTACGACTCGCTCCGGGTCGGATGCGTGATCGCGACCGGGATCGGCGGGCAGGAGACGATCGAGGCCCAGCTCGACGTGATGCGGGAAAAGGGTCCGCGGATGGTCTCGCCGCTCGGAATCCCGCAATACATGCCCAACGCCGCCGCCGCGGCCGTGTCCATGAAGTACGGCCTGCGAGGCCAGGCATACGGAGTCGTGTCGGCCTGCTCGGGCGGCGCGCACGCGATCGGCTCGGCACTGCGGATGATCCAGTACGGCGATGCGGACGCCGCGGTCGCGGGCGGGTCCGAGGCCACGCTGACCCCGTTCGCGTTCGCGTGCTTCGAGGCGATGCAGGCGCTCTCGCCGACTGGCACCTCTCGCCCGTTCGACGCCCGTCGCGACGGGTTCGTGATGGGGGAGGGGGCGGGCGCGCTGGTGCTCGAGGAGGCCGAGGCGGCGAAGGCCCGGGGCGCCGAGATCCTTGGCGAAGTAGCCGGCTACGGCTCCACCTCCGACGCATACCACCTGACCGCGCCCGAGCCGACGGGCGGCCCCGCGGCGCGGGCGATCGAGCTCGCGCTCGCCGACGCCGGGATGACGCCGGATGACGTGTCGTATGTCAACGCCCACGGGACCTCGACGCAGCTCAACGACGCGGCCGAGACCGCGGCGCTCAAGCGGGCGCTCGGGGAGCAGCGCGCCCGGCAGGTTCCCGTCTCCTCGACCAAGTCCGCGATCGGCCACCTGCTCGGCGCCGCCGGGGCGGTCGAGGCGATCGCGACGGCGGAGACGCTGCGCACGCGGGTCATCGCCCCGACGCTCGGCTACGAGGTGCCGGACCCCGACTGCGACCTCGACTACGTGCCCGGGGAGGCCCGGCCGCTGATCGCCGCCAACGGCGGTCCGCCGGCGGCGGTCTCCAACTCGTTCGCATTCGGCGGCCACAACGTCGCGCTGGTGCTGCGAGGAGCCGAGTGATGGGCGCCGTCGCCCAGATCCGCGAGCCCGCGCGGCGGATGACGCCGCTGCAGCGGCTCGAGGCGCTATGCGACCCGGGCAGCGTCCAGGTGCTGCGCTCGCAGGTCACATCGGAGCGGCTCGGCGGGCGTGCACAGCGAGGCGACGGCGTGGTCGGTGCCACCGGCATGGTCGATGGCCGTCCGATCGCCTGCTATGCCGAGGACGGCCTGTTCTTGGGCGGCTCGCTCGGCGAGCGCCACGCCGACACGATCGTCCGCGTGCTCCAGATCGCAGGACGGGCGCGGATCCCGGTAGTGGGGTTCGTGGAGTCGGCCGGAGCGCGGATGCAGGAGGGAACCGCCGCGCTGGCGGGCTACGGACGGATCTTCCGCGAGAGCGTCGCGCTGGGCGGCGTCGTGCCCCAGATCTCGGTCGTATCCGGGGCTTCGGCGGGCGGCGGGGCGTACTCGCCCGCGCTCACCGACCTGATCCTGATGACCGAGGACTCCGCGATGTTCCTGACCGGCCCCGAGATCGTGCGCGAGGCGCTCGGCGAGGAGGTCGACGCGGTCGGGCTCGGCGGCCCCCGGGTCCACGAGCGAAACGGCGTCTGCCATCTCCTGGTCGAGGACGAGCTCGCGGCCGCCGCGCGGGTGCGCGAGCTGCTGGCGTACCTGCCCTCGGCGTCGGGAGAGGCGCCCCCGGTCGCGTCTGCGCGCGAGCCCGAGCTGCCCGACCCGGGTCCGCTGGTGCCCGCCGAGCCCCGGAGCGCGTACGACATCCGCGAGCCGCTGCGCGCGATCGTCGACGCCGGCTCGATGCTCGAGCTGTGCCCGCGCTGGGCGCGGAACATCGTCACCGCCGTGGCTCGCGTCGACGGCCGGCCGGTCGCCGTGATCGCGAACCAGCCCAGGCACCTGGGCGGCGTGCTCGACGCCGAGGCCTCCGAGAAGGCGGCCCGGTTCATCGGCCTGTGCGCGTCGTTCGGGCTGCCGCTGATCGCGATCGTCGATACGCCCGGGTTCATGCCCGGCACCCGCCAGGAGCAGGCCGGGGTGATCCGCCACGGGGCCTCGCTCGTGCGTGCGTTCGCGGCCGCGCCGGTCCCGAAGCTCACCGTGGTGCTGCGCAAGGCCTACGGCGGCGCCTACATCACGATGAACTCCCGCGACCTCGGCGCGGACCTGGTGCTCGCATGGCCCGGCGCCGAGCTCGGGATCATGAGCGCGCGCGCGGCCGTCGGGATCGTCAACCGGCGCGAGCTCCGAGTCGCCGGAGATCTCGAGCGCGAGCGCATGCGGCTCGCGGACGCGTACGCCGAGGAGCATCTCCGCGCCGACGCCGTCGCGGCCGCCGGGTTCGTCGACGAGCTGATCGAGCCCGCCGAGACCCGGGAACGACTGGTGGGAGCGCTGAGGACGCTCGCGAGGGCACACACGTGATCCTGGCCGGCAAGCGGCTGCTGATCACCGGCGTCATCACCAAGGACTCGATCGCCTTCCACGCAGCCGAGCAGGCCCAACGCGAGGGCGCGTCGGTGGTGCTCACGAGCTTTGGGCGCGTTCGGCGGCTGACCGAGCGCGCGGCGCAGCGCCTTCCCGAGCCCGTGGATGTGCTGGAGCTCGACGTCAACGAGCAGTCGGACCTCGACGCGCTCGCCCCATCGCTGGGTGAGCGGTGGGGGGGCGTGGACGGCGTGCTGCACGCGATCGCGTTCGCGCCCGAGGACGCGATCGGCGGAGGGTTCATGACCGCGCCGCCGGAGAGCGCGATCGAGGCGTTCAGGACGAGCGCGTTCTCGCTGAAGGCGCTCGCTGCGGCGCTTGCCCCGCTGATGGAAGGGGGCGGCAGCATCGTCGGGATGGATTTCGACGCGTCCGTCGCCTGGCCGGTCTACGACTGGATGGGCGTGGCGAAGGCCGCGCTCGAATCGGTGTCGCGCTACCTGGCCCGAGACCTGGGCCCACAGGGCGTCCGGGTGAACCTGGTATCGGCGGGTCCGCTCGGCACCGTTGCCGCCCGCGGCATCCCCGGCTTCGAACGGCTCGCCCGGCTCTGGCCTCAGCAGGCCCCGCTCGGCTGGGACGTCGAGGACCCGTCGCCGGTCGCGAGCGCGATCTGCTTCCTGCTGTCGGACTACGCGCGCGGGATCACCGGCGAGATCGTCCACGTCGACGGCGGCTTTCACGCCGTCGGCGCGCCCGGCGGGCTTTAGGAGCTCGCCCCGACGGCATACATTCCCTGCGGTCGTGCCCCTACGGCGCAGAAGCCGCCGAGCGGGGCTCGAGGATCACGAGCGGGATCTCACGCTCGGTGCGCTGCTGGTAGCCGCCGTACCCGGAATAGGTGGCGAGCGCCTTGGGCCAGAGTCGGGCGCGTTCCTCGGGCGTGGCGATGCGTGCCCGAACGGCGCGGTGCTCACTGCCGATCTGGACCGTTGTGTCCGGGCTCGCGCGGAGGTTGTGGTACCACGCCGGGTGCCTGGGGTGTCCGCCCTTCGACGCGACGAGGACGACGTTGGGCCGATCCTCGACGTAAACCAGCGGCGAGGTCCGCTCGATGCCGGTCTTGGCGCCGACGTGGTCGAGCAGCAGCATCGGTGGCCCTCCTGGGACCCGGTGTCCAACGATCCCGTTCGTGGCGCGATAGATCAGCGTGTGCGCGCCCATCAGGTGGCGCAGGACCGGCCACGATCGGTCAGCCAGTGACATCGGGTCCATCGGGCGATCCTAGAGCAGTCAGCCGGCCGGTCTAGGATGGAGGCGTCGCTCGCTGGCTTCTTACCTGGCTTCTCGCGTGCGGATGCACCGCGCTCGCGGGGTGCTCGTCTGGCAGCTCGCACGGGGTCACGTTCACGGTGTCGCCGCCGACGGTGGTGGGCCCGATTCCATCGACGGCGAGCGATTACCCGTTCATCGCCGACGGGTTCGGCCCGGAGCCGCCGGTCCCGCCCGGGTACGAGGAGGCCGAGTACTTCGTTTCGGGCAACGCGAAGCTGTACGAGTACACCCCGACCGCGGTCCGGGTCGTCTCCCCGTGTCCCGCACCTGCCGAACCGCTCGGTTGCAGGCACATCCCGTACACGACGAGGATGCTGGTCAAACGACCCCGGGACCCCCGCAGGTTCAGCGGGACGATCGTGATCGAGCCATTCAACCCCTCGTCCGGCTATGACATCGCGAACGTCTGGGACCGCTCGTGGCCCTACTTCGTGCGCCAGGGAGACATCTTCGTCGGGTGGACGCCGAGGTACGACTCCCTCAGCGCGCTGAAGCGGTTCGAGCCCGGCCGATACGCACGGCTGACGTGGGGTCAGAACACCGGGGTCGACGACGGGATCACCTTCGATATCGCGGCGCAGATCGGGGCACTGTTCAAGCTGAACGGTCCCGGGAGCCCCACCCATGGGCTCCGGGTCAGGCACGTGTTCGAGTCGGGCTTCTCCCAGGACGGAGGGTTCACCTTCACGCAGGCCGACATCTTCGACGCGGTCGACCGCCTGCCGGGCGGCGGGCCGGTGTACGACGGGTACGTTCCGGGAGGCACGCTTGGCCCAAGTGACATCAACTTCGGCCTGACGCCCGCGGGGTCGCTTGCGCCGGGCGACCCGCGGAACCGAATGCAGCCGCGCGACGGACCGGTGATCCAGATCAACACCGAGACCGAAGTCGCGGTCCTGGGCGCCCAAACAGGATTGACCTACAGGCGCCCCGACAGCGACGCCGAGAACGATCGCTACCGGCTGTGGGAGGTTCCCGGTGCCAGTCACATCTCCAACGATCTGGGTGCGTCACCGATGACCGAGCAGCGCGATCTCGCCGAGCTCGAGGGGATTCCGCTGTCTGCGGTACCCCCCGCCGGCTGCACCCACCAGCAGTTCGTCAACGGGCCCTGGGTCGGAGTTCCTGGAGTCGTCGACCCGAACACCTATCCGCTCGGATATGTCGCCGACGCCGCGTTCTCCGACTTGACGAAATGGGTCGATGACGGAACGCCGCCGCCGCGGGCGCGGCGGATCGAGACAACCGGCTCCGGCACGGTGGTACGGGATCGGTTCGGCAACGCCCTCGGTGGCCTCCGGACCCCGTTCGTCGACGTCCCCACGGCCACCTACTCGCCCACCGACACGGTCGCCCACGACACCGACCTCGCGGGGTTATGCGTGCTGCTCGGGTACAACACGTCGTTCGGTCACACGAGGCTGCGCTCGCTGTATTCGAGTCACGCGAGGTATCTCGCACGGGTCATGCGCGCGGCCGCCGGGCTCGTGCGGCGTGGACTCTGGGTCCCGGCAGATGCCGAGCAGGTGGTGGCGCAGGCTGCAGCGGCGGAGGTTCCGTAGTCCGTGGGGCACCTCGTACGCTGGGAGCGATGGAGCGCTGGCTCGCCAACGAGCGCAACGTGCGCGTCTGCGCGCTGCTTGGCGCGGTCACGATCGCGTTCTCGAGCATCCTCGTGCGCCTCAGCCACGCGTCGCCGTCGACCGCCGCGATCTTCCGGTGCGCGTATGCGCTTCCGGCGCTGGGGCTGCTGGCGTGGCTCGAGGACCGCCGCTTCGGCTCGCGGACCTGGGCTGAGCGGCGCACGGCGGTGGGGGCGGGAGTGTTCTTCACCGCCGACCTCCTGCTCTGGCATCACTCGATCGGAGACATCGGCGCCGGGCTCGCGACCGTGCTGGCGAACATCCAGGTGGTGCTCGTCCCGCTGGTCGCGTGGGTGTGGCTTTCTGAGCACCCAGCCGCCGGGTGCTGGCGGCACTCCCGGTCGCGCTGCTCGGGGTGCTGCTGATCTCGGGCGTGCTCGAGCACGGCGCGTACGGCCACGATCCGACCCGGGGGACGCTGTACGGGCTCGGGGCCGGGGTCGCCTACGTCGGGTTTCTGCTGCTGCTCAGGCGCGGCGGCGCCGACCTCCGGCGGCCGGCCGGACCCCTGTTCGACGCGACCGCCACCGCCACCGTCGTGTGCGTGATCGCCGGGCGTGATCATCGGCGACGCCAGGCTCGTCCCCAGCTGGCCAGGCGCGGGGTGGCTGATCCTGCTCGCGTTGACCTCCCAGGTGCTCGGGTGGCTGCTGATCACCAGCTCGCTGCCGCGGCTGCCGGCGGCGCTGACCTCGCTGCTGCTGACGGTGCAGCCGGTCGGGTCGGTCGCGCTGGCGGCGCTGATCTTCGGGGAAGCGCCCACGCTCGTCCAGCTCGTCGGGGTCGGCGTGGTGGTGGCGGCGCTGTTGACCGCGACGTACACGCCGCGCGCCGGGCGCGCCTCGGCGAGGCGCTTTGCCTACGCGATCGCGGGGGCTTCCGGCAGCCGCTCGAGTGCGGCCCGCATGTCCTCCTCGGAGAACTCGGGGTCCTCGAGCCGCCCGGCGAGGAAGGCGTCGTACGCCGACAAGTCGAAATGACCGTGGCCTGAGAGGCCGAACAGGATCACGCGCTCCTCGCCCGCTTCCTTGGCGGCCTCGGCCTCCTCGACGACGGCGCGGATCGCGTGGGCCGGCTCGGGCCCGGGGATGATCCCCTCGGAGCGGGCGAACCGGACCGCGGCGGCGAACACCTCGTTCTGGCCGTACGCACGGGCCTCGACGAGGTCTGCCCGGACGAGCCCGCACAGCATCGGGGCGTCGCCGTGATAGCGAAGGCCGCCGGCGTGCATCGGCGGGGGCACGAAGTCGTGGCCGAGCGTGAACATCGGCATCAACGGCGTCAGTCCGGCGGTGTCGCCGAAGTCATAGCTGTAGGCGCCCCGGGTCAGCGTCGGGCAGGCCGCGGGCTCAGCGGCGAGGAACCGCATCTGCGTGTTCCCGCGCAGCACCTCGCGGATGAACGGGAACGTCAGCCCGGCAAAATTGGAGCCTCCGCCGACGCACCCGATGACGACGTCGGGCTGCTCGCCGGCCATCGTCATCTGCGCGATCGCCTCCTGGCCGATCACGGTCTGGTGCAGGCACACGTGGTTGAGCACCGAGCCGAGCGAGTAGTTGGTGTCCTCACGCGAGGCGGCTACCTCCACCGCCTCGGAGATCGCGATTCCGAGTGACCCCGTCGGATGCTCGGCGTTGGCGCGGCCGGCGTTGGTCAGCTCGGATGGGGACCGGTGCACGGTCGCGCCCCAGGTCTCCATCATCGAACGGCGATAGGGCTTCTGGTCGTAGCTCGAGCCGACCATGAACACCTCGCACTCGAGCCCGAACAACGAGCACGCGAAGGCCAGCGCCGACCCCCACTGACCCGCGCCGGTCTCGGTCGCGAGCCGCTTGATCCCCGCCTGCGCGTTCTCGTAGGCCTGCGCGACAGCGGTGTTGGGCTTGTGCGACCCGGCGGGCGAGACCCCCTCGTACTTGTAATAGATGTGGGCGGGGGTGTCGAGCTCGCGCTCGAGGCGCCGAGCCCGGAACAGCGGGCTCGGCCGCCACTGCTTGTATACGTCGCGCACCGGCTCGGGGATCTCGATCTGAGGCTCCGGAGAGACCTCCTGCATGATCAGAGCCATCGGGAATAGCGGGGCCAGGTCGTCGGGCCCCGCCGGCTCGAGCGTCCCGGGGTGAAGCGGAGGGATGGGATCCCCTGGCAGATCAGGCAGCAGGTTGATCCAGTGGGTGGGGATCTCGCTCTCCGGCAGCAGGTACTTGACGGTGTCGTCGCTCATGGAGCGGAAGCTACCTGAAAAGGTCCTCGTGCTCAGGACGGATCAGCGCCGCGGCCCCGGGGCCGTCCTCGGCGATCACGTGGCGGCCGGCGCCCCGGATCAGGACCACCGGTTGGGAGCCGTCCTTGGTTCGTGCGAGGTCCGCTGAGGCGGCCAGCTCGTCGGCGACGGCGATCCAGGTCGCCACCATCTCCCGCCCGAGCGCGTCCGGCCGTCCGCGCCAGTCCTCGAGCGGGCCGAGGCCGGCGCACCCGATCGCGACATCGCACTGGCCGTGGCGCCAGGCCCTCCCGAAGGAGTCGGTGATCAGGACCGCGGGCACGACCCCGGTGAGCGCGTGCAGCCCGGCTCGCAGAGCGCGTGCGGAGCCGTCGGGATCGACGGGCAGCAGGACCACCGAGTCATCGCCGGGCACGTTCGACGCGTCGACGCCGGCGTTCGCGCAGACGAACCCGTGGCGGGTGACGCAGATCAGGACCCCGTTGGCGCAGCGGAGCACCTCGGCGGCCTCGTCGAGGGTCACCTGGACCTGCCTGGGGTCCTTGCCGAGCTCGCGAGCCACGCGGGTCGCGTGCTCGCCGGGGGTGACCGACGAGAGCGCTCGGATCCTGCCCTCGGCCTTCGAGACGACCTTGTGCGCCACCACGAGGACGTCGCCGGCGACGAGTGCTCCGGCGTCCGCGCTCCGTGCGAGCGCCGCGAAGATCAGATCGGCGAGGTCATCGCCGGGAGCGACCTCGGGGAGCCCGTGGAGTGCGGCCACACTCAACAAGGGGACAGCACCGCGTGCGTTCGCACCGCGCGGCTGGACGCGACCGCGAGCACGCCGAGATCGTCAGGCGTGTCGATGTCCAGGGCGAGCGACGGAACGTGCGCCACCTCGGCGTGGACGCCGGCGGCCTGG
>CAVOIU010000031.1:0-167335 GCA_963695965.1 uncultured Solirubrobacterales bacterium
TTGTTTACATATTGGGATGAGTAAAAATGTACCATCCGTACGAAACTATCACATCACCTAATAACGGCGAACGAAACAATATTTGTACCGGATTTAAAAATTAATCGAGGATGGGACCCGACCATATCATATGTTATACTCAATTATGCTTATTCAGTTGGTATCAATGTTGATCTCCCGTTTTTAATTACAGATTCGCTAACTAATGCTAAGTTTAATCAGTTATATTCCATTTTCAATTATTGTACGTTGCGCCGGATATCAGATTTGTTGCATTCTCCTGATCTGAAATCTGACCCCGTGACGGCATGCGAGCGCAACCAGCCGACGGCGCGCGGGGCTCTCCGGAAGCAGTCCGGCTGCCCGACCAAGGCGGAAGCTGCTCCAGATCCGCTCCGAGCATGTGCTCCTGCGGGTCGAGCCCGACCAGGCGGGCGAAGTCCGCTTCCGGGGCCATCGTCCTGAAGGTACTCTCAGCAATGACACGCCGCGACCATGGGGGGCCACACATGCCTATCTTCTTTTTCACCGTCGAACAGCAGGAGCGCGCGATCGTCGAACGCTTCGGCAAGTTCGTCCGGGTCGCCGGGCCCGGGTCAGACCAAGACGCCGTTCGTCGAGCGGGTGGCGGGCCGCATGAGCCTCCAGGTCGAGCAGCTGAACTCGCAGATCGAGACCAAGACCAAGGACAACGTCTTCGTCGTGATCAAGCTTTCCGTGCAGTACAAGGTCGGCGCGAACGAGCAGCAGGTCCAGGACGCCTATTACAAGCTCGACGACCCCGAGGTGCAGATGCAGTCCTATGCCTTCGACGTAGTCCGCTCGCACATCCCGAGCATGGACCTCGACGAGGCGTACGCCGACGCGGACACGATCGCCAAGCACATCCAGGACACGCTGCACAGCACATGGCCGACTATGGCTACGAGATCGTCAAGGCGCTGATCACCAACATCGAGCCCGATCAGCGGGTCAAGGACGCGATGAACAACATCAACGCCGCCCAGCGCAACCAGGTCGCCGCCTCCTCGCAGGGCGACGCCCAGAAGACACTCGCGGTCAAGAAGGCCGAGGGCGAGAGGGAGACCATGCGCCTCCAGGGAGAGGGCGTGGCCGCCGAGCGCAAGGCGATCGCCGAGGGCCTCCACGAGTCGCTGGAGATCATCGCCCAGCACGGGCTGGATCCGAAGGAGGCCATGGCGCTGGTCGCGCTGACCCAGTACACGGACATGATCCGCGCACTCGGGGAGGCCTCTCACACGAACACGATCCTGCTCCCGCACTCGCCCAGCGGGGTGGGCGACCTGATGTCGCAGATCCGCGACGGGATCCTGATCGGCGACGCGGTGTCGGACGCCCAGGCCCCCGGCGCGAGGGCCCTGCCGGGACCCCCGAGCAACCAGCAGGGATCGGGTCGCTGAGCATCGCCGCCGGGTCGTCGATCGCCCACTAGCCTGGAAAGACGATGTTCGACTCACTCGCCGAGAAGCTCCAGGCCACGCTCGCCGACGTCCGCGGCCGCGGCACGCTGACCGAGGGGGACGTGTCCGCGGCGATGCGCGAGATCCGGCTCGCGCTGCTCGAGGCCGACGTCAACTTCAAGGTCGTCAAGAGCTTCACCGAGGCGGTCAAGGAGCGTGCGCTCGGCGCGGACGTGATCGGCCAGCTCAATCCGGGCCAGCAGGTGGTCAGGATCGTCTCCGAAGAGCTGACCGAGCTGATGGGGGGCGCCGCGAGGGACCTGGCGTTCTCACCGAAGCCCCCGACGATCGTGTTGATGGCCGGCCTCCAAGGCTCGGGCAAGACCACCGCGACGGCCAAGCTCGCCCGCTACCTGCGCAAGGAGCACGGCTCGTCGGTCGCGATGGCCGCGTGCGACGTCTACCGCCCGGCGGCAGTCGACCAGCTGGTGAAGCTGGCCCCAGGCTCGGGGTCGACGTGTACGAGCGGGGACCGACGCCGACCCGGTCAAGATCGCCCCTGGGCCGGGAGCGGGCGGATCTCCGAGGGCAAGGACGTGCTGATCGTCGACACCAGCGGGCGCCTGCACGTCGACCAGGAGCTGATGGCCGAGCTGGCCAACATCAAGAAGGCGATCAAGCCGCACGACGTGCTCCTGGTCGTCGACGCGATGACCGGCCAGGACGCGGTCAACGTCGCCGAGCAGTTTGCCCAGACGGTCCAGTTCGACGGGGTCGTGATGACCAAGCTGGACGGTGACGCGCGCGGTGGCGCGGCGCTGTCGGTCAAGGCGATCACCGGCACGCCGATCTGTTCGCGTCCACGGGCGAGAAGCTCGACCAGTTCGAGCGGTTCCACCCCGACCGAATGGCGCAGCGGATCCTCGGGATGGGCGACGTGATGACCCTGATCGAGAAGGCCGAGGGAGCGTATGACGAGGATCAGGCCGCCGAGCTCGAGCGCAAATTGCGCAAGCAGGAGTTCGGGCTCGACGACTTCCTGGAGCAGTTGCGCCAGGTCCGGAAGCTCGGCCCACTGCAATCGCTGTTGGGGATGATCCCGGGGATGGGGAAGGAGCTCCGCGGCATGAAGGTCGACGAGCGGGAATTCGACCGGATACAGGCGATCATCCTGTCGATGACTCCGCAGGAGCGCCGGCGTCCCGAGCTGATCAACGGCGCGCGGCGGCTGCGGATCGCGCGCGGCTCGGGCACGAACGTCCACGCGGTCAAGCAGCTGATCAAGCAGTTCGAGCAGATGCGCAAGGTGATGCGCCAGGTCGCGCAGGGCCGGATGCCCGACCTGGGAGCCCTGATGCGGGGGCGCACGGTGAGCATCGCGAGTGGCTGCACGCTAACCTCGTCCGCCTGATGGCAGTAAGACTCAGGCTCACGCGGATCGGATCCCACAAGAACCCCATATGGCGGGTGGTGGTCGCCGACCAGCGCTCCCCACGCGACGGACGCGTGATCGAGACCGTCGGGCACTACAACGCCCAGACGAACCCCTCGACGATCGTGCTCGACGAGGAGCGCATCCGCGATTGGCTGGCCCGTGGTGCGCAGCCGAGCGGCACCGTCCGCAAGCTCCTGCGCACCCAGGGCATCAGCTAGGGCCGAAAGCGTGAAGGAGCTGCTCGAGTACCTGGCGCGGGGACTCGTCGAGCACCCCGACGAGGTGCGCGTCAACGAGCTCGAGGAGGCGGACGCGACCGTGCTCGAGCTGTCGGTGGCAGACCAGGACTACGGGAGCGTCATCGGCCGCGGGGGACGCACGGCGGGTGCGCTTCGGACGATCGTCAAGACTGCCGGGACCAAGCGGAGGCGCCGGGTCTTCCTGGACATCGTCGAGAGCTGATGAACGGCACCCGGTGGCTGCGCGCCGGGCGTGTCGGGCGGCCCCACGGGCTGGACGGCAGCTTCCATGTCGAGCGACCCCAGGCCTCTGCTGCTCGAGGTCGGCGGCTCCGTCGTGGTGGACGAGCGCGTGATGCGGGTCGTGCGCCTGGCCGGGACGACCGGCGTCCGATCGTGCGGCTGGAAGGCCTCGAGGATCGCCCCGCCGCCGAGTCGCTGCGAGGCCGTGAGCTGCTGGTGAGCGCGCGGGCGCACCCGAGCTCTCCCGACGAGTGGTGGGCCGAGGAGCTCGAGGGGTGCGCCGTGCGCGATGGTGCGCGGGCGGTGGGAACGGTCAGGAGGCTGCTCGCGCTCCCGTCGTGCGAGGTGCTCGAGGTTGAACGCGCCGAAGGCGGCGAGGACCTGCTGGTGCCGCTGGTGAGCGATGCGGTTCGCGCGGTGCACCCGGATCGCAAGGAGATCGACGTGGATCTCGGGTTCCTGGGCGAGGGCTGATGGAGATCGACGTCTTCACCCTGTTCCCGCAGGCGTTCAGCTGGTTCGAGGGACAGCGCCACGTCGCCGGTGCCCTCGCCCACGGCAACCGCTTGGGCTACGTCAACTACCGCGATCACACGCCGCTCGGCGCGGGCCAGGTCGACGACACTCCGTTTGGGGGTGGCGCCGGGATGGTCCTGAGGGTGGACGTTGTCGAGGCGGCTCTCCGCGCCCGCTATGGACGCGATCCGGTGGCGGTGCGCGAGGACCGCCGGGTGATCGCGCTGACCCCCGCGGGCCGGCTGCTCGACGACGCGCTCGTGACCGAGCTCGCCGGTGTGGACGCGCTCACTCTCCTGTGCGGCCGTTATGAGGGCTTTGACCAGCGCGTGGTCGATCACTTCGCCACCGACGAGGTGTCGATCGGCCGCTACGTCCTCGCCGGCGGCGAGCTCGCCGCGATGGTCGTCTGCGACGCAGTGCTGCGAAAGCTGCCGGGAGCGCTGGGGGACGAGCGCTCGGCGGTAGAGGAGTCGTTCAGCGAGGCGCTCGAGGGCGCGCCGGAATATCCGCACTACACGCGGCCCGCCGAGTACCGGGGCTGGAGGGTTCCGGATGTGCTGCTGTCCGGTCACCATGCGCGGATTCGCGCATGGCGCATGGAACAGAGCCGAGCACGTACTTAGGGCGGTCCGCTACCATCAGCGCCTCGCGGCGGGGCTGAGCGGTCGTGCGCCCAGTACCCCGTCCTCCATCCCTGCCGGCGCTCCCCGCGCCTAGGAACTTGCGATGAGCACCGTGATCGACAGCCTGGAGCGCGCACAGCTCCGTCGGGCGCCGGCCTTCGACGCCGGCGACCGGGTTCGGGTCCACTTCCAGGTGGTCGAGGGAACCCGGCGGCGCACGCAAGTGTTCGAGGGCGTCGTGATCAAGCGCCAGGGGCACGGTGCACGCGAGACCTTCACCGTCCGCAAGCAGTCGTTCGGCGTCGGCGTCGAGCGGACCTTCCCGGTGCACTCGCCGAAGATCGAGCGGATCGAGGTGGCCGCCAGGGGAGACGTCCGGCGCGCCAAGCTCTACTACCTTCGCGGTCGCGTCGGCAAGCGCGCCCGCGTCCGGGAGCGGCGGACGACGTGCCGGAGCAGGCTGTGGACCGCGAGCTCCTGCACGCGGCGGCTCCGGAAGCGGAGGTCGCCCCTGAGGACTCGGCGGCGGTGCCTGCTGAAGGCGGTCACCGAAGCGCCTGTAGGTGAGCAGGACCCGGGGACCGCGGCTGAGCCGGAGGCCGAGGCAGTGCCGGAGGCCGAGGCCGAGCCAGAGGCCGAGGCAGAGCCTGCCGCCGACGGCGCCCGGCTGCCGCTGACGCAGAGTCCGAGAGCAATCCCGGGGTCGGCAAACCGCGGGAGTGACGAGGCGCCCGGAAGTGGCGGCCGGCCACCGCGCTCGAGCTCGTGCTGGTGGTGGCGGTCGCGCTGGGGCTGGCACTCGCGATCGAGGCGTTCATCGTCAAGCCCTACCGGATCCCAAGCGGCTCGATGCTTCCCACTCTCCACATCAACGAGCGGATCCTGGTGGATCGGATCGGCTCGGACTTCTCCTCCCCCCACCTCGGCAACATCGTCGTGTTCCACCCTCCCCAGAACTTCGCCGAGGGTTGCGCCGACCCGCGGGAGGGCCAGACCCAGACCGGCCAGGACCAAGCGATGCCCTGCGGCGTTGCCGGCCGCACGCCTTCGTCCCAGACGTTCGTCAAGCGGGTCGTCGGTCTTCCCGGTGACCGGATCCGGATCGTCTCCGGGCACGTCTATCGCGATGGCGTCCGTGAGCGGGACCGGTATACGGCGCCGTGTGGCAACGACGGAGCGTGCGACTTCCCCCGCATGATCACGGTTCCAGCTGGCGACTACTACATGATGGGCGACAACCGGGGAGAATCAGACGACAGCCGGTTCTGGGGGCCTGTGCCAAGCTCGTGGATCATCGGGAAGGTGTTCTTCAGCTACTGGCCCCCCAGCAGGATCGGCTTCCTGTAACGAGATCTCCCAAGCCCGAGACGAGAACAAATGGCCAGATCGACCACCGCGAAGGCTCCGAAGTCCACCATCAAGTCCGTGATCGAGCTGATCGTGACCGTCGCGGTCGCCGTCGGCCTCGCGCTGCTGATCCAAGCCTTCATCGTCAAGCCCTACCGGATTCCCAGCGGCTCGATGGAGCCGACGCTGCACATCGGCCAGCGGATCCTCGCGAACCGCCTGATCAATCATCCGAGCGTGGGAGACGTCGTCGTGTTCCACCCGCCCGCGGGGGCCGACCCGGAGACCGCGATGTGTGGCGATCCGAACGAGGGGGCGGGTCACCAGCAGCCGTGCGGCGTTCCCACCACCAAGGAATCCAGCCAGACGTTCATCAAGCGGGTCGTGGCCGGTCCGGGCGACACCGTCAAGATCATCGATGGCCACGTGTACCGCAATGGCGTCCGCGAGAAGGACCCCTACATCGATCAGTGTGGCGGCGATCCTTCTTGCACTTTCCCGACTCCGGTGAAGGTTCCGCCCGGCGATTACTTCATGATGGGCGACAACCGTGGCGCATCGGACGACAGCCGTTTCTGGGGTCCCGTACCCGACAAATGGGTCATCGGGATCGCCTTCTTCACCTACTGGCCCCCGGATCGCATCGGATTCCTCTAGCGCCGATCCGGTTCGGGGATCGGATTCCCCCAAGCCGGTCCCGATCGGCCGAGCCGCCGGCGCCAAGCCCCAGAGGTCGCGCCGCGGGCGCGGGGCGCGTGCGGCCAGGCGGCTGTTCAAGTTCGATCGGGCACTCGGCGTGCGGTTCGTTGCGGGTGCGGACGAAGCCGGGAGAGGGTCCCTGGCGGGCCCGCTCGTCGCCGCGGCCGTCCTGTTCGACCTCGAGCGGATCGGACCGGGCGCCGTCCGCGCGCTTGGCGCGCTGAACGACTCCAAGCAGCAGGCGCCCGAGGCACGGGCCGAGGTGTTCCCGGTGATCCTCCGCACCGCGGCCAAGGTGGCGATCGTGTCCCGGTGCGCTCCGGGGATCGACGCCCGGGGGCTGCACGTCACGAACCTTGCGGCCCTCCACGACGCGCTCGGCCGGGTCGCCCGTCCGGGCTGCATCTGCCTGAGCGACGGCTTTCCGGTGGCCGAGCTCGAACACGACCAGCTCGCCGTGATCGGTGGCGACGCCAAGAGCGCGGCGATCGCGGCGGCGTCCGTGATCGCCAAGGAGACCCGCGACCGCTACATGCGGCGAGCCGATCTCACGCATCCCGGCTGGGAGTTCGCAAGCCACGTCGGCTATCGACGCCTGAGCACCGCGCCGCGATCGAGCGGATCGGCGTGTCCCCGCTGCACCGCCGCTCGTTCCAGTCGGCCGCCTACCAGCAGCTGGCGCTTTAGCGCGGGAGCCCCGCCGCTCTCGGCCGGGTCTGCGCGGCCCGGGGTCCGCCGCGCGGCCTCAGAAGGCCCCCTCGAGGTGCTCGAGGCTCACCAGGCGCTCCAGCTGATCGAAGGTCACCGCGATCGCGTCGAAGCGGAGATTGGAGGCAACCGGACGATCCGCGCGCTCGCTCAGCCAGCTGCCTGCCATCCTGCGAACCTGCTGGCGCTTTCGCGGATGGACGGACTCGAACGGGGAGCGCGTCCCCGGCCTGAGCCTTCTGCTCTTCACCTCGACGAACGCGATCGTCAGGCCGTCGAACGCGACGATGTCGAGCTCGCCCCAGCGGGTTCTGTAGTTGCGCTCGAGGATCCGGAAGCCGCGTCGGATCAGGTGCTCGGCGGCGACGCGCTCGCCGAGCCTGCCCAGGAGCTGGCGCCGATCGGTCACGACCGCGACGCTACGCGCCAGGTCGCGAACCGTGTGCGACGCGGTGTGCAAACTCTGTTCAAGTCCCCGCGCGGCACTTGAGCAGAGTTGGAACACGCCGTCGACCACGTCTCACACGACGGCGCGTAGCGTCGGGAGCGTGCTCGCGCGGCTTGCAACATTTGCGATCGACGGGGTCGACCCCCGGCAGGTCTGGGTCGAGGTCGACATCCGCTCTGGCCTGCCGAGCTTCACGATCGTCGGCCTCGCCGATACGGCCGTCAGGGAGTCCCGAGACCGGGTTCGCGCGGCGATCCTCAATTCTCGCTTCGAGTTCCCGCAAAAGCGGATCACCGCCAATCTCGCCCCGGCGTTCCTACGCAAGGTCGGTCCGGGGTTCGACGCCGCACTCGCCTTGGGGCTGCTGGCTGCGTCCGGTCAGGTCCCGGCCGCCGCGCTTCGCTCGTTCGCGGTCTTCGGCGAGCTGTCGCTGAGCGGTGAGGTGCGCGACTCGCCGGGCGCGCTGGCGGTGGCCGAGGGGGCGCGCCGCGCCGGGCTCAGACGCCTGATCGTCCCCCGGGAGCGCGGCCGCGAGGCGGCGCTGGTCGACGGACTCGAGGTCATCGCCGTTCCCACCCTCCGGGCCGCGGCCGAGGTCGTGATGGGCGCGCGAGCACCCGAGCTCGCTCCGCCGTCGCGCGAACCTCCGTCCGCGGCCGCCGAGCCCGACCTGGCGGATGTCAGGGGGCACTCGACCCCGCTGCTCGCACTCCAGATCGCGGCCGCCGGCGGACACAACCTCCTGCTGGAGGGGCCGCCCGGGACGGGCAAGACGATGCTGGCCCGCAGGCTGGTGTCGATCCTCCCCGCGATGAGCCGCCGCGAGGCCGTCGAGGTCACCCGGATCCACAGCGTGGCGGGCCTGTGCGCCGACGGCCTCGTGCCGCGGCGGCCCTTCCGTGCCCCTCACCACACGATCTCGGCGGCTGGCCTCGTCGGCGGGGGATCGCCACCGCGCCCCGGTGAGGCGACGCTCGCCAACCACGGCGTGCTCTTCCTGGACGAGCTTTCCGAGTTCCAGCGCTCGAGCCTGGAGGCGCTGCGCCAGCCGCTCGAGGATGGGCGTGTGACGATCGTCCGCGGCCAGCAGGCGCTCGTGTTCCCGACCCGGTTCATGCTGGTCGCGGCGACCAACCCATGTCCGTGCGGGTTCGCCGGAGTGGGGGACAGGTGCCGATGCGGCGAGGCCGATCTGCGCCGCCATCGCCGGCGGCTCAGCGGTCCCCTGCTCGACCGCATGGACCTGCTCGTGAGCGTCGAGCGACCGACCGAGGGAGAGCTGTCCTCGCCGCCGGTGACCTCGTCGCCGGCTGCCCGCGAGCGGATCGCGGAAGCTCGTGAGCGCCAGCGCGCCCGGCTCGCCGGCGGTCCCGCACGCTGCAACGGAGAGCTCGACTCCCGAGGGATACGGCAGCACGTGCGCCTGGAGCCCGCTGCCGAGCGCGTGCTCGCGCGGGCGTACACCGCCGGTGCGCTGAGCGCGCGCGGCCGCGACCGGGTGCTTCGCGTCGCGAGGACGATCGCCGATCTGGAGCGGCGCGACCTGGTCACCAGCGAGAACGTGCTCGCCGCGCTCACGCTCAGGCAGCGGGGCGCGAGCGAGGAGCCGGCCGGGTGGGTCGAGGCCGCCGCGGGAGCATGAGGGCGTGCGACGCCAGCAGATCGTGAGGGCGTGCGACCGTTGCCTCGCGCGCGGGTGGCTGCTGGCAAGGCTGTCGGGCCATCTGGACCGTGTCCGGTCCCGTATCGACGCCCTTCTCGGGCTCGATGACGCGGACCTGATCGACGCCGTGGCAGGGGATCGGAAGGCGGCGGTGCGGAGCGCCCTGACGCGGTTCGACGCCGGTGAGGCTCGCGGGCGCGTGCGCGGAGCCGGGCTCGGGGCGATCTGCCGGTGCGATCCGGAGTACCCGTCGCGGCTGACTGCTCTGGCCAGTCCACCATCGGTCGTGTACGTGGCGGGCGGGCTCGAGCGCTGCCTGGGACTGCTCGGCTCGGAGCCGGTCGCGATCGTCGGCGCCCGCCGCGCCTCGTCCTATGGCAACGACGTGGCGCGATCACTCGGGCGGGGTGTGGCATCCGGCGGCGTCACCGTGGTCAGCGGGATGGCGCTCGGGGTCGACTCGGCCGCGCACCGCGGCGCGCTCGCCACCGAGGGGCCGACGGTAGCCGTCCTTCCCGGTCCCGCCGACCGGCCGTATCCGGCCTCGAATCGCGCGTTGCACCGCCGTCTGATCGACGCGGGCGCGGCAGTCTCGGAGCTCCCACCCGGCGTCTCGATCCGCCGGTGGATGTTCCCCGCCCGCAGCCGGATCATCGCCGCCCTTTCCGCGATGACCGTAATCGTCGAAGCGGGCACGCGGTCGGGGGCGCTCCTGACCGCGGCCTACGCCCGTGAGCTGGGGCGAGCCGTCGGGGCCGTTCCGGGTCGCGTGAGCTCACCTCAGGCCGCGGGGCCGAACGGCCTCCTGAGCGACGGGGCATTGCTGGTTAGCGACGCCCAGGACGTCCTCGACGCGCTGTTCGGAGCGGGAGTGCGGATGGCCGCGGCGCGCCCTCGCGGCGAGCTCGACGCCGAGCAGGCGAGCCTGCTCGAGGTGATTGCGCGTGGCCTGGACACCGCGGAGGCTCTTGCGCGAGCCGGACTCTCGCCCGAGCAGGGACTGGCGGCGCTCGGCTCGCTCGAGCTCGGGGGCCACATCCGTCGGGAGCCGGGAGGAAGGTTCTCCGTGATTCCTTGAGGAAGCCGCCCCGGCCGCCGCGGCTAACCTCGGGCGATGGCACGACGGCGGATCCCGCGGGTGCTCTCGATCGCCGGCTCTGACTCCGGCGGCGGCGCCGGCATCCAGGCGGACCTGAAGGCATTCGCGGCGTGCGGCGTTCACGGTATGACCGCCGTCACCTCGATCACCGCGCAGAGCACGGTGGGGGTCACGGCCGTCCATTCGGTTCCGGGCGACGTGATCGTCGCGCAGGTCCGGACCGTCCAGGACGACATCGGGGTCGACGCGGTCAAGATCGGGATGCTCGGGGACGCGGCGACGGTGGCGGCCGTCGCCGAGGCGCTTGACGCCCTGCCGGAGGCCACGCCCGTGGTGCTCGATCCCGTGATGGTCGCCGAATCGGGCGCCGAGCTCCTGAGCGCCGATGCGCGCAGCGCGCTGATCGAGCTGCTGCTTCCCCGCGCGTCCGTGGCCACTCCGAACGTCCCGGAGGCGCTCGCGCTGGTGACCAACGGCGATGTCCGTTCGAGCCCGGATCCTGCGACTGAGGACGCCGAGGCGCTCGCCCGCGCGGTTCTTGCGCTCGGCCCGCGCGCGGTCGTCCTCACCGGCGGCCATCGCGATGAGGCTGTCGACGTGTTCGTCGACGGGGAGCGGCTCGTCGAGCTCACGGGCGAGCGGCATCCCTCCGGTGCCGCCCACGGTTCGGGTTGCACTCACTCGTCGGTCCTCGCAGCCCGGCTCGCCTGGGGGGACGACCCTCTCGAGGCAGCACGGATTGCCAAGGAGACGGCAGCGCGCGCCGTCCGCGACGGCCTGGGGGAGATCGGCGCGGGGGCCGGGCCGGTGGATGTGATCGGACTTTTGCGGTCGAGGCAATAAGATCCAGTTGTGCAGTTCCTGCGGATGAAGCCAGGGCATGGTGAGGTGTTGATCGCCGAGGGGGATGTGCAGATCGCCGCGGACGAGGAGCGGCTGGTGCTCGAGTTCCGCAAGCAGCTGGACGCCGGGCTGTGGGCGGCGGTGCCGGTCTCTGACGCCGAGGGCCGTCGCGAGTCGCTGATGGTCCGGTCGTTCAAGGACATTCCCCGGGACGCCGACCGCGTGATCTTCTTCCCGCGGGCGGCCGGCGGCCGGTAGGCAGGCATGATTCTGGCGCTTGCCGCGACCGCGCTCGTCGCGCTGGCGCTGCTCTCGGACCTGATCATCCCGCGGCTGGAGGAGTCCTGGCGCCGGATGCGCGCCCGCCGGCAGCGGGTGCCGACGTTGCTGTACGACCCGGGCCGCGAGCGGCGCGCCGAGGCGCGAGCCCGCGACCTGCTGCGCTCGTGCGTCAACGAAGAGGAGTGGGCGATGTATCGCGACCTCGGGTTCATTCGCCTGTGGGGAACCCAGGCGGACGGCCCCGATCGCGGTGGAACCGGCGGCGCGGCGTACGCGTACCTGGTGTATCCCCACCGGCCGATCGTCGCCTACCTCGCTCAGACGCACCGCTTGCTCGGCGAGTACTGCATCGCGTTCCCCGACGAGACCCGTCCGTACGGAAGCGCCCGGCTTCCCGACTCCGACGACGTGCTTGCCAAATGGATGGCACTGACGGGCGACGAGCGACGGCTGATCGCGACCGCCAACATGCACCTCCTCGGGCGCCAGCTCGACCCCGATCACGTCAGGCGCGACCTGTGGCGCCTGTCGCAATGGGAGCGCAGCCGGATGCGGGCTGCCGCGACGCAAGCGGCCCAGCCGCAGCAGCGCTCAACGCGCTGAGGTATTCGGGCAGCGCCCGCCCGGTACAGTGCGCCGGCGATGCCCGGCCTCGACCCCAAGCACCGTAGTCGCGCGCTGACCGACGGCCCGGAGCGCGCTGCCGCGCGCGCCTACCTGAAGGGCATCGGCTACGACGACGAAGCCCTCAGCAAGCCGATCGTCGCGGTCGCCAACACGTGGATCGAGACGATGCCCTGCAACTTCCACCTGCGCGTGCTCGGCGCGAAGGTCAAAGAGGGAATCCGGGCCGCCGGCGGCACGCCGATGGAGCTCAACACGATCGCGATCTCCGACGGGATCACGATGGGCACCGCCGGGATGAGGGCATCGCTTCCAAGTCGCGAGGTGATCGCCGACTCGATCGAGCTCGTCTGCGACGCCCACATGTTCGACGCGGTGATCGCGATCTGGGGCTGCGACAAGACGATCCCGGCGACGGTGATGGCGCTGTGCCGCCTGAACGTCCCCAGCCTGATGCTCTACGGCGGGTCGATCATGCCCGGGCACTTCCACGGTGAGCAGGTGACGATCCAGGAGGTGTTCGAGGCGGTCGGCAGGTATGCCGCCGGGACGGATCACCGAGGACGAGCTCCACGAGCTCGAGGCGGCGGCCTCCCGGCGCCGGCGCCTGCGGCGGCCAGTTCACCGCCAACACGATGGCGATGGCGTTCGAGGTGCTCGGCATCTCGCCGGCCGGGCTTCTCGATGGTCCCGGCGACGCACCCTCGAAAGGCTGAAGTGGCGGCCGACGCGGGGCGTCTGGTGATGGACGTGCTGGCCCGCGGGCAGCTCCCAGCGAGATCATCACCCGCGACGGCCTCGAGAACGCGATCGCGGCGATCGCGTGCAGCGGGGGGTCGACCAACGGCGTGCTTCACCTGCTGGCGATCGCCACCGAGATGGGCGTCGAGCTGTCGATCGACGACTTCGACCGGATCAGCAAGCGGACGCCGCTGCTATGCGACCTCAAGCCCGGCGGCCAGTACGTCGCCCCGGATCTCTACGAGGCAGGCGGCGTGCCGCTCGTGCTCAAGCGGCTGAAGGACGCCGGCCTCCTTCACGCCGAGGCGCAGACGGTGACCGGTCAGACGCGTCGGCGAGGTCGCCGACGAGGCCCGCGAGACGGAGGGCCAGCGAGTCGTGCGGCCGTTGGACGACCCGATCAAGTCAACCGGTGGCCTCGCGATCCTGCAGCGGCAACCTCGCACCCGATGGGTGCGTCGTCAAGCTCGCCGGCCACGAGCGCTGAAGCAGAGCGGTCCAGCGCGCGTGTTCGAGTCCGAAGAGGACGCGATGGCCGCGGTCCGCAGCCGCGCGATCAACGCCGGCGACATCGTCGTGATCCGCAACGAGGGACCGGCGGGCGGGCCCGGGATGCGGGAGATGCTCGCCGTGACCGCTGCGCTTGTCGGCGAGGGGCTCGGGGAGGACGTTGCGCTGATCACCGACGGCCGCTTCTCCGGGGCGACGCACGGGCTGATGGCCGGCCATGTGGCTCCCGAGTCGGTGCGGGGGGGCCCGATCGGCCTCGTGCGCGACGGCGACCGGATTACCCTGGACGTCGAGGCGCGCAGGCTCGACGTCGAGATCTCCGATGAGGAGATCGAGGCGCGGACCCGTGATTACAGCCCGCCGGAGCGTCCGTATCCTGGCCCCGCGCTCGACAAATACGCGCGGCTCGTATCGAGTGCCGCCGTCGGCGCGGTCACGCGTTGAGCCGGGCTCGACGCTGACCTGAGCGGCAGCCCGGGCAGCACTTCGGCGTCCTGCAACGACGCTTGCATCACGTGTCCCCCCGGGAGCGCCCCCTTGGCAGCGCTTGACCGATCTGTAGGCTAATGGCGAGCTTAAGTGGGGCTAGGTACACCAACACGCACGAGTAGGCTCGGCAACGGACTTCAGACCGGCATGCCACCGAGGCACCGCCGGCGCGGCCGGTATGTCGTCGTCGGCGTGCTGCTCGTGGCCGTGCTGGGCGTCGGCGCGGCCCTGGTGATCTTCTCTTCGGCGTCCGCGAGCCTGACGACCGACCCCAGCGCGCTGGCGAGGGTCGGACTGCCGCTGGGCGGCGGAAAGATCGCGAGCGTGTTCGCGGTGACCGGTCCGCGGAGCCAGCGCGTTCCCGTCTCGGTACGCGGCGATCAGATCTGGCCGCGCGGAACGATTCCGGCCGGCTCACACGTCACGATCGATGTGGTCGTCAAGCGGCCGGGGTGGATCGCGTGGCTGGCCGGCTCCCGGGAGAAGCTCCATCTCTCGCTGGTGACGCCGACCGCCCGCCTGGGCCAGAACTACGTGACGCTCGGCTCGGGCGCACCACTGCGCCTGCGGTTCAACATGCCTGTCGCGGCCGTCTCCTACGGTCCGAGCGCGACGCAGCTATCCCGGCACGTGCTCACCCCGCCGAGCCGCCAGGTGACGCTCGCCCGCCAGGCCGAAGCCGGATCGATCTGGGTCGCCGCGGTGCCCCGCAGCTGGGAGACCGCCAAGCCAGCGGTGGTGAGCTGGTTCCCGGCGGGCGCGGGTACGGCGGCGGTGGCCAACCCGGCTCCCGGTGGCCAGATCGGCCCCAACACGCCCATCTCACTGACCTTCTCCAAGACCGTCTCCGCCGCGCTCGGCAGCTCGATGCCGCCCGTGTCGCCGATCACCAGCGGGACCTGGCATCAGCTCGACAGCCACACGATCGTGTTCCGGCCCGAGGGCTACGGCTACGGCCTCGGCGCGCACGTGACGGTCGGGCTCCCGGCCGGAGTCAAGCTCGTGGGCGGCCAGGCCAACGGCTCATCGGAGTTCGGGGCCTGGACGGTTCCGCCGGGCTCGACGCTGCGACTCCAGCAGCTGCTGGCGCCCCTCGGCTACCTGCCGCTGCGGTTCAGCGCGAGTTCGTCGGTGGCGAACACGCCGCAGGCCCAGGAGGCCGCCGCGATCAAGCCGCCGAACGGGAGCTTCTCGTGGAGCTACCCGAACATCCCCTCGGCGCTGCACAGCATGTGGCAGCCCGGCACGGCCGGGGAGATGACCAAGGGCGCGGTGATGGCGTTCGAGAACGACCAGGGCATGACCGCCGACGGGGTGGCCGGACCCGCGGTCTGGAAGGCGCTGTTCGTCGCCGCGCTCGCGGGGCACCGTTCGAGCTTCGGCTACACGTTCGTGCAGGTCAGCGAGGGCAGCCCCAGAGCATCGACGTCTGGCACTCGGGTAAGACCGTGGTCACGGGGCCGGTCAACACCGGGATCCCCGCGGCCCCGACCGCGCAGGGTGTGTTCGCCGTGTTCTCGCACTCGCCGTCCGTGACGATGAGCGGCACGAATCCGGACGGCAGCCATTACAGCGATCCCGGCGTCCCGTGGGTCAGCTATTTCAACGGCGGAGACGCGCTCCACGGCTTCCTCCGCGCCTCTTATGGGAGCGCGCAGAGTCTTGGCTGCGTCGAGATGCCCTACGCCCAGGCGGCCGCGGTCTACCCGTACACGCCGATCGGGACCCTGGTCGACGTCAGCTGAGGGCGCTCCCTCATGCGCGGCCAGCTCGGCATGGGTGCCTCGCTAGCCGGCCGCGCACGAGGCGTCCGGTGTCGCGGCAGGCATGGTCGCGAGCGCGGCGAATAGCGTCCAGGCGATGCAGTCGCCAGAGTGGACAGCCGCGCTCGAGTCCTTCCAGGCAGACCTCGCCCGCCGCGCGGTCGCAGCGAAAACGCGCAAGGCGTACGCGATCGACTCCGAGCAGTTCGCCGGCTGGGCGACCAGCCGGGAACTCGGGCCGGCGTCGATCGGGGTCCGCGAGCTGCGCCGCTATCTGGCGTCGCTCGCGGAGAGCGGCAAGGCGCCCTCGACGATCGCCCGGAAGCTGGCCGTCCTCCGTGGCCTTCTTCGTGTCCAGACCGAGCTTGGCGCCAGAGCCGAGAACCCGGCGGAGCTACTGAGCTCGCCGAAGCGCCCTCAACGCCTCCCGCGCGTGCTCAAGCCCGACGAGGTCGCGACGCTGCTCGACCGGATTCCGGCGAGCACCCCGCTCGAGCTTCGCGACCGGGCGCTGTTCGAGCTCGCGTACTCATCAGGGCTCCGCGCCGAGGAGCTCGTCATGCTCGACCTCGAGTCGCTCGATTTCGATTCGGAATGCGTGCGAGTCGAAGGGAAGGGCTCGAAGACCCGGCTGGTGCCGATCGGCGAGTACGCGCGCCGCGCGCTCGAGCGCTACCTCGAGCGAGGCCGGCCGGCGCTCGACCCGGGGAAACCGGCCGACACACGCGCGTTGCTGCTGTCCAAATCGGGGCGCCGGCTCTCGACCTCGGACGTGAGGCGGCGGCTGCGAATCTGGAGCCGGCAGGCCGCCTCCCGCGCGCCCGCTCTGATCGACGCCCATCCGCACGCGCTCCGCCACTCGTTTGCCACCCATCTGCTGGAGGGAGGCGCGGACCTGAGGGCGATTCAGGAGTTGCTTGGACACGCAACTATCTCCACGACGCAGGTCTACACTCGGGTAGAGTCCGGTCGCCTAAGGTCGGCTTACGCACGCGCGCACCCCCGGGCTTAGGGAGGGGGCAAGGCTTGGAAACAAACGTCAAAGCGATCGAGCTCCAGGACCTCTGGCGTCGATACAAGACCGACGCAGACGAGCGCGCGCGCGAGCGGCTGGTGGTCGCGTACTCGCCGCTGGTCAAGTACGTCGCCGGCCGCATGAGCTCGGGGCTTCCGGGGCACGTCGAGGAGGCCGACCTGATCTCCTACGGCTTGGGGGGTCTGATCTCCGCGATCGAGCGCTTCGACCTGTCAAGGGAGATCAAGTTCGAGACCTACGCGATCACGCGGATCCGCGGGGCGATCATCGACGAGCTGCGCAACCTCGACTGGGTTCCGCGATCGGTGCGCGCCCGCGCGAGGGAGATCGAGAGGGTCAACATGAGGCTCGAGGCGCGGTTCCAGCGGGCCCCCAGCGACGAGGAGATGGCGACCGAGCTCGAGGTCTCCGTCGAGGAGTTCCAGGAGAGCCTGCTGCAGATCTCGAACTCCACGATCGTCGCGCTCGACGAGCTCTGGAACGTTCAGGACGCGACCGGCGACCAGGTGTCGCTGCTGGACACGCTTCCGGACCGCGGCGCCCCCGACCCCCAGCAGATCGTCGACCAGAGCGAGCTGCGGGACCGGATCGCGGATGCGATCGCGGCGCTGCCCGAGCGTGAAAAGCTCGTCGTCGCCCTCTACTACTACGAGAACCTGACGCTGCGGGAGATCGGCGAGGTGCTCGGGGTCACCGAGTCGCGCGTCTCGCAGCTGCACACGAAGGCCGTGTTGAGGCTCAGATCCAAGCTGCAGGGAGAGCTGGAGTAGGGCCCAGGCCGGGCCGGACGCCCGGCCGGCGCGGCGCTCAAGTGGACGCGGTTACTTCGATAAGGTCGGGCTTTGGGTCGACTCAAGAGGAGGAGTAAGGCATGCACAAGCCCGCGGATCGGATTCGCAACGTGGCGCTCGTCGGCCACCGCGGCAGTGGGAAGACCTCCCTGCACGAGGCGCTGCTGTTCTCGGCGGGAGCGATCAACCGGCTTGGATCCGTAGTCGACGGGACGACCGTCTCGGACACCGATCCCGACGAGAAGGCCCGGCAGATGTCCATATCTGCCTCTCTTTCCTCTTTCGAGTGGCAGGACCGCAAGGTGAACCTGATCGACACGCCGGGGGACTCCAGCTTCGTGGCCGACGCGCTCGGGGCGCTGCGGGTGTGCGAGTCGGCCGTGTTCGTGCTGAACGCCGTGATGGGGGTCGAGGTCCACACCAACCGTCTGTGGCAGCGCGCCGCCGAGCTGGACCTCGCCCGCCTCGTGTTCGTCAACATGCTCGATCGCGAACGCGCCGACTTCTTCCGCACGCTCGAGTCGCTGAAGTCCGCCTTCGGCCAGCACGTGGTCGCCACGGAGATCCCGATCGGCTCCGAGCACGAGATCTCAGGCGTGATCGACCTGGTCGACATGAAGGCCTACGAGTACGACGGCGATGGCCGCGACAACTGCAAGGAGATCCCGATTCCGGACGAGATGCAGGCGCGAGCCCAGGAGTACCGCGAGAAGCTGATGGACGAGGTCTCGGAGTCCTCCGACGAGCTGATGGAGCGCTATCTGGAGGGTGGGGAGATCTCCCATGAGGAGATCGTCGCCGCGCTCAAGGAGGGCACCAACCATGGCGCGATCTTCCCTGTCACCTGCGGCGTCGCGACGCGAAACCTGGGCACCAACCGGCTGCTCGACGCGATCGTCGAAGACCTGCCCTCGCCGGTCAAGCACGGGGGTTTCGAGGTCGGCGACGTCGTGCTCGAGCCCGTCGAGGACAAGGAGCTGTTCGCGTATGTGTTCAAGACCCGCGCCGACCCGTTCGCCGGCCGCATCAACCTGTTCCGGGTCTACCAGGGGGAGATGAAGCAGGACACCCAGGTGCTCAACACGCGCACCCACACCAAGGAGCGAATCGGGCAGCTCGTCACGTTCGAGGGCAGCCAGACCGGCCACACCCGCGAGTACGGACCCGGCGACATCGGTGCGGTGGCAAAGCTGAAGGAGACCAAGGCCGGCGACTGGCTGGCGGCGCGCGACGAGCCAATCGAGATGCCCAGCATCAAGCTGCCGGCGCCCGTGATGGCGTTCGCGATCGAACCGAAGAGCAAGGGCGACGAGGACAAGGTGTTCACCGCGCTGCGCCGGCTGCAGGAGGAGGACCCGACGATCGACCTGCACCGTGATTCGCAGACCGGCGAGCAGATCGTCGCCGGCCTGTCGCAGGTGCACGTCGAGGTGATCGTCGAGCGGCTCAAGTCGCGCTTTGGGGTCGAGGTCAACCTGAAGCCCCCGCGCGTGCCCTATCAGGAGACGATCCGCAAGCCCGCCAAGGCGCACGGCCGCCACAAGAAGCAGACAGGGGGCCGCGGCCAGTTCGGCGACGTACACATCGAGATCGAGCCGGTCGAGTCCGGAACCGGGCTCGAGTTCGTCAACGCGATCAAGGGTGGGGTGATCCCGACCGGGTTCATCCCGGCGGTCCAGAAGGGGGTAGTCGAGGCGATGCAGGCGGGCGTCGTCGCCGGATATCCGGTCAAGGATGTCCGGGTGCGGCTCTATGACGGCTCCTACCACACGGTCGACTCCTCCGAGATGGCGTTCAAGGTCGCCGGCTCGCAGGCGATGAAGCAGGCCCTGGCGGACGCTGGGCCGGTGCTGCTCGAGCCGATCATGGAGGTCACCGTGAACGCGCCCGAGGACGCGGTCGGCGATGTGATCGGGGACCTCAACTCCCGTCGCGGCCGGCCACTCGGGATGGAGCCCGTCGGCGCCGGCATGACCGAGATCAAGGCCGAGGTGCCGATGTCGGAGATGCTCTCCTACGCCCCCGACCTGCGCTCGATCACCGGTGGCCAAGGCGAGTTCACGATGGACTTCGCCCGCTACGAGGAGGTCCCCGGCCACCTGGCTTCGAAGGTTGTCGCTGAGGCCAGCGCCGACGAGGCGGTTAAGGCTTAGGAGCGAGGCAGGGCGCAGAACGAGGAGTTAAAGGCTCAGGAAGGACCGGCGTTACCGCCCGAACGGCCCTCGCGGAAACCGCGGGAGCCGTCCGACCAGTTTCCGGTTTTATCCGCAACGGGCCGTGCGGGCGGTGACGAATGGTCCGCTACCCTCGGTGGGCGTGAGCAGCACGAACGAGATACGCGTGTCGACGTCGCAGCCGCACACTTCGTGCGATGTGTGCGGGCGGACTCTGCTGCGGGGCGAGCAAGCTCATCCATACCTCGACGGCGGTACGCACCGTGCCGTCTGCGAGCTCTGCACGAGCAGGGCTCACCAGGAGGGCTGGGTGCGAGAGGGAACCGTTCCCGCCTACGACGGGAGGGAGTCCTCCTCCGAGCGTCGCCGCTCGCTGCTCGGCCGCTTTCGCAGGCGCCGCGATGACGTCGAGCCTGTGCCCAGCGGCCCGATCGTGCCCGAGGAGGACGACGGGCAGCGGTGGGCCGCGCCCGCCCGGCCGAGCCCTCGCCTACGCGAGCCACGACACGTACGCGCGGTCCCCACCAGTGCCGAGAACAAGGTCAGCTCGGCGATCGAGGCGTTCAACGGCTCCGAGCACCCGCGAACGCTCGCGGGGATCGCGAGATCACTCGGTCCCCCGACCGTCTCGGTTCGCCCGGTCGAGGGGCGCCCGAGCCTCGTGAACGTTCTCGCCGCATGGGAGCTCTGCTGGTACCGGTACGAGATCGACCTCGCCGAGGAGGACCACACGGGGGTCCGCGTCGCCGCTCAGGGGGACGAGCTCGCCGAGCTGGACGGCGACGAGCTAAGCCCCAACGCGGTTTGCGACGATCGAGGCTCGCTCGCCCTAGACGCGTGAGCTGGACGAAGGTTCGATGGCCGTCTGGGGCCGCCCTCAATAGCATCTCCGGCCGTGATCTACTGCGTGGTTCCGCAACCCCTCGCCGATGAGTTGTTCGACAAGCTCACCGACTATTACGCCGACGATCCGAACGTCACCGTGATCATCGACCGCCGGACGTCCTCCCGCCGAGACCGGGGATCGAGCGCCGGTGGCAATCGGGAGCTGCGTGATCGCCGCCGCGCCCGGGTGGCCGGCGAGCTTCCGCCGCTGGCGGGCGACTAGCAGCAGCGGCGTTGAAGCTGGTCCTGCACGTCGACGGCGGCGCTCGCGGTAACCCGGGCCCAGCTGCGATCGGCGTCGTCGTCTCCCATCCGGGTGGCCCCGTCGTGGACGAGCTGGCGGAGCGGATCGGCGTTGCCACGAACAACGTCGCCGAGTATCGGGCGGTGATCCGCGCGCTCGAGCGGGCGAACGAGCTGGGCGCGACGGAGGTCGAGATCGTCGGTGACTCGGAGCTCGTCGCCCGTCAGCTGACCGGCGCGTACAAGGTCAAGCACCCGGCGCTCAGGCCGCTCCACGGGCAGGCACTCGCGTCGTTGCGCGGATTCGAGACGTGGGGGATACGCACCGTGCCGCGCGCCCAGAACGCCCGCGCCGATGCGCTCGTCAACGCGGCGCTGGACGAAGCCTGATCGCACCGCTCGGGTCATCCGCGGACGCCGAACATCTCCGGCAGTCGCGCGGCGAGCCCGAAGTCACCGCGGATGGAAGCGCGTCCGGAGAGGACCAGCACGACCGCGTCGGCCGCCCCCGTCGCGACCCGCAGGAAATCGGCGAGCTCCATGCGGACCGTAAGCCGCGGGCTCCGGGCGCTGCCCGGCCGCGCCGCTGCGCGCCGATCGGCGATCGCAAGCGTCCAGCGCAGAGGTGGTGCACCGGTGGCAGAGCGCGAGAGCTCGTACTCGAGCTCTCCGGAGAAGCCTTCGGTGGCGGCCGGTACGTACGATCGCGCCATGCCGGCGAACAGCGCCCGCTGTCCGGGCCGCGACCCGAAGCGGCGCTCGAGCTGCTCGTCGCTGGAGGAGGCGACGATCCTCGCGAACAGCCGGAGCATCGCGGGACGGAGCCTCACCTCACCGATGTTATGTGAGTAACCTGATCGCTGTGACTGATCCCCTGATCGAGCTCAGGGCGCGGCTCGAAGAGGCCGCCGCACGACTGAAAACGGGTGAGCTGGACCCGGAAGCCGCGCTCGCCGTGGTCGAGGAATGTGCCAGCCTGGCATCGGAAGCCAGCGCGCAGGTCGAGGAGCGCACCCGCGCTGCGCTCGAGCCCCTGCCAGATCTTCCCGGCCAGCTGCCGCTACCCGCCGGATAGTGCTGCCGTCCGCGGTCGCGCCCGCGTATCCGGAGCACCTGCGCCTCGAGGTCGAGGAGTACCTGGAGTCGCTGCACTTCAGCGCCCAGGCGACGACTCAGGGGCTTGAGGACGCGATGCGCTACTCGCTGCTCGCGGGTGGCAAGCGGATCCGGCCGGTTCTGTCACTGGCGACCGGGGAGGCGGTGGGGATCCGCCGTCCCGAGCTGCTACCACTGGCGGGCGCGATCGAGCTGATCCACACGTACTCGCTGATCCACGACGACCTGCCGGCGATGGATGACGACGACGTGCGCCGGGGCCGGCCCACCTGCCACAAGGCCTTTGGCGAGGATGTCGCGATCCTGGCCGGGGACGCGCTTTACGCCGAGGGGTTCCGGCTGCTGCTCGCCGAGCAGCAGGGCGAGCCCACTGCGCTGCTGGGTGCGGCGCTCAGGCTGGCGGCGGCGACGGGCGTCGAGGGGATGGTCGGCGGCCAGTACATCGACGTCTCAGGCACCGCACCCGACGGGCCCGACGGCCTGCGTCAGCTGCACGAGCTGAAGACCGGACGGCTGATTGCCGCCAGCGTGGAATGCGTGCTGCTGATGGCCGCTAATCTCGGACCTGACACAATCAATGCCTTCAGCGCCTTTGCAAGCGAGCTGGGTGTTCTCTTCCAGATCGTGGACGACATCCTCGACGTGATCGGCTCTCTGGAGACACTCGGCAAGCGGCAGGGGAGCGACGAGCGGCTCGGAAAGCGGACCTACGTGACCGAGTTCGGGCTCGACGGCGCACGGGACTTGGCCCAGAGATCGCACCGCAGAGCCCGCGCCACGCTCGCTCAGGCTGCCCCCGGCGGAGCCACCGAGTTGGAGCAGATAACCGACTTCATCGCCACCCGAACGCACTGATGACCCGCATCCTCCCGACCATCAACCAACCAGCGGATCTCCACGCACTCGGCGACGAGGAGCTCCAGGCGCTGGCCCAGGAGGTTCGGGAGCACATCATCGACACGGTCGGCGAGATCGGTGGTCATTTCGGCGCGAACCTCGGGACGTGCGAGATCGCCGTCGCCCTCCACTCGCTGCTCGATTCCCCGCGCGACAAGATCCTGTGGGACGTCGGCCACCAGGCATATCCGCACAAGATCCTCTCGGGCCGGCGTGACGAGCTCCACACGATCCGCAAGTACGGCGGGCTGGCTCCGTTCTGCTCGATCGGCGAGTCAGAGCACGACATCATGGGCGCCGGGCACGCATCGACTGCGATCGGCTACGCGGTCGGGGTCAAGGAGGCGATGCGCCGCGGCCAGGGGCCGGACGCGAACGTCGTCGCCGTGGTCGGAGATGGGGCCCTGACCGGGGGAGTCGCGTTCGAGGCGGTCCACCAGGCGGGCGGGCTCGGCACGCCGATCGTGGTCCTGCTCAACGACAACGGCATGTCGATCGCGCCGAACGTCGGCGCGCTGTCGAGGTACTTCAACCGGATTCGCCTGAACCCGAAGTTGTGGCACGCACGCGAGGACGTCGAAGAAGGGCTGACGAAGCTGCCTGCCGGGATCGGAAGCGCGTTCGAGCGCCTCGGCCCCCACGTCAAGGAGTCGATCAAGGCGTTCTGGGCGCCGGGGCTGTGGTGGGAGGAGCTCGACTTCGCCTACATCGGCGTGATCGACGGCCACGACGTGCGCGCGCTGCGCGGGGCGCTGCGCGACGCGCTCGCCGCCGAGCGGCCAGTCGTGGTCCACTGCGCGACGGTGAAGGGGAAGGGATTCGCCCCCGCCGAGGAGGGCGGGCTCGAGGGGATGGAGAAGTGGCACGCCGCCAAGCCGAAGTCGATCTCCGGTGGCGCGCCTGCCAAGGCCGTGCCCGCTCCGGCGAACGGCGCCCCCGCGCCGCCCGCCTACACCGAGGTGTTCGGGAACGCGCTGGTCCGGGAGTGCCGCCGCGACGAGCGGATCGTGGGGATCACCGCGGCGATGAACTCGGGGACCGGGCTCAACATCCTTCAACGGGAGCTGCCCGAGCGCTACTTCGACGTCGGGATCGCCGAGCAGCAGGCGGTGCTGTTCGCCGCTGGCCTGGCGCTCCAGGGGTGCAAGCCGGTCGCGGCGATCTACTCGACCTTCCTCCAGCGCGCGTACGACCAGATCGTCCACGACGTCTGCCTGCAGAAGCTCGGCGTGGTGTTCGCGATGGACCGGGCCGGACTCGTCGGCGACGATGGGCCGACCCACCACGGCGCTTTCGACATCGCCTACCTGCGGTGCCTTCCGAACATCGTGCTGATGGCGCCGCGGGACGAGGCGTTGCTCGTGAACATGCTGCACACCGCGCTCGCGTACGACGACGGACCGGTCGCGCTGCGCTACCCGCGCGGCTCCGGCAGCGGCGTGAAGCTCCCCGATCAGCCCTCGGTGCTCGAGATCGGGACCGGGGAGATCCTGCGCGAAGGTGATCGCGTCGCGCTGCTCGGGTACGGCTCAGGGGTCGCCAAGGCGCTGGAGGCGGCGGAGATTCTCGACAGCCATGGACTCTCCGCGACGGTCGCCGACGCGCGCTTCGCAAAGCCGCTCGACGCCGGGCTGGCGGCTCAGCTCGCGGCCGAGCACGAGCTGCTCGTCACGGTCGAGGAGGGGGTGCTCGCGGGCGGGTTCGGCTCGGCGGTGTGGGAAACCCTGTCCGATGCCGGCGTGGCGCCCAGGATCCTGCGAGTGGGCCTTCCCGACCGATACGTGACCCACGGCGCACCCAAGCTGCTGCATGAAGAGATCGGCTTCACCGGCGAGCGGATCGCCGAGCGGATCGAGGCGGCGGTCGCCGAGCGGATCAGCGCCTGAGCGCCGAACGGCCGAACGGCCCGCCGAGGCGGGCCGTTCGTGGGAGGAGAGAGTGTGTTCAGCGGCCCGCGGCCGCGAGCCTTCAGGAGGCCGTCGTATAGCTGGTGGCGAAGTTGAGGCAAGCCTGCACTGCGACGAGCCCCGCGAGCACCAACGCCGCCGGCGCGTCGCCGGCGAACGCGAGTGCGAGTGCCGCAATCGAGCTCGCGATCACCAGCACGCCGTCGATCCCGGTGTGCGCGAGGACCGAGTGCCGGCCCGAGGAGGTGAGCCCGGCACGGTCGGATGATGAGACCACGCCGAGGCCCGCGCCGGTGACGAGCGCGCCGACCGTCCCCAGCACGACCAACCCGGCGGTGCCGACCGGCAGCACGATCGGCGAGAGCATGATCGCCATGCCACAGAGAGCCTCGACGGCTCCGTGTGCGGACAGGCTCAGAAGCCTAAAAGTACGCATTGCATGGATGGTGATCGATCACCGGCCGAGACACTGTGAAGTCGATCACGTACCGTTTTCCGCGCCGTGAAGCGGGTTCGCATCGACAACCTCCTCTCCGAACGCGGAATCTTCGCCTCCCGCTCGCGGGCGGCCGCGTCGGTGATGGCGGGCGAGGTGCTGCTGGGTCCGGGGCGCCGCCGGGCGCGCAAGCCTGGCGAGCTCGTCTCCGCGGACGTCGAGCTGACGGTGCTCCAGACGCCGCAGTTCGCCTCCCGCGGGGGGATCAAGCTCGCCAACGCGCTCGCTGCCCTCGAGCTCGATGTCCAGGGGCGCTACGCGCTCGATGTCGGGGCCAGCACGGGGGGTTTCACCGACTGCCTGCTGCAGCGCGGGGCTGCCCACGTGGTCGCGCTCGATGTCGCCTACGGCGAGCTCGATTGGCGGCTGCGCTCCGATGAGCGGGTCACGGTGATCGAGCGGGCCAACGCGCGCAACCTGCGTCGCGAGCAGCTGCCGTACCAGCCGGACGCGATCGTGATCGACGTCTCGTTCATCTCGCTGAGGAAGGTGCTGCCCGCGGTGCTCGGCTCGGCCGCCGAGCGCTTCGACTGCCTGGCGCTCGTGAAGCCGCAGTTCGAGGTGGGCCGGGAGTCGGTCGGAAAGGGCGGAGTGGTACGCGACGCGGCCCTGAGGCGCGAGGCGTTGATCGCCGTGGGCGAGGCCGCGCGGACCCTGGGTGCCGCGGTGCTCGGATATGCGAGCTCCGGGCTGCCCGGGCCGAAGGGCAACCGGGAGACGTTCGTATGGCTTGCGGAGTCGGGGCGTGGCGGCCTTGACGACATCCCCGCGGCCGCGGAAGCGGTGGAACCATGAACCCCATCCGCAGAGCGACCTTGCTCACCCACCGGCGCCCCGAGGAGACGGCGCCGGCGATCACCACGCTGGTGAGAGCCGCGCGGGAGGCGGGTGTGGTGCTCCGGCTCGATCCCGAGGAGACGAGCAAGCACCGGCTCGAGCCGGGGCCGGGGCTCGAGCTCGATGCCCCGCTCGACCGTGACGTTGACATCTGCTTCACGCTCGGCGGCGATGGCACGATATTGAGCGGGCTTCGGGCCTATGCGGGCACCGAGGTACCGGTGTTCGCCGTCAACTTCGGGGAGATCGGTTTTCTGGCCACGGTCGATCGGGATCGGGCCGAGTGGGGCTTCCAGCGAGCGTTTGCCGGAGACTTCGAGGTCCTGGCCCTGCCCGGGATCGAGGTTTCCGGCGAGCGGGGCCCGTGGCTCGCGATGAACGACGTCTCGATCCACCGCCAGCCCGGCAAGCGCGTCGCGGATCTTCAGTACGCGGTCGGAGACGACGAGGTGGGTCGCGTCCGCTGCGACGGGCTCGTGGTTGCCACTCCCGCCGGCTCCACCGGCTACAACCTGGCCAACGGAGGGCCGGTGATGGCGTGGGGCGTGGAGGGCTTCGTCGTCTCGTTCATCGCGCCCCACTCGCTCACCGCCCGCGCGCTGGTGGTCGCGCCGCACGACGTCCTGAGCGTCGGCAACTGCTCCAAGGAGGAGGCGGTGGACGTCAGCGTCGACGGACGGCCGGTATGCGTGATCGTGCCCGGCGCGGAGATCGAGGTCCGGTTCGCGCGGGGCCGCAGCCACCTCGCGCAGCTGGCGGGCACCACGTTCTACAACCGGCTACGGGAGAAGTTCGGCAGGCTCGCGGCGCCGGCGTAGCCGATCCGTCGCCGCCTCCTGGTAACACCCCGTGCATGCTCCTGGAGCTGCGCGTCGAGAACCTCCTGCTGCTGGACCGAGCCGAGCTGCGCCTTGAGCCCGGGCTGAACGTCGTGACCGGTGAGACCGGGGCCGGCAAGACGCTCCTGGCCCACGCGCTCGACCTGCTGCTCGGGGGGCGGGCGCGCAGCGGGATCGTGCGAGGCGGCGCTGCCGAGGCTTACGTCGAGGGCGTGTTCTCGCTGTCGCCCGACCTCGCCGGCGCCGATGTGATCCCAACTGGCGCCGAGGAGGTGGTGCTCGCACGGCGGGTGTGGCCCGACGGCCGGACGCGAGCGTACGTCTGCGGCCGCTCGGCGACGGTCGCTGACCTGCGTGAGCTCGGGAGCCGCCTGCTCGCGTTCTACGGGCAGCACGAGCACCGCAAGCTGATGCTCTCGACCGCCCAGCTGGACGTAGTGGACTCCCACTGCGGACCCGAGCAGCTGGAGCGCCGAGCCGGGGTCGCCCGGGAGTACGAACGGGTTCGTGGGCTCGAGGCGCGAGTCGGGGAGCTCCGGGAGCTGGCCGGCGCGCGTGAGCGCGAACTCGACCTGTTGCGGTTCGAGCTCGACGAGATCGAGGCGGCGACGCCGACTGAGGAGGAGGCCCGGGAGCTGGCTGCCGAGCGGGACCGTCAGCGCAACCTCGACCTGCTGCGCGGGGAGGCGGTTGGTGCGGCGGACGCGATCGTTCCGGATGGCGAGGGCGGGGTGGCACAGCTGCTCGCAGAGGCCGCCCGCCGCGTCGAGGCCGCCGCGTCGATCGACCCGGAGCTGGCCTCGCTCGGCGCACGGCTCGAGGGGCTGCGCCACGAGTCCGAGGACGTCGGACGCGAGCTGCGCACGTACGCGCTGGCGATCGAAGGGGCGCCGGGGCGCCTCGAGGAGATCGAGGACCGGCTGGCCATGTTTGCGCGGCTCGAGCGCAAGCACGGCGGCTCGGTCGCTTCGGTGCTCCAGCACGCCGAGCGCTGCGCGACACGGATCGACGAGCTCGAGCACGCCGAGGTCGCGCTCGAGGGAGCCGAGGGAGAGCTTGGGGAAGCCAGGCGTGAGCTGGAAGCGCTCGCCGCCGAGCTCGGAGCTCGACGGCGGCAGGCCGCACCCGAGCTCGCCGCGTCGGTGCGCGCTCGGCTCGCCGAGCTCGCGATGCCGGACGCGAGCTTCGAGGTCGTGATCTCTTCCCGCCCCGACGGGTGCGGCCCGCGAGGGGCCGAGACCGCCGAGCTGGTGATCGCCCCGAACCCCGGGGTGCCCGGCGGCCCACTGAAGGAGATCGCCTCCGGAGGGGAGCTCTCGCGGGTGATGCTCGCGTTGTTGAGCGTGGCCCACGGTGGACCGCAGGAGGGCACGGCCGCGGAGCAGCCGCTGCTCGTGTTCGACGAGATCGACGCGGGCATCGGCGGACACACCGCAAGGGCTGTCGCCGGGCACCTCCAGGAGCTGGCCCGCGGGCGCCAGGTCCTGTGCATAACCCATCTCCCTCAGGTGGCGGCGGCCGCCGCAACGCACTTCACGATCGTCAAGGACCCCTCGGCGGTGCCGGCGAGGACGAGCGTCAGCGCGCTCGGTGGCGACGAGGTCGTCGGCGAGCTCGTCCGGATGCTGGGCGCCGGGGAAGGGGACCGAGCCGCGAGCCAGCACGCGCGCCAGCTGCTCCGTCAGGCCGCGTAGAACGGAGGGTTGAGCCGTGTGTGACAATGGTTCACACAGGGCTGGACGTGCGTAGCCCGGCGCATGAATATGGCATTGGTGAAAGTGATCCGTGAGCGACGCATGCGTGCGGGAGCGCGGCGCCTTGACCGGGCGGTGCTGGCATTGCCGCTCGACGTGCGGCGGGCGATGCTCGAGGCGCTGGAGGATGACGAGCTGATCATCGGTGCCTACACCGATCGCCGCGGCCGTACGTGCCCGATGCTCGCGGCGCACCGCCGCGGCGCGCGCATCGACGTGGGCGATTTCCCGCGCGCCTGGGATGCCTTCGGGAGGACCCGGCGGCCCCGGCCGGCGACGCCTCGCGAGCTCGAGATCCTTCGCGCGCTGCTCGAGGAGAGCGTCGGCGGCGAGCCGTACGCCGGGCCCCCGGATGCCGCGAGCGTAGGCCGCGTGCTGCGCAGCCGCGTGAGGCGGCGCAGGCCGGGGCGTGAGCATGGCCGGGACCGCGCGGCTCGCGCGACCGGCCGGCGCACTCGGCGTTCTCCTGCTGCTGACCCTCGTCCCGCTCGTGCTGTGGCATCGAGTCCTGCGCGACGTGCTCGTCTCGTTCCATTGGAGCGTCTCGTACGCCGCGGCGGAGCTCGGGCCGTGGCTGCTGCTGCTCGCCGGCGTGCTGATTCTGGTCCCGGTCGCCGTCTCGTCTGGCCTGCACCCCGAGAGCAGGCTGTACCCCCGGGGACGGCGGGCCTACCTCGTCTGGGGAGTCGTGCTGTACCTGCTGGGCGCGATCCTCGCCGCCGAGCTCTTCGAGGTCTGGGGCTACGCCCACTGAGGTCCCGGGCGAAGCCGCCTGCGGCACCTGGCCGTCCGGCGACCGCGCTACCGTAAGGGCAGGTTAAATCCAAGGCAAGGACCTCTTGATGGCGGCAGGCGAGACTCGCTTCATCTTTATTACCGGTGGGGTGGTCTCGTCCCTCGGTAAGGGCATCGCAGCGGCATCGATCGGCCGGCTGCTCGTCGCCAGGGGGCTCGACGTGCAGCTCCAGAAGTTCGATCCGTACATCAACGTCGACCCGGGGACGATGTCGCCGTACCAGCACGGCGAGGTGTTCGTCACCGAGGACGGCGCCGAGACCGACCTCGACCTCGGGCACTACGAGCGGTTCACCGACGCGAACACGAGTCGCGCATCGAACGTGACCGCGGGCGGCATCTACAACAGCGTCATCCGCCGTGAGCGCCGCGGCGACTACCTCGGGGCAACCGTCCAGGTCGTCCCCCACATCACCGACGAGATCAAGCAGCGGATCAAGCTGATGGCCGAGTCCAGCGACGTCGACTTCGTGATCACCGAGATCGGCGGGACGGTCGGGGACATCGAGTCGCTGCCGTTCCTCGAGGCGATCCGCCAGTTCCCGGTTGACGTGGGGCGCCGCAGGTGCATGTTCATCCACCTCACGCTGGTGCCGTACATCGGGCACGCCGGGGAGCTCAAGACCAAGCCGACCCAGCATTCCGTGAACGAGCTGCGGCGGATCGGAATCGCGCCGGACATGGTCGTGTGCCGTTCGGAGTCCGCCCTGTCCGACGAGATCAGGAAGAAGATCGCGCTGTTTGCGAGCCTTCCGGTGGAGGCCGTGGTGTCGGCCCGGGACGTGCCCGACATCTACCAGGTTCCGCTGGTGTTCCGCGCCGAGGGAGTCGACGACTACGTGCTGCACGAGCACTTCGGATTGGAGGCCCCGGCGCCGGATCTGCTCGACTGGGAGGTGATCACGCGGAAGTCCGCGGAGGCGTCCCAGACCGTGCGGATCGCGCTCGTCGGCAAGTACGTCCAGCTGGAGGACGCCTACCTGTCGGTCGTCGAGGCGCTCAAGCACGCCGGCGTCCATCACGGCTGCAAGGTCGAGGTCGACTGGGTCGACTCGGAGTCGGCCAGCGACCCGGCGGTCGCGGCGAGGCTCGAGCAGGCCGCGGGGATCCTGATCCCCGGCGGGTTCGGCGGCCGCGGGATCGAAGGCAAGATCCGCGCCGCGCAGATCGCGCGCGAGCGGGGGATCCCGTACCTCGGGATCTGCCTCGGGATGCAGATCGCGGTGTCGGAATATGCCCGCCACGTCGCGGGCATGGAGGGAGCCAACTCGACCGAGTTCGACCCCGAGACCCCATTCCCCGTCATCGACCTGCTGCCGGAGCAGAAGGAGATCGCGGACATGGGCGGGACGATGCGGCTCGGCGCCGACCCGATCAAGCTCCACGACTCGACCCGGATCCGCGGCCTCTATGGGGAGGCGGTCATCTACGAGCGCCACCGGCACCGCTATGAGGTCAACAACCACCTGCGGCGCAAGCTCGAATCCTCCGGGCTCGTCTGCTCAGGGACTTCCCCTGACGAGCGGCTGGTCGAGGCGGTCGAGCTCCCCGCCGACGTTCACCCCTTCTTCGTCGCTTCTCAATATCACCCGGAGTTCAAGTCGAGGCCAGAGCGCCCCGCGCCCCTGTTCGACGCATTCGTCGAAGCCGCGCTGGGCCGAGTTCAGGGCGGCCAGGCCGCCAGCGGCGAGCCGAGCGTTTCCCCAAGCACCAGCCCGTGAGGCGCGCCGCTCAGGCGGAGCGCGAGCGGCTCGGCGAGACGTTCGCGGCGCTGTGCCGGATCGAAAGCCCCTCCGGGCACGAGCGTGCGTGCGCAGACTGGGTTGCGGCGGCGCTCGACGGGATGGGCATCGGCGTTGAGGAGGACGACGCCGGGCGAGCCGTCGGGTCAGACGCGGGCAACCTCCTCGCCCGCCTGCCGGGCAGCGGTCCCGACAGCATCCTCCTATGCGCCCACCTGGACACGGTTCCACCGACGGCCCCGGTTGAGCCGGTGGTGGTCAACAACGGCTGGGAGAACGCCAACGACGCGATTCTCGGCGCCGACAACAAGGCCGCGGTGGCCGTGATGCTCGAGCTCGCGCGGCGGCTGCAAAGCTCATCGGAGCGACCGGAGGTGGGAGTGGAGCTCCTGTTCACCGTGTGCGAAGAAGTCGCCCTGCGCGGCGCCAAGGCGTTCAACCCCGGGTTGCTGATCAGCAGTTTCGGCTACGTGTTCGATCACGCGTCGCCGATCGGGGAGATAGTGCTCGCGTCACCCACGTACTACCGCATCGCTGCCGATCTTCGCGGACGCGCTGCACACGCCGGCATCCGGCCGGAGAACGGCCGGAGCGCGATCCTTGCCGCCGCGCGGGGGATCGCCGCGATGCGGCTGGGACGCCTCGATCCCGAGACCACGGCGAACGTCGGCACGATCGCGGGAGGGACGAACGCCAACGTAGTTCCCGAGCACTGCCGCGTCGAGGCGGAGGCACGCAGCATCGACCCCGTCCGGGCGGAGGCCACGGCGACCGAGATGGTCGACCACTTCCAGGAGGGGGCCGACGCCTCGGAGTGCGATCTCGACGTCGTCATCGAGCGGATGTTCGACGGCTACCGGACCCGGGCGCGCGCCCCCGATGTCGAGCTCGCCGAGCTCGCGCTGCGCGACTGCGGATACGAGGCCAAGCCACATCTCCACGGGGGGCGGCTCGGACGCAAACGCCCTCCGAGCGGCAGGTTTTCCATGCACCAACCTCGCGAACGGCACCGAGCGCAACCACGAGCCCGGCGAGCGGGTCAGCGTGGATGCCCTGGAGGGGATGCTGGAAGTCGCGATCGCACTCGTAGAGGAGGCGCCGGTCGTGATGCGTCGCGCCCGTGAGCCCGCAGAAGGCGAGGCGGGGCCTGGGTGAGCGAGGTCGAGCCGCTCGAAGAGGATGTCCAGTGGGAGGGGGAGATCGTGCGCTGCGGGATCGCGCGGTTCCGCCACGCCGACGGGGAGGAGGTCACGCGTGAAAAGGTCTGGCACCCGGGCGCGGTCGGGATTCTTGCGGTGGACGACGCCCACGTCTGGCTGACCCGCCAGCCGCGCGAGGCGGCCGGGCTCGCCGCGTCACTCGAGGTTCCCGCCGGCAAGCGCGATGTCCCCGGCGAGTCGCCGGAGCAGACCGCCAAGCGGGAGCTCGCCGAGGAGATCGGCAAGCGGGCGACCTCGTGGGAGGAGCTGTTCGTGTTCCTGACGAGCCCGGGCTTCAGCGACGAGCGGGTGTGGCTGTACCTCGCGACGGGTCTGTCCGATGCTGCGGACGCCGAGCCCGACGAGGACGAGCGGATCGAGATCGTGCCCTGGCCGCTGGGGCGGCTCGACGACGCGATCGCCGAGTGCGAGGACTCGAAGTCGCTGATCGCGTTGCTCTGGCTCAGAGAGCCACCCTCGCTCGTGACGCAGGGCCGGGGGCGGCAGGACCCGGACCTGCCGGCCGAATACGCGGTTATGACCACCACGCCGACGGCGCCGGCGGCGCGCCGTCTGACCGAGCTGATGCTCGAGTTCCTCGGCTACCTGGAGCTCGAGCGGGGCCTCTCCCGAAACACGCTCGACGCGTATCGATCCGACCTCGAGCAGTACGGGGAGTATCTCGGGCGCCGCGGGCTTGATCCGCTTCGAATCACCCCGGTCGAGCTCGCGGGGTTCGTCTCGGAGCTCGTCGGGGGGGGGGCGGCCGCCGGCCGGTGGCACCCGCGACGCTGCAGCGGAAGATCGCCTGCCTCCGATCGTTCTACCGGCATCTGCGGCGTGAGCAGCTGATCGATCACGACCCGGCCTCTGAGCTCCGCGCCCCGCGTTCAGCGGCCCGGCTCCCCGGAGGTCCTGAGCCGCGACGAGGTGGCGCGGCTGTTGTCCCAGCCACGGGGATCGACCCCTACCGGACTGCGAGACCGTGCACTGCTGGAGACGATGTACGCGTGCGGGCTGCGCGCGTCGGAGGCGATCGGGCTCGAGCTCTCCGAGCTCGACCTTGAGGCTGGGATCCTGCGGGCCCGGGGCAAGGGCTCCAAGGAGCGAATCGTCCCGATCGGGAGCAAGGCGATCGAGAGCCTGCGCGCGTACCTCGAACAGGGCCGGCCTCGCCTGGTCGGGGTCGGAGAGGAGCGCAGGGTGTTCGTCAACCATCGCGGGGCAGGGCTTTCGCGGCAGGGGCTGTACAAGATCGTCCAGCGCCATGCGGCCGCCGCGGGGCTCGCACACCGGATGAGCCCCCACACGCTGCGACACACGTTTGCCACGCACCTGCTCGCGGGCGGATGCGACCTGCGCTCGCTGCAGGAGATGCTGGGCCATGCGGACATCGCGACCACCCAGATCTACACGCACCTGTCGGCGGACCGGCTCCGAGACGTCTACTTCGACTCCCATCCCCGCGCGCAGATCGCCCTGCAAGCGGCTCCGCGAGCGCAGGCTCAGCGCGCTCCGTAGAGTCTCGCGGCGTGGGAATCACGCACTTCGACGACGCTCCGTCCCGCGAGTTCGAGCTTGGGCATCTCCGCGGCCGCTGGACCTACCTGGGCGAGGCCGCCGGCTCGGCGGGGATCGGTGTGCGCCGGATCCAGGTGCCCGCCGGCGGCTGGTCCACTCCCGCGCACGAGCACGGACGCGAGGAGGAGATCTTCTACGTGCTCGCCGGCAGCGGGGTGACGTGGCAGAAGGAGCAGACGGCCGAAGTCGGCGCCGGTGACTGCATCGTCTACCACGCTGGGCGAGGCGCCCACAGCCTGCATGCCCTCGAGGCGCTCGATGTGCTCGCGTTCGGTCCCCGGCATCGTGATGAGAGCGTCGGGTTTCCGCGGCTGGGGCTCTCGCTGATCGGGAGGCGGGCGGTCGAGTCCGTCCCCGGCGCGGTCGAGGGCGCGCCGGTCCAGTTCGTACGGGAGGCCCAGACCGGACCGCCCGAGCTTCCGGCCGAGCCCGGGCCTCGGCCGACCACGATCGTCAATCTTAAGGTGGTCGCGCCACGCCGCTTTGGACGCTCGCGCGTGGAGGCGATGAGGCGAAACCTGGGCCAGGCGGCGGGTTCGCTCACGACCGGCCTTCAGCATGTCGAGGTGGCCCCCGGCAAGGAGTCCGCGCCGCAGCACTGTCATTCGCTGGAGGAGGAGCTGTTCGTGATCCTCGGCGGCGACGGAGCGCTGGTTCTGGGGGTCGAGGAGATTCCGCTGCGGTCTGGGCACGTGGTTTCGAGGCCGCCTGGCACCGGGATCGCGCACATGTTCCGGGCCGGCGAGTCGGGCCTCAGCTACCTCGCGTACGGCACCCGCGAGCCGGGCGATACCTGCTACTACCCGCGGTCGAACAAGATCTCGTTCAGCGGACTCGGCGTGATCGGGCGGCTCGAGCCGCTGGACTACTGGGATGGGGAGGACTGACCGCCACGTGCGGTGGCCCGCCGCAGTCGCGATCGCCGCGTGCGCCGGCGTGATGGCCGGCTGCGGCAACGCCCGCACTCGCGTCCCGACCCTCACCCGCCCGGTGTCGCCCGGCGCCTCCTTCCGCACGTTGCGGTTCCCGGCCCAAGGGGTCAGCTTCAGCGCCCCCCGAAACTGGCCGGTGATCCCCCAGCGGGCTCCGCTTGTGACGGTCGTCGCCTCGAGGGATGCGGTCATCGCGTTGTGGCGCTACCCCCGACGGGAGCCGGCGCCGGCGTCCAGATCGCTGCTCGCCGCCGCAAGGAGCGCCCTGTTCGCGGCGATCCGCGCCCGCCAGGGCTCGGTCCACGTGATCGCGTCGCGGACGACCCAAATCGGAGGGGCTCCCGCGATCGAGTTCGACGCCATCGAGTCGATCAACGGGCGCTCCCGGCGGGTGCTCTCGACGCACGTGTTCGCGGGGGCCGATGAGGTGGTGCTGGAGGAGTACGCCCCGCCCTGGCTGTTCGGAAAGCTCCGCCGTGCGGTGTTCGCCCGGGTGCGTCATTCACTGGCGGTCGCTCCCGCGGCGAGTGGATGATCCCGTCGAGCTCGCAGGTCCGGGCTTGAGACGCGCGTTCGTCGTGGTCCTGGACGCGTGCGGGATCGGGGCGCTTCCGGACGCGGCCGACTATGGCGACGAGGGCGCTGACACGCTCGGGAATCTCGCTCGCGTGGTCGGGGGCTTGAAGCTGCCCACCCTCGGCGGTCTCGGCCTCGGGTCGATCGCCCCGCTGGCCGGCGTCGCGCCCGCCGCCGCACCGGTTCTCCATGGCAGCCTGCATCCGCTCGGCTACGGCAAGGACTCGACCGCGGGTCACTGGGAGCTGATGGGGGTCGTTCAGCGATCGCCGCTTCCCACCTACCCGGCCGGGTTTCCCCCGGGCATCGTCGAGCTGATCGCCTCGGCCGCCGGGCGCGGCGTCCTCTGCAACCAGCCCTCCAACGGAATCGAAGCGATCGAGGCGTATGGAGAGGAGCATCTGCGGACCGGATCGGTGATCGTGTACACGAGCCAGGACTCGGTGCTCCAGATCGCCGCCCACCTCGACGTGCTGGCGCCGGAGGAGCTGTACTCCGTCTGCTCGCGGGTGCGCCGGCGGCTTCCTCCGGAGCACGCCGTCGGGCGCGTGATCGCGCGCCCGTTCGAAGGCTCGGCGGGACACTTCAAGCGCACCGACGGACGTCGCGACTTCTCGCTGGTCCCGCCCTCGAACAGCTACCTCCAGGAGCTCGGGCGATCGGCTGTGAAGGTGCACACCGTTGGCAAGGTCGGACAGCTGTTCGCGGGCGTCGGGGTGGACGTCCAGCATCCCGGACCGACGAATGTGGTCGCGCTCGAGCAGACCACCGAGCTGATCGAGACCCTCGAGGGCGGGCTCGTGTTCACCAACCTGATCGAGACCGACCAGGTCTACGGGCACCGCCACGACGTCGAGGGCTTTCATCGGGCGCTCCAGGAGATCGACGGCTCCGTCAAGGGATGGCTCGAGCGTCTCGGGCAACAGGACCTGCTGATCCTCACCGCCGATCATGGCTGCGACCCGACGTCTTCCAGAACCGACCACACTCGCGAGCATGTGCCGCTCCTGGCCGTGTTCGAGGGCCACGCCTCACGCCGGCACGACGGTGCGCTGGCCGACGTCGGCGCGAGCGTCCTGCGATGGCTCACCGGTCGCGATTCACGAGAGCTGCCCGGTATTGCGTTCACCTGAGCCTGCGCCACTGGAGTTGCGCCGCTGCCGGCCCTCGCCGCACTACCGTTGTGAGCGATGCCCGAGCTACCCGAAGTCGAGACGATCCGCCGGCAACTTGCGCCCCACCTTGAGGGCCGCACGATCGTCGACATCGAGATCCTCGATTCACGATGGACGAGGCCTCAGGCCCCCGGTCCGGTCGAGGCGGACCTGCGCGGGGCCGTGATCGAGCGGGTGGGACGGGCCGGCAAGTACCTGGACGTTTCGCTGTCTGGCGAGCGTCATCTGCTGATACACCTGCGGATGACCGGTTCGCTGCTGCTCGACCCCCCGGTCGAGCCGCTCCACACGCGGGTGCGCGTCGGGCTCGATGACGAGCACCGGCTCGTGTACGTCGACCCGCGCCGGTTCGGAACCGCTCACCTGGTCGGCGACGCCGCGGCGCGGGATGCCTACCTGGGCGCGCGTCTCGGGGTGGAGCCGTTCACACCGGGGTTCACCGGTGAGCACCTGGCGCGGCTGGCTCGCGGTCGCACGGCCCCCGTGAAGTCGTTCGTGCTCGACCAGCGTCGGATCGCCGGCGTCGGCAACATCTACGCCGACGAGGCCCTGTTCCGCGCTGGGATCCACCCGCTCCGCGCGGCGGGCCGGCTGACGCGGTCGCAGTGGGTCCGGGTCAAGGATGCGATCGAGGACGCGCTCGCCGCCGGGATCGACGCCAAGGGCGCATCGATCGACGACTTCCGTCACGTAGACGGCGCGCGCGGGTCCTTTCAGGACCGGTTCCTGGTCCACCGCCGCGAGGGCGAGCCGTGCCCGCGGTGCGGGCGCGCGGTGCGGAAGATCGTCGTCGGCGGCCGCGGGACGTACGTCTGCGAGGGCTGTCAGCGCAAGCCCCGGCGCCCCGGCGCCCGCGTTTTGAGGCCGCCGGCCCCGCCTCGCTGATGCCCCTAAATCCGAAGCTTCAACCAACCGGATAGCGGGGGATCTGCGGCTATCGGCCGAAGGCTTAAAAGCGCCTAAATACATGGCTTCCGGGGGGTTCATCGCCCCGGCTCGTGGTTAGCCTGGTCACGATGGGGCAGGGCTTTTGCAGGCTGGGGCTTGCGTCGCTATGCGCGACGCTGGCCATGATGATCCCGGCGCAGGCCGCGGCCGGGGACGGCTGTCCGAACCGAAACACGCCGGCCAACGCGGCGCCGCTTCAGGCGATGCGGACCTCTCTTGTGTGCCTGATCAACCAGCAGCGGACCGAACGGGGCCTCCCGCCGCTGAGCGTCTCGGACAAGCTGGACGCGGTCGCGCAGCGCTGGTCCACCAGCATGGTCGCGCACGACCAGTTCTCCCACGCCCGCTTGGTCGCGCGCATCGATGCCGTTCACTACGACTGGCGGCTGGCCGAGGAGAACATCGCCACCGGCTACCCCACCCCGAGGCAAGCCGTGGCCGCGTGGATGGCCAGCCCGGACCATTGCCGCAACCTGCTCGACCCGGCGATTCGGCAAGTGGGCACGGGCGAGCGCCCGGCGCCAGTGCGCGGCTGGGCGAGCAGCCCCGCGACCTGGACCCAGGACTTCGGGCTGACGATGAGCCAGGCGCCGGCGTCCGACGACCGCCGGCCGGCCGACGGCTGCCCGTACCGATGATCGACCCCCGCTCTCGGAGCGGCAAGCCGCTCATCGCCTGCTAGGCAGCCAGGAGTCCGCTGAGGCGTCCCTCGCGGTCGGCCGCGAGCAGTTCGGTGAAGCCGCCGATCAGCTCCTCGCCGATCACGATCTGGGGGAACGAGAACATTCCGGTCACGCGCTGGAGCTCGGCGCGACCGTCCGGGTCGCGTGCCAGATTCAGTTCCTGGTATTCGATCCCGCGGCGCTCGAGCAGTGCCTTGGCGCTCACGCAGAGTGAGCACTGATCGGTGGTGTACACGATGACGTTGTTCATGCCTGTTGAAAGCGTAGCTGCGGTCCGCGGCTCGGTCCGGCGGTAGCGCCGGTGGGGGCATTGTGCCCGGTCTGCTGAAGACCGAAGCAGTCGTCCTGCGTTCGATTCGCTACGGCGAGGCCGACAGGATCCTGCACCTGTTCACGCCGCACCATGGCCGGATCGGCGCGATCGCGAAGGGCGCGCGGCGGGCACGCAGCCGCTTCGGGGCTCGGCTGGAGCCGTTCTTCCACGTTCGCGCCGTCCTGCACGAGGGGCGCGGCGACCTCCACACGGTCACCAGCGCGGACACGATCGCCGCGCATGGCGGCCTGCGCGACAGCGCGGCCACGCTCGACGCGGCGGCGCTGGCGTGCGACGCCGTCGCGCGCCTGTTCGAGAGCACCGAGCCCCATCCGGAGGTGTTCCGGCTGCTCTGCAACGAGCTCGCCCTGCTGAGCTCGGATGTCAGCCAGGCACGGGCGGCGAACGGCCTCGCGTTTCGCCTCAAGCTGCTGCTCGCCGCGGGCCTCCTGCCTCAGCTGGCCACGTGCGCGGCGTGTGGCTCCGCGGAGCATCTGCGCGCGTTCTCCGCCGCCGCGGGCGGGGTCGTCTGCAGCGCCCATGAAGCCGCCGCGTTCCCGCTCAGCGAGGACTCCTACCGGTTCCTCGTGGGCGCGGTCGGGAGCCCGCTCGCCCAGGCCCCGGAAGCACCAGAGCTCGCCCTGCGGCAGGCCGAGCGTGCGATCGCCGAGACCGCCGAGCACCACGCGCAGGTGCGGCTTCGGCGGCTGCTACGGACCGGCTGAGACCGCGTTGCCGGTGGCCCGCGGCCGGAATCGGGCGAGCCTCGGTCCGAGCACGAGCCACGCGCATCCACCGATCAGCCCGAGGAGGCCCCATCCGATGTTCGGTGGCAGGTAGCTGAACCGGACCTGGTGCGACCCCGCCGGGATCCGAACCGACTGGAACAGCCCGTCTCGGCGTTCGATGCGCACGCTGTGGCCGTCCACCGAAGCGCTCCAGCCGGGCAGATCGGTCTCCCGCCTGATCAGTACCGCCGTCGTCGCGCACCGGACGCGCGCGCTCGAGCTACCGGACGCCGTGACCCGGCAGCCGCCGGTGGTCGTGATGTACGGCTCGGTTCCCGCGAGCCGGTAGATCCACGTGCTCGGGCTCCGGAAGACCAGCGTGAATCCGCGGGGGCTCTGCGGCAGCGCCTGCCCGGCCGGCGTCAGCACGTACCTGACCCCCGCGGCCCGGTATCCGTCCAGGTTTCGCTCGAGTTCTTGCTCTGGCGACGGCGCGAACACCGGCCGGAGGCCTCCGTAGTTGCCCACGAACACCGTCGGATCTACGACCCGGTCGAGTCGTGCGTGGACGTAATGCTCGAGTGTGGAGGGGATCGGCAGATCGTTGATGTTGAGCGACTCCAGACCGAAGTAGGACCCGTAGTTCGGCGCCAGCGGGCCCAGCGTGAAGAACCGCGAGCCGCCCAGGTGGCGCTTCAGGTATGCGACGGGCGACAGATCGAGCTGGACCGCCCGCGGCGCCGAGAGCTCGGGTACCCCAAACAGCACGAGTGCGTCGAGCGCGAGGAGTGCCGCGAGCAATCGGATCCGCACGTGCGCGGCGCGTACCAGCGCCACCCCCGCCGCCGCGAGCACGACGATCGCACCCCACGCGACCGCTACAGGGAAATACGGGCGCTGGCTGAACCTGGCTTCGAGCCGAGCGATCAGCGGCTGAGCGCCGATCGCGGCGCCGGCGACCACGACGAGCGCGGCCGCCGCGCCCCACGCCAAGCGCCGACGCGAGCCCGGGTTACGTACGAGATCGTCGAGTCCAAGCGCGGCCAGCACGATCACGGATAGCTCCAGCGACGACGTCGCGTAGCGGTAGAACCACACGCGCGACATCCCGGGCAGGATGCCGATGATGTGGCCTAGGACCGGCACGCCGTACATCCGGCTGAATGCCAGCACGATCCAGACGACCAGCGCCAGTCGCAGGCCGCGCCCGCGGCGGGCGAACAGGCCGAGCAGCGCGAACAGCAGCAGCGACGTGTCGAGGTAGCCCCCGACACCGCCCCAGATGCGTGAGAGCTCGAAGCTCCGGCCCGTGAAGTCGAAGATCGGGCCGAACGCGTATGGCAGGACGAGCTGCGGGAGGCTGTCGGCGGAGAGATGGCCGGCGCTCAGTGAGGTGCTGTTGTGCAGGCCAAGGTCGCCGTGATTGACGTAGTCGAGCGCCGCGATCAGGAGTGGCGCGGCCAGCAGGACCCCTGTGAGCACTCCGGCGGCGGCCTTTCCGGCGAACGCACGCAGGTGCTCTCCGCCCACCGAGGCGCAGCGCCACACGAACCAGCAGACGGCCATCAGCGCGTCGATATAGGCGACCTCGGGGAACCCGGCGTACAGGGACAATGCGATCGACACCGCGATCAGCCACCAGCCTCCGCGTCGCCGCTCGGCGCTGGCGGAGTAGGCGAGCTCGATCCCGAGCAGTAGCAGCGGCAGAAACGCGACCGGGTTGACGGTCGCGTGCGAGAACCAAGCGAACGTCCCGTTGAGCGCGAACGCGATCGCCGCCGCTGTGCTCACCCACCGGTTGATCGAGAGGCGGCGCAGGAGGAGATAGGTCGTGATCCCGGCGAGCAGCTCGAGCAGCATGTGCTCGTACAGCTGACCGTTGGAAAGCAGCGTGAGCAGCGTCGGCGGGAACAGCGCCGCCGACTGCATCTCGCCTGCGAGGGGAGCTCCGGTCCCCTCGTATGGGTTCCACCACGGCAGGTGAAGATGAATCAGGTCGAGCGCCGCGCGATGACTGAGCGCCTGCGAGATGAACCCGTTGTTTGGATCGATCGTCAGGGACCCGCCGAACCTCCCCGGCACGATCGCGCTGACCAGGCCGCCGCGCGGCCCAAGTGGATTGGGGTCGAAGAAGTCCAGCAGGTAGGGGAGGTGCGCGAGCACCACGGCGCCCACGATCGCGAGCAGGGCCCACGTATCGGGTGAAACACCGGCGGCCCACGCCCTCACGCGTCCTGGCGGGCGCATCGCTCCGCTCGGCGCGCTGCCACCAGTTGCCTCGGCGCCCGCGTGCACGGCGTCGCAGCTTATCCGGGGCCGGCGGGATACCCCTCGTCAAGACTTCGTCACGATTCGTACTGACGACGCTTTGCGCTGTCAGAATCGATGCTGTGCCGGAGCCGTCGCTAACAACTCCCTACGATCATCCGGAAGGTCCGGTGGCCGATGCGTTCGAGGCGCGGATGCGGGCTCGCGAGGAGCGGGACCTCTCGCCGCTGGCCGTCCCCTCGTATCCAGCCAAGCGCGCGCGCCCGGAGCGGGACTGTGGGCTTCGCACTCCATTTCAGCGCGACCGCGACCGGATTGTCCACAGCAAGGCGTTCAGGCGCCTCAAACACAAGACGCAGGTGTTCGTCGCCCCTACCGGCGATCACTACCGGACCCGGCTGACCCACACCCTCGAGGTCACGCAGGTCTCGCGCACGGTGGCGCGCGCGCTCGCGCTCAACGAGGATCTCGTGGAGGCGATCGGGCTCGGGCACGACTTGGGCCACCCACCGTTCGGGCACATCGGCGAGGAGGTTCTCGACCGCTGCCTCACGGACCGGTTCGGCGAGTCGTTCAAGCACCACGAGCAGTCGCTGCGGGTGGTCGACACGCTCGAGCGCGACGGGCATGGACTGAACCTGACGATGGCCGTTCGCGACGGGATCGTCACCCACTCCGGACGGGCGCCTCAGCCGCTGACGATGGAGGGCAAGATCGTGCGGCTGATGGATCGGGTCGCCTACGTCAACCACGACATCGATGATGCGGTGCGCGCCGGCCTGATCTCGCTGGAGGACCTGCCGGCGGCCCCGATCGAGGTCCTCGGGGAGACGGGTCCGCGGCGGATCGACACGCTCGTGCACGACCTCGTCGAGCATTCCGATGCGGCGGGCGACATCGTCCAGGGTGAGCTGATCGGTGGCGCGATGGCCGACCTCCGGGGGTTCATGTTCGAGCGGGTGTACCTCGGGCCCGAGGCAACTCGCGAGCATGCCAAGATTAAGCTGGTCATCGGCGCGCTGTTCAACCATTACTGTGACCACCCCGAGGAAATTCCGGAGTCGATCCCGGATGGCGAGCTCTCGCGCAGGGTCACCGACTACCTCGCCGGCATGACCGACAGGTTCTGCATCCGTGCGTTCGAGGGGCTGAGCGTGCCGGTCGCCTTCGCTCCGTGACGGTGGGCGGGTGACCCGTTATACGGCCGACTCCCGTGATCGCGTTCGTGACGCGGTCGACATGGTCGCGCTGGTGTCCGCCCGGACCGAGCTGCGGCGAGCCGGCGTCAACAGCTACTTCGGTCTGTGTCCGTTCCATCAGGAGCGAACGTCCTCGTTTCACGTCCGCCCGGATGAGAAGCACTACCACTGCTTCGGCTGCCAGGCGTCGGGTGACCCCTTCGACTTCGTGATGGAGACCGAGGGGCTCGAGTTCAAGGACGCGCTGGAGTCGCTTGCCAACCGGTTCGGCGTTCAACTCCAAACCGAGGCCGAGGATCCTGCCGCCGCATCTCGCCGGGAGCGGCGAGACCGCCTGCAATCGCTGCTGGCCAGAGCGACGGCGTACTACGCGCGCTACCTGGCGGAGTCGGCCGAGGCGGCCACCGCCAGGGAATACCTGCGCTCGAGGGGCTTCACCCAGCAGACCCTCGACGCCTTTCGGGTTGGATACGCGCCGAGCGCCTGGGACCGCATCCTGCTCGCCTCGCGCAGGGCCGGGTTCAGCGACGAGGAGCTGCTCGCCGTCGGGCTGGTCCAGCGGTCGAAGACGAACCAGGGCCGGGTCTATGACCGCTTCCGCGAGCGGATCATGTTCCCAGCCGCCGACGCGCGCGGGCGGGTGCTCGGCTTCGGGGCGCGCGCGATGCGGGAGAACCAGCTGCCGAAGTACCTGAACACGTCCGACGGCGAGCTCTACCACAAGCGCGGCGTCCTGTTCGGGATCGATCTGGCGCGGCCGTCGGCGGCCAAGGCCGCGAGGATGGTGCTGGTCGAGGGCTACACCGATGTGCTCGCGCTCCACCAGGCCGGTCTGACGAACGCCGTCGCGATCATGGGGACGTCGCTGACCGAGGAGCAGGTGGCCGAGCTCGAACGGGTGGTCGGATCCGACGGGGTGCTCGAGCTGTGCCTCGACGCCGACCGCGCAGGCCAGGAGGCGATGCTGCGCGCCGCGCGGCTGGCGGAAGGCAGCAAGCTCGAGTTGCGTGTCGTTCCGCTTCCGGAGGGGTTGGACCCCGCTGAGCTGATCGAGCAGGAGGGCGCGGATCGCCTGCGCGAGCGGGTAGAGGCTTCGGTGCCGTTCGTCGTATTCCACGTCGAGCGAATCCTCGAGCGGGCCGAAGGCGGTAGCGCAGAGGGGAGGGACCGAGCGGTCGCCGAGCTCGCCCCGGCGCTGAAGCTGCCGGCGACCGCCGGTGCGCTGCGCGAGGATCTGCTGCGGCGGATCTCGAACCGCCTCCAGCTGTCCGAGGGACGGCTGGCGGCGCTGATCGAGGCTGCGGGATCCGGGCAGGCCCGCGGGGCTCCGGCGCGCACGCCCGCCGCGGAGACGATCGATCCGGCCGTTCGCGCAGAGCGCGCGTTCCTGGTGCTCTGCATCGCGCTGCCGGAAGCGGGCCGGCGGTCGCTGGGCGAGATCGACCCGGACGTGCACCTGACCAGCGACCGCCTGCGGCGCGCGGCGCGCCACATCGTCGGGCAGACCGAGATGCCGCTCTCAGGTCTGGACGATGAGGACGAGGAGCTGGGGCGGGTGATGGCCGACCTCGTCGCACGGGCGGGCCGCGCCGGCGAAGTCAGCCAGGCCCAGCTCGAGCAGCAGCGCCTGCTCCTCGAGCTGGCGCGGATCGAGCGTGCGATCCGCCGGGCGCGCGTGGAGGGGAGCTCCGGGACCGGTGACCTCGCCCGCGAGCGCGAGCACGTGCTGGAGGCGATCCACTCGATCGACTCCCACATCGAGAAGGCGGTGTGAGGACCGGCGTGCTCTCGCGCTAGCCGGCGAGGGTCTGGCAGGCGGGCTCCTTCTTCGCAGCCTGCTGGAGGGCAGGGCTGTTGAGCCCGCTGAGCCCGGTCAGGAGACCGCTCAGCGAGGTGCTGAGTTTCTGGTAGATCGACTGGGCTCCGGACTTGAACGCGCCTGCGCTGGAGGTCGAGAGCGCCTTGACCGACGCCTCGCTCTGCCTGAACGCGGAGCTGAGCTGGGTGAATGCGGCGACGATCGAGGATGAGATCGACTTGCCGTTGGCGACGTTCGGGGATCCGGCGTCCTTCAGCTTTGACACCGCGTCGTCGGCACCTGACACCGACGCGGAAACGAACGCCTGCAGGGCCGCCTTGCCGTGCTGCGGATCCTTCAGCGACGTCGCGCTGAGTGCGGTGCTCTTGTCCTGGATGTCCTTCCTGAAGGCGCCGACCGCCGTGCAGACCGATTTCAGGTAAGCGGACGGGCTCACGCCCGAGGTGGACGACGACCCACCACAAGCGGCAAGCAGCGTCGCGGTGGCGAATGCCGCGGCTGAGGTTCTGCGGAGAGAAGGCATCGGAGGGGGACCGTATCCCGAATCCGGGCCGCCGAAACCCTGGCCTCGGGGTGGTGACCCCGGTTTCCGTCCGGTGCCGAGACGAACATATGTTCGATCCAACGGGAGAGGACATCGAACATGGACAAGCACTCACTCGAGCTGTTGCTCGAGCAGGGACTCAGCATCGAACGGATCGCAAAGCGGTTCGGCAAGGACCCGTCAACGGTCTCTTACTGGGTCAAGAAGCACGGCCTTGAGTCACCGTACGCCAAGAAGCACGCGGCGAAGGGTGGGATCGAGAAGGAGCGGTTGGAGGCGCTGGTGGAGGAAGGCGCCTCGATTACCAAGATCGCTGAGACCGTCGGCAGAAGCCACTCGACCGTGCGCCACTGGCTCGGCAAGTACGGGCTCGAGACGCAGCCAACCCGGCAACGCCGAACTGGCCGCGAGGCTCGAGCGGCCGGACACGTGGTCGTACAACGTAAATGCCGGCATCACGGCAAGACTGACTTTTGGCTCGAGGGAAGAGGTGTCTACCGCTGCCTTCTTTGCAGACAGGAGGCCGTCGTCCGGCGTCGGCGGAGAATCAAAGAACTCCTCGTTCAGGAGGCTGGAGGCGCATGTGCCCTGTGCGGATACAAGAGCTGGATCGGGGCGCTCCACTTTCACCATCGCGAGCCTCGAAACAAGAGCTTTTCGCTTGCCCAATCCGGGGTTACCCGCTCGCTTGATCGCGCCCGGGAGGAGGCTCGCAAATGCGTGCTCTTATGCTCTAATTGCCATGCGGAAGTCGAAGCTGGGATCAAGATCGTGCCCACATCGGTTCCCGTGTAGCGCGACATGTGTGATCCGGGGTAGCTCAATCAGGCAGAGCGAACGGCTGTTAACCGTTAGGTTGTGGGTTCGAGTCCCACCCCCGGAGCTATGGACCCGCAAATAGCATTTCGCCGCTGATGAAGCTCTACGTCTGTTACGGCACCTGGAAGCCCGCGCCCCGTCCCGGAGGCCATCCGTGCGGGACCGCCTACCACGCGCTCAAGGACGCCGGCTACGACCCCGAGGTGAAGCGTGCCTACGGACTCGCCGCGCTCCCCGAGGCGTTCAACGCAACCGCCGGACGGCGCGAGGTCAAGCGGCTCACGGGCAACAACTGGGTCCCGGCGATGGTGACCGATGACGGGACCGTGATCCAGGGGTCGCGGGAGATCGCCGCCTGGGCGCAGGCGAATCCCGCCGGCGCGAAGAGCTCGCCGGCCGAAGTGAACTGAATGCGGGCCGCGACGATCGCGGAGCTGCAGGACTGGGAGCAGAGCGGCGCGGTCTGGCAGGCGGTCGAGGTCGACGCCCGAGCGCGCCGTCGTCGATCTGTGCACGTGCTCGGGAGAGCCGATGGACCGGGTTCAGAGCGAGGACCCACAGGTCATCGAGTTCGTGCAGGCGCACTCGGCCGCGCGCCCGTAGACCCTCATCCCTCGACCGCCCCGTCGCGCGCCAGCTCCTCGACCAGGTCCGCGGCCCGGCTCGCGCCGTCGTGGGCGGCCGCCCACGCGCGCAGCTCCTCTGCCCGCGCGGTGATCGCCGGCTCCGCGAGCGCCCTTCGTGCCGCCAGGCGCACCGTCGCCGGCGCCAGCAGGCGCCACGGAAGCCGCACGCCCACTCCCGCCCAGTCCGCGCGGGCGGCATTCTCGGCCATGTCGCCCGAGTGCGGCACCGCGAGCACCGGGCACCCCGAGGCCAGCGCGCGCACCATCGTCCCATGTCCCGCGTGGCAGACCACCAGCGCACAGTGGGGCATCGTCCGCGAGTAGGAGACCCACTCGACCACGCGCGTGTTCGCCGCCGCACGGACCGGCTCGGTGAGCGGCTTGCGGTTCCAGGTTGCCAGCACCCGCACCGGCTCGCGCCCGAGCCCGGCCACCGTCGCGCGCAGCAGGCGGTGCTCGGGATCCTGGGCGGTCGAGGGCGCGACGAGGACCAGCGGCCCCTCTCCCGGCGGCGGCTCGACGTCGCCGAACGGGGGCTCCCACAGCAGCGGCCCGACGACGTGCACCGAATTCGGCCAGGTCCGTGGATATTCGAGCTGGGGAAGCGTGCCGACGATGCAGAGCCGCTCGCTGATCCCTCCGTGCAGCCGGGCGACGGGCGGCAGCCCGAGCCGGCGGCGGGTCTCGTTGAGCTCGGCGCGTCCCTGGCGCAGACCGGTCTCGACGAGGCTGTCGAACGCGCGCCACACCCTCGCGCCGACCGCGGTCCGGGGCAACCGGGCGCCGAGCGCGTACGGGGGGAACCCTGGCGCGCCGACGGGATACACGTGGGGCACGAGCGTCGCGACCGGCACGCCCTCGAGCTCGCCCGCCATCGCGGGCGCCAGCGTCAGGATGTCGTGCACGACCGCGTCGGGGGCGCACTCCGCTACGGCGGGCCGCGTCTCGGCGGTCGCCTTCACCACCGCTTCATACGGCTGGAGCGGCCGCTCGCGGGTCGGGAAAACCGGATACTCGGGGGCCTGGCACGAACCTCATCCCGGCGGCCTCCACGCTTCGTGCCTCCACCGCGTCCAGGTCTCGAGCGTGCGGTACCTCGTGACCGCGCTCGGCCAGCCGGGCACCGAGTTCCAGCATCGGGAACGCGTGACCGGTGCCCCGAACGCCCCGAGAAACAGCCGGAAGCTCAATCCTGCGAGAGCTCTGCAAGGTGCGCAGCTGCTCGGCCCGGTGCTCGGTGGTGAACGCCATCGGCGCGACCATCAACGTCCCGACGCCCGCTTCGCGGTACGCCGCCAGACGCTCGCGAACGACGTCGCGCGGCCCGCACAGCGAGACCGCATCGACCATGCTGGCGGGTACCGCAGCAGCCGCCTCGTCCTTCTTCCCGGCCAGGTACAGGTTCTGGATCTCGCGCGCCTCGTCCTCGAACCCCTACTCGCTGGACGACCCGGTTGTAGAGGTTCTGCTCGCGGATCCATCCGCCGACGTACAGCGCAAGACCCGGCGCATCAGGTTCCGCGCTTCCTCGAGATCGTCGGAGACGCACCAGTTGACGACCGGTCGCGATGTCGAACCCGTCGAGCGACCTCCCCGCGCGGCGGCGCCCTCCTCGAGCAGCCCGCGGAACTCGCCGACGTGATCGGGAGAGAACAGCGTCGGGATCCAGCCGTCGGCGATCTCGCCGGCGAGCGCGGTGTTCTTCGGTCCGATCGCGGCGAGGTAGATCGGGATCCGCTCCTGGGCGGGCGCGATCATCAGCTTCAACGGCTTGCCTGGCCCGTCGGGGAGCGGGAGCTCGAGCGTCTCGCCGCGGGCTCGACGCGCTCGCGGAGAGCGCCATCCGCACGACCGCGACGTAGTCGCGGGTTCGCTGGAGCTGGCGCGCGAAGCGCTGGCCGTGCCACCCCTCGGCGACCTGCGGTCCGGAGGACCCGATCCCCAGCAGCATCCGTCCGCCGGACAGCTGGTCGATCGAGGCGGCGGTCATCGCCGTCATCGCCGCGCTGCGGGCGGGCATCTGGAAGATCGCCGAGCCGAGCTTGATCGTGTCGGTGCCGGCGGCGAGGAACGCGAGCACACTGGCGGCGTCCGACCCGTACGCCTCCGCGGTCCAGACGGAGTCGTAGCCGAGCGCCTCAGCCTCCTGGACGGTCGAGAGCAGGTCTCGCGGCGAGGTCCCCATCCCGACTCCCCAGTATCCGAGGTACGCGCCCAGCTTCATGGTGATGCAAATTTCCGTTCGTCGGGAGGGATCGGTTGTAAGGCAAGACGAGCGTGGTTACAGTCGCCCGACCGCTTGCCCAGGGCCGCCAAAGCCCGAGGCGCGTGGCCCAAACCCTATGCGAACTAGGCGCCGAGCGACGATCGAGGACCTGCGGATGGCGGTGCAGTGCCTGCCGCGCGGCTCCCGGATCGCGATGCTGGAGGGGCTGCGGTCCAACGACATCATCGTCGGTGCCTACACCAGCGACGGTGGCATCTGCCCGATGCTCGCGGCGCACCGAGCGGGTGGGCGGACCAACCTGATCTCGTTCGCAAAGAGCTGGGACCGATTCGCCCTCGGCGGCGCCCGCAGGACCCGGCCGCGGCGCGCGACCGAAAGGGAGCTGCGGGTGCTGATCACGCACCTCGAGGCGAGCCTGCTCGACGAGGAGCTGCCGCAGACCGAGCTGGCGGCGGCGATCGCGTCCCACGAGCAGCTCGTCGCGCGGCGCGAGGCCGAGCGCGACCGCCCACGCCCGGGAGACCGCGACCGCAGCCGTGAGCTGGGCTCGCGACCGGGCTGGGCGTGGACTCGTCTGGTGCGCAGCTACAACGAGTACGAGCGAGCGCTCGAATGGCTCGAGCGCGAGGGCCGCTTGGCCGGCGAGCGCGGCAGCGTGGCCGGCGAGCGCGGTGGCGACGCGCTCGGCGAGCGCGAGCACCAGCCCGCCTGACGCCCGTCAGCCACACTTCCGCCGTGAGCGAGCGCCCTCCGGTCTCCGTGGTCGTACCGTTCGCCGGCTCCGACGAGCAGCTGGCAGCGCTCGAGCTGGCGCTCGGCGCCCTCGCCGTGCGGCCGGGCGACGAGCTGGTCGTATCGGACAACCGGCGGGACCCGGTGCGCACGCCTGCCTATGCCCGCAACGGCGGGGCCGCGGGCGCGCGGGGCGAATGGCTCGTGTTCCTCGACGCCGACACGCGGCCGGACCCCGGCCTCCTCGATGCGTACTTCGATCCGCCTCCCGGCCCGCGGACGGCGGTCCTCGCCGGCGGGATCCGCGACGTGGCGCTCCGCGCCACGGCTGTGGCCCGGAACACCGTGACCAGGGCACAGATGAGCCAGCGATCGACGCTTCAGCGGGCCGGAATGCCCTACGCACAGACCGCGAATTGCGCGGTCCGCCGCGCGGCGTTCGACGCCATCGGTGGCTTTCACGCCGACGCCCGCGCCGGCGAGGACGCCGACCTCTGCTTCCGGCTTCAGCGCGCTGGATGGGAGATCGAGGAGCGGCTCGCGGCGACCGTCGATCATCGCGCCCGCGAGACGGTGGGCCCGTGGCTCGCGCAGCTGGCTCGGCACGGCAGTGGCGCCGCGTGGGTCGGGCGGCGATGGCCTGGCGAGTTCCCCGCCCCGGGGCCATGGCAGCTGGCGCGACGGCTCGCGCGCGACAGCGCCGACGCCGCAGCTTCCTTGTCCCGCGGGGATCGGGGGGCGGCGGCCGATGCGGTGTTCGACCTGATCGGTGCGCTCGCATTCGAGCTGGGAAGGCTGATCCCGAACACACGGCGACGCCGAGGCTGAAAGGATGGGCCGCTGATCGTGCAGAACAGACTCGAGCTCCACGGACCGATGGATTCAGGATTCGAGCGCGTGTTGACCCCGGAGGCGCTCGATTTCGTGGCCGAGCTCGAGCGCCAATTCGGCGGCCGGCGCCGCGAGCTGCTCGAGGCGCGGGCTCGCAAGCGAGCGAGCCTCAGGGAGGGGAGGATGTTGGACTTCCTCCCCGAGACCCTCGAGGTCCGCGAGCGCGAGTGGCTGGTCGCCCCGGCACCGCCGGACCTGCAGCAGCGGTGGGTCGAGATCACCGGGCCGACCGATCGCAAGATGGTGATCAACGCGCTGAACTCGGGTGCCGACGGGTTCATGGCGGACTTCGAGGACGCCAATGCGCCCACATGGCGCAACATGGTCACCGGCCACATCAACCTTCGAGACGCGATCGAGGGCACGATCAGCTACGACGGCTCGGACGCGCGGCATTACGAGCTGAACGACGAGGTCGCGACGCTGCTCGTGCGTCCTCGCGGCTGGCACCTGCCCGAGCGCCATCTGCTGGTCGACGGCGACCCGATCTCTGCGTCGCTGTTCGACTTCGGGCTGTTCTTCTTCCACTGCGCAAGGCCGCTGCTCGCAAGCGGATCAGGTCCGTACCTGTACCTCCCGAAGATCGAATCGCATCCGGAGGCCCGGCTGTGGAACGACGTGTTCTGCTTCTCCCAGGATGCCGCGGGGATCGACCGCGGCACGATCAAGGCGACCGTCCTGATCGAGACGCTCCCGGCCGCGTTCGAGATGGACGAGATCCTGTACGAGCTTCGCGAGCACTCGGCGGGATTGAACGCCGGGCGCTGGGACTACATCTTCTCCTCGATCAAGTGCTTCGCGGATCGCCCGGAGATGGTGCTGCCAGACCGCAGCGAGGTGACGATGACCGTTCCGTTCATGCGGGCGTACACCGAGCTCCTGGCGGCCAGCTGCCACCGGCGTGGCGCGCACGCGATGGGCGGGATGGCGGCGCTGATCCCGTCGCGCATGGACCCCGACGCCAACGAGCGGGCACTCGCCGGCGTGCGGGCGGACAAGGAGCGGGAGGTCTCCCAGGGCTACGACGGCACCTGGGTCGCCCACCCGGACCTGGTGCCGGTCGCGCGCGAGGTGTTCGAGCAGGGCCTCGGGGGCGCCTCCAACCAGCTCGGACGGCTGCGCGACGACGTGAGCGTGAGCGCCGCCGAGCTCCAGGACCTCGCCGCGACCCCGGGCCAGATAACCGAGGCCGGGCTACGGACGAACGTCAGCGTCGGCTTTCAATACGTCTCGTTCTGGCTCACCGGCCGTGGCGCGGCCGCGATCAACTCGCTGATGGAGGACGCGGCGACATGCGAGATCTCGCGCACGCAGATCTGGCAGTGGGTCCAGCACGGCGCCGAGCTCGAAGACGGCACGACGATCACCCCTGAACTGGTCCGGAAGATGCTCGACGAGGAGACGGCGAAGGTGCGCGAGCAGGTGGGGGAGGAGACGTGGGCGGCCGGTCGCCCCGCCGAGACGCGGGAGATCTTCGACCGCGTGGCGCTGTCGGCTGAGCTGATCGAGTTCTTGACGCTCGCGGCCTACGATTACCTCGAATGACGAGTGGCGAGCACAACCTCGCGGTTCAGGCCGAGCGGTCATACGAGCACAAGGGGGACTACGAGGCGCTCCTGTTCGAGGGCACCTGGCACAGCTCGGGCGAGCTGTTCGAGCGCTCCCGCCGGCTCGGCGCCGGAATCGCTGCGCTCGGGGTCGCGCCCGGCGAGCGCGTTGTTGTCACGATCGGCAATTCTCCGGAGGTCGGGATCGCCTATCAGGGGCTGTGGCGGGCCGGCGCCGTCGTTGCGCCGGCGAACTTCCTGCTCTCGGCGGAGGACCTCCGCCACGTGATCGCCGACGCCGAGGCGTCCGCAGTGATCACATCGCCGGAGTTCGTCGACAAGGTCCGCGAGGCCACCGACGGACTCGAGCACGTCCGTCACCTGATCTCGACCGGCGAGGTGTCCGGGTTCGTGCCGGAGGCGGAGCTCGAGCGAGCCGAGCCGTCGCCGATCGTCCCACGCGCCGACGACGACCTCGCCGCGCTGCTCTACACGGGGGGCACGACCGGCCGGTCCAAGGGCGTGATGCTGACCCACGCCAACCTCAGCTATACGGGACAGGCTGCACACGCGGCCGCCTACGTCCCGGGGATCAATCGTGGGCTCGCGACGCTCCCGCTGTCGCACGCGTACGGCCTGCTCGTCACGATCGCCGCCCTCTACAGCCCCGAGCGCGGTGTCGGTGTGCTGCTGCGATGGTTCGATCCGGCCGTGTTCCTCGAGATGATCGCCGAGCACCGGCTCCAGGCCGCGGCCGTCGTCCCGACGATGCTCCAGATTCTGCTCTCGCAGCCGCTCGAGGACTACGACCTGAGCTCGCTCCAGTACGTCTCTTCCGGTGGGGCGCCGCTCGCCGCCGACGTCGCCGAGCAATTCCTCAAGCGCGTGCCGTCAGCCAAGATCCGACAGGGCTACGGTCTGACCGAGACCTCGTCGCTGATCTCGACCAATCCGGTCGGCCGTGAGAGGCCGGGGTCTGTCGGCCTGCCGGTCCCGGGAACCGAGGTACGGGTTCTCGACGACGCCGGCAACGAGCTGCCAGCTGGTGAGGTGGGCGAGATCTGTGCGCGCTCTCCCGGGGTGATGCAGGGCTACTGGCACGCCCCCGAGGTGACCGCGGAGGCGTTGCGCGACGGGTGGCTGCACACGGGGGACCTCGGCTATCTGGACGAGGACGGCTACCTGTTCATCGTCGACCGCAAGAAGGACCTGATCATCCGAGGCGGGTTCAACGTCTATCCGCGCGACGTCGAGGATGCGCTGCTGGAGCATCCGGCGATCGAGAGCGCGGGCGTCGTCGGCCGGCCGGACGAGGTGTCAGGCGAGGAGGTAGTGGCGTTCGTCTCGCTGCGGCCGGGAGCCGAGATCACGGGCCCGGAGCTGGTCGACTGGGCCAGGGAGCGGATCGGCGGGTACAAGTACCCCCGCGAGGTCCACATCGTCGACGCCGTCCCGCTGACCAACGTCGGGAAGGTGGACCGCAAGGCGTTGCGCGGGCGGCTGCCGGTCAGCCGTGGTTGAGCGCGGGCCAGAAGTAGTGGCCCTGCCAGGATTCGAACCTGGGCGCGACCGGTTATGAGCCGGCTGCTCTACCACTGAGCTACAGGGCCTTAGTGGCGCGACGCTACCACCGCGGCCAGTCGTCCGGACGGGCCTGGCCGGCGGGTTTTGAAGTACGCTCCAGGCACCGCAGATGCTGATCGCTTCGAACATCGCGCTCGGTCAGACGCTGGCCCTGCTTGCCACCTTTGTCGTCGCCCTCGGTCTGCTCGTCAACCTGCTCGTCGTCTACATCGTCGCGCAGGTGTACGCCGAGCACAAGCAGAACCAGGAGCACGACGCGAGCGTCGATCTGGGCTTCGACTAGCGCCGCGTGAAGGAAGGCCGCGGGCAGGCGTCGAATGACAGGCCTGCCGATGAAGCAAGCCGTCAGCTCGACCCGGTCGACCCCGTCGACGACCACGCGCGCCTCGAAGGCCTCGAGCGGCGAGCGCCAGGCGCTCTCGGCCTACATCCGCTCGCGCTTCGAGGACTTCTCGCGCTCGCAGAAGGACGTCGCCCAGTACATCGTCGATCATCTGGACGAGGCTGCCTTCCAGACGGCGGAGGAGCTCGCGCGGCGGGCCAACACCTCCTCGAGCACGGTTGTGCGGTTCTCCCAGGCGCTCGGCTTCGAGGGGTTCCCCGAGCTCCAGCAGGCGGCCCGGGACGAGTACCGCCGGCGCGCCCCTGACTCCAACGGCACGCTCACCGCGGCGCCGCTGTTCTCGCTCGACCAGACCGAATTCGAGGGGGCGCTCGCGGCCGACCACGTGAACGTTGAGGACACCGCGCACAAGCTCTCACGCTCAGCGGTCGAGGCGGCGATCGACGCGATCGTCTCCGCCGAGAAGGTGCTGATCGCCGGTACCGACCAGATGGCGTTCTTCGCGAGCTACCTGCGGCACCTGCTGATGCTGCTCGACCTGCGGGCGGAGATCGTGGCCAGCCCATCGCAGGAGGCGCTCGGGCGTCTGAGCCGGATCGATGAGCAGACGCTGGTGATCGGGCTCTCCGCCGGCCGGCCGCACCCGCTGATCACGCGCACGATGAAGCTCGCCCGTCACCGCAAGGCGCCGACACTCGCGATTACCGACGCCACGCTGTCGGAGGTCGCGCGGCTCGCCCGGATCCGTCTCTACTACTCGTCCAACACCCCGGCGTTCGTGCGCTCGCACACCGCCCTGCTGTCTCTGATCCAGGCGCTCGCCTACGGCGTCTACTCGCGCGACGCCCAGCAGTACGATGTCCGGATCAAGGCCTTTCGCCTGAAGTAGCGTGCCCGGCCGGGGCCAGGGGTCACCGCGGGGCGACGAGCAGCGCCTGGATCGCGCGGCCTACGCGGCCGCGCTGGTCGTAGAGGGTGCTCTCGGCGATCCCGACGCCGCCGGGGACGATGATCGTGCGTGCCTCGAGGCAGATCCACTCGCCCTCCGGAACGCGGTCGGCGTACAGCGTGAGGTCCGGGTTGATGAACACGTACTCGTCCCAGGGCAGGATCGCGCTGATGCCGTTGCCGAAATCGCCGGCCGCGGCAAGACGCTGGAGCGGTGAGGGCTCCTCGCCAGCGACGACCGGGACGCGGAGGCGAAACCACGCGGTCGACGGACCGTCTCCGAAGATCCCCGACACGAACCGGATCTCGATCGCATCGGGCGCGAACAGCGGCCTGTGCGGAGGCTTGAAACCGCCCTCTCCGGGTTGGTGCTCGCGGCCGTGATCGGGGCCGGGGGGTGGTGGGTCGGGCGCGTGGCTGACGCTCGCCTCGGCGCGCCGTACGCGTAGCGCACGGGCGCGCACCACCTCGGTGCCATCCGGCGTCGAGATCGAGCCCTCCAGCAGCTGCACCCGCCGCCCCGCGCGCACGACCTCGGCCCTCGCCGCGAGCTCTCCCAGCGGGGCCGGGCGCAGCAGCTCGTAGGTCACCCGGGCGATCGGCAGCTCCTCGTCGGCGGGCAGCCGCTCGAAGGCGCGCATCAGCAACGCGGCGGGCGCGCCGCCGTGCTGGGCGTTCGGATCCCAGGGACCGCGGGCCAGTTCCGATGCGATGAAACGGCCATCTGCCTGCTCCTCGAACAGAGCGTCAGAGGCCTCCGCTCGGCGTCCTGCTTCGCCGTCCCCGACCGCTCTGGCGTCATCCGGTTCCATTCCCGGGCAGGCTACTGCGGGCTACACTCAGAGCCGATGAGCAGCGATTCTCAGACTCCCCGTGACGAGGCCACCTTCACCGTAAAGGCCGGCCTGGCGGAGATGCTCAAGGGCGGTGTGATCATGGACGTGGTCACAGCCGAGCAGGCCAAGATCGCCGAGGACGCGGGGGCCGCCGCCGTAATGGCCCTGGAGCGCGTCCCGGCGGACATCCGCCGCGACGGTGGGGTCGCGCGGATGTCCGACCCCACGATGATCGGCTCGATCCAGGAGGCGGTCACGATCCCGGTGATGGCGAAGGCCCGGATCGGTCATTTCGCCGAGGCCCAGGTGCTCGAAGCGCTCGAGGTCGACTACATCGACGAGTCCGAGGTGCTGACACCGGCAGACGAGGCCAACCACATCGACAAGTGGGCGTTCAAGGTGCCGTTCGTATGCGGCGCGACCAACCTCGGCGAGGCGCTCAGACGGCTCGGCGAGGGGGCCGCGATGATCCGCTCCAAGGGCGAGGCCGGGACCGGCGACATCGTCGAGGCGGTCAGGCACCTGCGGATGATCCGCTCCGAGATCCGCAGGCTGTCGACGCTCGACGACGACGAGCTCCCGACCGCGGCCAAGGAGCTTCAGTCGCCGCTGCCCCTGGTGCGCCGGGTCGCGGCGGACGGGCGCCTCCCGGTGGTGCTGTTCTGCGCCGGAGGGATCGCAACCCCCGCGGACGCCTCGCTGGTGATGCAGCTCGGCGCCGAGGGCGTGTTCGTCGGCTCGGGGATCTTCAAGTCAGAGGACCCGGAACGCCGCGCCCGCGCGATCGTCGAGGCCACGACTCATTTCCGTGACCCCGCCCGCGTCGCCGCCGCTTCCACGGGCCTCGGCCAGCCGATGGTCAGCCTCGAGACCTCCAAGCTCGAGACGGAACAGCTGCTGGCGCCTCGCGGCTGGTAGCCGTGGAGCGCACGGTCGGGATCCTCGCCCTCCAGGGCGACTTCCAGGCGCACGCACAGCTCCTCCGCGCGGTCGGCGCCGTTGCGGTCGAGGTTCGGGTCCCTGAGGATCTGGAGGGCCTGGAAGCCCTGGTGATCCCTGGAGGGGAGTCGACCGTGATGACGCTCGGGATCGAGCGGGAGGGGCTCGCCGAACCGCTGCGGCGGCTGGTCGCCCGGGGACGCCGGTCCTCGGAACGTGCGCGGGAATGATCATGCTCGACCGCGACCACCTGGGTCTGCTTGACATCTCGACCCGCCGAAACGCGTTCGGCAGGCAGCTCCGGTCCTTCGAGGCCGACGTCGAGGTGGACGGGGTGGACGGCGGGCCGATGCACGCGGTCTTCATCCGCGCTCCCTGGGTCAGCGAGCATGGCGACGCCGTCGAGGTGCTCGGCCGGGTAGACGATCATCCGGTCGCGATCCGGCAGGGAAACGTGGTGGCGGTCTCATTTCACCCGGAGCTCGGGGGGGACGCCCGCCTGCACGAGCTACTGCTCGCGATGAACGGGGCAGGCGGCTCGCGCCGCGCCTAGCGCAGGCGCGTCGGCTCGCGCCGGCGGTCGTATGCCCGGAAGTCGCGCTCGAATGCGGCCCAGTCGAACCGCGGAGCGCCGTCGGGATCAGGCGGCGGCTGCTCGTCAGCCGGCTGATCGCCGGGCGGGGGGCCTCCCGAGTCGGTGCCGCGGAGAGCCACGCGGCCAGCGCCGAGACCGCGATCCCGGTGGCGTACAGGACCGCTGCGAGCACGCCTCGATGGCTCAGCGAGGCGACCATCCCGACCGCGTACAACACCGAGCGCGGCGAATACCAGCCTTCGCAGGTCGCCACTGGGGAAGGACCGCCGCGGCGCCTTCGCATAGGCGCTGGCGATGATCGCGGCGCCGAGTGCCACCGCGAGCACCAGCTTCCAAGCGAATGAAGGTGACAACACCATTACCCCTATCCCGATAATCGACCGCCGAGCGCTGAAAATCAACCCCCCGGCCTGAGCGAGTTGAGGGCGATTTGTTTCGCTGGGCGAAACAAATCTCCCAGCCGCTACACGACGAGCCCATGGCGCATCGTGTTCTCGGTGAACGCCCGGGGCTCGACGAACCCGAGCAGATAGCCGGGCCCGCCGGCCTTCAGGCCGTTTCCCGACAGGCGATTTCCCCCGAACGGCTGGCGGCCCACCTTGGCGCCGGTGATGCCACGGTTGACGTAGAGGTTCCCCACCGGGGTGCGGTCGCGGACGTAGCGGACGGTCGCCGGATCGCGTGCGAACAGGCCCCCGGTCAGCGCGTACGGCAGCGCCTCGACGATCTCCATCGCGTGCTCGACGTCGCGCACGCGCTCGATCGTCAACAGCGGCCCGAAAACCTCCTCGGCCAGCACCGCCGAGTCCGGCGGGAGGTCCACCGCGATCGTCGGGGGGCAGAACCAGCCCCGGTCGGGGACATTCTCGGTGCGCGCCACGATCGTCCCCTGCGCGGCGGCAAGCGCCGCGTAGCGCTCGATGCGCTCCTGGGCCGACCGCTCGATCACCGGCGGCACCTCGGTCCCGAGCTGCTCGGCCTGGCCGACGACGAGCACGCCGGCGGCACCGGCCAACCGCTCGATCAGCCTGTCGGCGACGGCCTCGTGCACGAGCACCCGGGAGGCCGCCGAGCACTTCTGCCCGCCGTACGCGAACGCCGAGGACACGATCCCGGGGACGGCCTCGTCCTGGTCGGCATCGGCGTCGACGATCACGCAGTTCTTACCCCCCAGCTCCGCGATCACCCGCTTGATCGCCCGTTGCCCGGGCACGACATCGGCGGCGCCTCGGATGATCTCAAGGCCCACCTGCAGTGAGCCGGTGAACGCGATCGTCTCCACGCCCGGATGTCGAACGAGCGCGGCGCCGGCGTCGCCCTCCCCGGGCAGCAGGGAGATCGCGGACGGCGGGACCCCTCCCGCCCGGAGCGCCTGGACGATCCGCAGGCCACACCCGGGCGACTGCTCCGCGGGCTTGAGCACGACGGCGTTGCCGGTCGCCAGCGCCGCGGCGGTCATCCCGCACGGGATCGCGATCGGGAAGTTCCACGGGGAGATGACGGCCGCCACGCCCCGCGGCCGGTAGCGCAGCTCGTTGCGCTCGCCGGGAACCTGGAGCAGCGCCGGTCCCGCGTCGAGCTCGATCGCCGCCCGCGCGTAGTACTCGAGGAAGTCGATCGCCTCGCATACGTCGGCGTCGGCCTCGGGCCAGGGCTTGGCACACTCGCGGACCTCGAGCGCCGCCAGCTGCAGCCGCCGCTCTCGCATCCAGGCCGCGGCCCGGGTGAGCGCCGCGGCCCGCTCGCGGACCCCGGTCGTGCTCCATGTGCCGAAGCCCCGACGTGCCTCCTCCACGGCGGCGCCGGCCTCGTGCTCACGGCCCGACGCCGCCAGCGCCACCGCGCGCTCGGGCTCGCCGGGGTCTGTGGAGACGAGCTCGTCGGCTCGTCGTTCCGAGGCGCCGATCATCACCGGCACGCTCAGTGGCAGCTCTCCGTCGAGCCCGGCAAGGGCGCCGGCGAGCTGAGCGCGGACCGTCGCACGGCGGAGCTCCAGCACCGGCTCGTTGGCGAACGTAGGCAGCGCTGAGGCGTCCGGCGTGCTCATGGCGCGGCGAGCAGCTCCGCGAGCGCCGTGCCGCTGGCCTGCTCATATAAGAACGACTCGTTGCTCGTGTTCTCCAGCAGGCGCCTGACCAGGTAGGCCATCCCCGCCACCAGGTCGCCGACAGGGCAGTACGTGCGCACCCGGAAGCCACCGGCGGCGAGCGCGTCCTGGAGCTCGTCGCCGAGGCCCCGGAGCACCTGGATCTCGAGGTCCCGGTCCTCGCCACCGGAGAGGCGGTTGTAGGCGATCGCGTGGGAGACCGAGCGGAGGTTGTGGGAAGCGACCGCCACCCGGACCGCCGGACGGGCGTCGAGGAGTGCCCGCGTGAGCGCCTCGAAGTTTCGGTCGCAATCCGCCTTGACCTCGAACACCGGCGCCGGCCATCCCTGCTGGCGTGCCTCGACGAGCTCATGGTCCCAGTAGGCCCCCTTGACCAGCCGCACCTGCAGAGGCGCCTGGCGGCGACCCGCGGGCCCAGTCGAGGATCGTCTCGAGCTGCTCCCCGGAATCGCGCAGATACGCCTGCAGGACGACGCCGGCCGAGGGCCCGGGCGCGAACTCCTCCTCGGCGAGCAGATCGAGCACCAGCTTGAGCACGGCCTCCCGCGAGTCGAGCGACTCCATGTCGATGTGGATGTGGGCGCCCGACTCGCGCGCCCGGCGCAGCAGCGGCCGGAGCCGCGCCGCCGCGTCGCGCTCCCCGAGCTCGGGGGCGTCCGGTCGCAGCAGCGGTGTCAGCGCCGAGACCTTGACAGACACGTTCGCTCGCGCCACCGGCCCGCTTCCGTCCTGTTCGAGCAGGGGGCTTCCGGGCCAGCCGCGGGCGTGTCGGACGAGCTCGTCGATCGCCTCGCGGCACCGCTCGGCGTAACCATCGGCCTCGCGCTCGGTGACGGTCGCCTCGCCGAGCAGGTCGACGGTGCTGGCCACGCCGTGCTCCCACAACGTCCGCAGCACCCGCTCGGCCGCTGCCGGCGTCTCGCCGACGATGAACCGGTGGGCCATGTGCTTGACCCCGGCGGCGGCCGCAGCTCCGACCGCGGAGCGGGCGGCGCGGACGTCGGTGATCCGCATCGCCGCTGCAAGTGAGGGCGGGGTCTCCGGGAGCTCCATGAGGAAGCCGCGGAGATGCCGGGCGACGTCCTCCAGCGAGCGGCATGCCGGGACCACGTCGACGAACCTGAACAACGCCGCCCGAAGCTCGCGATCGCGGGACGCCAGGTCCATCGCCCGGGCGTCGAGCGCCCGCATCGGATGCCGGACGCTCGCGGGGAAGGCGCCGGACAGCTGCTCGCCCGTACGGCGAATCTCGAGCTCGAGGTCAGCCACCGGCTCCGCGCCACCGTGGGGCGGTGCTCTCGATCGCCTCCCATGTCATCCCGGCCTTCCGCCGCTCCTCATCGACGGCACCACCACCTCGAAGCCCGAACAGCCGCTTGTCCAGCAACAGGTAGATCACGATCGCGAGATTGATCACGAAGCCGATCACCTTCAGCACCGACACACGATGCACGATCTCATACACCTCGAGCGGCAGCAGGATCGAGGTCGCGACGAACGTGAGGTACTCGGCCCAGCGCTTGCCGAGCCACAGCCCGACGGACTCCGTTCCCTCGAGCACCGCGTACACGAGCAGGGCGATTCCGACGACGTACAGCGTGTGGGCCTTCAGCGAGAACAGCTTGTCGAGCTCGCCGAGGATCCCCACGTGGCCGGTGGTCTGCACCGGGCCGCCGGCGACGCCTCCCTGTAGCGCCGTGAGCACCCGCTCGAAGTCGCCCCGCGCGGCCTTCTCGTTGGCGGCGAGGATCAGGACCACCACGCCGAGCAGCGACAGGATGAGGAAGTGGAAGGCGCGATCGACCGAGATCAGCCGCAGAACGATCCTGTCTCGCAGCGCCTGGCCGCGGACGGGAATCTCGATCTGATCCCGGTCGGGCGGGTGCCGGCGCGCCGGCACAGTCGGCGGGGGAAGCGGGATCCAGGCGTCGCAGCGCAGGCACCGGTACCAGCGGACACCGTCGTATTCGCGCGCGATGACGGCGTCCTCGGGGCGGATCTCGGCGGCATCCGTTCCGAGGAGCGCGTGGCCCCGCCAGCCGCAGACGACGAGCTCCCAGCCGACCCGCCGCCGGATGCGGGGGCCGGGAAGGCTCGGGCTCACGAGACGATGCCGACGGCGCGCGAGATCACAAGGATCACGATCACCAGCGAGACCATCGCCTGGCCGGTCATCAACCATTTCGCGGTCGCCGTCAGCGGCATCGTGTCCGTCGGGCTGAACGCCGTCGCGTTCGTGAACGACAGATACAGGTAGTCCGTGAGGCCGGGCTTCCAGTCCGGCGGGACGAGCGGCTTCGCGTCCTCGGTCATCTGCATGAACATGAAGTCTGGGTAGTAGCTCTCGCCGAGCATCCGCGCGACCGGGCCGCCGCGATCGACCTCGTAGTACCACAGCGCGAACAGCAGCACGTTCGTTCCCCACAGCGCGACCCCCGAAAACATCAGCGCGGGTCCGTTCTTGGGATGGCCGTGGAGCAGGTAGTGGGCCAGCAGGAACAGGGAGACGACGTTGACGGCGCTGACGAGGGCGATGAGCCCGATCGCAACGCGCCTGCGTAGCGGCGAGCGGCGGACGTCCTCGCGCGGCGAGTAGAAGATCAGCCCTACCAGCAGCAGCGCCTCGACGCTCGGAAGCACCCAGCTGGGGCCGAGCGTCAGCTTCTGCGGGAGCGCGAGATCCAGCACCAGCGCCGCCGCCACGAGCAGCTGCGGACCCCAGAACGGGGACCAGCGGTCGAGCCCCGCGACGACAGGCGCGACCATCGAGCGGCGCGGGCGTAGCTGGCGTATCGGCGGCAACGGACTCATCCGCGGCAGATACTGGCACGCGGCCTTGACGGCGAAACCGGGGAGGATGTGGACGTGCAGTTCACGAAACCCTCCACATGCCACGACGGACGATCCCGCGCGCGCTGCTCCTCGGTGCGAGCGCCGCCCTCCTCCTGGCCGCCTGCGGCGGCTCGAACAGCTCGACACATGCTGCTGCGACGGGCGCCACGACGACCGTCACGGTGACGACCCGCGCGCCGACCACGTCGACCACCCAGACTTCCCAGACGACGACGACGCCCGCCGGCCCGCCGATTTGCCGCGCAGCGACGCTGGCGCTGTCGTTCCTCGGCAGCCAGGGCGCCGCCGGTCACGGCTTGCTCGGGTTCGCGCTCAAGAACACCGGCACCGCGACGTGCAGCACGGTCGGCTATCCGGGAATCCAGTTCCTCGACAGCGCCGGCAAGCCGCTGCCCACGAATTCAACGCGCACGACGAATGACTACTTCGGACCGGCGCCGGTGGTTGCCTTGACGGTGGCGCCAGGCGGGACCGTGTCATTCCGGGTCGGCGTCACCCACGTTCCCGTGGGCAACACCCCCTGCACCGCGGCCGCCGCGCTCCAGGTGATCGCTCCCAACGACACGGCCACGCTCAGGATCACGATCCCGAGCGGGTTCTACGAGTGCCAGACAGCGACCGTGTCCCCGATGCGACCCGGCACCTCGGCTTATCCGAGCGCGTAGGGCGGCGGAGTTAGCGGATCGCCTCGAAGCGGACCACGCCGGCGTCGTCGAGCTCGCGGACCAGGCCGTCGCGAAGCAGCAGGTCGAGGTGGCCGAGAACCTCGGACAGCGTCAGGTAGGCCTGCGTGACGGCGACGTTGCCCCACATCTGCACGGCGATCTCGTACGCGGTCAGCGGCCGGGCGTCCAGCATCCGGAGCATCTTCTCGGCTCGCCGCCGGTGGAGCCGCAGTCGCTCGTCGATCAGCTCCTCAGGCTCGGTGATCGGCTCGCCGTGGCCGGTGAGCACCACCTGGGCGGGAAGCTCGCGTGTCGCGAGCATCGAGTCGATGTACTGGATCAGCGCCTGCGGGCGGGACTGCTCCTGCCCCGGCTCGAGCGGCCGGTGCAGCAGCGGGTTTGACGAGATGTGAGCGAGCAGGTGGTCACCGGCGATCAGGATCCGGCGCTCCGCGTCCCAGAAGATCGTGTCCGAGGGGCTGTGGCCAGGACGGTGCATCACCGTGAAGGCCCGGTCGCGCAGGGCGAGCTGGTCGCCGTCGCGCAGCTCCTGGGTCACCTTCCCGCGTGATCCGAACGCCCTGAAGGCGACCCCGACCGCGCCCAGCACCGTCGCCATGTCGGCCGGAATCCCGTGGCGGCGCATCACGGCGTGGGAGAACTCGTCGTCGGCGGTGACGCTCGCGCTGAAGTCGGCGAGGTACGGCGCCAGCAGGTGGAGCGCGGCGACCTCCGCTCCCGAGCGGCGTGAGACGACCTCCAGGAGCCCGAGATGGTCCATGTGCTGGTGGGTGATGACGATCAGCTCGAGCTCCTCGATCGTCCGTCCGTGGGCGGCCAGCGCGCGCTCGAGCTCGTCGAGTGACTTGCCGGAGTTTGGCCCGGTGTCGATCAGCGTCAGCGGCTCGTCTTCGATCAGGTAGCAGTTGACGCGTCCCACGGCGAAGGGAGTGGGGACCGCAAGGCAGTGGATGCCGGCACTCGCGGCGAAGGCAACCGCGTCCTCGGCAGACGACGGGACACCCCCGGGGAGACTCAAGACCGAATCACTGCGAGCACCTCGTCGCGCCGGCGCTCCATGTCCGCTCGGGAGGTGAGGGACTCGAGGCAGAGCCGCAGCAACGGCTCGGTGTTGGACGGCCGCACGTTGAAGTGCCAGTCGTCGTACTCGACCGAGAGGCCGTCGAGCCGGTACTGCCTGCCGTCGGAGTAGCGCGCTGCGAGCTCCTCGAGCTTGGCGTGCTGGTCCGACACCTCCGTGTTGATCTCCCCGGAGATGAAGTACCGAGACCGGTACGGATCGAGCAGCTCCACCAGGCTGAGGCCACGCTCGGACAGCAGCTCGAGGATCAGCAACGCGGGGATCGTGCCGGAGTCCGCGCAGTAGAAGTCGTGGAAGTAGTAGTGGCCCGAGACCTCGCCGCCGAACATCGCGTGCTCCTCGCGCATCCGCGCCTTGAAGAACGCGTGCCCGACGCGATTCATCAGTGCACGTCCGCCCCCGCGCTCGACGGTGTCCGGCACGGCTCGGCTGGCGCGAACGTCGTACAGGATCGTGGCCCCGGGATGCTTGCCGAGGATCGACTCGGCGAGCAACGCGGTCAGGAAGTCCCCGTCGACGAAGCTTCCCTGCTCGTCGATGAAGAAGCACCGGTCGGCGTCACCGTCCCACGCGATCCCGAGGTCGGCGCCCTGCTCCACTACCGCTTTCATGATCAGCTCTCGGTTCTCGGGCAGCAGCGGGTTGGGCTCGTGGTCGGGGAAATTGCCGTCGGGCTCCCAGTAGGTCTTCACCAGGTCCAGCCCGAGCCGCTCGAGCACCGGACCGACCATCGGCCCGGCCATCCCGTTGCCGCCGTCGAGAACCACCCGCAGCGGCTTCACCGACTCGGGGTCGATCAATCGCAGGACCGCGTCGTGGAACTCATCAGCGATCGCGACCTCCTCGGCCGACCCGCCGCCCGGCGCTTCGGCGAGACCGGCGGCGATCTTGTCACGCACGTCGTTGATCCCGGCATCGCCTGACAGCGCCATCGCCCCGCGCCCGACGAGCTTCACTCCCGTGTAGCTCTTCGGATTGTGGGAGGCCGTGCACATCAGCCCACCGTCCAGATCGCGTGAGCCGACCAGGTAGTAGAGCATCTCGGTGGCGACCATCCCTGCGTCCAGCACCGTCGCTCCCTCACTGCACATCCCCGTCCGGTAGGCCGCTGCGAGCTCCGGGGCGCTCAGTCGCATGTCACGACCGAGGCCGAGTCGCAGCTCTGACGGGGCCTTGCCTTCGAGCTCGGCGATCACGTGGACGAAGGCGCGCCCGATCAGCCCGGCGACCTCGGCGTCGAGCTCGGTGCCGTACAGCCCGCGGATGTCGTAGGCCTTGAAGATGTCGGGGTTGGCGACGACGCCCATCGCGGCTGATGCTACCCGGGGATAATCCCGGCGATGAGGCCGACCGTGATGATCCTGTGCGGCGGGCGCGGAACGCGCCTGCAGGAGCACACCCAGGCCGTGCCGAAGCCGCTCGTCGAGATCGGCGGGCGGCCGATCGTCTGGCACGTGATCCACATCTATCTGGCTCAGGGCTTCCGGCGGTTCGTGCTGCTCACCGGGTACCGCGGCGCGGAGATCCAGGAATTCGTCGGACGCGAGACCTGGCCGGATCGGACGGAGATCCGGTGCCTGGACACCGGCGAGGACACACCCACCGGCGGGCGCCTGCGCGTCGCCGCCGAGGCGCTCGGCTTCGAGTCGGCATGCGTGACCTACGCCGACGGTGTGGCCGACATCGACCTCGACGCGCTGCTCGAGTTCCACGCCGAGCACGGCGGGGCGGCGACGATGACCGTCGTCCGTCCCCGGCTCCAGTTCGGGGTCGCTGAGCTGAACGGCGATGGCGTCGTGCGGGGGTTCGCCGAGAAGCCACGCACCGAGCACTGGGTCAACGGAGGGTTCTTCTGCCTCGAGCCCTCGGCGCTCGAGCGGATCGGGCCCGACAGCGTGCTCGAGCGGGAGCCGCTCGAGGGCCTGGCGGCCGACGGCCAGTTGCGCGCCTTCTGCCACGACGGCTTCTGGGAGTGCATGGACACCTACAAGGACGCGATCGAGCTCAATGACCTGTGGGCCCAGGGCCGGGCGCCGTGGAAGCTGTGGACGTGAGCGCGAAGCGCGAAGCCGGCGGCGAAGCGACCGTTTCAGAGCGCGGGGCTGGAGGCCCCGCGGAGGACTCCCTCGCGGGCCACTCCGTGCTCGTGACCGGGGCCCACGGCCTGCTCGGCGCGTGGCTGATCGCCGGGCTGCTCGAGCGCGATGCCCGAGTGGTCGCGCTGCGCCGTGACGAGCCCGTGGCCTCGACACTCGAGCTGCTCGGGCTCGCCGATCGGGTCGACGTCGTCCACGGCGATGTCTGCGACGAGGAGACCGTCGCGCGCGCGCTCAACGAGTACGAGGTCGACAGCGTGTTCCACCTGGCTGCGCAGACGCAGGTGGGGATCGCGAACCGGGCGCCGCGCTCGACCTTCGAGACCAACGTGCGTGGCACCTGGCTCGTGATGGAGGCGTGCAGGCAGCAGGGCGTGGCGCGCGTGGTCGTGGCCTCGTCGGACAAGGCCTACGGGCCGACGGCGGAGCTTCCGTATCGCGAGGACCATCCGCTTTCGCCCCGCTTTCCGTATGACGTCTCGAAGGCCTCGGCGGACATGATCGCGCGCTCGTACTGGCACACGTTTGGCCTCCCGGTGGCCGTGACGCGGTTCGCAAACCTGTATGGAGGGGGCGACGTCAACCGCGCGCGGCTGATTCCCGAAGCCGTCTGCGCGGCGCTCGAGCGGCGGGCCCCGGTGATTCGCTCCGACGGCTCGCCCGAGCGCGACTTCCTGTACGTCGAGGACGCGGTGCGGGCGTACCTTGCGATCTGGGAGCTGCTGGGCACGGGGCGAGGAGGGGGAGAGGCGTTCAACGCCGGCGGCGGAGGGCCCCACAAGGTGGGGGATGTTGTGGCGCTGATCTGCCGGCTCGCGGGGACCGAGGTCACGCCCGACATCCGTGGCGAGGGCACCCCGCACGGGGAGATCGACAGCCAGTGGGTCGATTCCGGGAAGCTCCGGGAGCTGACCGGGTGGAAGCCCGAGGTGGGCCTTGAGGACGGCCTGCGCCGGACGATCGAGTGGTACCGAGCCCATCCGCCCGTCTGGGGACACGCCCCCCGCGTCTAGACTCAAATCAGATGTCCGGTCATTCGAAATGGCATTCGATCAAGCACAAGAAGGCTGTCGTCGACGCCCGTCGCGGGCAGCATTTCACCAAGCTCGCTCGCGCGATTACGGTCGCGGCCCGCGAGGCCGGCGGCGACCCCGACGGCAACCCCGCCCTGGCATTGGCGGTCCAGAAGGCGCGCGATGCATCGATGCCGAAGGACAACATCGAGCGGGCGATCGCGAAGGGAACCGGCGAGGGCGTCGATGCGGAGCAGATCGAGACTGTCCTGTACGAGGGTTACGGACCCGGCGGCGTGGCGCTGCTGATCGAAGCGGTCACTGACAATCGCAACCGGACGGGCGCCGACGTTCGCCATCTGCTCACCAAGCACAGCGGGAACCTCGGCGAGCCTGGATCGGTGTCGTACTTGTTCGACAAGCAGGGAGTGATCGTCGTCGACGCGACCCGCTACGACGAGGACGACCTGATCCCCGCGATCGATGCGGGCGCGCTGGACATCGTGCGCGACGACGACGTGTTCGAGGCGATCACGGAGCCCGCGGACCTGGTCGCCGTACGGCGGGCGCTCGAGGACGCCGGTGTCGATCTCGAAAGCTCCGACATCGCCCAGCGCCCAAAGTCGCGCGTGCCGGTCGACGAGGCCGAGGCCGGCAGGCTGATGCGGCTGATCGACGCGCTCGAGGAATCCGATGACGTCGCCGCCGTTCACGCCAACTACGACGTCGACGCCGCGGTGCTCGAGCGCATCGCCTCCTAAGTGGCCTCTGGCGAGGTCGCTGAGCGCTTTCGCTACTCTCTCCCGCCGATGCGCAAGCGTGTACTCGTCATCCCGAGCGCTGTGGCCGTGGCCGCGGTACTTGCCGCGTGCGGCGGCTCCACGGCTCCGGGCGTCCAGCAGGCTCCGGCCGCCGGGGCGACCCAGGCGTCGGTCCCCACCACCCCGAAGCCGCCGCCGCAGCTAGCGGCCAAGCCGACGGTCACCGTTCCCAAGGGCCCGGCCCCCAGCCACCTCGTGGTCAAGGACCTGATCCCGGGAACGGGACAGACCGCCCAGGCGGGTCAGACCGTGACGGTCAACTACGTGGGCGTCCTGTACCAGAACGGCAAGGAGTTCGATTCCTCCTGGAAGCGCAACCAGCCGTTCAGCACGGCGCTGGCTACCGGCAGCGTGATCCCCGGCTGGGTCAAGGGGATTCCCGGGATGAAGGTCGGGGGGCGTCGCGAGCTGATCGTTCCCGCCAGCCTCGCATACGGGAAGGCGGGCAGCCCGCCGACGATCCCGCCTAACTCCCCGCTCGTCTTCGTCGTCGATCTGCTGTCCGTTTCTTAGGCCCGTCCGGGGCCGGCACCGCTGACAGAGGCCGCGCCCGGTACAGCGGCACCGAGTCGCCGACCCCCTTCAGCCGGTGCCGGCCGGCGAACGACCAGTCGAAGGCGTCCTGCACGGCGTCACGGACGGCCTTGTCGCACAGGACGCTCCCGGGGCGCGCGATCCCCGTGACCCGGCTGGCGAGATTGACCGCGTGCCCGTAGAAGTCGCCGGCCCGGAACGTCGTCGGGCCGCAGGCGATCCCGGCGCGGGCAGCGGGAAGGTCGGCGGCTCGAACCTCCTCGATCAGCGAGAGCGAAGCCTCCACCAGCGGGCCCGCGTCGCGGCTCACGAGCATCGCGGCGTCACCGATCGTCTTTACGAGCCGCACCGGAGGGTCGGCGACCCCCGCCGCCAGGTCGGCGAACGATCCCACCACGCCGCCGAGCTCCTGGGCGTCGAGCTCGCTCCCGAGGATCGTGAATCCCACCAGGTCGACGAAGCACACCGACAGCTCCTGCTCCACGGCCAGCTGGCCGGATTCGCGCTCGGCGCTGCTCAGCACCGCGCGGCGGACCTGCTCACGGAGATGGGCCGTGAACGCCATCAGCAGCACCGGGCTGAGCGCCGGGACGAGCTGCTCGGTGAGCGCCGAGAACCGCTCGGCGACGTCCTCCTCGGTGTCGCCGGGCTTAAGGAAAGCGCCGGCGAAGCCCGCGGTCGTCGTCGCCGCCAGCCGGGCCATCGTCTCCCCGAGCACCCGCGTGATCGTGACGATCGCGTCCTCGCCGAACCCGGCCTCGAGAAACAGGCGCGTGGACTGGGCGGCGGCCACCTCGTCGTCGCCGAACGCGCGCTCGTCCGGACCCGGCTCGGGAAGGCCGAGCAGGCGGCGAAGCCGGATCACGAGCGCCTCCGGCACGCCGGCACGCTCCGCGACCTCGGCGGCGGTGTACTTGCCGCCAAGCACACGCTCCACGGGCAGCAGCGCGAGCCGGTCCTCCGCGACCGCGGCCTTCAGCTCTTCCTCGCCGAACCCGTCGGAGAGCAGCCGCTCGAGCAGCTTCATTCGAGCCTCTCGCTCGGGCCCGTCGAGTCCGTCGAGCAGCCCGGCAGCTGCGAAATCCATTAGCGCACCGTCCCGGGCACGCACGTGATGATCTCCGATCGGGGCGCCGTTCGCTAGCTTCTCCGCTCCCATGCTCTCGATTCTGATGCCGGTGTACAACGAGCGCGAGCGCGTCGAGCGCGCGATTGCCGAGGTCCTCGAGACGGAGCTTCCGGTCGACTTCGAGCTGGTCGTGGTCGACGACGGTTCCACGGACGGGACCAGGGAGATCCTCAGGGAGGCGAACTGGGATGGCCGGGTGCGCCTGTTCGAGCACCCCGCGAACCGTGGCAAGGGAGCCGCTGTGCAGACCGCTCTGGCGGAGGCCCGTGGTGATTATGCGGCGATCTTCGACGCCGACTTGGAATACGACCCAGGCGACCTGGCGCTGCTGATGCCCCCGCTGATCGACGGGCGCGCCAACGCCTGCTTCGGTGTGCGCGCGTTCGACGGGTACACGAGCCATTCGTTCCTGTTCGTGCTCGGGAACAAGGGCGTCACGCTCGCCTGCAACATCCTGTTCAACGTGTACCTCCACGACATCATGACCTGCCACAAGATGATCCGGACCGACGTGTTCCGGAGCCTGTCGCTGCACTCGGAGGGGTTTGCGATCGAGCCCGAGATCGCCGCGCGACTGGTCCAGCGCGGCGAGCGCATCTTCGAGGTTCCCGTGCACTACCGGGCGCGCTCCAACGAGGAGGGCAAGAAGCTGACGGCGCTCGACGGCTTCCGCGTGATCGGGACGCTCGTGCGCTGCCGGGTCTCGCCGGCCTGAATGCCCTACCGCCCGGGCTCTGGTCGCGGTGCGGGAGCGCCCGTTCCTTCGGCGCGACGATCGCGTGCGCAGCACTCGCAGCGCTGTCGGCCGCGGTGCTCCCGACCGTCCCGAGCTACGACCCGTGGTCGTGGGTCGTGTGGGGCAGGGAGGTGTTCGACCCGCACCTCAGCTTCTTCGTCGGGGGCGGCCCGTCGTGGAAGCCGCTGCCGGTGATCTTCACCGCCGTGTTCGGGCTGTTCGGGGGCGCCGGGCCGACACTGTGGGTGATCGCTGCCCGTGCCGGAGGGTTGCTGGGGTTGGTGGCCGCATACCGCCTGGCGGCGCGGCTCGCGGAGGGACGCCGCTGGGCCGTGGTCGCGGGCCTGATCGCCGCGGCAGGGGTGGTGCTGACGCAGGACTGGGCCTACTACATGTACCGCGGCACCTCCGAGCCGATGCTGATCGGCACCTTTCTGTGGGCGATCGACCGCCACCTCGAGCGCAGGTACGCAACGGCGTTCCTGCTCGGCGTGGCGACCTCACTGCTGCGCCCTGAGGCCTGGCCGCTGGTCGGCGCGTACGCGCTGTGGCTCTGGGTCCGCGTGCCTACTCGGTCTGTGGCCTCCTCGGCGTCCGGCCTCGGACGCCCGGGCCGGGCCTCGGTCATCCGGCTCCGCGTGCTGGTCGTGGCCGGGCTGGTCGCGATCCCCTTCGGCTGGTTCGTGCCGCCATGGATCAGCACCGGCCAGCCTCTGCTGGCCGCCTCCCACGCGCACGAGTACAACGGTCACCTCGGCAGCGACCCGTTCCTCGAGGTGCTCCGGCGCGGAGCCGACCTTCAGATCCTCCCGATGCTGATCCTGGCGCTGGCGGCGGTGGTCCTCACGCTCGCGGGCGCGGCGCGCCCGCTGCGGTGGCAGACGCTCGACTCGCGGGGACGGCTGACCTCGTCGCTCGCGGCAATCGCGATCATGTGGTGGACGATCGTGGTGGGGATGACGCTGGTCGGCTATCCGGGGCTCGAGCGGTTCTTCCTTCCCGCTGCCGCGGTGATCTGCGTGCTGGCGGGAGCGGGCGCGGTACGGCTTGCTCAGCTCTCGGCCGCCTGGCTCCGAGCCCGCGTCAGGAACGTCCGCGTTTCAACCGGCGTCACCGCAGCGCTCGTCGTGGTGGTGCTGCTGGCCATCTCGATCCCCTTCACCACGACGCGGGTCTCGGCGGCGCGCGCGCAGGAGCCGATCGCCTCGCGCGCCGTGAAGCGGCTCGATCAGCTCAGCCAGGCCGTCGTCGCGGTCGGGGGGCACGGGCGGGTGTTCCCGTGTCATTCGAGCTTCGTGGCCGTGAACCATTCGGTCCAGACGGCGCTCGCGTGGAAGCTGCACGTCACCCTCGGCAGGGTCGGGACCTCGATGCGTCACCAGGGACTGTTGTTCGCGGGGCCCCACGACTCGATCGACGGAGGGCTTCCGCGGATCGATCCGCGCCTGACGAGCATGCAGCTGATCGCGCGCGCCGGCGTGTGGAGTGTGTACCGGATGACGACGCCCGGGTCCGACACGCGCTGCGTGGGGCGGTGACCGGGGCGGGGGAGGCCCGCCTGGTGCCTACGCCGTGACCGCGCCGGCCTGGCGCTGGCCATACAGGTAGCCGACAAGCGCGGCGGTGACCGTCGGGTCGAACTGGGTGCCGGCGCACCGCGTCAGCTCCTCGATCGCCTCGCCGTGCGAGCGAGCGGCTCGATACGGCCGGTCGGAGGTGATCGCGTGGTATGTGTCTGAAGCGATGATGATGCGGCTGCCGAGCGGGATCTCCTCGCCGGCCAGCCCATCGGGGTAGCCGCCGCCGTCCCAGCGTTCGTGCTCGTGGCGGACGATCCGGGCCACGCCGCTCATCCCCGGCAGCACGTTCAGGATGCGCTCGCCGATGACCGGGTGCTCCCTCATCAGGACCCACTCCGCGTCCGTCAGCGGTCCCGGCTTGTGGAGGATCTCGTCCGGGATCGCGACCTTCCCGATGTCGTGGAGCAGCGCTGCGGAGCGGATCCGGTCGACCTCCGCCGCTCGCAGGCCCAGGTTGCGGGCCACCGATGCGGACATCTCGATCACCGCCTTGGAGTGCTCGCCGGTGTAGCGGTCGCGCTCGCTCAGCGCGACCGCCAGCGCCTCGATCGCCTCGCGGGGGCCCTTCGGAGCTTCGTCGGTCTGGGGCTGTCGCGTCGATGCAAGGGCCGCCTGGCCGCCGCCGGCCCCCTGAGCGTGTTGGCACGCCGTCCGTGCCCCGGCCAGCAGACCCTCGGCGCTCATCCCGCGCTCGAGTCCCGCCACCCCCATCGACACGCTGGTCCCGCTGACCACGCTCTCTCCCGCCTTCTCGATCTCGGCGATCATCCGCTCGAGCGCGTCGCGAGCCTCCTCGGCCGGGGTTTCTGGAAGCACGATCCCGAACTCATCCGGCCCCGTCCGCCCGATGAGGTCATGCGAACGAGTGCCATCGGCAAGCCGGCGCGCGATCGCCAGGAGCAGCTCGTCCGCCACCTTGAAGCCACGGGCGATCTCGATTGCGGGGAAATCCTCGATTCCGACGACGGCGACCGAGAGGGGGCGCTGATAGCGCTGCGCGCGCATCGCCTCCTCGGTCAGCCGGCCGCGGAACGAACGGCCCGTCAGCAGGCCGGTTACCCCATCCAGCCGGACGCCGCGGGCGCGCTCGGCTTCAAGCTCGGCGACCTGCTCACGCAGCCGCTCGAGCTCGCGCAGCAGATCTGCTTGCCGTCGAGACTCGAACATCCGCTACCCGTATCGGCATTCACGCCGGCCGGCCTGAGTTCTGACACTGCGAAGATCGCGCCCGGGCTCCCCGCTGAAGGCGTCCGGGCGCCAACGCAGAATGGTGCTCAGATGATCGTCCTCGGCATCGACCCCGGGACCGCAGACACCGGCTATGGCGTGGTCCAGAGCGCAGGCTCGCGCCTGCACGCGCTCGACAGCGGCGTGATCAAGACCCGCGCGGGCGTCGCCGCGGAGCTCCGCCTGGCGGAGATTCACGCACGGGTGGCGGAGCTCCTGGACCATCATCGCCCCGAGGCACTCGCGATCGAGGGCCTCTACTTCGGCGCCAACACGCGCACGGCGTTCGCGGTAGGCCAGGCGCGCGGAGTGACTTTGCTGGCGGCGGGGCAGCGGAGCATCCCCGTGCGCACGTACACCCCGCAGCAGGTCAAGGGCGCGGTATGCGGCCACGGCGGCGCGGCCAAGGACCAGGTCGGCCGCATGGTCACCCGGCTGCTCAAGCTCGCAGAGCCCCCCGGCTCCGATCACGCCGCCGACGCGCTCGCCGTTGCGATCTGCGACCTGAACCGGGCGCCGCTGGCGAAGGCGGTGGCACTGGCTTGATTGCTCTTCTCACTGGCGAGGTGGTGCTTCGGCGCGCGGCCTACGTGGTCGTTGACTGCGGCGGGGTCGGCTACCAGCTGACCGTCTCCGCCGAGACCCTGAGCCACGTGCCGGCGGTCGGCAAGCGGGTCGTGCTCCACACCCATCTGGTTGTCCGCGACGACGCGCTTCAGCTGTATGGGTTCGCAAGCGAAGAGGAGCGCGAGCTGTTCGTGATGCTGCTGTCCGTCCAGTCTGTGGGCCCCAAAGTCGCGGTCGCGGTCCTGTCCGGAGGGCCCCCGGGCGAGCTTGTCGCGGCGCTGGCGGCCGGGGACACCGGACGGTTCCAGGCGGTTCCCGGGATCGGCAAGCGAACAGCCGAGCGGATCATCGTCGAGCTGAGGGAGAAGGTGACAGCGGCGGTCCCCGGCCAGGCCATCCGGATCACCCGGCGCGATGATCCACGCTCGCTCGCGCGTGAGGGCCTCGTCGAGCTCGGCTACACCCCGCAGGAGGCCGACGGGCTGCTGGATGGGATCACCGGCGAGCGCGTCGAGGACCTGATCGCCGAGGCGCTGAGGAGCCGAGCGGGCCGCAGATGACCGGGGCGGAGACCCGCATCCAGGCGCCGGAGGCGCTCCCGGAGGACGAGCTCGACCGCTCGCTGCGTCCGCGGCGGCTCGAAGACTTCGTCGGTCAGGAGGCGGTCAAGGACCAGCTCACGGTCTCGATCGCCGCGGCCGCCAGCCGGGGCGAGGCGCTCGACCACGTGCTGCTCGCGGGACCGCCGGGGCTGGGAAAGACGTCGCTCGCCCAGATCGTGGCGACCGAGCTGGGAGTCTCGTTTGTCCAGACGGCCGGGCCGGCGCTCGAGCGCAAGGGCGACATCGCCGCGTTCCTCACCGCCCTGGAGCCCGGGTCGGTGTTCTTCGTCGATGAGATCCACCGCCTCCCGCGGGCGCTCGAGGAGACCTTCTACCCGGCGATGGAGGACGGGTCGCTGCCGATCACGGTGGGCCAGGGCGCCGGCGCCCGGGTGGTGACGCTCGAGCTGCCGCCGTTCACCCTGATCGGGGCCACCACGAGGGCCGGCCTGCTGACGACGCCGCTGCGCGACCGGTTCGGCATCCAGCACCGGCTCGAGCACTACGGCGCCGACGACCTGGCCACGATCGTGCTGCGCTCCGCGCGGCTGCTGGAGGTCGAGATCGACGAGCGTGGCGCGCACGCGATCGCCGGGCGCAGCCGTGGCACGCCCCGCGTCGCCAACCGCCTGCTCAAGCGGGTGCGTGACTTCGCCGAGGTGCGCGGCAGCGGCGTCGTGACGGCGCCGGTCGCGGCCGCGGCGCTCGACCTGCTGCAGGTCGATCACGAGGGTCTCGACCGATTGGATCGGGAGATCCTCAAGGCAATCTGCGAGAAGTTCTCCGGCGGCCCGGTCGGCCTCTCGACGCTCGCCGTCGCCGTCGGGGAGGAGCAGGACACAATCGAGGACGTATACGAGCCCTACCTGCTTCAACGCGGGCTGATCGAGCGCACGCCGCGCGGCCGGGCCGCCACACGGCGCGCCTTCGAGCACCTGGGCCTGGAGGGGCCCGGGCCGATGAGGCTCGTCTAAGCATTACCGAAGACTGAGGTGAAGCGGCGCCCGGAGCCTGGCTATCCTGAACCGACTGATGTCCAGGGAGCACTACTTCATCTGCCCCCACTGCGGCCACCGCTCGATGGCCACCGAGCGGACCGTCGCGTTCAGGCCCGGCGAAGCCAGGGGGTGCGAGCACTGCGGATTCGCGTACCTGTTCGAGCTCCTTGACGACTATTACCCGGCGCCCAACGCGGCGTTCTTCGCGTGCGACGCCGACGGACGCATCGTGGACTGCGGCAAGGGCTCGTTCGAGCTCACCGGCATGACGACCGAGAAGGCGATCGGGCAGCCGATCGCGGGGGCGCTGGGCCTCGAGTTCGATGACGGGACCGATCATGTGCAGACCGCGCTGGAGTGGGAGGTCCGGGTCAAGAGCAAGCCCGTCGGGGTGCACGCGAATGGCGACCTTCCGACCCGAGCCGTGGTCGACATCTTCCCCGCCTACGACGACGACGAAGGCGGCGTGCTGGTCGTGCTGACACCCGCCAACGGCCGCTGATGCGGGCTGCGAGCCCGGGCCACTAGCATCCAGCTCCAGCGATGACAGATCGTCAGCGCAATGCGTTCGTCTTGACCCTGGTCGCCGGGCTGATCGCGGCGTCCGCCGTCGTGATCCTCAATTTCAAGACGTATCTCGGCCTCGATCTCCAGGGTGGCGTTCAGCTCGTCTACGAGGGGAAGCCCACGCCCCAGACTCCGCACGTGACCCAGGCCGCCCTGCAGCGGGCGGTCGACACCATGCGGCAGCGCACGAACCAGCTTGGCGTCTCCGAGACGCAGATCCAGACGACCGGCAGCAACCAGATCACGGTTGGCCTGCCGTCGGTCCAGAACACCAAGCGCGCCGAAGCGCTGGTCGGCACGACCGCACGGCTCGAGTTCTACGACTGGGAAGCCAATGCGCTGACTCCCAGCGGCAAGCCGGTCGCCACCCTGCTCCAGACCCAGGACCAGAACGCGCTTGCGATCAGCCGGGGCGGTTCCCAGGGTCCCGGATCTCCCGGCGGGGGCAGCATGTCGCTGTACCAGGCGGTGCAGCTCGCCGCCAAGCAGCCGGCGAGCCCCGCCAAGTCGAACGCGCGCGTCGGGCCCGAGTACTTCGCGTTCGGCAAGGCCGGCTCCCAGGCCTGCACGACCGCCGCGCACGATTACCACGTCACACCCCTGGCGGGCCAGCCCTGCTATCTGGCGGGCCCGCAGGACACGGTAGGCGACCTGGACGCCGCTTTGCCGGCCGGGGTGTCCGCCTCCGACAAGGCCGTCCAAACGCTGACGATCCAGCAGGGCTGGGTCGTTCTACAGGCGATCTCCCCGAAGGGCTATGGCAGCACGCTTCCGTGGAGCGACCCGAGCGCGCAGTACTTCGTGCTCCGCGACCGCGTCGCCCTGTTCGGGAACGAGATCTCCAACCCACAGCAGGCGACCGACCAGTCGGGTTCGCCCGACGTCACCTTCGGCTTCAGCGGCCCGGGCGCGAATGCCTTCCAGAACGTCACGTCCCAGATCGCCCACCGAGGCGATCTCGTCAGTGGCTTGGGGCAGACGCTGGACCAGCACTTCGCGGTGGCGCTCGACACGCAGCTGATCACCGTCCCGTTCATCGACTTCAAGCAGAACCCCGACGGGATCCCGGGTAGCAGCGGCGCGGACATCCAGGGCGGGTTCACGATCAACACCGCGCAGCAGCTGGCTCAGCAGCTACGCCTCGGTGCGCTCCCGATCCGCCTGGCGCTGATCTCACAGTCTCAGGTCTCGGCGACCCTGGGCAAGCAGGCGCTCAACAAGGGCGAGTTGGCCGGCGCGATCGGCTTGCTGGCGGTGGTCCTGTTCCTGCTCCTGTACTACCGCGTGCTCGGCCTCATCGCCACCGCCGGGCTGGCGGTGTACGCGCTCTATTTCTATGCGCTGATCAAGGTCCTGCACGTGACGCTCACCCTGCCCGGGATCGCGGGCCTCGTGCTGACGATCGGGGTGGCCGCGGACGCCAACGTCGTGATCTTCGAGCGTGTCAAGGAGGAGATCCGTGCGGGCCGATCGATCCGTCAGGGGATCGCCACCGGCTACCGCAAGGGCCTGACGGCGATCATCGACGCCAACGTCGTCACGATCATGACCGCGTTCATCCTGTTCGTGGTCGCGACCGCGGACGTCCGGGGCTTCGCGCTGACGCTCGGCGTCGGGACGATCGTGTCGCTGTTCACGGCGGTGATGGCGACCCAGGCGATCCTTTCGACGATGGGCCGCTCGCGGATCATCTCGAGCCCGGCGATGCTCGGCGCGAGCGGCAAGCGAAGGTCCTGGCGGTTCGACTTCATGGGCGCGTCGAGGTACTTCTTCTCGATGTCGGGCGTGATCCTGCTGATCGGAGCGCTCGCGATCGGCGGCCGCGGCCTCAACCTGGGAATCGACTTCACGTCCGGGACGCGGATCACGGCAGGCCTGGTGAAGTCCGCCACGCAGCCACAGGTCAGCTCGGCGATCGGAGCCGCCGGGGCGGCGAACCCGGACGTCCAGAGGGTCACCAACAAGGGCCTCGGCAACAACGTTTTCCAGATCTCGGCGAAGAAGCTCCAGCCGTCCGGGCTGGTCAAGGTGCAGGAGGCCCTGAACAGCCGCTTCGGCGTCCGCTCGTTCAACTCGACCTCCGTGGGGCCGACGTTCGGAAGCACCGTCGCGAAGAGCGCGCTGATCGCGATCATCGCCTCGCTGCTGGTGATCTCCGCGTACGTGGCGCTGCGGTTCGAGTGGAAGTTCGCGGTGCCGGTGCTGATCGCGCTGGCGCACGACCTCCTGATCACCGCGGGTGTCTACGCGCTGACCGGCCGGGAGGTGACCGCAGCGACCGTCGCCGCGCTGCTCACGATCCTGGGCTACTCCCTGTACGACACGATCATCGTGTTCGACCGGGTCCGGGAGAACATCCCGAGGATGCCGAGGGCGGCGTTCTCGCAGATCGTCAACCGCTCAATGTCCGAGGTGCTCACCCGTTCGCTCGCCACGACCTTCTGCACGCTGATGCCCGTTGTCGCCCTGCTTCTGTTCGGCGGCGTGGCCGGGTCTACGGAGCTCCAGGACTTCGCGTTCGCGCTGCTGATCGGCGTCGCGTCCGGGGCGTACTCGTCGATCTTCATCGCCTCGCCGGTCCTGACCCACTGGAAGGAGCGCGAGCCGCAGTACCGCGCCCGCCGTCACCGCCTCGAGACCGACCTCGGGTACGTGCCCGCGTACGCCGAGGCGGCGGCCGACGTCGAGCCGACCGCCAGGAAGCCGCGCCGCCCGGGCAGGATCACGACCCCGGAGCCCGAGACCGTCTCCTCGGCTGAGTTCGAGCAGATGAAGCGCGATCTCGAGATCGAGCGTGACGCCCCCAGGCGCCAGACCTCGACGCTGACAAAGCGGATGGCACACACGCCGGAGACCCAGGCGCCCGCTGCGCCCCAGCGCAAGCCGAAGCCTCCCACAACGCCCAAGCCCGCCGGCGACGGCGCCGGGGATGGCGACGGAGCCGGTGACGCGCCGCACGCGCCGGCCCCGGACATCGCCGAGAACGAAGGCGTGTCGCCGGTTCAGAAGCCCCGTGGAGCCTCGAAGTCACGGTCCCGCAGCCGTCGGCATGGGAGGCGTCGCTAGTGGTGGCCCTCCACTCTCGGTACGGCCGTACCCACGAGGAGAGCCACTAATGGGCCTGCTCGCGTGGGTGATGATGGGCCTCGCCCTGTGGCACTTCACGATCTGGCTTCCCGACCACTACTGGGGCGGGATCGTCGGTGCGTTCGTGGGTGCGCTGGCCGGCGCGGTGCTGTTCGGACTGATCGTCAACGGCTTCGCGATTCCCGGTCGCCACGACACCCACATCGCGACCGCGCTCGAGGCGATCCCCGGCGCGCTGATCGGGATGGCGCTCATCTACCTGGAGGGCATGCGCCGCGAGCGCGCGGGGGCGCTGGGCCCCGAGATGATCTGATCTAGAGGCCTCGGCCCGGCGGTCTCAGAACGGCGGTGCGCTCAGCGCGAGCGGGTTCGCCAGGTAGCGGCGCGCGAGGCGGTAGAACAGGCCACCGTCGGTCTGTGGGCTGGTCGTGCCGCTCGCGCCGCCGCCGAACAGCAGCCCGATCACCCCAGAGCCCCTGGTCGCCCGCAGGTGCGCGCCCGAGCGATCGCCGAGCCACCACTGCACGCGATTGTCGCGGAAGTGATCCCAGGTGTTGTCGAGCATCGAGTTGCCAAGCGGCAGCTGCCACAGCACCACGGACGTGTGAGTGCGACGCGTGAAGCCGGAGATGTAAGCGTCGTGACGCTGGAAGTCGGCCGGGCCCCAGGCCGTGTGCGGGTTGCCCTCGATCACCCTGTAGAACCCGGCGTCCCGATCGGTGACGTCGTTGAACACGAGGTCAAATTTCGTTCTCAGGGACGTGTAGAAGGCGGCCGACTCGGCCGCAAGATGGTCCATGTGCGCCAGCGACGGCTTCGAGTACGTGGGGTCCTCGCCGGTGCCCCACACGCTCAGGTGCCACGCGAGCAGGACCGCGGGCGCGAGCCGGTCGCGCAGCGCGACCAGCCTCCGGGCGAACGACTGCGCCAGCGCGGTCGCGTGGGCCTGCTCGAGGTATCCCCACAGGTCGGGCTCGACGTGGATCACGACGAGATGCCGGGACGCAGCGGCGGCGACGCTGCGCAGCAGCAGGCTCCAGTCCGCCCAGTAGGCGGACATCGTGGCGGGGTTCCGCAGGTTGGAGAGGTCCTTGTGAAGCTCGTCCGGCCCGACTGCCGGCCTCGACTGAAGCAGCTGGTAGTACGTCAGCACCGGGATCATGTGGGCCGAGATCGACTCGTTGACGTACCTTGAGGCGAAGCTCGCGCCCGGGTCCCACGTCGTCCAGCCCCCGCCGGTGTTGACGCCGCCGGCGAGGTACTGGTACCGGATGTCGAACCGGGCGTGACGGGCGAGCCGCTGCGCGTCGCCCGGGGAGTCGCTGACCCCAAGGGCGAGATGGCTCGGCCAACCGGCCGGAACCGGTGGGCTCGCGGCGGGGCGCGCCGGCGCCGCCACGGCGGCGGCCGCGCACGCTGGCGCCACCACCGCAAGGGCAGCCGCGCACGACAGGACCATGACCGTTCGGCGCATTGAGTGGATGGATCGGCCGTCCGTGCCCAGGACTTGACGAAGTGTGTCGCGCAAACCACGCGACCGCGACCGAGAACGATGGCGAATCGCGTCCACGACCACGACTGCGACCGCTGGCGATTCGCGTCCACGACCGCGACCGAGAACGATGGCGAATCGCGTGCGACAGGTGGACGGGAAACGCCATCGTTCGCCGCGGGTCGCCGGCGGGCCGGGTGATGTGCCAGTTGCGCAACACGCCATGACGCCTCTGCAGCAATCGTGGCGTGGTCCTCGCCGATCCGTCGGGGCCTCTGCTTACGCTGCGGTCGATGGCAGAACCAGCCTTCGCCGCACAGCCCGTCCCGCCGGTGGATGCGCGCGCGGTCCTGGAGGTGGTCAAGGAGCCGCCACCGGCGCCACCGGCGCCGCCGGTGGCTCGGCTCGAGGTCCCCGGATACGACCTCAAGGCCGCGCTGGCGCTCGAGCGCGAGCTCGGGGTCAGTCACGTCCTCGCCCAGATCCTGGCCCGTCGCGGCCTCGGCGAGCCGAGCGCGGCACGCGAGCTCCTCGAGGCCCGCGAGCAGCACCCCCGGAGGCCTTCGCGGGCATCGACCGAGCGCTCGAGGCGATCAACCGCCACGTCCGTGCGGGAACGCGCATCACGATCCACGGCGACTACGACGTCGACGGAGTGTGCGCGACGGCGATTCTGGTCCGCGCGCTGCGGGCGCTCGGCGGAGAGGTCGACTGGTTCCTTCCCGGGCGGATGGAGGACGGTTACGGGCTGTCGATCGAGACCATCCGGCGGCTCGTGGCCCGCGGGACGCATCTGCTGATCACCGCCGACTGCGGGGTCACCGCGGTCGACGAGGTGGCCGCAGGCTGCGCCTTGGGACTCGAGGTGGTCGTCACCGACCACCACCAGCCCCGTCCGGGCGGCGAGCTCCCGGACTGCCCGATAGTGCACCCGGCCGTGTGCGGCTATCCGTGCGTCGAGTTGTGCGGCACCGGTGTGGCCTACAAGCTCGCGCAGGCCCTCGGCGCCCCCACCGCTGAGGGCGACATCGAGCTCGTCGCGCTCGCCACCGTGGCCGACCTGATGCCGCTGCGCGGCGAGAACCGGCGCCTCGTACGGGAGGGCCTCGCCGCGCTGGCACGCACCGGGAGCCCCGGTCTGAGGGCGCTCATGGCTGTGGCCCGCGCCGACCCGAGCGCGCTCGACGCTCAGGTACTCGGATTTCGCCTTGCTCCGAGGATCAACGCCGCCGGGAGGCTGCGGCGGGCAGACGCCGGCCTCGAGCTGCTGCTCACCGGCGACGAGCACCGGGCCGCCGAGATCGCCGCCGAGCTCGACCAGGTCAATGCCGACCGCCGCGCGGTCGAGCAGCGGATCACCTGGGAGGCCGAGGCCCAGGTGGCGGACCTCGGCGAGCGCCCGATGTTCGTCCTCGCCGGCGAGGGATGGCATCCGGGCGTCGTCGGGATCGTGGCGTCTCGGATCGTCGAGCGTCATCACCGGCCGGCGGTGGTTATCGCGCTCGACGGCGACCGGCCGGCCCAGGGCTCGGCCCGGAGCATCCCGGGCTTCGATCTGCTCGCGGCGCTCGAGTCATGCGGAGATCTGATGGAGCGGTACGGAGGGCATCGCGCCGCGGCCGGGCTGACGGTCAAGCCGGAGCTGGTCGAACGTCTGCGCGAAGGGCTCGAGAGCCACGCGGAGAGCGTGCTGAGTCCCGAGCTGTGCGAGCCGGTGGAGGCGGTCGACGCGATCGTGTCGGGCACGGACCTGGGGCTTGGCCTGGCCGAGGAGCTTGAGCTGCTCGAGCCGACCGGGATGGGAAATCCGCGCCCCCGGCTGCTGGTGCCCGGCGGCCGCGTTGGAAACCTGCGTCCGATGGGCGACGGGCGTCACGCCCGATTCACGGTCAGCGCCGGAGGCACCCGGACCCCAGCGGTCGCGTTCGGCTGCGACGGGCGCCTCCCGGTCAAGGACGGGGAGCCGGCTGACCTGAGCTTCCGGCTCGAGCGCAACGTCTGGAACGGGACCGTCGAGCCGCGGCTGATCCTGCGCGGCGCGTGGCCGTGCGAGCCGGGGCCGATCGAGGTGCTCGGCGAGGATGCCCATTACCTCGCCGCGGCGCTCAAGGAGCTGGACCGCGGGCTCGACGAGCTGGACCGCGGGCTCGAGGAGGCGGACCGTCCGCTCCAGGAGACGCGCGCAACCGGAACCAACGAGGCCCCGCGCCGCGTCGTCCTCGATCGCCGCGACGAGAGCCCGCTGGCGGTCCTTGCCGACGCGAAGGCGGCGGGGGGCGCCGTGCTGGCCGTGTGCGCGGATGTCGGCCGCCGGGTGGATGGGCTCTCCGCCAGGATCGGCGGCTTCTGCCTGATCTCCCACCACGCGCTCGAATCCGCGCCCCAGCTCGCGCCCCGTACGCCCACGTCGTCGTCCTCGATCCGCCGGCGGCCGCCACGCACGCGGCACTCGCAGAGGCTGGGGAAGGCTTCACCCACCTTGCATGGGGCGAGGCTGAGCTACGCTTTGCTCAGCAGATGCACGAGTTGGAGTACGTTCTCCGGGCTTCGCTCGTGGCCCTCTATCGAGACCTCAGGTCACGGAAGAGGGTCGCCGGTGAGGAGCTCGAGCGCCTGCTTCGCGGCGATGGTCCGCAGGGCCGCCCAGCGCGGCTGGCGGGCAGGTTGATCAGAGTGCTCGCGGAGCTTGAGCTCGTCAGCCTCGACCGGGATCCGCCGGCCCTGGCGGTGGGGGGCGCAGCGCAGACAGCGCTCGAGCGCTCGCCGGCGTTCAGGGTGTACGCCAAGCGATACGAGGACGGACGGCGATTCCTCAGCAACCCAAACCCACGACCAACCAGAGCGGCCCCGCAACCCTGATTCCCGCCTCGCGGGCGCCCGTCGACCGGGTCCGTAACCCGGCTGCTCAGGCGACGGTCGAGCGTGCCGAGCTGACGGCGGTCGAGCAGCGGCTGCTGTCGGATCTCTTTGCGATCGTCGAGGAGCACGCCGACCAGGCCGCACTCGTGGTCGACCGCGACCGGGTCGAGGAGGCATTCGTGTACTCGTGCGTGCACCATGCCGACCAGCGCCGCAAGACCGGCGAGGACTTCATCATCCACCCGGTCGGCGTCGCGAAGATCTGCGCGGGGATGCGACTCGACACCGAGACGCTGTGCGCGGCGCTGCTCCACGACACCGTCGAGGACACCTCCGCATCGCTGGAGGAGGTCTCCGGAGCGTTCGGCGAGGAGATCGCGAGCCTCGTCGACGGCGTCACCAAGCTCACCGGGCTCACCTTCCAGTCTCGCGACGAGGCGCAGGCCGAGAACTATCGGAAGATGATGGTCGCGATGGCGACGGACATCCGCGTCATCCTGATCAAGCTCGCCGATCGCCTGCACAACATGCGCACGATCGACGCGCTGACCAAGCAGAAGCAGATCGACAAGGCGCGCGAGACGCTCGACATCTACGCGCCCATCGCCCACCGCCTCGGTATCCACGCGATCAAATGGGAGCTCGAGGACCTCTCGTTCCAGTCGCTGCATCCGCGGAAGTACCGGGAGATCAAGGGGCTCGTCGCCCAGCAGCGCGTCGAGCGCGAGCGGTACGTCAACCAGGCCGGCGACTACGTGGGCAAGGAGCTCGACGAGCTCGGCATCGACGCGGAGATATCGGGCCGCGCCAAGCACTTCTACTCGATCTACTCGAAGATGACCAAGAAGGGACGGGAGTTCAACGAGATCTACGACCTCACGGCGATGCGCGTGATCGTCGGTTCGGTCAAGGATTGCTACGGCGCCGTCGGAGTGATCCATTCGCTCTGGAAGCCGCTGCCGGGGCGCTTCAAGGACTTCATCGCGATGCCCAAGGCGAACATGTACCAGTCGTTGCACACGACGGTGATTGGGCCCGAGGGCAGGCCTCTGGAGATCCAGATCCGCACCCGTGAGATGCACGACCTGGCGGAGTTCGGCATCGCAGCCCACTGGATGTACAAGGAGATCACGGGTCCCGACGGCGTCGTCCGGCCCGCGCAGGATCCGGAGGGGAAGCTCAAGTGGCTGCGATCGCTGCTGGACTGGCAGCAGGATGAGGCCGACCCCAGAGAATTCATGGAGACACTCAGGGTTGACCTGTTCGAGGACGAGGTGTTCGTGTTCACGCCCAAGGGCGAGGTCAAATCCCTCGCGGCGGGCTCCACGCCGCTCGACTTCGCCTACGAGATCCACACCGACGTCGGCCACCGATGCGTCGGCGCCAAGGTGAACGGGAAGATCGTCCCGCTGTCCTACCAGCTGCGCTCCGGCGACATCGTCGAGGTGCTGACATCCAAACGCGAGCGCGGCCCGTCCCGCGACTGGCTGGCGCTCGTCAAGACGACCCGCGCACGGAACAAGATCAAGGCCTGGTTCAAGGCCGAGTCCCGCCGGGACACCGAGCATGCCGGCCGGGAGCTGCTCCAGGAGCACCTGCGAAAGCAGGGCCTGCCCGCCCAGAAGATCGTCGGCTCCTCGCTGCTGGCCGACGTGATCCGCGAGGTGGGGTTCCGGAAGGCCGACGACTTCTACATCGCACTCGGGGGCGCCAAGGTCTCGCCGAAGGTCGTCGTCAACAAGGTTCTGCAGCGCCTCAAGCAGGGAGAGGCGGCGGATTCCGAGCCGACCGCCGCCGACGATCTGCTTCAGACGCGCCGGCGCCGCTCGCGCGCCACCGTCTCCTCGTCCCGCTACGGCATTGCGGTCCCCGGCGTCGATGATGTGATGCTGCGGCTCGCCAAGTGCTGCCGGCCGGTGCCCGGCGACCCGATCGTCGGCTACATCTCCCTGGGGCGGGGGATCACGATCCACCGTGAGGACTGTCCGAACGCGGTGATGCTGAAGAAGGACCCCGACCGCTTCACCCCCGTGTCCTGGGACGGCGACGCCGAGACCGCCTTCCGCGTGGAGCTCCAGGTCGACGGGTGGGACCGCCACCGGCTGCTCGAGGACATGTCGCGGACGTTCGCGGAGGCCGGCATCAACATCCTGGATGCGCGCTGCTTCGTGAATCATCCGATGGTCAAGAACCGGTTCGTCGTCGAGGTCGCCGACACCCGCACGCTCGACCAGACGATCAGCCGGCTCCGGAACATCGACTCGGTGTTCGACGCCTACCGCGTGACACCGGGCGGCGGCTAGCAGCGGCTCAGCGCTCCGGCCCGTCCCGCCTCTGTGGCGGCGCGGGAGATCGCGCCGGCGCTCCGCGCTCGGGCGGCGCGACCCGCACAGCGCCGGCGCGCCCGCCGCGGAGCTTCGAGATCAACACCGCCTGGCCGGTGCCGGAGCGTCTTGATCTCGTTCGGATGGATCACGAACTGCTCGACCTGGCGACGGGTGCCGCGAGCGCCGCGGTAGCCGCCGAACAGCGACGCGCCGATCCGCTCGGTCTCCTCCCAGGTGGTCTCGGTGCCCGCCATCTGCGCCACGGTCTGGGCCGAGGACGGGACGTCCTGGCGATGGGCGAGCTTGAACGCGGTGTTCCCGAGCACCTGGTCTCGCAGCCCGGGAGCGACCCGGTCGAAGTCGGCCATCTCCTGGGTTGCCGCGAGCGCACCGATCCCGGCCTCACGGCAGCGGGCGAACAGCGAGATCAGGTTCTCACCGAGCACCGAGCTCTCGTCGATCGCTACTGTCGCCGGGCTCGGGGCCCCGCCCGCGAGCCCGGCCGAGAGTCGGTGCCCGGCGGCGCACACTAGATCCTGGACCGCAAGCGTGCCGAGCTGTGCGGCCAGCTTCCCGTAGGTGCTCGAGTTCAGGCTGAACAGGACGACCTCTGGGCCCGACAGCGCCGAGCGAACGTCGATCTGCTCGCCGTCCGCTCCGGGCTCGAGGTAGGCCCCGGTGTGGGACTCGGTCAGGATCGCCAGCCGCGTCTGGAGGCCTCTGATGGCGCTCACCTGGTCTGGGGTCAGCCCAGCCAGATAGTCCTGAACGCGTTCGGCGCGGTCGCGCGGGAGCGCTCTCAGTGAACCCGCCAGCCGGTGCGGGTCCATCAGGCTGACGACCTCGCTCAACGTCGGCGGCCGATCGGGACGGGAGAGCAGGATCACCTGCAGGACGGTCTGCACGTACCGCTCGGCCGCGCGCTGGTAGTGAGGCTCGGTGAATCGCTCGGTCGCGACGAGCTTGTCCTTGAGCTCGGTCGCGTTACCGTGCCTGAGCGGGTTCCAGTGATTGGGGCCGTCCGGAGTCCAGATCCGCAGCGGCCGGCCCGCCGATGCCGCGGCGTCGGCGAGCGCCGCCGCGAACGCGGGCGACCCCTTCATGTCGAGAGCCACCACCGGGCGCCCGCGCTTGATCTGCTCGCACAGGATTGCCAGCAGCGTGGTCGTCTTACCCGCTCCGCTCGCGCCGAGGATCAGGCCGTGGGAGGCGAGCTCGTGCTCGCCGATCCACACCCGGCGGCCGCGAGCATCTGTGCCGAGCAGGATCGAGCCCGCGCTGGCGCGGCCCGCGCCGGCGCGGCGGCGCGCGAGCGACCGCGCGGCCCGATACGCGGTGACTACGACCGCCAGCCCGACGAGCGCCGCCGTTCCCCACCCGGGTGGTGCTACCAAGGCCGCGGCGAGCGCGCCGAGCGTCCAGTACGACGGCCGGCGCCTGGTCATCGCTCCGCTTGGACTTGGGGATCCCGCTCGCGGCGTCCGATCCGAGTGGCCGCGCGGGCCGAGCCGGCGCCTGCGGTCGCGTTGCGCAAGCTCACCTGCTGCACGTGGACGAGCGCGCCGACCCCGAGCTTGCGCGCGGACTGCTGGATCGAGCGGCCGATCCTCCGGTCTCCGACGAGGTAAAGCACGGCGTCGATTCGCGCGTCGGCTGCGTACCCCGCGAGAATCTTCTCGCGCCGCACCCGGCCCTTGGAGGACAGCTCGAGCTCGAGCCCGATCCGCCGCCCCTCCGGGGTGACGAGCAGCAGATCCGGGTAATGGATCCGCTCCCGCCCGTGCGCGCCGAGGCCGCCGAGCCGGACCCCATACGGTGGTCCGGAGCGGTCGGGGGTCGCGTCTAGCGAGCGAAGCCGGCGCTCGCCCAGGACGTCGCGGATGGGGCCGAAAGTGCCCTGGCGCGCGGCGATCCACAGCCATGCGGCCCCGACGTCGTGCGTGTAGCAGCGCAGGTCGATCCGTGGAACGGATCGCTCGCTGGCGATCGCCGCCAGGCCCCGAGGACGAATCAGGTAGCACGGCGGCTGGCCGTGAAACGGCCGCTGGCTCGTGACGAAGCCGGCGCGCGCGAGCGCTCGGAGCCGGGTGGCCGACGCGGCGGCCGAGATGCCGAGGAGGGCCTGCACATGGGAGCCGAGGACGAGCCTGTGCTCGGCGACGAGCTCCAGCAGCTCGCGGTCGCGGTCGGTCAGGCGAGTGCCACGGGTACCGCGACGCCCGGTGTCTGAAGACTCCACGCCCCTAAGAGCCCGCAGGAGCGAAGATTCGCCCCCTGGTCCGGCGGAGCGTCTGATGAAGTGGCGTCTAGGACCCTGGGTGGGGGAGCGAGCTCGTGTCGACGACCTCGAAGTCGCGCCCGCTCAGCCGATCGAGCTGATGGAGCGCATCGTCGCTCCACTTCGGATTGGGGGCGCCCGAGACATACCACGGCGAGCCGTTGTCGGCCAGGATCATCCCGTAGGTCTTGAGCGCCTGGGCGACCACCCGCGCCTGGTAGGGGAGCCTCGAGATGCTGACGCTCGCCTTCAGCCGCACTCGCAGGCCCATCGGCGGTTGGAAGCCGCTGCACGTCGACGCCTCGTGCCGAGCGGGGTACACGTAGCGCGGGGCCGTGCAGGGCGCGGTGAAGCGAAGCGCGTGGTCGATCACGCCCCGCGCCACCTCGTCGTAGCGGGCGAGCCCGGGGAAGATCGGAAGGCCGGCGGCGTCGGCCGAGGTCCAACCCGCGGGTCGGAGATGGTTCGAGCGCAGGTTGAAGATCGCGCCCGACCCGGCCGACCAGGAGCGCCCGTGGTTGTGCGGGTAGGCGGCGTACAGCTCGTAGTCGGTGCAGTTGCTGCGATCGATCAGGATCACATGGCGGTCGCCAGTAGAGCCGGCTCCGCCCTCGATCGGGGCGTTCGGCGGGATCGGATAGGGCCCGCGGTCTGACTCGTCGGCGTACTGAAAACGCACCGGAACTCGGCGGGTTCGGTTGGAGACCACCGTGAACGGGATGCCGTTGGGGGCGCCGTTGTAGACCGTCCCGAAGTCCGGGTGGACAGGGTCCGAGAGGCCGATGCTGGCGATTAGCCGGGCGGAGCTCTGCGCCACCGGGAGGCGGTCGACCCGCTGATTCCACGGGTTGTTTGGCGGGAAGATCTCGCAGCTGACCCCCGGCGGCGGGTGAGCGGATACGAGCGCGGGGATTCCGGCGAGGCCACAGCAGGCGACGACGAGCGAGAGACGGCGCATCTGGGCCGGACTATAGGCCCGGCTACAGCCAGTCGGCGTCACCCGCGCCGAGGGGGCTGCCCGGGCAACGCGGGTCCGCCGCTGCTACGCCACGACGAGCAGGCCACCCGGCGTCACGCCGAACTCGGCGCGGTCGACCTCGCCGATGTAGTCGCCGTCTACCTGGAGCGGCAGCAGGCGCTCGTCGAGTGAACGGACCTCCAGGCGGTCGAGCCCGGAGAACACCCGGACCTGGCGGTGGCGCCCAAACCGGGCGCGCTTCGAGAGACCCCGCCAGATGAGCGTCGGGACGTCGATCGGCCTCGCGCGCTTGAGCACCACTCCCGAGAGGGTGCCGCTGTCGAGCGTGGCCCCCTCGCCGAGGTGCACGGGGCGGTTGCCGAAGAACGTATAGGGCGCTCCGTTCTGGACGACCGCGGTGACGCCGGGGACGCGCTCCTCGCCGACGGAAGCCTCGAGCCGGGGCGGGTTGAACAGGTACCGCCGGTTGAACGCACGCAGCGCGGTCGCCGTGTAGTACCACTCGCCGGCCCGGGCCTTCAGGCGGGGGTGCGCATCGACCCGCTCGACGACGCTCGCGTCGAGGCCCACGCCGGCGGAGAACAGGAACGCGCGGGCGTTCGCATGGCCGACGTCGACGCGCCGGGGGCGCCAGTCGTCGGTGAGCCGCAGCAGGTGCTCGGTGGCGTCGACGACGTCGATCGGGATCCCGAGCATCCGGCAGTAGACGTTGGCGCGTCCGCCGGGCAGGCAGCTCAGCGGCGTGTCCGAGCCGACCAGGCCGTTGGCGGCCTCGTTGACCGTGCCGTCCCCGCCGAACGCGACCACGACGTCGTAACGATCACGTGCCGCTTCGCGGCACAATTGGGTGGCGTGGTCACGGGACTCCGTCTCAACCGCCTCCACCTGAAAGCGCCCCCGGAGCGCATAGACGACCAGGTTCTTCAGCCGGTCAGAGACGGTGGTCGCGTACGGGTTGACGATGACCAGCATGCGCTTGCGCGGCGCGTTCGCGTCGGCGCGAAGCGCCTCCTCCAGGCGCGTCAGGGGATCGGTTGTCACGGCGGCCATGCCACGCTCCTCAACACCGGCGCCTCGTTGTCGTTACGCGCTGTATACTGCCGTCCCACATAGCTGTACGCATCAAGAGGGGTGGAGGGACTGGCCCTATGAAACCCCGGCAACCTCCCGCAAGGGAAAGGTGCCAATTCCATCAGGCTCCAACTACAGGCCTGGGAGATGTGGATAGGCGGTTTCAAGGACCTCCGACCACAGACCCCGGCGGAGGTTTTTTCACATATGCCGCCAGAGTCTCTTCGTTGCAAGGAATGCAGAACTAACTACCCGCTCGAGGCGCGCTACGTCTGCGAGCGCTGCTTCGGCCCGCTGGAGGTCGCCTACGCCTCCCGTGCCGAAGCGGATCCGGCCGCGCTGAGGCGACGGATCCAGGCCGGCCCACACTCGCTGTGGCGTTACAGCGACTTCCTGCCGGTGAGTGCCCCACCGAAGGGGACGCTTCCCGCCGGGTGGACCCCGCTGCTGCGCGTCGACCGGCTCGCCGAGGCCCTGGGGCTCGACGAGGTCTGGATCAAGAACGACGCCGCCAACCCGACCCACTCGTTCAAGGACCGTGTCGTGTCGGTGGCGCTCGCGCGCGCCAGGGAGCTCGGGTACCAGACGGTCGCGTGCGCGTCGACCGGGAACCTCGCCAACGCGGTGGCGGCGCACGCTGCCGCCGCGGGTCTCGAGTCGTTCGTGTTCGTCCCCGCCGATCTCGAGGAGCAGAAGCTCCTGGCAACGGGCGTGTACGGGACGAACCTGGTGGCCGTGAGCGGCACCTACGACGAGGTCAACCGGCTCTGCACCGAGCTGTCCGCCGAGCACGAGTGGGCGTTCGTCAACATCAACCTGAGGCCGTACTACTCCCAGGGCTCGAAGACGCTCGCATTCGAGACGGCCGAGCAGCTCGGCTTCGAGCTGCCCGACCGGGTGGTGTGCCCGATCGCCTCGGGCTCGTTGTTCACCAAGATCGCGCAGGGCTTCGAGGAGTGGATCGATGTCGGATTGCTGAGCGGCGAGCTGCCGGCGTTCAACGGGGCGCAGGCGGCCGGATGCTCGCCGGTCGCGGGTGCGTTCGAGGCGAACCTCGACGTCTGCCGCCCGGTGAAGCCGGAGACGATCGCCAAGTCGCTCGCGATCGGCGATCCGGCTGACGGTCCGTACGCGCTCGAGCTCGCGCGGCGGACGGGCGGGTCGGTCGACTCGGTCACCGACGAGGAGATCCGCGAGGGCATCAGGCTGCTCGCCCAGACCACGGGGATCTTCACCGAGGCCGCCGGCGGGGTGACGATCGCGGTGCTGGCGAAGCTCGCCCAGCGGGGCGACATCGATCGCTCCGAGCGCGTTGTCGCGTACATCACGGGCGAGGGCCTGAAGACGCTCGACTGCGCGCGCGGAACGTTCGAGGCGTGGCAGATCGAGCCCACGCTCGCATCGTTCGAGGACGCCAGAGAGCGCGTCCAAGCCGTCGCGTAGCGCTCCGGGACGACCATTACACTGCGCGCGGATGAGGGTGACGGTCAAGATCCCCACGCAGCTGCGGGCTGCCACAGACGGCGAGGCGACCGCCGACGTCGACGGCTCGACGGTGGGCGAGGTACTCGACGCGCTGTACGACCGCTATGACGAGCTTCGCTCGCGGATCGCCGAGGACGGAGGGCTCAGGCGGTTCGTCAACGTGTACGTCGGCGGTGAGGACATCCGCTTCCTCGACGGGCTCGAGACGCCCGTCTCCGACGGGGACGAGGTCACCATCCTCCCGGCCGTCGCCGGAGGTTGAGCGGAGAAGTCGGGGGCGGCCCGAGCACGTTCCCTCACCGGAGCGACCCACGTGAATTACGCTGCTCGCGCTGACCACGATGCGCGAGCGCCTCACCCCATCCGGATCCGGAGCTTCCTCCGCTGGCTGCCGGTGCGCCTGGGCTACCGGATTGGACCACGGATCATGTCCAGGATCAGACAGCAATGGGTGATCCTGCGACACCCGCAGGCGACCATCAGCTTCGGCCGGCAGGTGTATCTCGGTCCCCGCTTCAGCCTGTTCATCCCGGAGGAAGGCAGCTTCATCGTCGGCGATGGGGTGGAGTTCAGGCGCGACTTCCGCGCGGAGGTGTCCGGACGCGGACGCGTGACCATCGGGTCCGGAAGCGTCTTCACCTATTCGGTGCTGATCCGGTGCTCACCGCGATCGAGATCGGCGAGCGCTGCATGTTCGGCCAGACGACGATCTGCTCGATGGCCAGCACCGGTTCCGTGATCTGGACAAGCCGATGCTCGAGCAGGGCTATGACTTCAATCCACTCCGGATCGAGGACGACGCGGTGATCACGACGAAGTGCACGATCATGGCCAACGTCGGCAAGCGCGCATTCATCGGGGCCAACGCGGTCGTGACCAAACCGGTTCCTCCCTACACGGTCGCGGTCGGTGCGCCGGCCCGCCCGATCGACTACTTCGGCCCGCCGGGCGAGGAGCCGGAGGAGCTGCGCGCGCGGTCCCTCCCCTGAGGCGGGCGCTGTCGCTTCAGCCGGCGATCGGCGCCGGGCAACTGACTCCCGTTCCGCCCAGCCCGCAATAGCCCGCAGGGTTCTTGTAGAGGTACTGCTGGTGGTAGTCCTCGGCGTAGTAGAACGGACCGGCCGGCTCGATCTCGGTCGTGATCTCGCCGTGGCCGGCCTCGCGGAGCCGTTGCGCATAGAGCGAGCGCGAAGCCTCGGCCGCCGCGTCTCCTCCTCGCCCGTCCAATAGATCGCGGACCTGTACTGGGTGCCCATGTCGTTTCCCTGGCGCATCCCCTGCGTGGGATCGTGGTTCTCCCAGAACAGCCGAAGCATCTCGTCGTAGGAGGTGACCGCCGGGTCGAACACGACCAGCACCGCCTCTGTGTGCCCGGTGCGGCCGCTGCAGACCTCCTCGTAGGTCGGATTGGGGGTGAACCCGCCCGCATATCCCACCGCGGTCGTGTAGACGCCGGGTGCCTGCCAGAACACCCGCTCTGCGCCCCAGAAGCAACCCATGCCGAACTCGGCACGCTCGTAGCCGTCAGGGAACGGCGGCTTCAGCGGCGACCCGAGCACCGCGTGGCGCTCCGGCACCGGCATCTCCTCGGCCCGTCCGGGCAGCGCCTCGTCGGCGCTGATCATCGCCGTCTTGGTTCGGTTCCAGAGCATGCCTAAAGCTTAGCCCGCGCCGAGCGCGAGTCCGGGCCGTGACGGCCTACAGCACGAGCGTGCGGTGGCGCAGCGCGCCGCGCGCGATCGCCCAGCACTCGACCGTGTCGAGCAAGATCAGAAACGGGATCGCCGACGCCCCTGCGCCCGCCGTTCGCGCTCGCTTGCGCAGCTCGATCAGGTGCAGGGTGACGATCATCCTGCGAAGCCATCCGGGAGCCAGCAGCCCGGCCAGCGACCGCCACAGCAGGTAGTGCCAGACGTTCCAGAAGACTCCGCGATAGAGCATCGAGCGGGTCCCGGGGTGGTCGCGGTACACCCGCACCGCGGCGCTCCATCGGCCGGCGTGCGCGAGCGCCTGGCGGACGGTCAGCCGCTCGACCGCGTGGAATATGACCGCGTCGGGTGCGTAGACCGCGGTGGCGCCCGATCCCAGAGCTCTCCAGGCGAGGTCCGTGTCCTCCGCGGCGGGCCGCGGTCCGAAGCGCTCGTCGAATCCGCCGAGGCGCTCGAGCAAGCCGCGGGGGTAGAAGATGTTGCAGGTTTCGTACTGGGGGCCGAGTGACTCGACCCTCACCGTGTACGAGTGCACGCCCGAGTCCGCGAGCTCTCGCGGGTCCGGGACCGTCCTGCCTTGAACGATCGAGCCGGGCGCCCGTCGCCACCCCGCGACCCCGGCGAGGAGCCAATCCGCAGCCGGATCGCAATCATCGTCGGTGAACGCGATCAGCTGCCCCCGAGCGGCTCTCCAGCCCGCGTTGCGGGCCGCCGCCGGCCCCAGCGGCTCCCCGTGCCGGATCACGCGGAGCTGAAGCTCGGGCTTCCCTTCCCAAGCCGCCAGCAGCCGACGGGTCTCCGCGGTCGATCCATCGTCGACCACGATCACCTCGAAACGCTCGCGCTCGAGCCTCTGCGAGCGCAGGCCCTCAAGCAGACGGCTGAGCCGGGCGGGCCGGTTGTGCGTGGGCACCACTACTGACACCAGTGGCTCCGGCACCTGGCGGATTGTAGGCCGAGGGGCGGGGTCGAAAGCCCGCTCGCGTGCCGGATCGGAAGCCGGTTAGGGGGCTAGATTGTGGGGCGCGATGCCCAATTCGCCATCGACCCCGCGCAATCTCGTGATCGTCGTGCTCGACAGCCTTCGGTACGACAGCTGGCTCGCCGCGCCACCCGCTTCGCTCGCCGAGCTTGGAGAGGTAGAGCGACGCTGGAGCTACGCCTCGTGGACCGCACCTTCTCACTACAACCTGATGATGGGACTGATGCCCCACTCGAGCCCTTCGCACGTGTATGCGTCGGAGTACTACAAGCGCGACTTCCTGCGCTACGCAGACCGGCTGGGGTTGCCCGACATGGAGTTCAAGCGGCTGCTGCCGTCGATCTTCCTACCCACCTACCTCAAGCGGACGCTCGGCTACCGCACCCACGCGCGGGTATCGATGCCGGTGCTGAACCCCTACACCCCGCTCAACCGCGACTTCGACTCCTACGAGCTGATGCCGCAGCACAACGACATGGCCGCGATCGTCGAACAGCTGAGCTTCGAGGAGGAAAGGCCGTCGTTCTGGTTGCTGAACGTGGGGGAGACCCACTATCCGTACTCGGTCCCGGGGCAGGACGCGTCGGATCTGCCGCACATCTCCGGGGTGCATGGCGTGTTCCGGCAATTGGACGAGATCCGCCGCGGCGGCGACGAGGCCGCTGAGTTCTTCGACGAGTCACGCCTTCGCTGGCTGCACGAGCGCCAGGTCGCCGCGCTCGAGTACCTCGACCGGGTGTTCGCGACGTTGCTGGAGCGCCTTCCAGCCGGCACGTGGCTGATCGTGACCTCGGATCACGGGGAGCTGTTCGGAGAGGACGGCTACTTTGGGCACGGCCCGATCGCGCACGAGAAGGTGCTCGAGGTGCCGTTTGTCGAAGGTCTCGTGGGCTGAGCGCTACAGGTATCCGAGCAGCTTCATCTGCCGCTCGAGCGCGGCGAGCTCCTCGGGCCCAGGCGCCTGGTACCCCGCCGACGGGACCGCCCCGTCCCCGTCGGCCGTGGCAGCGACGGCGGCCGCGCGAAGCGCCGCGATCGCGTGGTCACCTCGATCGGGGTCGATCGGCGAGCGCTCGTCGGGATCGCGCTCCAGGTCATAGATCATCTCCGCGCCGTCGCGGATGACCAGCTTGAACCGCCCGTCGGTGGCCGCCGTGAGGGTGGGAGTCAGGCGGCGCACGGCTTGATCGGAGAGCCTCCAGCGCTGGGTGAACCCCTGCACCCGTCGGTCATCTGCAGAGCCCATCGGGTCGTACTGGGCCACAGCGATCCCGACCGGAGGCCGATCGGCTCGCCAGGGATGCTCCTCGAGCCCGCAGGCCTCGGCTATGTGGCCCGGGAGGCGTGCCAGGCTGACCACTCGATCCTCCGTCAGGGTCCCTGGACCGGCGGACACGAACGGCACGTGGATGAGCCGCTCGTCAAGCGAGAACCCATGAGCGATCAGCCCGTCCTCTCCGAGGTTCTCGCCGTGGTCGGAGGTGACGATCACGAGCGTCTGCTCGAGCATGCCCTTGCGATCGAGGGCGTCCAGGATCCCGGCGAGCCAGCTGTCCATGTAGGAGACGGCTCTGCGGTAGAGGTGACGCATCCGCTCGAGCGCCTGCGCGGGGATCTGCAGATGGCCCGCGACGGCCAGACAGATCGCCTCGAAGCTGAGGAACCTCCGTGCCTCGCTCGCCGCCCGCAGCCGTCCCGGCGCCGGCAGGTCGTTCCACGGCCGTGGCGGCAGGTAGGGCGAGTGGCACTCGGTGAGGTTCACGAACCAGAACGTCGGCTGCCCGGACCAGTCGTCGATCGAGTCGCGGAGGCGTCTGCCGACTTCGGCCGCCCCGGCGTCGACATTGGCCAGCAGCCCGTCGAGCCCCCACGCGAGCCTCGTCCGCAGATCTCCCTGCCCCAGCGCGCCCAACCGGCGCGCACGATCGCCGGGGACGTAGTCGAAGCGCTCAAAGCCGAGGTCGAAGCCGACCGAGGGCGAGATCCACAGGTTCGAGCTGTAGGCACGAGTCGCGTACCCGTGGCGCCGCAGCACCTCGGCCAGCAGCCGGTCAGACACGCCGGCCAGAACCGGCTGAACGCTGTGCGCGGTGCTCTGCGGCGGCTGGCTGAGTCCGAGGGCTCGCGGAAGCAGCCCGGCGAACATCGACGCGTGGGACGCCAACGTCCAGCTGCCCGTCGCGTACGCGCGTTGTGCGGCGTGTCCTCTGCGGGCAAGCTGGGCGATCGCGGGGGTCGCGCCCGAAGGGGCTCCGTAGGGCTCCACGGCGTCGCGCCGGGCTGCATGGAGCACCACTAACAGGACGTTCGGCTTCGCCGCTGGCCAAGCGTAACCGGGGCTACCGTCTACGATCGCCCCCGCGTGACGGACGCAGTCTCCGATTCCGAGCGGCGCCTCGAGCCCCGGGGCGAATCGATCACAGCTAGGAGCATCGACACCCAAGGCGTGTCGCTTCGAGCGTTCACGGCACGGGGCGTTCTGATCAACGCGGTCTTCGACGTGGGTCTGACGTGCTTGGCGTTGATCCAGGGTCTGTTGATGGCCGGCCTCTTGACGCGCGCCGACTACGGCGTCTGGGGGGTGCTGGTCGTGTCGCTCGGCGTGCTGGCGCGCCTGAAGGTCGTCGGCATCAGCGACAAGTACCTCCAGCAGGACGAACCCGATCAGGAGCTCGCGTTTCAGAAGGCGTTCACCCTCGAGGTGCTGATGACCGCGGCGGCGATCGTCCCGCTGACTCTGGCGCTTCCTGTGATCGCGGTCGTGTATGGCCATTGGAGCCTGGTGCCGCCGGGCATCGCCCTGATCACCGTCCTCGCGGCGGACGCGCTCCAGGCGCCGTTCTGGATCTACTACCGGCGGATGAACTTCGCTCGCCAGCGCGCGCTGCAGGCGATCGAGCCGATTGTCGGTTTCGTGGTGGCCGTCGGACTTGCGATCGCGGGCGCGGGTTACTGGGCACTGGCGGGGGGCGTGGTCGCAGGGGCGTGGGCCGGGGCCGTCGCCGCGATTGCCACGTCTCCTTACCGGCTTGCGTGGCGCTACGACCGCGCGGCCCTGCGGATCTACAGCTCCTACTCCGTGCCGATCTTCATCGCGACCGCCTGCAGCGTGATCCTGGCCAACGCGACTGTGATCGCAAGCAACGTCAAGCTCGGCCTGGCCGGCGTGGGGGCGGTGGCCCTGGCCGGGACCATCACTGTGTTCACCAGCAAGCTCGACGATCTCGTGAGCGGAACCTTGTATCCGGTGATCTGTGCGGTGCAGAGCCGGATCGACCTGCTGTACGAGTCGTTCGTTAAGTCCAACCGGCTGGCGCTGATCTGGGCGATGCCGTTCGGGCTCGGCCTGATGCTGTTCGCGGCCGATCTCGTCCATTTCGGGATCGGGGAGAAATGGAAGCCGGCGATCGGGCTGCTGCAGGTCACGGGTGTCGTGGCCGCGATCAGCCAGATCGGGTTCAACTGGGATGACTATTTCCGAGCCCGGGGTCGGACTGTTCCGATCGCCGTCGCAGCCGTCGCCTCGACGCTCGCCCTGCTGGGTGTGGGGCTTCCTCTGCTGTTCAGTGACGGCCTCACCGGCCTGGCCATCGGCATCGCTGCCGGTGCCGTCGTACAGCTGGGGTTCCGGGCGTGGTATCTCGGCCAGATGTTCGAGGGCTTCATGTTCTTCCGGCATGCGCTCCGGGCGTTGCTGCCCGTCGTGCCCGCGATCGGAGTCGTGTTGCTGATCCGCCTGGCCGAGAGCGGCCCCCGAACGCTCGCGATGGCTATCGGCGAGCTGGTGGCGTTCGTGCTGGTGGTGCTGGCCTCCACGTGGCTCGTCGAGGGCCCGCTCGTGCGCGAGGCTGCCGGTTACGTCGGCCGCCGGGCCATCGTGCGCGCGCCCGTCGCCGGCTAGGACCCCGGATAATCCCGGCGTGCCCGCCCCGGAGCTGTCGGTCGTCGTCGCGTCTCACGATCGGCCCTTGCGGCTGCGGTGGCTGCTGAACGCGCTCGACCGGCAGACACTGGAGCACGGCCGCTGGGAGGTCGTCGTCTGTCACGACTCGACGGGCTCGGCGACCGACCGGCTGCTCAGCGCCCATCCCTTGGCCGCCGCCGAGGTGCTTCGTTGGACCAGCCTCCCGGCCGGCACTGCGCCTCCCGGTGCGAATCGCAACCGGGCGCTGGCGCTGGCCCGTGCGCCCGTCGTCGTCTTCACCGACGATGACTGCCGGCCACCGGAGCGATGGCTGGAGAACGTGCTGAGGGCGGCGCGCGAACATCCGGGAGCGATCGTGCAGGGCCCGATCGAAGGCGACCCCGACGAGGCGGTGATCCGCCGGGCGCCGTTCCCGCACACCCTGTCCTTCTCGAACGTTCCGCGACCCTGGGCCGAGTGCTGCAACATCGTCTATCCCCGCGAGCTGGTCGATCAGGTCGGTGGCTTCGTCGAGGATTTGAGAGTCGGCGAGGACACCGACCTGAACCTGAGGGCGCGAGCAACCGGCGCGAGCTACGCCGGCGACGCGGGGATGGGCACGTTTCACGCGATCGAGGAGGCTTCGCTGCGCGATTGGGTCAGGCGGGCTGGGCGGTGGGGGGACCTCGTATTGCTGCTGCAGCGACATCCGGAGCTCCGTCGCGAGCTCGCGCTCGGGATCTTCTGGAAGCGAGAGCACGGCTTCGTGCTGCTCGCGCTGGCGGGGGTCGCCGGAGCGCGCCGCAGGCGAGCCTCGGCCTGGCTGTGCCTGCCATTGGCGCTCAGCCACGCAACGCACGCGGGCGGGCTGCGCGGTCGCGTGCGTCAGGTGCTCGAGCTCCCGGGCTGGGCACTGATCGACCTGGCGGAGCTCGCCGCATTGCTGACATCCAGCCTCCGCCACGGCACGCTGGTGCTCTGAAGGGAGCGGGACCGTGCGAGTTGCGCTGCTCAGCCCATGCTTCTGGCCGGAGGTCCGGCGAGGAACCGAACGGTTCGTACGGGAGCTGGCCGATGGGTTGATCCGCCGCGAGCATCAGCCGGAGCTGATCACCAGCCACAACCACCTGCCGAGCCGTCGGATCGAGGACGGGCTGCCGGTGCTGCGCCTTCCACGCCCGCCCCAGCGACGTCTCCTACGCCGGGGGTACGAGCCCTACCTGACCCACGTTCCGCTCAGCTACATCGCGCTTCGGGCGGGCGGCTACGACTTGGCGCACGCCGTGTACCCGGCGGACGCGCTGGCGGCCGCGCGGTGGCGCGCGCGGACCGGAAGCCCCGCGGTGCTCTCGTACATGGGCATTCCCGACCGGACCGGGTTGAGGGAGTTCCGCAAGCGGCTGGACATCCTGCTTCGGGCGGTCGACGGATGTGACGCGGTCGTTGCCCTCAGTCGGTATGCGGCGGAGGCGTTTCGCTACTGGCTTGGGTACGACCCCCGGGTGATCGCCCCAGGGGTCGATTTGACCGCGTTCCGCCCGCTGGCCGACCGGCATCCGGTGCCGACGATCGTGTGCAGCGCCGACGCGCTGGAGCCGCGCAAGCACGTCGGGCTCCTGATCGAGTCGCTCGGGCTTGTCCGGCAGGAGCTCCCCGGAGTGCGGCTGGTGCTCTCGCGGCCGGGGGACCTGGGGCGGGCCCGCCGAGCGGGGCTCGACGTCGACGCGCCCGGGGTCGAATGGAAGGGGCTCGACGACCGGAGCGCGCTCGCCCGCGCTTACGGCGAGGCCTGGGTTGCGGCGCTTCCGTCCTCCTCTGAGGCGTTCGGCCTGGTGCTCGCCGAGGCGCTGGCCTGCGGCACGCCGGTCGTCGGCTACCGAGACGGAGCGATACCCGAGCTGGTCGACCGACCCGAGCTCGGACGCGTGTTTGATCGGCTGGAGCCGGATGCGCTCGCGCGGTCGTTGCTCGAAGCGATCGAGCTCGCGCGCCGACCGGAGACCCGCGAGGAGTGCCGCCGGCACGCGGAGCGGTACTCGAGCGAGCGCTGCAGCGAACGTTACGCGGAGCTATACCGCGAGCTCGCTGGAAGCTGAGCCTGGTCGGTGCCCACCTTCTCGATCCAGAAGCCGCTCGGCGCCATCTCGGCCGTGAGCTCGGGCACCAGGGGCCTCAGCCGCTCCAGCTGGGTACGGGCCGGCGCGTGGTTGGCCAGCAGGACGCGGAACTCCGGGTTGTAGGCGAGGAACGCCTGCAGCAGATACTGCTCCTGCCAATGCTTGTTGAACTCGTCGTACAACGCCCTGGGGTACTCGAACGGCCGGAAGATGTCGTGGAAATGGACGAGCACCCCGCCGGCGAGTGCCGGCAGCGCCTCGAGCACGAGGCGCACGACGTCGTTGGCGGGCTTCACGACGTGCGTTGTGTCGACGAACAGCAGGTCGCCGCGCTGAAGCTCTGAAAGCTCGGCGAGCGTGGCGTCGGTGACGGTCGACCGCCGGTGATCGATCCCCTGGAGGCCGCCGATCAGTGGCGAGGGGAACGGGTCGATCACGGTGTGAACGAGCGGGGCCTCCGTCGCGTGCGTTGCGGATCGCGGCGCTCCTGATCGTGAGCGTCGAGAATCCGGAGCCGAGCTCCACCACGCGGGGTGGTCGGCGTTGGCGGACGATGGCGTACAGCACGTTGGCGTCGAGCGGGCCGTAGAACCCGTTCACCAGGTAGAAGCCGCGCTCGTCGCCAGGAGGATGCAGGGGTGGGCTCCACTCGGCGAGATACGCCGCGAATGAGTTCTCCAGCAGGTCGAGCTGTGCGCTCAGGCGAAGCTCGATCCCGGGCAGCGGGGATTGCCGCGTGAAGGTCGACTCGGGAAGTGCCTCGGGGTCCACGATCGGGCTGTAGTAGTCCGCCCGCACCAGATGCCAGCCCAGCGACCGGGCAAGGCCTGGCGATGGGCTCGATGTGCTCGAGCGCTCCCGAGACGATCGTCGCGCCACCGGGGAGTGATGATATGCGCGCCGCTTCGCCCCCCGACGCTACGATCCCGACGATGGCCACGCGAGCGCCGCGGGCGGCGGCGGTTGAGGGAGCGAGCGACGAGCTGGAGGCCGCTCGCGAGGTGATCGGGCGAAACGACGCCTGGTACCACACGCTCGAGCTGGCGCCGGGCGTCCTGACCCCCGGCAGGATCGACTTGCGCAAGGTGGCGGGAAAGCTGCTGCCGGACAGCCTCTCCGGGATGCGGGCGCTCGACGTGGGCACGTTCGACGGGTTCTGGGCGTTTGAGCTCGAGAAGCGGGGCGCGGAGGTCGTGGCGATCGACCTCGACGCGGTCGCGGCCGCCCAGCTGCCACCAAACAACAGGGCCGAGCTGGAGGACACGGCCAAGGACCTACGCATCGAGCTCGGACACGGCTTCAAGCTGGCCTCGGCGCACCTGCGCTCCGACGCTCGGCTGGTGAGCTGCGACGTGCTCGAGCTGACGACGGAGAAGATCGGCGGGCCGGTAGACATCGCGTTCATGGGCGCGCTGCTGGTTCACCTCCGAGATCCCGTCCGCGCGCTGGAGCGAATCCATGCCACGCTCGTGCACGGCGGCCGGCTGCTCCAGCTCGAGGGCGTCTCGTTGCGTCTGTCGCTTCTTCACCCGCGCCAGCCGGTCGCCCATCTGCAGACGCTCGATACCCAGTTCAACTGGTGGTACCCCAACCGCGCGGCGCTGAAGGCATGGCTTCGGACGGCCGGGTTCGCCGAGATCACCGATCTCGGGCTCTACCGCCCACCGCAGCGACGGCCGATGGCCGACTGGTACCGCGGGCTCGGCTCGCGACGCCCGCGCTGAGGCGACCGGCCGCGTGGGCACCGTGTCCGAGCAGGTCGGCTCGATCGACTGGTACCACACGCTCGAGCTGGGTCCTGGGGTCGTAACTCCCGGCTGGCTGGATCACCGCGCGGTCGTTGACAAGGTCCCGCTGCCCGTCTCCCTGAAGGGGCTGCGCTGCTTGGACGTCGGCACGTTCAATGGCTTCTGGGCGTTCGAGATGGAGCGCCGCGGGGCGGCCGAGGTCGTCGCGGTCGACGTACTGGACCCGCGCGCGTGGGACTGGCCGGTCGGTAGCGAGCCCGCCGCCGTGGAGGCGATCGGACAGCGGCTTGCCGGGGGGCGAGGATTCGAGATCGCGCGTGAAGCGCTCGGCTCGCGGGTCCACAGGATCGACCGCACCGTCTACGAGCTCGACGGTCGGGAGCTCGGGCACTTCGACCTCGCATATGTGGGAAGCCTGCTCGTGCACCTGCGGGACCCGGTGCTGGCGCTCGAGCGGATACGGGCCGTCGCGAGCACGCTGGTGCTCGTGGACGGGGTTGACCTCCCGCAGACCCTCCGTCACCCGCGGCTCCCGGTCGCTCGGCTCGATGCGCGGGGGCGCCCATGGTGGTGGTACCCCAACCTGGCCGGACTCGCGCGCCTCGTCGAGGCCGGCGGCTTCGGCGTGATGCAGCGCCCACGACTCCTGTTCGTGCCATCGGGTGCGGGCCGGAGCACGCGGCGGATGGACCCCTTGGCCCTGCGCAGCCAGGAAGGGCGCGCCGGGCTGCTGGCCGCCTGGCTAGGCGATCCTCACGGCATGGTGCTCGCCCGCCGGGAGAAGTAACGGGCTCGCAGTCCTCCGACGAGCAGCCGTCCCCGGTTCAGTACCAGCTCGAATCGCGTGGCATCACGGGGCTCGTAGATGACCAGATGCGAGCGCCGGTGCAGCACCCGATAGAAGTGGAGTCGACGCGCGGCGGCGTGCCGAACGAGGGCGTCGACCGGCAATCGGTGATGGGTGTCCTGGTCCTCGGGGATCGGCTCCAGGAAGTTGACCTCCACGAGCCCGGCGCGTTGCTCGAGCGCCGCCAGCAGGGCGAATGGATCCCTTACGTGCTCGATCACGTCGAGCGCGAACGCCGCGTCGAATCCGCCGGGGACGCCGACGTCGAGGTCGTGAACCGGTGCGTCGAGACCGCGTTGCTCCAGTCGCCACCGAAGGTACGCCGTGCTCGGATTGTCGAAGTCCGCGAACGCGACGTCATACCCGGCCTCGAGCAGCATCAGGCCGTCCGACCCGATGCCGCACCCGTAGTCGAGCACGCGTGCGCCCGGCGGGACTCGCCGGATCAACTCGCGCAGGTACGGCAGCTTCGTGCCCGTCATCGCGAACGCGGTCAGGTTGTAGAGGTACGCGACGGAGGTGCGGTAGAAGCTCTGCTCGTCCTCGGCAGCCGCAAACTCGGCGGCGAGCTGGTGCTCGTAGAGCCAGAGCCGTTCGAGCTCGAAACGGTCTCCCAGATACTCGGCAAGCTCCGCTTGCTCGCGGTCGGGATCGAAGCGCAGGCGCATTGGCTGCTGCCATTCTTAGCCGATGGCTGCGATCAGCATCGTGTTGCCCACGCTGGGCAATCACGAGGTCCTCGGCCGGGTGCTCGACGGACTCCAGCACCAGGACGCTCCGCCGGGCAGCTTCGAGCTGATCGTCGTCGCCGATCGCGACGAGCCGGACCCCGACGCCGTTGGGCGCGCGGTCGGAGGGCGCCCGTACCCGGCCGGGCTGCTTCGCGGCGATTTCCCGGGGGTTTCGGCCAACCGGAACATCGGCTGGCGTGCCGCCCGGGCGCCCGTGGTGCTGTTCATCGACAACGACACGATCCCGGCCGTGAGCCTGGTCTCCGAGCACCTGGACTCGCACCGGCGCTGGCCGGCCGTCGAACAGGCGGTGGTGGGCCTGGTGCGCTGGGCACCGGACGTCAGGGTGAGCCCATTCATGAAGTGGCTGGAGTACGGACTTCAGTTCCAGTACGAGAGCATCAGGGGCCAGGACGCGAGCTGGGCGCACCTTTACAGCGCGAACGCGTCGATCAAGCGCTCGCTGCTCGAGCGGGTCGGCGGGTACGACGAGGAGCGTCTGCCCTACGGCTATGAGGACATCGACTGGGGCTACCGGGCTCACCAACACGGGTTGCGCGTGAAGTTCAACCCGCGGGCCGTCGTCGAGCATCACAGGACGATGACCGTTGCCGACTGGCAGGCGCGCGCACAGCGGCTGGCCGTGAGCGAATGGCGCTTCTGCCAGCTGCACCCCGAGATCGCTCCGTTCTTTCAGCTGATGTTCTCAAGGGCGGCACGGAGCCCGAGCTACGGGCGCAAGGCCGCGGCGATCTCGCGTTTTGTTCCCCGGCGGACGCCGTTGATCGGCCGTCACGTGTGGGACCGGGCCGGGCACCACTGGCGCCAGCAGATCGCACCCTTCTTCCTCGCGGTCTGGGAGGCGGCGGAGGCTGGTGATGCGCCCGAGCTTCAGCCGGCCGTCGCGGCGCTCGCCGAGCGGTCCGGCTCCGCACGCTGAACAGCTCTAGCTCGTATCCGGGTCAGGGCGCGGATCCCAGTGCCCAGCCGTGGACCATCCCCCGTTCGTGCAGGATTCGCCACCCGGGGTTGACCCACCGACGGGGGAGGCGCTCGCGCGCGTAGCCGGGACCACGCGGCAGCAGGTAGGGGCCGCCGCCGCGCACCGACTCGAATCCGGCCTTCTCGAGGTATCGACGCAACCCGCGAACGTTCGGCTCCCACCAAAAAGGCCGTCCCGGGAGCAGCGTCAAATGGTGGACGGGCCGCCGTGGATGGCGCAGCGACAGCGACAACGAGACGCCATCGTTCACGAGCGCTCGACCGCCGGGTCGCAGAACCTTGCGCACGGCGGTCAGGGCCCGCACCGGCTCGGACAGGTGCAGCAGGAGCGTGCCCACGAACGCGAAGTCGAACTCGCCGATCTCGTCGCGCTCAAGGTCGTACACGGAGAGATCGCGCCGGATCACCTTCGAATTCAGCGCCCGGTGTGCGTATGCGAACGCGGCGGGTCGTTCGCGTCTGTCGGCCAGCGCTGCGTCGGATAACTCCTCGGGAACGGGCTCGGAGATGTCCACGCGGGCCGGGTCGTCCAGGTCGATCGCGACCACCTCGGCCGCAGCTCGCCGCTCCATCTCAAATGCCCAGAACCCGTCGTGCGTCCCGACGTCGAGACAGCGGAGCCCGGCCAGGCTGTGCGGAAACGGGATCTTCCGCAACGCCCGGCGCGTGTCGTACTCCCCGGGGGTCACAGTGCCCCCCGGAAGCTCGATCGTGTGATACCAGCGGGGCGCCGGGCCGATGGCCGGCGGCGCAGGCGTCCGAGGATGTTTCGCGGGCATTTCGGCCATCTGCTTCTCTCTGCCTCCACGTGCGGGTACCCCGAAATCTACGCGAGCCAGCGCTGGGCGCGCGGGAGCTCTGGGTGCTGGCGGGGGCACTTGCGCTCGGAGTTGCGATCCGGCTCCTGTATGTGATCCTCACCCGCCACTACGCGCTGGCAGGCGATGCCCCCGAGTACGACGCCGAGGGCTTGCTGATCTCGCAGGGCCACTGGTTCTGGACGCGGTTGCCGTACGGGATCCTCCACGCCGGCGCGTGGAAGGCCCCGGGCTATCCCCTGTGGGTGGGGTTCTGGTACACGCTGCTCGGGCACCACCCGCTGGCCGTGCGCTTCCTTCAGGTTCCCCTCGGGGTGCTGACGATCGGGCTGACCTGGGTTCTGGGCCGGCGGCTGTTCAGCCCTCGCGTCGGGTGTGCCGCGGCGCTGGTTGTGGCGGTCTATCCGCTCGCGTGGCAGTTCGAGGAGCTGCTGTACCCGGAGTCGCTGGCCACGCCGCTCACGGTTGCTGCGCTGATCCTCATATTGACGGGGACTCCCACCCGGCGCAGAGCGGTCGCGACCGGGGCGCTGACCGGCGTCGCGTTGCTCGTGCGACCGTCCAGCGAGTTCGTCCTGCTCGGTGCGCTGGTGGTCTGGATCGCGACGATCGGCTGGCGGCGCGGGATCGGATTGACGGTGCTTGCGGTGGTGGCGAGCGCGCTCGTCGTCGCCCCGTGGACGATCCGCAACGCGGTCGTCCTGCACGGCTTCGTCCCCGTCTCGCTTCAGGACGCAGCGCTGTACGGGACCTTCAATGCACAGGCGGCGCATGACTCGGCCGCTCCATACGCCTGGCGCAAGGAGCCTCCCGACGTCGTGAAGCTGTTCGACCCGCGGCACCCGCTGAGCGACGTGACGCTGCGCTCGAGGCTGATCTCGGCGGGCGTCACGTACATCAAGCACCATCCGGAATCGGTGCCGGCCGCCTTCTTCTGGAATGGCCTCTCGCGGCTTTGGGACGTCCGCTCGCGATCGGATGCGCTCGTGGAGGTGCCATTCGAAGGACGCAGCAGGCTCGTGACCAACATCGGGCTGGACATGTACTACGTGCTCCTGGCCCTGGCGCTCGTCGGCCTCTATCGGGCGCGCCGTCGCAGGGCATTGGTGCTCGGCATCCTCGCCGTGGCGCTGGGAGCCTCGATCGTGTTCACGGCCGAGGCGGGCACCCGATATCGCGCCCCGCTCGAGCCGCTGATCGCCGTGATCGCCGCCGCGGGAGCGCTGGGACCTGGAGCGCCCCGACTACGCTCTGCACCCGGATGACGCCGACGGGATCGGCCCGCCTCGCGGCGGACGCACTGCTCCGGAAGGGACTCGAGCGCCTCAGGCGCTCTGGACCGGTGCTGGTTCCCGAATATCCGCTGGAGCTCGTCCCGCGATGGGGGTGGAACGGGCGACCTCCGCTCGAGCTGCTGGCGAGGCAGTTCGAGGCCGCCGGCGAGTCCTATCGGCCCGCGATCGAGTCCGCTTGCGAGCTGCTCGAGTGGGCCGGATCGATCCCGCGCGAGGGGCCCGATCGGACGCAGCCTTGCTGGGAGAACGACTGGTGGGGAGGCGTCGATGCGCTCGTCCAGTGCGCCGCGCTGAAGGCCCGCAATCCGTCTCGGTATGTGGAGATCGGGTCGGGTTACTCGACGCTTTTCGCCCGCCGCGCGATCAGCGACTTCAAGCTGCGCACACAGCTTGTGTCGATCGACCCGGCCCCTCGCCTCGAGATCGACGCCTGCTGCGATGTGAGCATCCGCGAGCCCCTGCAGCACGTCGCGTCGACGGTCCTCGAGCAGCTGAGCGCCGGCGACGTGATCCTGCTCGACGGCTCCCATGTCGCGCTGATGAGCACCGATGCCACGGTGTTCTTGCTGGAGCTGCTGCCGCGTCTGCCGGCCGGGGTGCTGGTGGGAATGGACGACGTGTTCCTGCCCTGGGACTACCCACCGCAGTGGGCCCCGAGGGTGTATGGCGAGCAGTACCTGCTCGCCGCGTTCCTGCTCGGCGGGGCGGGCGGCTTCAGCGTGCGGTTTCCCGGCTGGTGGGTGTCGCGGTGCTCGCCGTTGGGCGAGCGCCTGACGCCGCTGTGGCCCGTGGTCGAAAATCGTTTCGGGCGTTCGGCGACGTCGCTCTGGCTCGAGCGCGAGCCGGTTTAGAGAGCCGAGGGGTGCTGGGGTCGCGCGAGCACGGCGGCGTGCGGCACGCCGTTCGAGCCCGTGAGGGCGCGGCGCGCGAGCCCCGCCGCAACTGCCCGCGCGCTCCGCCGGCCGCTGCGCCGAGTCGGATGGCCTGACCCGAACGGCTCCGAGAACGGCCCCACCGAGCGCTCGACTCGAAAGCCGGCCGTCTCCAGCAATCGCCTGTGGCCGGCCGTGTTCGCGGTCCACCACTGGCACACGTTGTCGTCGCCGGACAGCTCTGCGGCCGGACGGCGACCCCACAGCAGCGTGAGCGGGAGCGAGATCGCCTCAACCGATATGAACGCCTCGACGCAGACCGACCTGATCGCCTCCAGAGCACGCACCGGATCGCGCAGATGGAGCAGCAGGCTTCCGCAGATCACCACGTCGAAGTCGCCCAGGCGCGCGGGATCGAGGTCGTACGCGTTGATCTCCTCCTTGCGGACCGAGGAGCCCAGCGCCGCTCGTGCGAGCTCGAAGCCGCGTCCCTTCTCGCCGGCCAGGCTCGCGAGGCCGGCGCCTCCTCGGGCCCGTGCTCCCGCCGGCCAGTCCCAGTCCTCGTGCCCGGAGATATCGGTCGCCAGGACGTCCGCGGCGCCGCGACGCTCCAGCTCGAAGGCATAGAAGCCGTCGTAGGTGCCGACATCCAGGCACCGCTTGCCACGCACGTCGGGCCACGGCAGCCGATCGACCACGCCGCGAAGGTCGAACCAGCCGGGAGTCACGATCCCGCCGGGGAGCTCCAGCGTGTGGTACCAGAGCGGCACGGCATCGACTGCGTCGGCTCTCACGCCCGGCGACGGTACCAGCGACCGCTAGCCTCGCTCGGTCGTGGACGCCCCGCCAGCGATCAGCGTGATCATCCCCGCGCGCGATGCAACGGCGACGCTCCCGGATGTCCTGGCCGGGCTGGCCGAACAGCGATCCGTCGATCGCTTCGAAGTGGTCGTGGTCGACGACGGATCGGTGGACGGGACCGGTGAGCTCGCGGCGGCCACGGCGGTCGTCGATCGGGTCGTGCGCGAGGAGGGAATCGGGCCGGCTGGTGCCAGGAACGCGGGCGCGACGGCGGCCAGCGGCCGGCTGCTCGCCTTCCTGGACGCCGACTGCCGGCCGATGCCCGATTGGCTGCATGCCGGAGTCGCCGCGTTGGGCCGCGCCGACCTCGTTCTGGGCGAGACGCGCCCGCGCCCCGATCAGGCGAGAGGGCCATTCGACCGGACGCTGTCCGTGGTCGGGGTCTCGCCGCTGTTCGAGAGCGCGAACCTGTTCGTCCGGCGGGAGCTGTTCGAGCGGCTTGGCGGGTTCGAGAGCTGGCTCGGCCCGCGGCGCGGAAAGGAGCTGGGGGAGGACGTGTGGTTCGGCTGGCGGGCCCGCCGGGCGGGAGCCCGGATCAGCGCCTGTGCGCAGGCGCGCGCAGATCACGTCGTGGAGCCGCGCGGCGCGCTGTCCTTTGCGGCCGAGCGCTGGCGGCTGCGGTTCTTTCCCGCGCTGGTGAAGCGGATGCCCGAGCTGCGTCAGGAGCTGCTCTACGGCCGCGTGTTCCTGAACCCGCGGGCGGCAAGGTTTGACGCCGCCGTGCTATCGGTGCTGTCTGCCGCAGCCCTGCGAAGGCCTTTCCTCGCCGTCGGCGCACTGCCCTACGGGCGGACTCTCAACCAGAGCCTCCGCGAACCCGACGGGCTTCAGACGCTCCTCGCGCAGGCGCTCGCCGATTCGATCGGGCTGGCGGCGATGATCGTGGGGAGCCTGAGGTATCGCAGCCTGCTCTTGTAGCGGTCTCTGCTCCCGAGCTCAGGGGACGTAGCCGCGAACGACGGCCCGGCGTCCCTTCCATCTGCCCGGCCCGCGCGCGGGGAGGTCGAATTGCCTGCCGATCTGAACCTGCGCGAACCCGGTCGCGAGCATCATCCGCTCGAGGCTGGCCTCACTGAGCAGCCACCAGCGGAACTCCTCGATCCCGTCGAACTCGGCCAGCGCCCGCCGCCGGGCAAACCGGAAGCGCTTCACCGGATTGCACAGAATCGTGCTACCGCGGCACGCCGCATGCATCCGCTGGACTGCGGTGATCGGGTCCTTGAGATGCACCAGCAGGTCGCCGCAGAAGATGAGATCGAACTTCCCGAGGTCGTCCCCGAGCGCGTAGACGGAGCGCTCCACCCGTCGCACCGAGGAGTGGAGGGCGTCGTGGGCGAGCGCGAATCGCGCCTGCTTGGTCTCGTCGAGGGTCGGTCTGACCTGATCTCGCCACAGCGGCGGCCAGTCGAGCTCATCCGGCTGACCGACGTCGATCGCCACGACCTCATCCGCGCCGCGACGCTCCATCTCGAAGGCCCAGAAGCCGTCCATCGTGCCGACGTCGAGGCAGCGCATCCCGGCAAGGTCGGCTGGGATCAGATACCGATCCGTGACGCCGCGGTGGTCGAACATGCCCTCGGTGACGACCCCGTCGCCGAGCTCGATCGTGTGATACCAGGGAAAGCGGGCGGCGGCCTCGGCCAGCTCACGGCCGTCCTCGGTCATGGCGCGCTCCCAGCTTCTACGACCTTCCGAATGCCATGCAGGTGCGCGCGCAGCCACCGTCGATTCTCGTCACGCGGCCGGCGCCAGCGGTGCCAGACGAGTGCCAGTGGCGTCATCCACGCCAAGCGGCCGGCAGCTCCGGCGATGTTGAGCAAGATGGTGATCCACATCCGTACAGCGCCTCGCCGGCGCCCGATCATCGAGTAGGTTGCGGCCATGAAGCGACCCCGGCGATCGGCGCCGAACGCGATTGAAGTGGCGGCTCCCGAACAGTGAACGACCTGGGCGCCAGGCTCATACCTCGTGATCCACCCGTGCTCGTGCAACCGCCAGCCGAGGTCCAGATCCTCTGCGTAGAGCCACTGGCGCTCGTCGAATCCCCCGAGCTGCTCGAAGGCCGCTCTTCGGATCAGCAGGCACGCGGCGATCGCCCACGGCACGGGGCGGGCCCGGTCGCTGTTCCAGAACCCCTCCAGGCAAAGTCGATCTCCAAGGCTATTGCTGACCCGGTGCAGCCCCAGGTTGAAGGCCAGCGTCAGCGGTAGCGTCGGGAGCGGATGCACGGAGTGCTCGGTGGCTCCGTTCGGCGCCAGCAGCCGTGGCGCGACACAACCGACGCGTGGATCTTCTCCGGCGCGGATCATCACTTCGAGCGCCCCGGGGCGCAGCGCGACATCGGAGTTGCTCGCCAGCAGCCAGGGCGTCGTCGTCCGCTCGGCCACCAGGTTGACCGCACGCCCGAACCCGATGTTCTGCTCAAGCTCGAGAACTCGAATCTGCCGCCCGGCCCGCCTGGCCGACTCGGCCGAGCCGTCATCGGAGGCGTTGTCCACGACCCACACCTCGGCCCGCCCGGCTTCCACCTCCGGCGTCAGCGAGTCCAGGCACCGCATCAGGAGCTCGCGGGTGTTCCACGACACCACCGCGACCGTTACCACGGCGGGGCAGTATGCCTGACGAACGCCGTGATCTCCGGCGCCCCCCGCCCGCAGCGCGGGTGCTCGCAATCGGCAACGTGTATCCGCCGCACTACCTGGGCGGCTATGAGGTGATCTGGCAGGGGGTGATGGGGCACCTGCGCCGGCAGGGCAATCCGGTGCGGATTCTCGTCACCGACCACCGCAGCGGGCTCGTGGGACCCGGGGCGCCGGAGGAGCCCGATGTCCATCGTGAGCTCGAGTGGTACTGGCGCGCGCACGAGTGGCGCTCGCTCGGCCTGCGCGATCGCGTCCGGCTCGAACGACACAACGCTGAGGTGCTCGATCGCCATCTCGACGAGTTCCGCCCGGATGTCGTGACGTGGTGGCCGCTGGGTGGAATGTCGCTGGCGCTGATTGAGAGGGTCCGCCGCCGGGGAGTCCCAGCGGTGTTCTTCGTGCTCGACTACTGGCCGGTGTACGGCCCACGGCGAGACCTGTGGCTGAACATGTGGAGGCGCCTCGGCCCGCTCGCGCGCGCGGCTGAACCGATCTCGGGGCTGATCACGCACGTTGACTATGCCGCGGCGGGTCGCTGGGTGTTCTGCTCTCGGAGCGTGCTGGACGCGACCGTCGCCGCGCACCGCAAGGTCAAGGCCACGACCACACTGGCCCCCGGGGTTGCGAGCCGGTTCCTCAGCGAGCCGAGGGACGAGCCGGACGACCGATGGCGCTGGAGGCTCCTGTATGTCGGCAGGGTGGTCGAGCAGAAGGGCGTGGCTACGGCGATCGAGGCCCTGGCCGAGCTCCCGGCGGCCGCCGAGCTCAGGATCGTCGGAGAGGGAGATCCCGGCTACCGCCAGGCGCTCGAAGACACCGCGGCGCGACTTGGGGTCGAATCTCGCGTTGTATTTGAGCAGCCACGAGCACCCGAGCAGCTGACCGCCGTCTACCGGTGGGCGGACGCGGTCGTGTTCCCCGTCCGCTGGGAGGAGCCGTGGGGCCTGGTTCCGCTGGAGGCGATGGCGCTCGGGCGGCCGGTAGCGGCAACGGGGCGCGGCGGCTCCGGCGACTATCTCCTCGACGGCCGGAACGCCCTGTTGTTCGCGCCCGGCGATGCGTCCGCGCTGGCGCGCGCGCTGGACGGCCTGTCCCGCGATCCGGTGCTGCGCGCGCGCCTCCGCGCAGGGGGTTACGAGACCGCAGAGGCGCACGCGGAGCCCGAGTTCAACCGGCGGGCCGCTGAGGAGATCGTGGGGGCCGCCCGAGGATCTGGTCTCCGGACCTCGCCACCGCGCAGATCCGGTCCCTGAAGTCGGGAGCCCAGAGGCGGTGGGCCAGGCCCGCGGCCTCGGCTGCCCGTACGAGCGCCGCGGCCGCCGCGCTCGAGTAGCCCCCGATCCGCTCCAGGTAGTAGCCGACGCTGAAAGCCTTGGGCGCGGTGCCCAGCTCGAGCAGCTCCCATTCGTGCCCGGCCAGCAGGGTTCCCAGCGAGCGGCGCGTGAAGTACTGGACGTGGGTCGGGATCACCGACCACCAACGCCTGCCCAGCGCCCGCGCCATCCGACTTCCCGCGTCCGGCACGGTTAGGAGCAGCGCTCCTCCCGGTCGGGTCAGAGCGGCCGCTCGATCGAGCGCGGCGCCGGGGTCGGGGAGGTGCTCGAGCACGTCGGCGAGCACGACCGCGTCGAACGACTCCGGCTCCAGCTCGCAGCCGAAGAGGTCCCCGGTCCGCACGTCGAGCCCGAGCGCGGTCCGCGCGTAATCGGAGGCGAAGCGGCTTGGCTCGAGGCCCACGGGGTGCCAGCCCCGGCGCCGGGCCTCATCGGCGAGGAACCCCAGCCAGCAGCCCGCGTCGAGCAGGGCTCCCGGCCGGACGTGGCGCTCGAGCCGGCGCAGGAGCGCGTCGGCCGTCACCCGCTGACCCCGCTCCTCTTCGAGATAGTCCGCCGATTCCACCGCCGCATAGGCGTCCACGAGCTCGTGCTCCGAAGGCAGATCGGCCAGCTGCATGTGCCCGCAGTCCCGGCAGCGGACCACGTCCGAGAGCGCGGTGCCGTAACGCGAGGTGGTGGGCGCGAGCCCCTCCGGTCCGGGCTCACCCGCGACCCGAAGGTGCGCCGCGAGCGATCGGCCGGCACACACCGCACAGCGCTGCGGCTGAACGCGCCCAGATTGGGTTGCGTCGATCATTCCTGCGCGCGGGCCCAGCTCGGAGTGTCCATCTGGTCGCGGAACGAGCGCGACTCCTTCAGTGCCGCGAGCGAGAAGCGCACGAGCCGCCACGGTACCGGCGACCAGGCCGACTGACGCCAGGACGTTCCGCCCCTCACGGGCGCCCGACGCACCCGATGGCTGACGTCGACTTCGAGCAACGCGACGCCGCGGCGTGCGGCGAGCACGGTCAGGTACAGGTTCGGAATCAGGGAGCTCGGTGGCAGCGCCTGCATCAGCTCTGAGAGGAGGCTCGGCTCGTACCCGCGGAGTGGGCAGTTGGGATCACGTGCCGCCACGCCGAAGCTCGCACGAACGTAGCCCCGGAGCATTCGTGTCATGGCCATCCGGAACCAGGGATCCTGGCGAAAGCGGCGCACACCGCAGACCGCGTGCGCCTCGTCGATCAGCAGCACGAGCACCCGGCGCAGATCGCTGCCATGAAACTGGCCGTCGCCGTCGACCTGGAGCACGAAATCGGGCTCGAGGGCGAGGGCGTGCCGGTAGCCGGTCACGAGGCTGGGACCGTGGCCGAGATTGGTGGGGTTGCGCACGACCTGCATCTGCGCGGTGAGCGACCCGCGCACGCCCTCAGCAGTCGCTGCCGTCTCGTCGGTCGAGCAATCGTCCACGACGATCAGGTGGAGCGAGCGCACGTGGGGCGAGAGCGCCCGGTCGATCTCCTGCAGGAAGCCGCCGATGCCGTCCGACTCGTTATATGCCGGAATCGCCACCGCTACCGATGGTCTGCTCGCGGCCTCGCTCTGCACGGAGCGGCCATGCTAGCGAGCCCGGGTACGCCGGAATCGCTAGCGTGGCGGGCCGTGCTGGATCACGCCGAACGATGCTTGAGCACAGTGCGAACCTGATCGACGAGCGCGTCGGCGCTGACGCGCTGGTCCTCGACGTGGGCGGCGGCGCCCGTCCCTTCTGGCGGGCGGACTGGGTGCTCGACGCGATTCCATACAGCTCGCGGGGGCAGCTCGGCTGGACGAGCGACCAGGCGGACGAGCGCTTCGGTCCCGAGACGTGGGTCCAGCGCGACATCTGCGAGCGGGAGCCGTGGCCGTTTCAGAACGGGCAGTTCGACTTCGCGGTCTGCTCGCACACGCTCGAGGATGTCCGCGACCCGATCTGGGTCGCGGCCGAGCTCCAGAGGGTCGCGGCGGCCGGATACATCGAGGTTCCCTCGCTGAGGGAAGAGCTCACGTACGGGATCCAGGGGCCCTGGGTCGGATGGGGCCACCACCGGTGGCTCGTCTCGATCGAGGGGCGGCGCATCGAGTTTCTGTTCAAGCATCACGTCGTCAACCGGGCCGGTAGTCATCTCCCGGGCGGGACGACGGGCGCGATGGCGCCCGAGGAGCGCGTGCAGACGCTGTGGTGGGAGGGCTCGTTCGAGGCCCGAGAGCGGTTCATGTGGACCGCCGAGGAGCTCGACGGCTTCCTCGAGGGCATCGCCGGGGCGCCCGGGCCGTCGTCCTCCGCCCGGCGTTTGCGCCGGATCGTCGCGCGGCTCAGGGCTGGGACCTAGCCGAACAGCGGCAGCCTGCGGCGGCGGGCGAGCACGTCCATTCCGCGCTGGATTGAGGCCGACACCTGTCGATAGGCGTCGTGCACGTACGCATCGTCCTCGGCGCGTTGAGGATCGGCGTCCAGCCGGATCGGCTCTTGGAACGCGGTGCGGATCTTCGTCGGAAGCGGGATCTCGGGGAGCAGGGCGGGGGAGATGCCCCAGGGCACCTGGATCGCGATCGGGAACATCTTCACCCTGGCCACCCGGTCCAGCCGCAGCAGCTTGGCCACGCGCCGGCCCGTTGCGAGGACCGGCATCGAGTCTGGCCCACCCACCGTCGAGATCGGCACGATCGGGACGCCACTGCGGATGGCGAGCTTGATGAAGCCCTTCCGGCCAGACAGCAGCGCGTCATCGCGTTGGGTCCAGGAGCGAAGCGAGTCGCGCTCCCCTCCGGGCCAAAGCGCCACGTCGCGCCCGGCCGCAAGCGCCGACGAGATGCTGTCGGCAGCCGCCGGAAGCACCCCCATTCTCCGAAAGTACGAGCCGAGGATCGGCGAGGCCATCAGCGCGTCGTGCGCTGTGCCCTGGAGCGGGCGGCCGCGGCCGAAGCGCCGCCACCACTGGATGCCCACGGTCCATGCGTCCCACGGAAGCGGCGCACCTGAATGTATGCCGATCAGAAGGACGGGGGCCTGCGGAATGTTGTCCCACCCCTCGACTTCCATGCGGAACCAGTAGTCCATCAGCGGGTTCCAGAAGTACTTCTGAAGCTCGAAGAAGTCGTAGTCGGGACCGTCGAGCGTCCACTTGGACGCGCGATCGGCGACCCACCCGCTGACGCCGGATTGGGCGTCCCGCCGCGGCGCGGCCTTGCGCCGGGCCTGCTCGGCGTGGCGCTTGGCCTGAGGCGTGGGTGATCCGTCTCTGTCCTTGACCGCGCTCGTTCGGCGGTCACGTCGATGCCGAAGCTCGTCCATCTCGGCCTCCCTCACATGGCGCGAGTAATCGATCTCCTCTTTGTCGGTCTACCCACGAGGTCTGATTACAACCTGGGGTCGGACAGAGCACCGAGTCGCAGCGGCCATCGGGTGATCGGCAGATCAGCCGAAGGGAGTCTCATCGAGCTTCGAGCGCAGCTCCCCGACTGACTCGAAAACAGCCACGGCGCCCGCTTCGGTGAGCTCCGCGGCGGCGAAGCCGCCGGTCAGCACCGCCAGCGTCCTGACGTGAGCTTCACGGGCGGCGATCACGTCCCAGGGCGTGTCGCCGACCATCACCGCATCCTCCGCGGAGCCGCCGATCCGCTGGAGGGCCGCGTGGACGAGATCGGGTGCCGGCTTCGTGGCTTCGACGTCGGCGGACGTGGTCCAACCGCCGGCCAGCTCACGTGCGTCGAGCTGGTCGAGGTAGTGGTCTACCTCGTCTTCCTTGGCCGAGCTCGCGAGCACGACCTTGTGGCCGCGGCTGACGAGCTCCTCGACCAGCTCGCGGGAGCCCTCCATCGGCTCCACCTCATCGATCAGCTCGAGATAGCGATGCTGCTCCTCCTGGCGGATCTGATCTCCCAGCTCGCGCTCGGTGCGCTCGTCGGTCAGTGCTCCGACGAGTTGATCGCCGCCCATCCCGATGTGGCGGTGGATCCGCCACACCGGGAGCACGATGCCATTGGCACGAAACGCTCGAAACCACGCCAGCGCGTGCTGGTAGTTGGTATCGACGAGGGTGCCGTCGATGTCGAGGACCGCGATTGCCATGGGTCAACCGCGGCCAGAGCGCTACGAGGTCTTGCGCTCCAGGTTCGCGACCTCACGCGCCTTGTCCTCGGCACGCTGCTGGTCGCGCACGAGCTCTTCCTTGGCCTCGCCCTTACGCTCCTCCCGCTGGCCTTCGCGCCGCAGCCCCGGGTCGCCTACCAGGTCGCCTGCAGCCTGCTTTGTACGGCCCGTGATCTTGTCGATGAGGCTCACGCTTGCTCCCTTCGGATTGACCGTCCCACGCTGGGCTACCCCGGGTCAGACCGGTTTACGCGGCCCCCGCTCGACGAGTAGCTGGCACGGCCGGACCGTAGGGGCCCGCGGCGGGTAGGCTCAACTTATGGCCGAAGACATGGACAACTCCCGTCAGGCGCACGACGCCGGGTCGGGAGACGACGGCCCGCGGCCCGACCGGCTGCAGCCGCTCGTGGACGAGCTGAGCTCCCGCATCGAGGCGCGCGGAGACTCGTGCGCGGAGCTCTCGGAGCTCTCGGAGCTCATCCAGGAGGCGGACCTGGGAGACGAGGACGCACAGTCGCTCCAGGACATGCTCGAAGCGCGCGGAATCGATGTTCGCGACGACTGCGGGCGGGCGGGGGTCGAGCGCACCGCCTACATGAACGATGACCTTGCCAACCAGACGACGGACGCGATGTCGCTGTTCCTCCAGGAGGTTCGCCGCCACCCGCTGCTGACCCGCGAGCAGGAGGTTGAGCTCGCGCGGCGGATCGAGCAGGGCGATCTGGACGCCAAGGAGCAACTCGTCAACTCCAACCTGCGGCTCGTGATCTCCAACGCGCGCAAGTTCCAGGGTCATGACCTGCCGCTGCTGGACCTGATCCAGGAGGGGATCCTGGGCCTGATCCGCGCCGCCGAGAAGTTCGACTGGCGCAAGGGCTACAAGTTCTCCACCTACGCGACCTTCTGGATCCGGCAGGCGCTTCAGCGTGCGCTGGACAACCGCTCGCGCACGATCAGGATCCCGGTCCACCTGGGGCAGCGTGAGCGCAAGATCGCTCGGGTGCAGCGTGAGCTCGCGGCGCAGTTAGGACGAGAGCCGAGCGACGAGGAGGTGGCGCAGGCCGCCGAGCTGACCCCGGAAGACGTCCGTGAGGCTCGCGAGACGGCACGGGTGGTGACGAGCCTCGACCGGCCGGTCGGCGAGGGGGAGGAGACCCCGTTCGGTGCGCTGCTGCCGAGTGGCGCGCGCACTCCCGACGAGGAGGTCGATATCTCGCTGCGCGAGGACGCGCTGAGGCAGGCGCTGGAGCGGCTGCCCGAGCGAGAGCGGGAAGTCGTGAAACTCCGTTACGGAATCAACGGCGACGACCCGACGCCGCTCAGCGAGACCGGCCGCCGGCTGGGGATATCGCAGGACGCGGTGCGCAAACTGGAGCGGAGGGCACTCTCCGAGCTCGCGCAGAGCCGCGAGCTCGAGGCGCTGCGCCCGGCGGCCTGAGCGGCTCAGGCGTCCGAGTGCCGGTCCGGGTCGCCGAGTGGCGCGTCGCCGCGTGTGCACAGGCGGCTGACCGGGTAGCTGGCAACTAGTGGATAAACCAAGTGACAAGCAGATTGCCGAGGCGCTCGAGCGCGAGGCGGACGCGATGGAGCGTCACTCTCGCGAGCTCCAGAAGGAGGTCGACGAGGTCCGCGCGGACTGGAAACGCAAACGAGCAGACGACTCGGTCCCGGGCGCGCCGCCGCCGGAAGACGAGGATGAGGACGCGCCCGAGCCGGAGGATTAGTACCCGTCGCCGCCTGATCGCTCCATTCCTGCGTCAGCTCGGAGGCGATCCACTGGGGCTGGGGCGCTCGGCGCGGTCGATTCGATCAGAGCAGCTGACCCCGCGTACGAAGACGGCGGACAAGGTCGTCCAGTCGGTCTGCCCGTATTGCGCGGTCGGGTGCGGGCAGAAGGTGTACGTCGAGGACGAGAAGGTCGTCCAGATCGAGGGCGACCCGGACTCGCCGATCTCGCGAGGCCGGCTGTGCCCGAAGGGCGCCGCATCCGAGAAGCTGGTCAACAGCCCGATGCGCGAGACGCGGGTCAAGTACCGCCGGCCCGGCGGCACCGACTGGGAGTACATCAGCCTTACGCAGGCGACGGACATGATCTCGGAGCGGATGATCCGCGCGCGCGAGGAAACCTGGGAGGAGGCGAACGAGGACGGCGAGCCGCTCAAGCGAACGCTCGGGATCCATTTCCTCGGCGGCGCGACGCTGGACAGCGAGGAGAACTACCTGATCAAGAAGTTCTTCACGGCGATGGGCGCGCTGTCGATCGAGAACCAGGCCCGCATATGACATAGCTCGACGGTCCCCGGTCTGGGGACCTCGTTCGGGCGCGGCGGCGCCACCACCTTCCAGCAGGACCTGCAGAACTCCGACTGCATCCTGATCATGGGCTCGAACATGGCCGAGCAGCACCCGGTCGGATTCCAGTGGGTGATCGAGGCCAAGGAGCGTGATGCCAAGGTGATCCACGTCGACCCCCGCTTCACCCGGACCAGCGCGATGGCGGACCTGCACGTCCCGATCCGGGCCGGCAGCGACATCGCCTTCCTCGGCGGGATCGTCAACTACATCTTCGAGCACGACGCCTGGTTCAGGGAGTACGTGCGTCACTACACCAACGGCCCCGCGATCATCAGCGACGAGTTCGCGGACACCGAGGAGGACGGCTCCGGGCTGTTCTCAGGATGGGACCCTGCCGACGGCGCGTACCGGATCGACAGCTGGGCCTACAGCCAGGCCGGCGGAGAGGCGACCGCCGGCAAGGACGACCAGGTCTCGGACGTCTCAGGAGAGCAGGCCCACGGCGCCCACGGAGCGAGCCTGCCGGGTGGGGACCCGCCCGAGCTCGACCCGGAGATGCAGCACGAGCGCTGCGTCGTCCAGATCGTCCGGCGGCACTTCGCCCGCTACACGCCCGAGCTCGTGGCGGAGCTGTGCGGATGCTCGGAGCAGGACTTCCTCACGGTCGCCCGGACGCTGTGTGAGAACTCCGGCCGAGAGCGCACCTCGGCGATCGCCTACGCGGTCGGCTGGACCCAGCACACGGTGGGTGTCCAGAACATCCGTGCTGCCTCGATCGTGCAGATGCTGCTCGGCAACATCGGCCGCCCCGGGGGCGGGATCCTGGCCCTGAGGGGTCACGCCAACATCCAGGGCTCGACCGACATTCCGACGCTCTACAACATCCTGCCGGGGTACATCCCGATGCCGCACCCTCGGCAGCACCCCACGCTCGACAAGTTCGTCGAGCTCAACGGTCCGGAGAACGGCGCATGGGGGAACCTGCGCTCGTACATGGTGTCGCTGCTGAAGGCATGGTGGGGGGAGGCGGCCACAGCTGAGAACGAGTACTGCTTCCAGTATCTGCCGCGGATCGACGGCGACCACTCCCACTACGCGATGATGCTGAAGATGCTCGACGGCGGGGTGAAGGGCATGTTCTGCGTCGGGCAGAACCCGACCGTCGGTTCGGCCAACTCGAAGCTCATGCGCCTGGCCCTCGGAAAGCTCGACTGGCTGGTTGTCCGAGACTTCCAGCCGACGGAGTCCGGGTCGTTTTGGAAGGACTCGCCAGAACACGAAACGGGCGAGGTGCGGACGGAGGACATCCAGACGGAGGTGTTCTTCCTCCCGGCGGCCGCCCACACCGAGAAGGACGGCAACTTCACCAACACCCAGCGCCTGCTCCAGTGGCACTACAAGGGGTGTGAGCCGCCCGGCGACGCGCGCTCGGAGCTGCACTGGATGTACCACCTCGGCAAGGCGATCCGCCAGAAGCTTTCCGGATCGGAGGATCCGAAAGATCGTCCGATCCTTGATCTGGTGTGGGACTATCCGCTTGAGGGCCCCCACGACGAGCCCGACGCTGAGGCGGTGCTGCGGGAGATCAACGGCCGCACCGCGGAGGGCGGATTCGTACCCGCCTACGACGAGCTCAAGGCCGATGGCTCCACCAGCGCTGGTTCGTGGATCCATTGCGGCATCTACAAGGACGGCGTCAACCAGGCAGCGCGCAAGAAACCCGGCAGCGAGCAGAACTGGATTGCCCAGGAATGGGGCTGGGCGTGGCCGAAGGACGTGCGGATCATCTACAACCGCGCCTCGGCCGATCCCGACGGTAAGCCCTGGTCGGAGCGCAAGCGCTACATCTGGTGGGACGAGCGAGAGGGCAAGTGGGCCAGTCTCGGCGACTCGCCGGACTTCCCGTCCACCAAGGAACCCTCGTACCGGCCCAGTGAGGACGCGCATGGGCTGGACGCGATCGCCGGCGACAAGCCGTTCATCCTGCACCCCGATGGGCGCAGCTGGCTGTTCGTGCCGACCGGGCTGGTCGACGGGCCGCTGCCGGCGCACTACGAGCCGCAGGAGTCGCCATTCACCAATCCGCTCTACGCCCAGCGGCAGAACCCGACCCGGCAGCTGTTTGCGCGGCCGGAGAACCCGTACCACCCGAGCGACGGGGAGCCCGGCGCCGAGGTGTTTCCGTTCGTGTTCACGACCTACCGGCTGACCGAGCACCACACCGCGGGGGGCATGTCTCGCACCGTCCCGTACCTCTCAGAGCTTCAGCCAGAGTTCTTCGTGGAGGTCTCGCCCGAGCTCGCTGTCGTGCGGGGGCTCGAGCACGGTGGCTGGGCGACGGTTATCACCGCACGTCAGGCAATCGAGGCGCGGCTGCTCGTGACGAGGCGGATCAAGCCGCTCGAGATTCAGGGCCGGATGATGCACCTGGTCGGAGTGCCCTACCACTGGGGGAGCATCGGGATCGTCACCGGCGATTCGGGCAACGAGCTGCTGCCGCTCGCGCTCGACAGCAACGTGCACATCAGTGAGTACAAGGCTGGGACCTGCGATATCCGGCCAGGCAGGCGCCCGCGCGGGCGAGCGAGGCTGGAGCTCGTGGAGGAGTACCGGCGGCGCGCGGGGGTGAAGCCGTGACCCTCCAGATGCACGCATGGCCCTCCGGCTACGGCGACGAGGCCAAGCCGCGGATGGGCTTCCTCACCGACACGTCCGTGTGCATCGGCTGCAAGGCGTGTGAGGTGGCCTGCAAGGAGTGGAACCAGGTGCCGATGTCGATCGAGGGGTTCACCGGCAACTCCTACGACAACTCGGTGGCGCTCGACGCGGATCGGTGGCGTCACGTCGCGTTCGTGGAGCAGCAGCTTCCCGCCGACGCGACCGAAGGCGGATCGCTGGTCCAGATCGCCGAGCGCGGGGCGGCGATGGAGTCGGGCGTCCAGACCTACCAGGAGGGAGACGGATTGCGCTGGCTCATGGCCTCCGACGTGTGCAAGCACTGCACCAACGCGGCCTGCCTTGAGGTCTGTCCGACCGGCGCGCTGTTCCGGACCGAGTTTGGCACCGTCGTCGTCCAGCAGGACGTGTGCAACGGCTGCGGGTATTGCGTCCCCGCGTGCCCGTTCGGGGTGCTGGACCGTCGTGAGGGCGATGGCCGGGTGTGGAAGTGCACGCTCTGCTACGACCGGCTCAAGGACGATATGGAGCCGGCCTGCGCGAAGGCGTGCCCGACGAACTCGATCCAGTTCGGCGAGCTCGCCGAGCTCCGTGAGCGCGCTGAGCACCGGCTCGCGGCGCTCCAGGACGCCGGCCAGGAGAAGGCGCAGCTGTACCTGGCGGACGAGGAGGACGGCGTCGGCGGCGCGGGCGCGTTCTTCCTGCTGCTCGACGAGCCGGAGGTGTACGGGCTGCCGCCCGACCCGGTCGACACTGTCCGCGACCTGAAAGAGATCTGGACGGCCGCCGGCGCCGCGGCCCTCGCGCTCGGCGTCGGTCTCGCGGCGGCCGTGCTCGGGGGTCGGCGATGAGGCCGGACGGCAACCGCGAGCCGGCCGAGACCACCTCGTATCACGGCCAGGCCGTGCTCAAAGCGCCGGTGTGGACGCGTGAGGTCCCGCTCTACTTCTACACCGGCGGACTCGCGGGTGTATCGGCGGGCCTCGCCTACCTCTCGGACGCGCGCGGAAACGACGTGCTCGCGAAGCGAGCGTGGGGCGCGGCGCTACTCGGGGTGGGGATCAGCCCGGCGCTCCTCACCGCCGACCTCGGTCGCCCGGAGCGCTTCCTGAACATGCTGCGGATGTTCAAGGTGACCTCTCCGATGAGCGTGGGCTCGTGGATCCTGCTGGGCAGCGGCTCCACCACCGCGCTCGCGGCCGCGAACGCGTTGACCGGCAGGTTCCCCGCAGCGGCAAGGCTGGCACGGCCGGCGGCGGCCCTGCTCGGCCTGCCCCTGTCGACGTACACCGGCGCCCTGGTCGCCAACACGGCCGTGCCCGTTTGGCATGAAGCACGGCGCGAGCTCCCGTTCCTGTTCGGCACCGGCGCCGCGCTCAGCGCGGGTGCTGCCGCGGTGATCGCCACGCCGCCGTCTCACGCCGCACCCGCGCGGCGGCTTGTGATCGGAGCCGCGCTGCTGGAGGTTGGCCTCAGCCGGCTGATGGAGACGCGGCTCGGCAGGCACGGGGCGCCCTACAGGCACGGCGAGGCCAGGAGATACCGCAACATCGGGCGCGCCTGCATCGCCGGCGGAGGGGGGCTGCTGGCAGCCGGCGGCGGACGCTCGCGAGCCGCGGCAATGGCCGCCGGCGTCCTGCTCTCGGCCGGTGCGCTCAGCGTGCGGTTCAGCGTGTTCAAGGCGGCCTTTCAGTCCGCCGCGGACCCCAAGTACGTGATCGGGCCCCAGCGCGAGGCGATCGACGCGGGCAGGCGCAAGGGCGCGGCCCGCCGCGAGCCACGGGTGTCGGTGCACGACCCGTCGCTCGGCTCTCCGGCGACTGCGCGCTGACGCGCTGTTACGGTCTCGTGGATGAGGCAGCGCCTGCTGATCGGCATGACCGCGTTGGCCCTGTCGATCGGCGCCCTCACCGGCACCGCGCTCGCCGACAGCACGACCGTCACCTCGTTCGACGGCACGCAGATTCATGTCAACTTCTTCCCGGCGCCGGGTTTGAAGTCCGGACATCGCGCGGCGACGGTGCTGCTCGGACCGGGGTGGAGCTCGCCGGGCGACACGAACACGACCGACTCGACCGACACGTCCACCGGCATCCCCGGAGTCGGCACGATGCTCCGCGCAGGCTTCAACGTCGTCACGTGGGACCCACGTGGGTTCGGGTCCTCGGGCGGGACCGTCGAGTCCGACAGCCCCCAGTACGAGGGCCGTGACGTCTCGGCGATCATCACCTGGCTGTCCAAGCAGCCGCAGGCGCAACTCGACCACCCCGGCGACCCGCGGGTGGGCATGGTGGGCGGCTCGTACGGCGGGGGGATCCAGCTCGTGTCCGCGGCGATCGACCCGCGGATCGACGCGATCGTGCCCGACATCTCGTGGAACTCGCTCGTCACGAGTCTCTACAAGGAGCAGACCGTCAAGCAGGGTTGGGCACAGATCCTCTATGTGCTCGGCAAGGCGAACGGTCGCCTCGACCCGATGATCGACCAGTCGTATGAGACCGGTCTGGAGGGCCAGCCGCTCACGCCGGCCGAAGTCAACTTCTACGCGACGCGCGGCCCCGGCGATCTCGTCAAGCGGATCAAGATCCCGACGCTGCTGATCCAGGGCACCGCCGACAACCTGTTCACCCTGCAGGAGGCCGTCACCAACTACTCGATTCTCCGGCACGACGGCGTGCCCGTGAAGATGCTCTGGTTCTGCGGAGGGCACGGCATCTGTCTCACCAATCCGGGAGACACGTCGCTGATCGACAAGGACACGATCGGCTGGCTCGATCGGTATCTCGAGCGGCGGCGGACCGTATCCACCGGCCCCACGTTCGAGTGGGTCGACCAGAACGGAGTCGAGCACACCGCCGCCGACTATCCGCTCGCGGCGGGTGCGCCGATCACCGCTGAGGGCTCGGGGACGCTGCCGCTGACGCAGTCCGGCGGATCCGGACCGGTGACGCCGCCGTCCGGGGCGAGCGCGACCGCCACGATCGCCGCGCCGATCACCCCCGCCAAGGCCAGCAACGCCGTCAACGTGCCGATTCCCGCTCCGCCCGCGGGGACCAAGTACTTCGTCGTCGGGGCTCCGAAGCTGACGATCACGTATTCAGGCAGCGGCAGCGGCGAGAACGGCTCCTCCACCCGGGTCTACGCGCAGGTCGTCGACGACGCCACGGGCAAGGTCCTCGGCAACCAGATCACCCCGATCCCGGTCACACTCGACGGCGCCAGCCACACGCTCACCCAGCCGCTCGAGATCCTGTCGGCGACCCAGGCCCCGGGCGAGACGTTCACCCTGCAGCTGACCGCGAGCACCGTGGCCTACCAGGCCCAGCGGGCGGCGGGCGCCGTCAGCTTCTCGAAGATCCGGATCGAGCTGCCGACGGTCGACCCCGGTGCGCGGCCTCCGGGCTACGGCGCGATCGCGCCCAACGGGTGCACGGGCGGAGGGATCATCACGATCTCGCTCCCCGCCGGCGTCCGGTCGGCGTACGCCGCACTGGCCACCGTGTCATCGCGCGCGGCCGTCGCGCTCTGCGGCTCAACCTGGTCGGGCTGGGCTCGGGCTCGGTCAGGGTCAGGATCGTGATGCTCCGGCGCGACGGCCATACCCGGGCGACGTCGGCGGACCCTGCACGCGTGCCCGTAAGCGGACCGCCCCGCCCGAGCGAGCGATCTCAGAGCGTGTGCGGTACCGGCGCGTCGCCGAGCGGTCGATCCCGATCCAATACGCGGGGCCCCGCTCCAGCCTGGAGGCGCGGTCGCCGGGATTGGCGAGCTGACAGCGGTCAAGCGAGAGGCAGCCGCACCCGATGCACTCCGTGAGCCCCGCCTTGAGCCGCTCGAGCTCGGCGATCCGGGCGTCGATCCGTAGCCCCATCCGCGGAGAGCCGGGACCAGTCTCGGCGCGTCGGCGCATGATCCCCGGGGAGCTTGGCGAGCTCGGCGCCGATCTCCTCGAGTGTGAGGCCGACCCGCTGGGCGAAGACGATGAAGGCGATCCGGCGCAGCACGGGGCGGCGAAACCGGCGGTGTCCCGAGCCGGAGCGCTCGGAGCCGATCAGTCCCCGGTCCTCGTAGAAGCGAAGCGCGGACGCGGCGACGCCACTGCGGCGTGCGACCTCGGTGATCGTCAAGAGCTCGGCCATTGCCGGAGCAAAGCACGATCAGCCCTTGACTTCAAGTTGACTTGAACTTATAGCCTCATGAAACCATCACAATCGTCAGGGGGTTCAGATGATCAGCACGCAGACAGCCAGCCAGCGGATCACCGACGAGGTCGGCTCGTGGCCCGGAGTCGAGGCCGGTCCGGGTCGCCGCGGCGAGCTCGCCTTCAAGCTCGGTCGCCGGGAGATCGGCCACCTGCACGGAGACCACTCCGCGCATTTCTCGTTTCCCAAGGAGCTCTGGTCCGAGCTCCGTGAGCAGGGTCGGATCACCGAGCATCCGGTGTTTCCAGGCAGCGTCGGGCCGGCGGCACGGAGGATCGAGAGCGAGGCCGACGTTCGAGACGTGATCGCGCTGATGCGATTGAACTACCACCGTGTTACGGGGTCGTGACGCTTGTCACGCAGGTTTCGAGTAACGCTTGGGGCTCGCCGGAGTTCTGTGTTGAGTGGCCCTTGAGAGCGTGAGATCCGGGATGACCCGCGGGGAGCGCATCGCAAATCTCCTGGGCGTGGTCGTGCCGTTTGTAGGGGTGATCGTCGCGATCGCCCTGCTCTGGAACCGCGCCGTCGACGGAGTCGACCTCGCGATCCTCGGCGCGATGTACCTGCTCAGCGCGGTCGGCATCACCGTCGGCTTTCATCGGCTGCTCACGCACCGCGCGTTCCAGACCTACCAATGGCTCGAGCGGACGTTCGCGGTCCTGGGCTCGCTGGCGGTGCAGGGCTCCGTCATGGACTGGGTGGCCGACCACCGCAAGCACCATGCCCACACCGACAGCGAAGGCGACCCGCACAGTCCACACGTCGGTCATGGCAGCGGGCTACGCGGCCTGTGGCATGCGCACACCGGGTGGCTGCTCGAGACCCAGGGCCAGGCGGACTGGAAGCGCTACGCGGGCGAGCTCTACGAGGATCGGGGCATGCGGCGGATCGGCCGGCGCTTCCCTTGGCTCGTACTCGTCTCGCTTCTAGTTCCCACCGCTGCCGGGTTCGTGCTCCACGGCTTCACTCTCGCGGGCGCGTTGCGCGGCTACATCTGGGGCGGCCTGGTACGGATCTTTCTGGTCCACCACGTCACCTGGTCGGTGAACTCGATCTGCCACTTCTTCGGAACCCGGCGCTTCGAGATCGAGGATCGCTCCACCAACGTTGCATGGCTCTCGGTGCTCACGCTTGGCGAGTCCTGGCATCACAACCATCACGCCTTTCCACGCTCCGCCTACCACGGCCTGCGCTGGTGGGAGATCGACCCCTCCGGGTTGATCATCTCCTCGCTCGAGCGGCTAGGGCTCGCCTGGAACGTCGTGCGGATCACTCCAGAGCGCCAGCTCCAGAAAACCAGCCTGCACACGGCGGCCTAGCGAGCGCCGCACCGGGACGGTCGCCCGTGTCAGGCGGGCTCGAGCACGGCGAGGTGGCTCGAGCACACGCGGGGCGGCTACTGGACGTCGCCGATCAGAACGGTCGCTCCGCCGGTCGCGAACTTCGGGATGTCCGCGACGGTCTCCTGGCCCTCGGGCGAGGACATCGTCGCCTGGAGCGTCTCCTGGTTTTCGAACCAGAGCTCGGCGACGCGGTAGTACGGCGGCTCACTGCCGTCGGGCGTGCCGAGCACCCGGGTGGCCTCGAACCGCGCAACGTTCGGCATCTTGCCGACGAGGGGGACGTGCGTGGTGGCGTAGTACTCCTCAAACGCCGCCGGGTCCGCTGGGGGTCCATAGAGGACGACGATCTTCACCACAGCGCCACCTGCCTTTCGTCGGATTGGGTGTGGGAGCACCCTACCCTCTGTCCTCGCCACACGCGGGCCTGGCCCAGAGGTGTGTGTCCTAAGGTTCGCGGATGGCCGCCAGCGCAGCCGCCACGCCATCGAGAAGCCGGGTCGTCGTGATCGGCGGCGGCTTCGCGGGACTCGAGGCGGTGAAGGTGCTGGCCCGAGACGGGGTCGATGTCACCCTGATCGACCGCCACAACTACCACCTGTTTCAGCCGTTGAGCTACCAGGTCGCCACAGGAGCGCTCGCGCCGGGGGAGATCGCCACACCGCTGCGCCACGTGTTCCGAAAGCAGAAGTCCGTGCGGGTGCTGCTCGGAGAGGTGCACTCGCTCGATCTGGCCGGCAGGCAGGTTCTCCTGCAGGACCCCGAGGGCGCCGGCGAGCTGGCGCTCGCCTACGACCAGCTGATCGTGGCCGCCGGTTCCGACTACTCCTACTTCGGCCATGACGAGTGGCGATCGGTGGCGCTCGAGGTCAAGTCGCTGGACAGCGCGCTGGAGGTCCGCGGGCGGATCCTGCACGCGTTCGAGGCCGCCGAGCTGAAGCCCGACGAGCAGGCGAGCTGGCTCACGTTCGTGGTGGTCGGCGGGGGACCGACGGGGGTCGAGATGGCGGGTCAGATCGCGGAGCTGGCGCGCGACACGCTTTCGGGGGAATACCGGGCGATCGACCCGCGCGCGGGGCAGGTGCTGCTGGTGGAGATGGGGGACAAGGTGCTGGCGTCGTTCCCGGATCCGCTCCCGCGCCGCGCCGCACGATCCCTCGAACAGCTCGGCGTGACCCTTCTGCTGGGGCGCAAGGTCGTCGACGTGGGGAACGACTCGGTCACGGTCGAGGACCATCAGGGCAATCGCACGCACGTCGCGACCAGAACGGTCGTGTGGGCCGCCGGCGTGACAGCCTCGCCGATCGCCAAGCAACTGGCCGAGGCTGGGGGCGCGAGCGTCGACGCGGCCGGCCGCGTCGCAGTCGAGCCAGACCTCTCCCTACCTGGCCATCCCGAGGTCATCGCACTAGGCGACATGATCAGCGTCCGCGACCCGGCGAGCGGAAAGCTCACGACATTTCCGGGCCTCGCGCCCGTCGCCATGCAGCAGGGGCGCTACGCGGGCCGGTTGGTGGCCTCACGCCTCGCGGGCGGGCCCAATCCACCGCCGTTCCGCTACCACGACAAGGGGATGCTCGCCACCATCGGGCGCGCCCGCGCGGTGGCGGAGGTCGCGGGCCTGCGGTTCAGCGGCCTGATCGCGTGGCTGGCGTGGCTGGTGGTCCACATCTACTACCTGATCGGGTTCCAGAACCGGGTGGTGGTGATGACCAGGTGGGCGTACAGCTATCTCACGCGCGGCCGCGGCAGCCGGCTGATCACCGACGCCGCCGACCCACCGCGCCCGCGCTGATCTCCTGTGCCCCGGCCATGAAGGAGGTACGCGTCGGGTGCTCGGGCTGGATGTACGACGATTGGCGCGGGAGGCTGTATCCGCAGCGTGAGCCCAAGCGGCGGTGGCTCGAGCTGTATGCCGAGCATTTCGACACGGTTGAGGTGAACAGCACCTTCTACCGGCTGGCACGGCGTGAGGCGGTGGCCGCGTGGGTCGAGCAGACGCCCCCCGGGTTTCTGTTCGCTGTCAAGGCGAGCCGCTACCTGACGCACGTGAAGCGACTCGCGGACATCGGGGAGGGGATCGAGCGCTTCTACGAGCCCCTGGCACCGCTTCGCGCCGCCGGGCGCCTGGGACCTGTGCTGTGGCAGCTCCCGGCGAACTTCCGCCGCGACGACGCGCGGCTGAGAGGCTGGCTCGACGTGCTCCCTCCGGGTCGTCACACAATCGAGTTTCGCCACCCGAGCTGGTTCGTCCCGGAGGTGATGAACGGCCTCCGCGCGCACGGGGTGGCGCTGGCGATCGGTGATCACCCAGCGCGGCCGTTCCAGCCACACGAGGCGACCACGTCCTGGATCTTCATCCGCTTCCACTACGGGGCACGGGGACGAAGAGGCAACTACTCGGCCGCCGAGATCGCCGACTGGGCCGGCCAGATCAAGCGTTGGCGCCGGCGGTACGAGGTCTACGCGTACTTCAACAACGACTGGAACGGGTATGCCCCGCGCAACGCCCGGTTGCTGTTGAGGGACAGCACCGTGGAGCGGTTGCTACACGCGGCTGCCGGGTAGGCGTGCCGACGATGGGCATCCCGACGCCAACGCCGCGCCCGCCGGACCCCGTGCCGCCAACCCCGGGTCCGGATCCGGGCCCGCTGCCGCCCGACCCCGTGCCACCGACGCCGACCCCGTCACCCGGGCCGCTGCCGCCGGACCCAAGCCCGGCGCCGATCTAGGCGGCCGGCAGGCTCAGCCGGCGAATCCGGCGATCAGGACGCCGACCCCGACGAGCCCCATCAGCGCTCCGCCGCCGAGCAGCCAGCGGCGGCGCACGATGATCGACACCGACGCCAGCACGATCCCGATCTGGAGGGCGACGACCGCCAGCTCGAACAGCAGGTGCTGATCGTTGGAGTGCTTGACGGCGCGCTGCTGCTCGGCGGCCTGCTTGTCGAGCGCCTTGATCACCGGGTCGAGCTTGTTGGAGGTGTCGTTGAGCGTGCTCGCCGCGGACTGCAGCTCCTTGGCCGCCGGGCTGTTGATCGAAATCGCGTTCAGCAGGGCATAGTTGAGCTCGAGCTCGATCTGGCGACCGAGCTGGGTCTGATCCTGGAAATGCGTGTCCGAGACCTTGGTCTGGTCCTGGATCGCGTCCTTGACCGCCTCGTTCGCCTTGAACGTGGCAACGGCGAGGAACGCCGCGATCACCGCGACGACGAGCGCCGCCTGGCTGGCGAACCCTCCGCCCTCGTGACTGGCGTGATGGCTGTGCTCGAACCGCTCGATGGCCTCATGGGCTTCCATCGCGGCGGCAGACTAACCGCCGGCGTGGACGCCATCCCACGGAGCCCCGCCCGGCTCAGCCGTACATCGACTCGAACAGGTCTCCGTAGCGGTCGTAGACGACGTTGCGCTTGACCTTCAGGGTCGGCGTCAACTCGCCGGTGTCGATCGCCAGGTCGTGGTCGAGGATCTTGAACTTCTTGACCTGCTCGACCTGGGCGTAGTTGGAGTTGGCTCGGTCGAGCTCGTCCTGGACGATCTTCTGCACCTGCTCCTCCTCGGCCAGCGCCGCGAGGTCCTCGGGGAGGCCATGCTCCTTGGCCCACGGCAGGATCTCCTCGGGATCGAGCGTGATCAGCGCGACCGGATACGGCTTGCGGTCCCCGTACATCACCGCCTGGGAGATGAACGCGCACTGCTTGAGGTCGTTCTCGATGTTGGATGGCGTCAGGTTCTTGCCGCCGGCGGTGATGATGATGTCCTTCTTGCGGCCGGTGATCCTGAGGTAGCCCTCGTCGTCGAGCTCGCCGACGTCGCCGGTGTGGAGCCAGCCGTCGATCAGCGTGTCGGCGGTCGCGTCCGGGTTCTTCCAGTACTCCTTGAACACATTGGGCCCTCTCATGAGGATCTCGCCGTCCTCCTGCGCGATCTTGATCTCGACGCCCGGGAGCGCGCGCCCCACGGTGCCGAACTTGAAGTCCTCGAGCGTGCCGACGGTTCCGACCCCGGTCGTCTCGGTCATCCCCCAGCCCTCCATTACGGGCACTCCTGCCGCGTAGAAGAACTCGAGGATCTCAGGGGCGATCGGCGCGGCGCCGCTCACCGCCTGGCGCACGTGGCCTCCGAACAGCTGGCGCACCTTGGCGAAGATCTGCTCGTCGGCCTGGTCGAACTGGGCCTGCATGTCCTCCGGTACCGGTTCGCCGTGCTGCCGGCGGCGGCGGACCTCGACGCCGAGCTTGATCGCCTGCTGGAAGCGCTGCTTGTCCTCATCGCTCGCGTTCTCCTGCATCTTCGTCGCCGCTCCATAGAGCTTCTCGAAGATGCGCGGGACGGACGGCAGATACGTCGGCTTGGTCTCGATCACCTCCTGGAGGATGGCTTTGCTGTCGCCGCCGAAGTAGACGATCGTGGTGCCCTGGTCGTAAGACGCCAGCTGGGTGAGCAGAGCGAAGATGTGGGCGAGGGGCAGGTACAGGTACGTGGTTTCGTCGGGCTTGACGAACTCGAGCTCCTCAACGATCTTGCAGACCGTCATCGCGTTGGCATGCGTGAGCACAACGCCCTTGGGCGGCCCAGTGGTGCCCGACGTGTAGATGATGATCCACGCGTCGTTCTGCCCGACCTTTTCCTGGCGCGCGGTCAGCTCGGAGCGGTCGCCGCCGGCGCCCCGCTGGCGGAGCTCGTCGAGCGTCATGTCGCCGGCGCCGTCCTCGATCCCGATCACATGCTCGAGCTCGGGCAGCTCGTCGCGGACCTGATCGATCTTCTGGCGCTGGCCCTCGTCCTCGCAGATGATCGCGCGGGCGCCGGAGTTGCCGACGACCCATCGGCACTCGTGCGGGGAGTTGGTCGGATACACCGGCACGATCACCGCTCCTGCGGCCGAGATCGCGTAGCTGACGAGCGTCCACTCGAGCCGAGTGTTCGCGAGCACGCTGACGCGATCCCCTGGCTGGACGCCGAGGTCGACGAGTCCGAGCGCGAGCTCCTCGATCGCCCTTCCGGCGTCGGCATAGGTCATCTCCTGCCACTTGTCGCCGGAGCGGTAGCGCGCGGCTGTGTTGGAGCCGAAGCGCTCCGCGGCGGAGCCGGGCAGTGAGGCGACCGTCTCCGCGATCAACCTCGGGGTCGATGTCGTATCGGTCACTTGAGTCCTCTCCTCATCATCCGTCTCTGCCAGGTGCAGCCACAATCCTCGCACGGACGCCGCTCTCTGTCAGCGCTTCAGGCGAGGAAGCCGTCGGCAGCGGCGGTAGGATCCGCTCGAGAGTCAATTTGACGCTTGTCTCGAGGGCTGAATTCCTACGCAGGAGCGCCGCGCTGGCCGGACTTGCGCTGGTGCCGGAGATCTCAGCCGCCTGCTCATCCGGCAACAAGCCCCCGATCGCGCGGGCGACGCGCTTCGAGATTCATCCGACGATCGGGATCGCCCGGGTCGGAAACAGCGCCGACTCGTTCCACTTCGGTCCCGAGGTGCCGGGGGCGCTTCCCCAGGCGCCCGCGGGGTTCAAGGACCAAAGCGGCGCGATCGCGAAGCAGGCGGCCCGGTTTCGGATCTATGCCTACGGGCGGGACAACGAGGTGCTCGGCGAGGTCCCCGCAGATGTGCGGGTCCAGTGGTCCGTGTCGGTCGCCAACAAGAAGCCGGCCTGGTACCAGTACTACACGGCGATGGACCTGTCGATCGCGCGGCCGGTCGCGCGACGCAACCCAGGGGTCACGGGCACCGCACGGTCGGCTCTCGCCGCGTCGGTGACGAAATCGGTCAGCGGCCGGGGCGCATCACCGGTCGCGCTCACCGGGCCGGTCGTGTTCGGCAACGAGATCGACTTCGGCGAGCTGATCACCGATGAGCACGGCCGCCTCGTGTTCCTGCCAGGCGACGGGCACGCCTCGATGCAGCCCGGCGCGAAGATCGTGAGCTTCTCCGACAACAACGGCTGGGCCGACAACATCTGCGATGGGGTTGTGACCGCGGTCCTCCAGCTCGGGTCGCGGCGGGTCAGGGCGCAGTCGGCGTACGTGCTCGTCACGCCGCCCAACTACGGCCCCGCGCTCGCCGAGGGCCCGATCACGCTGCTCGACGAGATTCGCTCCCCGCTCACCGAGGCGGGGATGATCCCGCGGCGACCGGTGTCGTTCGAGGGTGACATCAAGCCGCTGCTCGAGCGGCTCGACGACATGCAGTGGGTCAATAGGGGGTTCTTCTCGCTCACCCGGCCCGGACGGCAGATGGACTGGCTGTCGCCGGCGAAGCTGCGACGGCTGGCCGACCCCTCGCCGCAGAGCAAGGCTTACCGGACCGAGCTGGCGGGATTGTTCCGCAGCCCGGCAAGTCCCCGCTCGCGCGTCGAGCAACAGCCGCTGTACACGGGCGATGGCGGCGTGACCATTCCCCCTGAGAACGCGTACAGCTGGCTGGCGCTCACTCCGCTGCAGTTCGAGCAGCTGCAGGCGTGGGCGAGAGGCGAGTTCGAGACCGGGTCGGCGCCGTCGACGGCCTCGAGCGTCGACCAGCTCGCCGTCGCCGATCAGCCACGGGCGCTCGACGAGGCCGGGCTGGCGTCGGTGCTCGGGGGGGCCAACCATCCCGGGGTCGAGGCGCCGTGGGTACTGCGAGTGCCCACGATGTGGGACTCGGCCTACCACCTGCGTGTCCAGAGCGAGACGATGGAGCTCCGCGACTACGGACCCGAGCTGACGCCGACGGTCGCGATGGGCGCCGACGGGCCTGTCCACGGCGTCTCGCCCGGCGACCTGTCGATGTGGATGGGAGTGCCCTGGCAGGCGGACGCGGCCAGCTGCCGCGACGGCTACCGTAGGCCCTCGTACCGCCCGGACATCTCGCCGTACCTGCCGGCGTACTGGCCCGCTCGTGTCCCGAACGAGGTGCTGACCGAGGCCGACTACGAGACGGTGATGGACAGGTCCAAGCCGCTCGCCGAGCGGCGGACGGCGTTCGCCAGTCGCCGCACCTGGATTCGCGCGGTCGCCGACATCCCGGTCCCGACTGAGCAGTTCACGAAGTTCATCGCGGAGTGGCCGCGGTTCGGTGTCGTGGTCGAGAAGCCGGGACCGGGAGATGGGGGGTTCCCGCAGACGATGAAGGTCGAGACCGGCGTCACCTACAAGGAGCCCACGCCGCGGTCGGAGACCGAATACCCGTGCCGGACCATGGTGGGCATCGTGTGCCCGATCGTCTGGTGAGGCGGGCCCGGTGTCCGGCACGAGCGCCGTCGACGTCGTGGTGGTCGGGGCGGGCCCGGCGGGCTGCGCCGCCGCCGCGGCCGCGGTGGGCGCGGGGGCGAGCGTCGCGCTGCTCCACTACGCCCCGGGCGATCGCAGCGGCGCTCGGCCGGCGTTCAGGGTCGGCGAAGGCGCCGCCCCTGGCACCCCGCAGCTGATCAACGAGATCTTCGGGAAGACGGACGGGTTCCACGCGGGCGCCCATCTGAGCTGCCCGTCGATCGTCTCGGCTTGGGGACGCTCGCAGCCGGCTGTCGTCGACCACATGCTCAACCCGCTGGGCCACGCCTGGAGCCTCGACCGGAGCCGGTTCGACTCCGATCTGCGCGCCGCTGCGGAGCGCCTGGGGGTGGATGTTCGCTCGGGCGCGAAGGCCGGCATTGCCGAGCGCGCCGCCGGCGGATGGACGATCGCGTTCAGCGACGCCGATCGCGGCGCTGATTCGATACGGGGCCGGGTGGTCATCGACGCAAGCGGCCGGGCGGGACGGGTCGCGCAGCAGCAGGGAACGCGCAAGCGCCATCTCGATCGGCAGGTGGCGCTCTGGGCCGTGTGGGCGGTGGATGAGCGCGACCAGAGCTCGTCGCTGTACATCGAGGCCGTGCGGGACGGGTGGTGGTACAGCGCGCTGCTCCCGGGGCAGCGGCGGATGGTCGTCTACCTCACCGATGCCGATCTGCTCCCCGCCGATCTGCCGGAGCGCCTCGGCCTCGCCGAGTCCGCACGGCGCCTCGATCTGATCGGCTCTGTGCTCGGCGTCAGCGATCGTCCCCGGCTCGTCTTCGGCCCGAGGCTGACCTCAGCTCGAACCGGTTGGCTCGAGCGGTTTTCGGGACCGGGATGGCTTTCGGCCGGCGACGCGGCGTGCACGTACGACCCGCTCTCCGGGCGAGGCATGATCGCCGCGCTGCTCAGTGGCCGGACCGCCGGGCTTGCCGCCGCCGCGCTCGTCGACGGCGAGGACGCTCAAGCGGCGGTCGATCGCCACGAGCAAGACCTCGCCGCGATGGTCGAGGACGGGCTGCTCCAGCGCGCTGACACCTACCGGGCCGAGCCGCGATGGCCGGAGAGCGAGTTCTGGACGCGCCGCGCCGCCACGGCGGTGGCATAGGAGAGCACGCCCGGCTGGATTCGAACCAGCGGCCTCTGCCTCCGGAGGGCAGCGCTCTATCCACTGAGCTACGGGCGCGAGACCGCCAAGGCTACCGCTTGGACAAGGCGAACATGTGTTCGTCCGACGCCAGCGGTAACGCGCAGATATGGACACGATTCGTAGAGGCAATGCGGCCGAGGCCGCGGTGCTGAACCGGCTGATCTCAGCAGGTATCGGGGTGCTTGTGCCGTTCGGAGGCGGCTTCGCGTTCGATCTAGGAGCGGTCGTCCCACCCCAGGGTGATGTCGTGCGGATCCAGGTGAAGTCGGGGAGAGCCCGCGGCGCCTGCATCGCTTTCAACTCGTGCAGCACCGATCACGGAACGGGTCGCCAGAACTACGAGGATCGTGCCGACATCATCGCTGTCCACGTCCTCGAATCCGACTCCGTCTTCATGGTGCCGGTGTCCGAGTGTCCTTCGTACGTCGGTTCGCTCCGTCTGCGACCCACGCGCAACAACCAACGACGGGGAATCCGCTTCGCCGCGGACTATTCGTTCGAGAACTGGATCCGCCGGCTCGAGCCGGTCGTGCTCGGCTGACACACTCCGCGGCGATGGACCTTTCCGTGTTCTTCGCCGGCACTTCCGGCTCGATCCCGACCGTCCGGCGGGGACTTCCTGCGCTGCTCGTGCGCCGGGGCGGCGACCGGATCCTGTTCGACTGTGGCGAGGGCACGCAGCGGCAGCTCGTCCGCTCGGTCGGTCTAACGGACCTCGACGAGGTGTATCTGACCCACTACCACGCCGACCACTGGCTCGGTCTGCCCGGGCTGCTGAAGACGTTCGATCTCCGCGCGCGCGAGCGGCCGCTCGCGATCCACGGCCCGCCCGGGCTCCGGCAGCTGATGACACTCGCTCTGAAGGCGACCGGGCGGGTGCGCTACGAGCTCGACCTGATCGAGCTGGAGCCGGGGGACGAGCTCGAGCGCGACGGGTACAGGATCGCGCCGGTCCCGGTCGAGCACCGCGGGACCGCATACGGCTACGTCCTCTACGAGGACGAGCGGCCCGGGGAGTTCGATCCCGACGCCGCGAGGGCACTCGGACTAACGGAGGGCCCCGAGTTCGGCCGTCTCCAGCGTGGAGAGACGATCAGGGGCGTCACCCCGGACCAGGTGCTGGGCCCGTCGCGGCCGGGGCGTAAGTTCGTGATCTCGGGCGACACCGCTCCGTGCGAGGCGCTTCGGATCGCGGCCCACGGCGCCGACGTCCTGATCCACGAGGCGACCTTCGCCCACGACGAGCTCGACCGTGCCGCGGAGACGATGCACTCCACCGCCGGACAGGCCGCGGCACTCGCCGCCGAAGCCGAGGTCCGGCTGCTCGCGCTCACGCACTTCTCGACCCGGTATCCGCCGAGCGTGCTCCGGGATGAAGCCAGCGCGATCTTCCCGGCGACCGTCCTTCCCCGCGACTTCGACGCGATCGAGATCCCGTTCCAGGAGCGAGGCGAGCCGGAGCTTCTGCGCTGGCAGGACCGCCCGCGTGAAGAGCGCGAGGCGCACACCGCGGCCGAGGAGGCGGCCGAGGCGCTGGCTGACCCCGCCGGATGAGCGACTCCGGGCCAATCGAGCGCGTGGAGACCGATCGCCTCGTGCTCGAGCGGCTCCGCATCGAGCACCTCGGCGAGCTCTCGACGCTGCTGCGGGACCCGCGGGTTGCCGCGACGGGATGGCCCGGCGCCAACCCGCCGAGCGAGCACGAGGTGCTCCTCAGCATCAAGGACAAGGAGCGTCACTGGGAACGCCACGGGTTCGGCATGTGGCTGATGCGCGACCGTGAGACCGGCGCGATGGTGGGACGTGGCGGTCTGCAGTGGACGACGTACGTGAAGGACCTCGACGAGGTCGAGGCGGGTTGGTCGGTCGTCCCGGAACGGTGGCGGGAGGGCCTCGCCACCGAGCTGGCGCTCGCGTCGATCGACGTGGCGTTCGGACACTTGGAGCTGACGGACCTCGTCGCGTTCACGCTCCCGGACAACCTCGCATCGCGTCGCGTGATGGAGAAGGCCGGGTTCTCCTACGAGCGGGAGATCATGCACGTGGGATTGCCCCACGTGCTCTACCGAGTCCGCCGTCCTCGCTGATACGCTCGTCGGAGTCGGTTCCTTTAACCCGGTCCGGAGAGGCCAGGAAGGATTCGTTTTGAAAGCCGCCACGGTCGTCCTCGACGACGACGACATGCGCCGCACGCTCGTGCGGATCGCGCACGAGATAATCGAGAAGAACCCGGACGGCGCGATCGCGCTGGTCGGGATTCACCGGCGCGGCGCACTTCTTGCCCAGCGCCTGCATGCGCTGACGAGCGAGCTGCTCGACACCCCCGTCCCGCTGGGGTTCGTCGACATCTCCTTCTACCGCGACGATCTCACGATCAGGCCGAGCGCGCCGATCGTCCACGCCACCCAGCTCGATTTCCCGGTCGACGGCCGGACGATCGTGATCGTCGACGACGTCCTCTACACCGGACGCACGGTCCGCGCCGCGGTCGACGAGGTGTTCGACTACGGACGCCCGGCGAGGGTGCAGCTCGCCGTGCTCGTGGACCGCGGGCACCGAGAGCTGCCGATCCGTCCTGACTACGTCGGCAAGAACCTCCCGACCTCGACCGAGCAGCGGGTCAACGTGCACGTCAAGGAGCTCGACGGGCGCGACGAGGTGACGCTCGGCCCCGCTCCCCAGCAGCAGGCGGCATGAGGCACCTGATCTCGATCGAGGACCTCGACCGCCCCGGGATCGAGCGGATCCTCGACACGGCCGAGCGGTTCGCCGAGGTCTCCGGCCGGGAGATCAAGAAGGTCCCCGCGCTCCGCGGCCGGACGGTCGTCAATCTCTTCTACGAGGCCTCAACGCGCACCAGCTCGAGCTTCGAGCTGGCCGCGAAGCGACTCAGCGCCGACGTGGTCAGCATCCGCTCGGCCGGCTCGAGCGTGGACAAGGGCGAGTCGCTCAAGGACACGGTGCAGACGCTGTCGGCCTACGATCCCGCCGCGATCGTGATCCGCTCGCCCTACGCGGGCGCCGCGCAGCTCGTCGCCGGATGGATCCCCGCGGCGGTGATCAATGCCGGCGACGGCAAGCACGAGCACCCCACCCAGGCGCTGCTCGACGCGTTCACGCTGCGCCGCAGGCTCGGGAGCCTCGACGGCGCCCGGATCTGGATCGTCGGCGACGTGATGCACTCACGGGTGGCGCGCTCGAACATCCTCGCGCTGCGGCGGATGGGGGCCGCGGTCACCGTGTGCGGGCCGCCGACACTGATCCCGAGGGACATCGAGGCGCTCGGCTGCGAGGCCGCCGTCACGCTCGAGAACCTGCACGAGGCCGACGTCGTCTACGTGCTGCGGATGCAGCAGGAGCGCATGCGGGATTCGTTCGTGCCCTCGCTGCGGGAGTACGCCGCTCGCTACCAGATCACCGCAGGGCGGCTGCGACCAGGGCAGCTGCTGATGCACCCCGGCCCGGTCAACCGCGGAATCGAGCTCTCCGCCGACGCGATCGATTCTCCAATGGCGCTGATCGGGGAGCAGGTGAAGGCCGGCGTCGCCGTCAGGATGGCCGTTCTCTACGAGCTCCTCGTCGGCTCGCCGATCCTCGCGGCGGTGGCGTGATGAGCGCGCGGCTGCACCACCGCGAGCGACCCCCGGCACAGCTGCTGATTCGCGGCGCCCAGGTGCTCGATCCGCGCGGCGAGCTCGACGAGCCTCACGACATCCTCGTCCGCGACGGTCACATCGCCGAGCTCGGCTCGCCGGGGTCGCTGAGCCCGCCCGAGGACGGCGAGCTGTTCGACGCGACCAGCAAGCACGCGTTCCCGGCGTTCGTCGACCCCCACGTCCACCTGCGCACCCCCGGCCAGGAGTACAAGGAGGACCTCGAGTCCGGCACCGCGGCGGCGGCGGCGGGCGGGTTCAGCGCCGTGATCGCGATGCCCAACACCGACCCGGTCGTCGACGACGCGGCGATCCTCGGTTCGCTGGTCGATCGAGCACGGCGCGAGGCCCACGTGCCGGTGGGCTTTCTCGCCTCGATCACGAAGGGCCTGCACGGCGACGATCTGACCGAGATGGCCGCCCTCGCCGACGCCGGCGCGCTCGGATTCACCGACGACGGCAAGCCGGTCGTGTCCGCCGGGGTGCTGCGCAGAGCGCTCCAGTACCAGCGCCTGAGCGGAGGCGTGATCGCCCTCCACGAGGAGGATCCGGCGCTGTCCCGCGACGGGGTGATGCACGAGGGCGCGGTATCCGTGCGATTGGGCCTGGCCGGGATCCCGTCGCTTTCGGAATCGACGATGGTCGCCCGGGACGCGGCGCTCGCCTCCTACGAGGGCGCACGCGTGCATTTCCAGCATCTCTCGTGCACCGAGTCGGTGTTGGCGCTCGAGCGGGCAAAGGAGGCCGGGGCGGAGGTGAGCGCCGAGGCGACGCCTCACCACCTGACGCTGACCGAGGACGTGGTGCGCACGCTTGACAGCCGTTTCAAGATGAACCGCCGCTGCGACCGAAGCCGACCGCCAGGCGCTGGTCGAGGCGCTCCGCACCGGCGTGATCGACTGCCTCGCCACCGACCACGCGCCCCACGCGCGTCACGAGAAGGAAGTTCCGTTCGAACAGGCCGCGATGGGGACCACGGGTCTCGAGACGGCGTTCGCCGCGCTGTTCACCGAGCTGGTGCTGCCCGGAGAGCTTGAGCTCGGCGTGGTGATCGAGCGGATGACGGCCGGCGGCGCGCTCTACGGCCTTCCGATCCCCCGGATCGCCCAGGGCGAGCCGGCCAACATCGTGGTGATCGATCTCGACGCGGCGTTCGAGGTCGGCGCGAGCGGCTACGCGAGCCGCTCGGAGAACTGTTGCTTCCACGGCCGCAGCCTCCACGGCCGGGTGCTCCTGACGCTCGCCGCCGGCGCCGTGGCGTTCAGGGAGCGGATGCTGGTCGAGGCCGCGGCGCGCTGATGGCGACACCGACCGCGTACGTCCTGCTCGAGGATGGGACCCGCTTCGACGGGATCGCGTGCGGGGCGGAAGGCCACGCCGCGGTTGGGGAAATTGTGTTCACGACCTCGATGTCCGGCTACCAGGAGGCGATGACCGACCCGAGCTATGCCGGGCAGCTGATCACGTTCACGTTCCCGATGGTCGGCAACTACGGTGTCTCGACCGAGGCGATGGAGTCCGACCGGATCCACGCCGGCGCGGCGATCATGCGCGCGGCGGTCGATCGCGAGGACGCCGCCGGGAGCCGAGCACGGCTGGCTCAGCTGGCTTGCGGACTGCGGCGTCCCCGCGATCACCGACGTCGACACGCGCGCGCTCGTACGCCACATCCGTGACCAGGGCGCGATGCGAGGCGGAGTGTTTCCCGGCGCCCTCGACGAGCGACGAGGCCCGGGGGCTGATCGACGCGGAGCCCGACATGGCCGGCCGGGACCTGGCCGTCGCCGTGACGCCGGCGGAGACGGTGGTGCTGGGCGACGGCCGGCGGGCCCCGGATCGCGATGATCGACACGGGCGTCAAGCTCTCGATCGTCCGCAACCTGCGCGCCCGCGGGGCGACCGTCGAGCTGCACCCGTGCACCGCGAGCGCGGCCGAGCTGCGCCACAACGACCCCGACGCGGTATTCCTCGCCAACGGCCCCGGCGACCCCGCCGCGCTCGGCTACGTCGTCGCGACCGTTCGTGAGCTGGTCGGGAAGCTCCCGGTGTACGGGATCTGCCTCGGCCATCAGCTCCTGTGCCGGGCGGTCGGGCTCGACACGTACAAGCTGCCCTTCGGCCACCACGGCGCGAATCACCCCGTCAAGGACCTCGTGACCGGGCGGGTCGAGATCACCAGCCAGAACCACGGGTTCGCCGTGCTCGGCCCCGACGGCTCGAGGACGATCGACGCCGATGAGGCCGTCCGCTGGACGACCGACTTCGGCGAGGCCGAGCTGACCCACATCAACCTGTACGACCGGACCGTCGAAGGGCTTGCGCTGCGGGACGTACCCGGGGCGACCGTCCAGTACCACCCCGAGGCCGGTCCGGGGCCGCACGACGCACTGCACCTGTTCGACCGGTTCGTGCAGGAGATCGCGGCAGCCGCGTGAGCTGATGCCCCGTCGCGACGACATCCACAAGATCCTCGTGATCGGCTCCGGGTCCGATCGTGATCGGGCAGGCCGCCGAGTTCGACTACTCGGGCACGCAGGCCTGCCGCGTGCTGATCGAGGAGGGGTTCGAGGTCGTGCTCGTGAACTCCAACCCGGCGACGATCATGACCGACCCGGAGCTCGCGACCAGCACGTACGTCGAGCCGTTGCTGCCCGGGCCCCTGACCCAGGTGATCGAGCGCGAGCGGCCCGACGCCCTGCTGGCCACGCTCGGCGGTCAGACGGCGCTCAATTTGTCAAAGGCGCTGTACGAGGACGGAACCCTCGAGCGCTTCGAGGTCGAGCTGATCGGAGCCGACTACGACGCCATCAACCGCGCCGAAGATCGCGAGCTGTTCCGCGACACGATGACCGGGGCCGGATTGCGGGTGCCGGAGCGTGATCGCCCGCAGCGTCGAGGACGCCCAGGCGGCGGTCGCGGAGGTGGGGCTGCCGTTCATCGTTCGCCCCGCGTTCACGCTCGGCGGCCGCGGCGGCGGGGTTGTGCGGCACGAGGCCGAGCTGGCGACCGTGGTCGGCCGGGGCCTCAGCGCCTCGCCGATCGGCCAGGTGCTGATCGAGGAGTCGGTGCTCGGCTGGGGCGAGTTCGAGCTCGAGGTGATGCGCGACCACTCGGACAACGTCGTGATCGTGTGCTCGATCGAGAACCTCGACCCGATGGGGGTCCACACCGGCGACAGCGTGTGTGTGGCTCCGCAGCAGACGCTGACCGACAAGCAGTACCAGCGTCTGCGTGACCAGGCGATTGCGGCGATCCGCGCGGTCGGGGTCGAGACCGGGGGGTCGAACGTCCAGTTCGCCGTCAACCGCGCCACCGACGAGGTGGTGGTGATCGAGATGAACCCGCGCGTCTCGCGCTCGAGCGCCCTGGCAAGCAAGGCGACCGGGTTTCCGATCGCGAAGATCGCCGCGCGGCTCGCCGTCGGCTACACCCTGCAGGAGATCCCGAACGACATCACGAAGGCGACGCCGGCGAGCTTCGAGCCCGCGATCGACTACTGCGTGGTGAAGTGGCCGCGGTTCGCGTTCGAGAAGTTCCCGGGCGCCGAGGCGGGACTGACCACGCACATGAAGTCCGTGGGGGAGATCATGTCGATCGGGCGGACCTTCAAGCAGGCGTTCGCGAAGGCGCTGCGGTCCCGCGAGCTGGACACCGAGCCGCGGTTCGGAGCCGACGAGGAGCTGATCGAGGCGATCGGAGCGCCGGGCGCCGAGCGATTCGACCTGCTGCTCGAGGCACTTCGGCGCGGGGTCGAGATCGACGAGCTCCAGCGGAGGACCGACATCGACCCGTGGTTCCTGCGTGAGCTCCAGGAGCTCGTCGCCGATCCGGAGGCCCCGTTCTCCGGCGAGCGGACGTTCAAGTCGGTCGACACGTGCGCCGCCGAGTTCGCGGCGCGAACCCCGTACTACTACTCGAGCTGGGAGCGCCCGTCGCGCGGCGGGCCGGATCTCGAGGTGGATCGCGGCGAGCGCCCGAGCGTCGTGATCCTCGGCTCGGGGCCGAACCGGATCGGGCAGGGGATCGAGTTCGACTACTGCTGCGTGCATGCCGTGCAGACGGTGCGGGAATCCGGTCGCGACGCGGTGATGGTCAACTGCAACCCCGAGACCGTCTCGACCGACTACGACACCTCGGACCGGCTGTATTTCGAGCCGCTGACGCTCGAGGACGTGCTCGCGGTCGTGGAGATCGAAAAACCCGAAGGGGTGGTCGTGCAATTCGGGGGGCAGACGCCGCTCAAGCTTGCCGCTGGGCTCCACGACGCCGGGGTCGCGATCCTGGGAACGAGCATCGACTCGATTGACCTGGCCGAGGACCGATCGCGGTTCGGGGCGCTTCTCGACGAGCTCGGCTATCGGGCGCCGCCGTACGCGACCGCGTCGTCCCCGGAGGCCGCGCTCAAGAGCGCCGAGACGGTCGGCTTCCCGTTGCTCGTGCGCCCCAGCTACGTGCTGGGCGGCCGCGCGATGGAGATCGTCTACAGCGTCGACGGGCTCCGTGACTACCTGGAGCGCATCGGGACCGCGCCGGGAGCGGCGATCTACCTCGACCGCTTCCTGGAGGATTCGATCGAGGTCGACGTCGACGCCCTCAGTGACGGCACCGACGTGTGGATCGCGGGGATCATGCAGCACGTCGAAGAGGCCGGGATTCACTCCGGCGACTCGGCTTGTGTGCTGCCGCCGCACACGCTCGGCGACGAGGTCCTCGCCGAGATCCGTGAGCAGACCGTCGGCATCGCGCGCGCCCTGGGGGTGGTCGGGCTGCTCAACGTGCAGTTCGCGATCCATGGGCAGCACGGGCTGCATGTGATCGAGGCCAACCCTCGGGCTTCTCGAACCGTCCCATTCGTCTCGAAGGCGATCGGCCTGCCGTTGGCGAAGCTCGCCTGCCGGATCGCGCTCGGCGAGCGGATCTCGGATCTCGGCCTACCGGAGCACACCACTAACGGCCACGTGTGCGTCAAGGAGGCCGTCCTGCCGTTCAACCGGTTCATGGGCGCCGACGCGCTGCTCGGACCGGAGATGCGCTCGACGGGCGAGGTGATGGGGATCGCGAGGGACTTTCCGACGGCATTCGCCAAGGCCCAGGCCGCCGCCGGTGCGGAGCTTCCCGACGGCGGCACCGCGTTCATCACGGTCGCCGACGGCGACAAGGCCGCCGCCACGGGACTGGCCGCGCTGCTCGATCAGCTCGGCTTCCGGATCATCGCGACCCGGGGAACCGCGCAGGCGATCCGTAGACAGGGGATACGCGCCGAGGCGATCAACAAGATCGGGGAGGGCTCCCCACACGTCGTCGACTGGATCGAGCGGGGCGACGTGGACCTCGTGATCAACACCCCGGTCGGCACCGGCGCGCGGTCGGATGGCTACGAGATCAGGACCGCCGCGATCGCCCACGGCATCCCCTGCATCACCACGATTGCCGGCGGGATTGCTGCCGCGCGCGCGATCTCCGCCGCACGGCGCGGCGCCCCCGAGGTGCTCTCGCTCCAGGAGGTCCACGCCGGCGCGGCCGAGGCCCGGGCCTCGGCGCGGATCGAGGCGGGCACGTCGGTGGCGTCGTGAGTGCACTGCGCACGCTCGCTCCGTTCGGGCGGCGTCTCGCGCCGGTGATTGCCGCCGAGAGCCACGGCCCCTACGTCGTGCTCCGCTGCGACGACCTGGAGGGACCACGGCCGCGGGCCGGGCAGTTCTACATGCTCGCGGCGTCGACGAGGTGGGGGGGAGGCGACTCCGAGCGTCCGTTCCTCCCGCGCGCGTTCAGCGTCCTACGGGCGACGGACGACCCCGCCGGGGGTGTGGAGCTTCAGTTCCTGGTCGAGGACGTCGGGCCGGGCACCAAGCGGCTGTGCGAGCTGGTCCCGGGGGACGGGTTGCTGCTGGTCGGGCCGCTGGGAACGGGATCGAGCCCCCCGCGAGGAGCGCCGGGCGCTGCTGGTGGGCGGTGGGGTCGGGATCGCGCCGCTCGCGATCTGGCAGGACGAGCTCGGCGACGGGGATCCCGCGCTGCTCGGCTTTCGCGACCGTGCTCACGCTCATGGCGCCGGGCTGCTGCGCTCGGCGCAGGTGGCGACCGACGACGGCAGCGCCGGGCATCACGGCCTGGTTACCGACCTGCTGGTCGAGCTGCTCGAATCCGCGGTCAACCGCTACGAGGTCTACGCCTGCGGCCCGCCCGCGATGCTCGAGGCGGTGAGGGTCATCTGCTCCGAGCACGGGGTTCCCGCCCAGCTCGCGCTTGAGTCGGGGATGGCGTGCGGGTTCGGGGCGTGCTTCGGATGCGTGGTGCCGACGCGCGAGGGTTACGTGCGGCTGTGCCTGGAGGGGCCGGTGCTCGACGCGGCGCTGCTCGAGACGGCGGTCGCACTTCATTGAGCGTCGAGTTCTGCGGACTCGAGCTTGAGCACCCGATCATCAACGGATCGGGAACGTTCGATGCGATCGCCGCCCGGCGGGCGTTCGGGGATGAGTTGGTGGAGCGGTTTCCATTCGCCGCGTTCGTGTCGAAGACGGTCACGGTCGCCCCGCGCCAGGGAAATCCTCCGCCTCGCCTGTGGGAGCTGCCGGCCGGGTTGATGAACTCGATCGGGCTTCCCAACAAGGGGCTCGACCGGTTCGTGGCCGAGGACCTGCCGCAGCTGTCGGCGCTGCCGGTCCCGATCATCGTCAACGTCATGGGCTTCAGCCGCGAGCAGGTCGCCGTGCTCGTCGAGGCGTTCGACCGGCGGCCCGAGGTCGCGGCGCTCGAGCTCAACGTCTCGTGTCCGAACGTCGAGACCGGACTGGTGATGGGCGCGGACCCGTTCGAAGTCGCCGCGCTGCTCGATCACGTCCGCCCGCTGACCTCCAAGCCGCTGATCGTCAAGCTGACGCCGAACGCGACCGACGTCCCGGCGGTGGCCCGGGCAGCGGAGCAGGCCGGGGCAAGCGCGCTCTCGCTGATCAACACGCTCAGGGGGATGGCGCTCGACCCGGGGAGCGGCGAGCCGTGGCTGGGAGGCACGACGGGAGGGGTCTCGGGTCCAGCGGTCAGGGCCGTCGCGCTTGCCCAGGTCCATGCCGTCGCGAGCGTGGTGGAGATCCCCGTGGTCGGGATGGGCGGGGTGGCGAGAGGCCAGGACGCGCTCGAGCTGATACGCGCCGGGGCGCGGGTCGTGGGGGTTGGAACCGAGAGCTTCCGCGACCCCGCGGTGGCGCTGAGGATCTCATCCGAGCTCGCTCAACTGCGCGCAAATAGCGCGGTTTAGGGCCACGATGTTGGACTTGAGAAGCGGCGTCTCGTAGATGTTGCCGCGCCGTAAAGCGCTCTCAAAGCCCCTGCAAACCGGGACCATTACCGCAACCATCCTCGACAATACTGGACCTCAACTTGAGGTACAGCCGAATTGCGCCAATTTGCCTTGATCGCCCGGCCTCACGATGTATAGTCGCCGCCGATGCCGCTGGTCAGCGAACCGCTCACGAAGCCCACGGTGGCCCCGGAACGCTCGTACAACCAGCGGATGGAAGCGCTCCAGCGCGCGAATGACATCCGTAGCCGCAGGGCGCAGCTGAAGCGAGATCTGAAGGCGGGACGGCAGCCGATCGACGAGCTCCTGCTGGCTCCTCCCGAGTATCTGGAGACCGCCAAGGTGTTCGATTTGCTGCTCGCGGTGCCGAAGTACGGACGCGTGAAGGTGAACAAGATCCTCACTCAGTGCAAGATCTCGCCGAGCAAGACGGTCGGTGGACTCTCCGAGCGTCAGCGCCGCGAGCTAGTCGCGTTCATGCGCAGGCGCTGAGTACCAGCGCCGGCGAACGGTCGCCAGGTGCTCCGTGATCCCCGGCCCGTCTGAGGCGTTCGTGATCACCGGTCCTTCCGGCGTGGGGAAGGGCACCCTGATCAGGCGCCTGCGTGAGCGCGTGCCCGGGCTCGAGCTGTCTGTATCCGCCGCGACCCGCCCGCCGCGCCCTGGGGAGCGCGACGGAGTCGACTACCACTTCCTCACCCCCGAGCAGTTCCAGGCGCACGTAGACGCAGGCGACTTCCTGGAAGACGCGACCTACTCCGGCAACCGCTACGGGACGCTTCGCTCGGAGGTCGAGCGGCGCCTCGCCGCCGGGCGTCCGGTCGTGCTCGAGATTGAAGTCCAGGGAGCGCGTCAGGTCCGCGAGGCGATGCCGGACGCGATCGCCGTGTTCATCGCTCCGCCGTCCCGTGAGGCGCTGCGCGAGCGGCTCCTGGAGCGCGGTACCGACACGCCGGGGCAGGTGGACGAGCGGCTGCGCACCGCCGAGCGCGAGCTCGAGGCCCAACCTGAGTTTGCGCACGTCGTCGTCAACGATGAGCTCGATCGGGCAACTAACGAGCTGGTTGCAATCGTCGGCGCGGCGCTCGGCGACCGCTAACCTGTGGGCACCGCTACAAAAAGGACACAACCGCTTTGATCTCTCCCCGCATCGACAAGCTGCTCGAGCACGTCGACTCCGATTACGCGAGCGTGATCGTCGCCGCCAAGCGCGCGCGCCAGATCAACTCCTACTACCACAACCTCGGCGAAGGCACTTTCGACGAGTTCCCACCGCCGATGGTCGACACCCGCTCCAAGAACTACCTCACGATTGCCCTGGAGGAGGTCGCTCAGGGCAAGCTGAAGTACCACTACCGGTAGGAGGTCGAGCACAGCTCGACCGGGTGACCTGAATGGCGCGGCTCCTCCTCGGCGTTACAGGCGGGATCGCGGCTTACAAGGCGCTCGAGGCAGCCCGTCTCGCGGTCAAGGCCGGCCACGCGGTCCGCGTGATCCAGACGCCGGCGAGCGAGCGGTTCGTCGGCAGGGCGTCATTCGAGGCGATCACCGGAGCGCCGGTTCTCGCCACCGAGTTCGAGCAGGACCCCGCCCGAGGCGCATATCCGGGCGACCCCGCAGCCGACCGTGCGCCGATCAGCCACCTCGCGCTGGTCGAGCGGGCGGACCTCTACGTGATCGCGCCCGCCAGCGCCAACACGCTCGCCAAGCTCTCGCACGGCCACGCCGACAACCTGGTGTGCACCGCCGCGCTGGCCGCGGATTGCCCGGTGCTCGTGGCGCCGGCGATGAACGACCGGATGTACCGGCATCCCGCGACCCAGGAGAACCTCCGGACGCTGGTGGACCGCGGCGTGACCGTGATCGGACCAGGCGAGGGAGACCTTGCGTCACACGGCGAGCACGGGATCGGCCGGCTGGTCGAACCCGCCGAGCTGCTCGAGGCCTGCGAGGCACTTCTGGCCTCAACCAGCGGCGGCTCGGCGGGCTGGCAGGGCGTCCATGTGCTGGTCACGGCGGGCGGCACCCGCGAGCCGATCGACAGCGTGCGGTTCATCGGCAATCGCTCATCCGGGCGGATGGGGGTGGCGCTCGCAGCACGGGCGGCCGCCCGCGGCGCCGAGGTGACGCTGATCGCCGCCAACGTCGCGGTCCCGATTCCGGCGAGCGTGCGAACGGTTGAGGTTCAAACGGCCGCCGAGCTGGGTGAGGTGTGCCAGCGCGAGTTCCCCGGCACCGACGTGCTCCTGATGGCGGCGGCGGTCGCCGACTTCAGACCTGCTGCCCCCGTGGCGCACAAGCTCAAGAAGGACGCAGGGGAGCCCCCGGCGATCGCGCTCGAGCGCACGGAGGACGTGCTCTGTGCGCTGTCGGCACGGCGGCGCCCCGAACAGGTCCTCGTCGGATTCGCCGCGGAGCACGGCAAGCAGGCGGTCGCCTACGGGCGCGGCAAGCTCGAGGCCAAACGGCTGGATGCGGTTGTCGTGAACGACATCTCGCGGGCGGACATCGGGTTCGACGCCGAGAGCAACGAGGTGGTGATCGTCACCGAGGAAGGCGAGCGCCGCGTGCCGCGGTCCACCAAGGAGCATGTCGCCGACGCTGTACTTGAGGAGGCGATCCGGCGGTTGGAAGAGCGGCGGAAGGAGGAGCGTGGAGCCGTCCGAGCAACCCCGCCTCGCGCCGCACGAATCTGACGCGTCCGCCGCCGTGGCGCGGCGGATCGCGGACAACATCGCCACAGCGGTCCAGCTGAGGCCCGAGACACTCGAGCATCTGCTGGTCGCACTCCTCGCGGAGGGACACATCCTCGTAGAGGATTACCCGGGCGTCGGCAAGACCGCGCTCGCCCGTGCGCTGGCGCGCTCGATCGACTGCCAGTTCGCGCGGGTTCAGTGCACCTCGGACCTGCTCCCCGCCGACGTCGTCGGCACCAACGTCTATGACCAGCGCGAGCACCGATTCGAGTTCCGCCCGGGACCGGTGTTCGCGAACATCGTGCTGGTCGACGAGATCAACCGGGCTTCGCCCAAGACCCAGTCGGGTCTGCTCGAGTGCATGCAGGAGCGCCGCGTCACGGTCGACGTGCAGACCCACGAGCTTGCCCGGCCGTTTCTCGTGCTCGCCACCCAGAACCCGATCGAGTACGAGGGGACCTATCCGCTGCCCGAGGCCCAGGTCGACCGGTTCATGGTCCGCATCTCCCTGGGCTATCCGTCCCGGGGCGCCGAGGCGGGGATGCTCGCCGACCACGAGGCCGGCGACCGCGTGCTTGCCCTTGGACCGGTGGCGTCGGCCGCCGAGGTGCTCTCGGCGCAGGAGGCGGCGACCCGCGTTCGCGCATCCGAGCCGCTGCGCGAGTACGTCGTGCGGCTGTTGTGGCGAACCCGCGAGGACCCCCGGGTCGACCTTGGCGCGAGCCCACGCGCCGGGCTGATGCTCCTGCGCGCCGCCAAGGCCCACGCGATGCTGAAGGGCCGCGACCATGCGCTGCCCGACGACGTTCAAGCGCTGGCCGAGCCGGTGCTCGCCCACAGGCTGGTGCTCGCACCTGGGTCGAGCCGGGCGGCCGCCGAGGACATCGTCTCCGACGCGATCGCGTCGGTCAGGGCGCTGTGAGACGCCGCGAACTCTGAGCTGGGAATGACTCGCGCGGCGGCGGTGGCGATCTGTGGGCTGGGTCTGGTCCTCGTCGCGCTCACGTTCGACGCCTCGATCCTGCTCGTGCCCGGCATCGGGCTGGTGATCCTCGGCGTGCTGGCCCCGTTGTGGATCCGGGTCGCCGCGCACGGGGCGTCCGTAACCCGGGAGCTGCATGGTGAGCGCGTGGTCGAGGAGCAGCCGCTCGAGGCAACGCTGTCGGTGCGCAGAGGATGGCTCGGGCTGCCGGGTTGCGAGGTGATCGACGAGTTCGCGGGCGGGGCGATCACGCTGGCGGGAAGGCGGTCGCCGAGTCCGGGCACTCGCCGCTCGACCGTGCGCGTCGTCGCGCGCTTCCCTCGCCGCGGTCGCAGACGGTTCGATCCGCCGGTGGTCGTCCTGCGCGATCCGCTCGGCCTGGTGCGAGTAGGTCGAGCGGGTGGCGAGGGCGGGGGGGAGCTGCTGGTCCTGCCACGGACCGAGCGCGTCAACTGGCGCGAAGAGGAGCTCGGGGACCGGCTCGATTCGGCCACCGCCGTGGGTTCTCCGGAGCCGTTTGCCGCCACCGAGCTCGACGGCCTGCGCCCGTACCGGCCGGGTGCGCCGGCCTCCCGGATCCACTGGGCGGCGCTGGCCCGCGGCGCCGGCCTGCTCGAACGTCGGCTCCGGTCAGACGCAGACAGCGGCCCGCTGGTGGTGCTCGATGGACGGTTCTCCGGCCCTCCCGAGCTACTCGATGCCGCGGTCCGTGCCGCGGCATCGCTCGCGCTCGATCTGGCCCGGCGCACGGGGTGCGGGCTGCTCCTTCCGGGGGAGCGGCGTCCGACGCATCTTGCCCCGGATCTCGCCGCGTGGCCCAGCCTCCATGCCAGGCTGGCGCTGGTCGAAGGCGGCCCGGACACGCCTGCGCCCTCGCTCGGCTCCCGGCCTCACTCCGGGCGGATCTACTACGTCGCGGCTGAGGGGCTCGATCGCCTCGGCCGGCTCGCGCTCGACACCCGGCAGCGAGCGGTGCTGGTGGTGCCCACCGAGCTGGCATCCGGAGCCAGGTACCCGGCCGTGTTCGACGTCGCGGGCTGCCGGGGCTTCCTGCTCGGCTCGCGCCGTCCGCGTCTGGCAAGGGAGCGCGTCGCCGCGCGATGAGCAGCAGCACCCCTCAGGTCGCCCTGCTCCCACCGCTCGGGCGGCGCGAGACCGCGCCGCAGCTCGGGGTCGCGTCACGCCGGGAGCGGCCACTCGTGCGGATCGCGACGTTCGCCGCGCTCGCGGCGTATGGCGTCGACCGGTGGGCGACGCTCGAGCGGGGCGCTCCCAGCTCGCGGCTGCTCGGCGTGCTGGGGCTCGCCCTGCTGCTGGTGGCGGCCGGCCCGATCGTCCGGCGTCGCAGCCGAACGCTTGCGGCCGTGCTCGCAGCGCTTGCGGTGATCGCGATGCTTCCGCTTGCGGGCGTCCCGCTTGCGTGGGTGCTTCACGTCCGCATCGCCGTGGCGGCGTCGGCGATCGGGGAGGGGCTGTCGGCGCTCCCGGGCGTGCTCGTCCCGTACATCGGCGTCGACGAATGGGTCCGGATGGTGATCGCCCTGGGCGCGGGGGTGCTGCTGATCGACGCGGCCGTGATGCTGGCGCTGGCGCCGCGAGACTCCGGCGACCTGCGCCGGGCCGGCGCCGCGCTTCCGCTCATCGCCCTCGCCGTGATCCCCTCGACGGTGATCCATCCTCGGCTCCCTTATCTCCAGGGCGTGATCCTGTTCGCCCTGCTGGCGGCCTTCACGTGGGGCGAGCGGATCGAGCGAAGCCGGGTCGCGGGCGCGATCGCTGTATGCGGGGCGGCCGCCGCCGTCGCGATCGCGCTGGCGCCGGCGCTCGAGCGTCACAAGCCATGGCTCGACTACCAGGCGCTCGCCGGGCGCCTGGCGGCGGTCAAGTCGGAGGCGTTTGACTGGTCTCAGGGCTATGGCCCGATCGACTGGCCTCGCAACGGCCGGGCGGTCCTGGAGGTGCGCGCGACGCGTCGCGACTACTGGAAGGCGGAGAACCTGGACGTGTTCGCCGGCAGGGGATGGGTGCTGGGCAACGCCGCCGGCACCGAGGATGCGACGAGCACTCTCTCGCGCAGCGCGCTGGCGCGGTGGACGCAGACGATTCAGGTGACGGTCCGGGCGATGACCACGACGCAGGTGATTGCGGCGGGATCGGCGAGCGCTCCGACGCACCTCTCGGCGCCGTTCTTCGCCGGTCAGAGCCCGGGGACGTGGGCGACGACCACGCAGCTCGGCTCGGGGACCAGCTACTCGATCCAGACCTACTCGCCCCGCCCGAGCGGCGCCGAGCTCGCCAGCGCGGGCACCAGTTACCCCGCGGTGCTGCTGCCAGGGTTTCTGACGATCTACCCACGGCCAACCGAGCTGGTGGTGTTCGCGCCGTTCGGGGCCTCGCGCGCGGCCACCTATGGCCCGACCAGCGTCGATCCGGGGCCGATCCTGCGCAGCTCCCCTTACTCCGCGGCGTACGAGCTCGCGCTCCGTCTCCGTCGGGGGGCCGCGATCCCGTATGCCTACGTCCAGGCGGTGCTGCGCTATCTCGCCCACGGCTACACCTACGACGAGAGCCCCGCGGCCGCGGCCTATCCGATCGAGAAGTTCCTGTTCGGCACCAGGGCCGGCTACTGCCAGCAGTTCGCCGGCGCGATGGCGCTGCTGCTCCGGATGGGAGGGATCCCGGCGCGGGTTGCGGTCGGATTCGCTCCGGGCTCCTACGACACCGCGACCCGCAGGTGGATCGTGTCGGACCTCGATGCCCACGCCTGGGTCGAGGCCTGGTTTCCCGGCTACGGCTGGGTCCGGTTCGACCCGACGCCGGGGGCGGCCCCGGCGCTCGGGGGTCATCCGGCAAGCTCCGGCTCCTCCCGGTCCGGCTCCGCGACTCCGCGGAAGCCGGCCGCCAACCACCAACACGGCGGCCCCGCGGGCGCAGGAGGAGCGCCGCACCACACGAGTCCCGGTTCGGGGAGTGAGATCGGGGCGCTCGAGCTCTCGGTCCTGGCGCTCGTGCTGGCGGGCATCCTCGCGGCGGGGGCGCTCGTCACCCGGCCCCTGAGCGGTGCCGACGCGGAGCTCGCGGAGCTCGAGCGGGCGTTCGAACGCAGCGGTAGGCCGCTCGAGGTCGGGGTCACGCTGTCGGCGCTCGAGCGGCGCCTGTCCGCGGCTCCGGAGGCGGCGGCGTACGTGCGCGCGCTGCGCCTGGTCCGGTTCGGCGACGGCGCCGAAGAACCCACGCCGGCACAGCGCCGTGCGCTCCGCGCGCAGCTGCGAATGGGGCTCGGGTCGCTCGGCCGCGCTCGCGCTCTGTGGGCGCTCCCGCCCCGCCGACCGCGGCTCCGGCCGGCTCCGGGAACGCGCCCCCGACCCGCCTAAACTGGTGACGATGGAAGACGTGTACGAGCTGTTCACGCGGGGCACGGAGCTGCTCGAGGCCGGGCACAACCACCAGGCGGTGATCCCGCTTTCGCGGGCGCGCGACCTCGACCCGGACAAGACCTCAATCCGCGAAGCACTCGGACGGGCGCTCTTCGGAGCTCGACGATACGAGCAGGCGGCGATCGAGTTCGGCGCTGTGATCGACTGCGCGCCGACCAACGACTTCGCCCAGTTCTGCCTCGGGCGCTCCTTGCAGATGCTGGGCCGCCACGCCGAGGCCCGCAAGCCGCTGGCGCTCGCGGCGTGCATGCAGCCCGGCAGGCGCGACTACCGGATCTATCGTGACCGAGCCAGGGCGGCTGCCGCTTCACCGGGCACGTAAGGCGGGCGCTTCGCGGCGTACGTAACGCGCAAGATCGGTGCTAACCTGGCATTTACAGCAGTTCGCGCCGGGGTGCTCCCGGTGGAAGTACCCGAAGTGGGCGCGAGCCCGCTTTTTTTATGAGTTATGTGGAGGAGACCGTGAGCGTCACAGCACTTCAAACCGAGATCGAAGGTCGGCTCGCCTCGACCGAGCCCGATGTCGAGGTGCTGCTCGCAGAGGTGTCGGGCTCGACGCTGCGGCTGTTCATCGATCACCCCGATGGGGTCAACCTGGCGCTATGTGAACGCGTCACGGGCCACCTCGGCGAGTACCGAGAGCGGTACTCGCTCGAGGTCTCCTCGCCCGGTCAGGACCGCCCGCTGACCAAGCCGCAGCACTACACCCGGTTCCTCGGTCGCCGCGCGCGCGTGCGACTGAGGGGCGACGCCGCGAACGCCGAGCACGGACAGAAGAGCCTCACCGGTGAGCTCGTCGGCGCCTCGGAGGAGGAGGTCACGATCGCAGCCGTCGATGGCGTCGTCACGATCCCCTATGAGCGGATCGCCCGCTCCAACCTGATCCCAGGAGACTGAAGCATGTCACGCGAAATCGTAGAAGCGGTGCGGGGGCTCGCAGCAGAGAAGAACATCTCCTCGGAGAAGCTGATGGAGGCACTCGAGGACGCGCTGCTGTCGGCCTACAAGAAGACACCCGGCGCCGCGAAATACGCCAAGGTCGAGATGGACCGCGACAGCGGTGACTTCAAGGTCTGGGAGCTGAAGATCCCGCCGGAGCTGGAGGAGCACCTGCTGGTGGATGCCACCGTCGACCAGGAGCCGACCGTCGACCCCGAGACCGGGGAGCTCCGCGAGCCGCCCGAGCCGGAGCTCGACATGGAGAAGCTCAAGGAGTACGAGGACCAGATCGAGACCGAGGACGTCACCCCGCACGACTTCGGCCGGATCGCCGCCCAGACCGCCAAGCAGGTGATCCTGCAGCGGATCCGCGAGGCCGAGCGGGACATGATGTTCGAGGAGTACCGCGACCGCGTCGGCGAGCTGATCACGGGCATCGTCCAGCAGTCGGACTCGCGCTACACGCTGGTCCAGCTGCGCGAGCGGGTGGAGGCTCTGCTGCCCAAATCAGAGCAGGTCGAGGGCGAGCGCTACGACCACTCCCAGCGGATCAAGGCAGTGATCAAGGACGTGTCCAACTCGACGAAGGGCCCGAGCATCATCGTGTCCCGGCGCGACCCGGAGCTGATCAAGCAGCTGTTCGAGCTCGAGGTCCCGGAGATCGCGGACGGGCTGGTCGAGATCACCGGCGTGGCCCGTGAGCCGGGCTACCGCTCGAAGATCGCGGTGGTCTCGCACGTCGACGGCGTCGATCCAGTCGGGGCATGCGTGGGGCCGCGTGGCTCACGCGTCCGGATGGTCGTGTCCGAGCTGCGCGGCGAGAAGATCGACATCATTCCCTACAACGACGAGCCCGCCCGGTTCGTCGCCAAGGCGCTGTCGCCCGCGCGGGTCCGCGAAGTGCTCGTCGACGATGCCGGCAAGCAGGCGACCGTGATCGTTCCCGACGACCAGCTCTCATTGGCGATCGGGCGCGAGGGACAGAACGCGAGGCTCGCCGCCCGGCTGACCGGATGGCGGATCGACATCCGCTCCGAGACCGAGTTCTCGGCCGAGGAGGCCGCGAGCGGCTACGACCAGGAGGATGCGCAGGGACGCTGCGCCGCGATCCTGTCCAACGGCCGCCGATGCCCCAACGCGGCGCTCCCGGGCTCCCGGTACTGCGGGCTCGAGGCGCACCAGGCGCTCGAGGGGAAGGACACCGACGAGGTCGCGGCCGCCGGGGCCGAGCAGCCCGCGGCCGACGGCGAACAGCTGGTAGCCGACGGTCAGCAGGTGGCCGAAAACGCCGAGCAGCCCGCCGAAGGCGCTGCTCAGTAGCGATCTACACTGGAGCTCATGAACAAGCGGGTCCACCAGATCGCCAAGGAACGAGGGCTAACCGCCAAGGACGTCCTCGAACGCCTGCGTGCTGCTGGGATAGAGGTCAAGGCGGCAGCCTCGAACGTCGACGAGGACCTGGCAAGCAAGGTGCTGGCGGACGGGGGCGGCGCTCGCGCCACGGACAGCCCTGCCAAGTCCGCCACCGACGCCAAGGCCCCAGCCCCGGCGCCCCAGGCAGCCGCGCCGACACCCGCTGCCAACACCGAGGCGCCTCCCGCGCCCGCCGCCAAGACGGACGCGCCGCTCGCGCCCGACGGGCAGCGAGCCGAGCACAAGCGACCCACTCGTGACTCCCTCCAGGGCGAGCGCGCGCCCGGCGCGGCAGGCGGCCGCCGGCGCGTGGTGATCGACTCCCAGGCCTCGCGTCGCGCCGACGGCGGCCCGCGCCAGAGCAGCCAGCCGCCGCGCCGGCAGCGCCGAGGCCGCCGTCGCCGAGGCGTGTACGACGAGGAGGCGGAGTCGCGTCCGTCGAACCAGACCGCGGTCGCCGATCCGGCGATTCGGGTCAACTCGGGCTCGACCGTCAAGGACGTCGCCGAGTACCTGGACGTCCGGGTTCCGGAGATCGTCAAGAAGCTGATGGAGCTCGGGGAGATGAAGACGCAGACCCAGACGCTGTCCGATGACACGATCCAGGTGCTCGCCTCCGAGTTCGGCAAGGACGTCGAGGTCGTGCACACCGAGGAGGAGGAGATCGAGGAGCCGGGCTTCGAGGACACCGACGCGGAGCTCGTCGGGCGACCCCCGGTCGTGACGATCATGGGCCACGTCGACCACGGCAAGACCTCGCTGCTGGACGCCGTCCGCGAGACCGAGGTTGCCGCCGGGGAGGCGGGTGGCATCACCCAGCACATCGGCGCCTACCAGGTCCACCACGCCGACAGCACGATCACCTTCCTGGACACGCCCGGTCACGAGGCCTTCACCGCGATGCGCGCCCGCGGCGCCAGGGTCACTGACATCGCCGTGATCGTGGTGGCCGCCGACGACGGGGTGAAGCCCCAGACCCAGGAGGCCGTCGATCACGCCAAGGACGCGGGCGTTCCGATGCTGGTGGCGGTCAACAAGATCGACAAGGAAGGCGCGGACCCCGCCCGTGTGCGCACCGAGATGACCCAGCTCGGCCTGCAGCCGGTCGAGTGGGGCGGAGACACCGAATTCGTCGACGTCTCGGCCAAGACCAAACAGGGTCTCGACGACCTGCTCGAAACGATCGTGGTGATGGCCGAGGTCGAAGAGCTCCGCGCCAATCCCGACGCACCGGCGTCGGGGTCCGTGGTCGAGTCCAAGCTCGATCCCGGCCGCGGTCCGGTCGTCACCGTGCTGATCTCCAGGGGGACGCTCAAGGTTGGCGACGCGCTAGTCGCCGGCGCCCACTGGGGCCGTGTCCGCGCGATGCAGGACTTCATCGGCAGCCGCGTGAGCCGGGCCACCCCCGGGGAGCCGGTCGAGGTGCTGGGCTTCGACGGGGTGCCCGAGGCGGGCGAGCAAGTGCGAGTGGTCGAGAACGAGCGCCGCGCACGGCACCTGGCCAGCGAGCGGCTGACGCGGCTGAAGACCGAGGCGCTGGCCCGGCGCTCGGGCAAGCGAGTGTCGCTCGAGGACATCTTCAAGAGCGGCATCCAGGAACTGAACCTCGTGTTGAAGTCAGATGTCGCCGGCTCGCTCGAGGCGATCGAGGACGAGATCGCCAAGCTGCCCCAGGAGGAGGTGTCCGTAAACGTGATCCGCGCCGCCGTGGGCGCGGTCACCGAGTCGGACGTGATGCTCGCCGCCGCCTCCGATGCCGTGATTCTCGCGTTCGGTGTCCGTCCGGTCGGGGACGCGCGCGCCGTGGCCGAGCGCGAGGGCGTGGAGATCCGTCACTACTCGGTCATCTACCGTGCGATCGAGGAGCTCCGCGACGCGATGCAGGGCATGCTCGTGCCCGAGGAGGTCGAGGACACGCTCGGCACCGCCGAGGTCCGCCAGACCTTCCGGGCCTCGCGCGTGGGGACGATCGCCGGCTGCCACGTCCTCGACGGCAAGGTCACGCGGGGATCGAAGGTCCGCCTCGTCCGCGACGGCACGGTCGTCTACGACGGCGAGATCGCCAGTCTGCGCCGCTTCAACGACGACGCGCGCGAGGTCAGCGCGGGCTTCGACTGCGGCATCGTGCTCAGGGACTTCGCCGACATCAAGGAGGGCGATGTGCTCGAGACGTACGCCACGCGGCAGGTCGAGCGCGAGCTCGTCTAGCCCGTGTCTCCCGAGGGGGAGAGCGGATTTGTCGCGGTGCTGCTGATCGACCTGCACTTCCCGGACGCGGCCAGCCTCAAGGGAAAGCGCAAGGAGCTCTCCTCGATCAAGGCGCAGCTCCGGGGGCGGATGGGGGCCGCGGTGGCCGAGGTCGACCACCAGGACCTGTGGCAGCGCGCGCGGCTGACGGCGGCGCTGACGAGCGGCTCGCTGGTGACGCTCGGGACGGCGCTCGACAACATCGAGCGATGGCTCGACTCGCGGTGCCCGGAGGGAGTCCGGATCGAGCGGCTCGTCGTCTCCGTCGAGGATCTGCGGTGATCGGGCAGTGGAGCGCGGCGTTGGGAGTGGATGGCTAGGATGGCCAGCGAACGCATGCGTCGCGTCAATGAGGCCGTGCGCGCCGTCCTCAGCGAAGCGATCTCCAAGGACCTGAAGGATCCGCGCGTCGGATTCGTGACCGTGACCTCTGTCAAAACCAGCCCGGACCTCCGCCATGCCCGGGTCTACGTGAGCGTGCTGGGCAACGAGCCCACCCGCGTGGCGTCGCTGGACGGGCTGCGCTCGGCGCACGGCTACCTCCAGGCCCGGCTTGGATCCGAGCTCACGCTCAGGCGAACGCCGACGCTGACGTTCGAGTACGACGACACGGTGGACCGCGCCGCGCGGATCACCGAGCTCCTGAGCGAGCCCGGCGATGACTGACAACGGCGCGCACTCGAGCCGCGAGCAGGTGCTCGAGGAGCTCCGCACGGCGGACAAGCTGATCGTCGTCACGCACGAGAACCCGGACGGGGATGCGCTCGGATCGCTCGTTGCGATGCAGGAGATCCTGACCGCGCTGGGGAAGGACAGCATGCCGCTGATCGACGAGCACGACCTCCCGCTCCCGGCCGAGTACACATTCCTCGAGCTTCCCGGCCTGATCACGGCCCCGCCGGCGGACGTCGAGCAGCGGACGGTCGTGTTCCTGGACTGCGGGAATCTCGAGCGCAACCCGGCCGAGGCTCTCCGGCGCGATGGGATGCACATCGTCAACATCGACCATCACCACGACAACACCCACTTTGGGACGGTCAACCTCGTCGACCCGAACGCCTCGTGCACCGCCGAGATCGTGTGGGACCTGATGGGGGACCTGGGCGTCAAGCCGACGACCGCGATCGCCGAGGCCCTGTACGTCGGGCTGATCACCGACACCGGCAGGTTCATGTACGAGAACACGAGCGCCCGATCGCACCTGATGGCCGCCGACCTGATCGAGGCCGGCGTCGGCCCTCACGAGATCTACCGCCGTGTCTACGAGGGAGTTCCGATCGGCAAGCTGTCGCTGTTGGCAAGGGCGCTCGCCAAGGTCGAGCGCTACGACGGCGGGCGCCTCACGGTGACCGAGCTGACGGCGAGCGACTTCGAGGAGTCCGACGCTCAGGAGAGCTATTCCGAGGGCGTGATCGACCACCTGCGCGCGGTCGAGGGCACGGTTGTCGCGGCGCTGATTCGAGACCGCGTCAGCGATGCCACACCGGGTCAGCGCAAGGTGTCCCTACGGGCCTCGGACGCCAGAGTCGACGTCTCACGGATCGCCCGGGCCCAGGGGGGCGGGGGCCACCGCCAGGCGGCCGGGTTCACGACCTCGATGGAGCGAGACGAACTGGTGGAGTTCCTGCGCAACGAGGTGGACCGCCAACTCGTCCCGTCGTGAGCGCCGGGGATTTACGGCTGGATGGCGTAATCCTTTACGACAAGCCGGCGGGGATCACCTCATCCGGGGTGGTTATGAAGGTGCGGCGAGCTCTCGGCGGCCGGGGGGCCGCGAAGGTCGGCCACGCGGGAACGCTGGACCCGTTCGCGACCGGCTTGCTGCTGATCCTCGTCGGCAGGGCCACGCGCGCCCAGCGCTTCCTGATGGCGCTGCCCAAGCGCTACGAGGCGGTCGCGCGGTTTGGGGCCACCTCCACCACCGGGGACCCGGAAGGGGAGATCGTCGAGACCGGCGCGGTCCCGGACGGTGAGCTTGAGCTGCCGACCGGCCTGCTCCGCCAGCGCCCGCCGGCGTACTCCGCCGTCAAGGTCGGGGGCCGGCGGGCTTACGCCCTCGCGCGGGCGGGAGCGGAGACGCTCGTGCTGCCGGAGCGCGAGATCGAGGTGTACAGGTTCGAGGAGACCTGGCGGGAGGCAGACCGAAGGGGCTTTGAGATCGAGTGCTCTTCGGGGACGTACATCCGCAGCCTGATCGCCGACCTCGGAGACGCGTACTGCGAGCAGCTCCGGCGGACCGCGATCGGTCCGTTCGACGTCGAGGCGGCCGATCCCGAGCAGGTGATCCCGCTTCCCCGAGCGCTGGAGTTCCTTCCGGAGGTCCGCGTCGACGCCGAGCAGGCCCGGCGCGCCGGCCACGGAGTCAGCGTCCCGGCAGACGCCGTCGCCTCGGGGGTCGTCAGGCTCACCGGCGAGGCCGGTCTGATCGCACTGGCCGAGCCGTGCGAGGGGGGGACCGAGCTCAAGCCGATCGTCGGCTTCTCGCCGCCGATCGGCGGCGCTACCTCTGGCAGGCCGTGAAGCCGAGGGTGCGCTCGAGTGGCACCATCACGGACTGCTTGTAGCGGGCCGCTGTGAGCAGGTCGCGGAGGCTGTTCGGATCCCGGGCCTGGGCCCCTGCCAGCGCCGACTCGAACAGCCTCAGCTGATGGGTGCTCGCCGCCAGGAACCGGTCGAACTGTGCTCGCAGTTCGGGCGCTGGCTTCAGGCTGGCGATCGCGGCATGCTCGGACTCGACCAGCGGCTTGAGCTTCTCGAGGTACGCGGCGGCCACCCCGAGGTTTGATGCCACGTTGCTCGGCTGGGGAATCGCGGACGAGGAGGAGGTGTACGAGCTGCAGGCTCTGTCGACCTTCGCCGCGAGCTCGGCCCTCGACAGGGTGGTCGAGGAGCTGCCGCAGCCCGTGGCCGCGAGCGCGACCGTCGCTACGCACCCTCGCAGAACCCGTCGGGAGCTCATCAGCGCGGCGATCGTAGCCTCTAGGCTTCCGCGCCGATGCAGGTGACGATGCTCAAGGACGTGGAGCGGCGCCCCCGCCAGGTGGCGGTCGGCGAGTTCGACGGCGTCCATCTGGGGCACCGGGAGGTCATCGCAGGCTCGGACACGGTGCTCACATTCGAGCCCCACCCGCTCCAGGTCGTCCGGCCCGAGGCCGCCCCGCGACTGCTCACGAGCTTCGACGTCAAGACCGAGCTGATCGCCGGGCTGGGGGTCGAGGAGCTCGTCGTGGTTCCGTTCGATCAGGGATTCGCCGCCCAGAGCCCGCAGGAGTTCATCGACCAGGTGCTGGTGGGCTCGCTCGCCTCCACTCGGGTGTCGGTGGGCGAGAACTTCCGCTTCGGCCATCGGGCGGCGGGGGACGCCGATGTGCTGCGCGCGGATCCGAGGTTCGAGACGAGGGTCGTGCCGCTGGTCGAGCTTCAGGGAGAGATCGTTTCCTCGAGCCACATTCGCGCGCTCGTCCAGGCCGGTGACGTGGAGCTGGCGGCGCGGATGCTGGGCGCCCCGTTCCAGCTCCGCGGCGAGGTCGTGGAGGGCGATCGACGCGGCCGCGAGCTCGGCTTCCCGACCGCCAACATCGTCCCCGACGAGGCGCTCGTGTGCCCCGGCCACGGGGTTTACGTAGCGCGCGCCGACGGGGCCTGCGCCGCGGTAAATGTCGGCGTCCGTCCCACCTTCGGCACCGGCCGGGCCGTGCTGGTGGAGGCCTACCTGCTCGATCGCGAGGTGGATCTGTACGGCGCGGTCCTGCGCGTGGACTTCCTCAACCGCCTGCGCGGCGAGCGCAGGTTCGAGTCCGCGGACGCGCTCGTGGAGCAGATGCGGCTCGATGTCGAGCGCACCCGTGAGCTGTGCTGCTAGCCTCACCGGCCGCATGACCCTTACGAAAGAACGCAAGCACGAGCTCGTCTCCAAGTTCGGCGACGGCGACGCGGACACCGGCAAGGCCGAGGTCCAGATCGCACTGATGACCGAGCGGATCAACGAGCTGACCGAGCACCTGCGGGTCCATCGTAAGGACCACCACTCCCGCCGCGGCCTGCTGATGCTCGTGGGTCGCCGCCGGAGGCTCCTGAACTATCTGCAGCGCGACGACCTGGATCGGTATCGCGCGCTGGTCTCAGAGCTCGGGCTGAGAAAAGTAGGCCGGCGTGCTCGCGGCGGGGGAGCCGGCGCCCGAATTCACGCTCCGCCGCGAGGACGGGACCGAGTTCACCCGCGCGGATCTCGAGGGCACGACCACGGTTCTGGTCTTCTACCCGTTCGCCTTCAGCCGCGTCTGCACCGACCAACTGAACCTCTACGACGAGGTGCTGGACGAGCTCGAGGCGAAGGGGGCGACGCTGTACGGCGTCTCCTGCGACGCGCCCTACTCCCAGGCGGCGTTTCGCGAGAAGCTCGGCGTGAGGATCGGGCAGCTCTCCGATTTCGAGCCCAAGGGCGCGGTGTGCGAGGCGTTCGGCGCCTACCACGAGGGAGGCTTTCCCCAGCGCGCGCTGGCGATCATCGGGCCGGACGCGGTCGTCAAATGGAGCTATCAGGCCCCATCGCCCTCCGAGCTGCCAGGCGCCAACCTGATTTTCGACGGTCTCGCCGAGAGCCTGGGTGGGAGCTGACCTAGGCTCGGCGCCGGTCCCTCCGCCGGGACCTGAGGACCACGTGCGAGGGCCGCAAGGCGCCGTGCTTGCGATCGAGTACGCGGACTTCGAGTGTCCGTTCTGCGCCGTGCTGAGCGTGAAGCTCCAGAGCGCCGATCTGCGCCGAGTGTTCCGCCACTTCCCCGTCCGCTCGAGTCACCCGCGGGCATGGGCCGCGGCGTGCGCCGCCGAGGCGGCGGGCGCGCAGGGGCGTTTCTGGGAGATGCACGACCTGCTGTTCGCCGATCAGGGCCGGCTCGAGGATCCGCACCTGTGGGAGCGGGCCCGCAGCCTCGGCCTCGACCTCGAGCGCTTCGACTCCGATCGCCGTGATGACGCTGTCCGCGGGCGCGTGCGGCGTGACTTCGAGTCCGGGGTGCGCGCGGGGGTCGTGACGACGCCGACGGTGTTCGCCGACGGCCGGATGTACAGCGGGAGGCTGGATCCCCGCGAGCTCGAACGACTCAGCTGACGGGGGCGCCCTCCAGGCCTGCGACTGCGTCGCGTGTGCCCGCGCCCGCTACCATCATCACGTTCGGAAAAGATTCAAGAAAACGCGAAGCACTCTGCCTACCGAACGGCGGAGCAGGAAGGAAACTGAATATGTCTGACGCCGCCACGCGCGTGTCGACCGAGATCGCAGGCAATGAGATCTCGTTCGAGACCGGCAAGCTGGCCAAGCAGGCCTCCGGCGCAGTGGTCGTCCGCCAGGGCGACACGGTGGTCCTTTGTACCGCTACTGCGGGCAACCTCAGGGACGTCGACTTTCTCCCGTTGACGGTCGACGTGGAGGAGCGCATGTACGCGGCCGGGAAGATCCCCGGCTCGTTCTTCAAGCGCGAAGGTCGCGCGGGGGAGAAGGCGACGCTCACCGCGCGCCTGATCGACCGCCCGGTCCGGCCGCTGTTCCCCAAGGGATGGCGATACGAGACCCAGCTCGTCGCCCTGCCGATCTCGGTGGATCACGAGCACCCCTACGACATGCTCGCGATGAACGGAGCCTCGGCGGCGCTGATGGTCTCCGACATCCCGTTCCCGATGCCCGTCGGGGCGGTTCGAATCGGCAAGATCGACGGCAACTTCGTCGTCAATCCCGCCGAGGAGGACCTCCTCGAGAACACCGATCTGGACCTGATCGTCGCCGGCACCGAAGAGGCGATCCTGATGGTCGAGGCCGGCGCCAATCAGATACCCGAGGCGGAGATCCTCGACGCGCTTGACATCGCCCACAGCGAGATCAAGAAGCTGTGCGCGCTCCAGCGCGAGCTGGCTGAGAAGGCCGGCAAGCCGAAGATGGAGGTAGAGTCGCCGGAGGTCGACAACGACCTCTACGACCAGATCAAGGCCTCGCACGGCGCGGCGCTCGAAGCCGCGACCCAGGTCGAGGACAAGCTCGAGCGCCAGGACGCGACCAAGGCGGTCGAGGAGGAGTGCTCGCGCAGTATGCGGGCGACCCCGAGGCCGAGCTACGCCGAGTCCGAGCCAACGGCGCAGCTGCGCCTTCGACAGGCTCGAGAAGACGATGATCCGCGAGCGGATCGCGGTCCAGAAGAAGCGCCCGGACGGCCGCAGCGCCGACGAGATCCGGCCGATCTCGATCGAGGTCGGCGTCTCCCCCGCCCCACGGCTCGCGCTGTTCACCCGCGGCCAGACGCAGGCGTGAGCGTCGTCGCGCTCGGACCACCCGTGAGGAGATGCGGCTCGCACGCTCGGGCTCGAGACCTCCAAGCGCTACTTCCACCACTACAACTTCCCGCCGTTCTCGGTCGGGGAGGCGGGCTTCATGCGCGGCCCCAAGCGCCGCGACATCGGTCACGGCGCCTCGCCGAGCGCGCGCTCGTGCCGATGATCCCCACCCAGGAGGAGTTCCCGTACACGATCCGCGTCGTCTCGGACATCCTCGAGTCCAACGGGTCCTCGTCGATGGCCCCGTGTGCGGCTCGACGCTGTCGCTGATGGATGCCGGCGTGCCGATCAAGGCGCCGTCGCCGGAATCGCCATGGGCCTGATCAAGGAAGGGGAGGAGTACATCATCCTCACCGACATCGCGGGGTCGAGGACCACCTCGGCGACATGGACTTCAAGGTCGCCGGCACCGAGGCGGGATCACCGCGCTCCAGATGGACATCAAGATCACCGGCGTGACGTTCGAGATCATGCGCGATGCCCTCACGCAGGCAAGGCGCGCGCGAGTTCATCCTCGGCGAGATGACCAAGGTGATCGACGCGCCGCGGGCCGAGCTCTCCAAGCACGCTCCGCGGATCTCGACGATCAAGATCGACCCCGAGAAGATCGGGCTGCTGATCGGCAAGGGCGGCGAGACGATCCGCTCCCTGCAGGAGGAGTTCGAGTCCCAGATCGACGTCAACGACGAGGGTCAGGTGCTCGTCTACGCATCCAACGGCGAGCTCGGCGATGCGCTCGTCGACCGGATCCGGTCGATGACCAAGGAGGTCGAGGTCGGCGACGAGTTCACCGGCAAGGTCGTCAAGACGACCGCGTTCGGCGCGTTCGTCGAGCTGTCGAAGGGCACCGACGGGCTGATCCACATCTCAACGTCGCCCCGGGTCAGCGGATCGACGCGGTCGAGGAAGTGCTCAACAAGGGCGACGACCTCGCCGTCCGAGTGGTCGAGGTCGACCGCGAGCGAGGCCGGATCGGACTGCGCCTCGCGAACGATCCCGAGGTCGAGGGCAAGACCGCCGAGGAGCTCGCGTCGGTCGGCAGCGGAGACGGGGGACCACCGCGGCGTGACGCGCGGAGACCGTGGCGGCCGCGATGGGCGCGGCGGCCGCGATGGGCGAGGTGGTCGCGGTCGCGAGCGGCGACCGGGACCGCGACGGCGGCCGGGTGCGCGACCGCGATCCGGAGCGCCCCCGCTCGTAGCCACGGCTGTGGCCACAGAACACCGGCTGACGACGCTCGAGTCGGGCGTGCGGATCGTGACGGAGGCGATGCCCTCCGTCCGGTCCGTGTCGCTGGGATTCTGGATCGGCACGGGGTCGCGCGTCGAGAGCGACGAGCAGGCCGGGCTCTCCCACCTGCTCGAGCACCTGCTGTTCAAGGGCTCGTCCAAGTACAGCTCGCTGGAGATCGATCAGATCTTCGACGGCATGGGTGCCGAGCTGAACGCCGGCACCGGCAAGGAGACGACCTCCGTGTACGCGCGGGTGATCGACCAGCACCTCCCCGAGGCCTTCGACGTGATGGCCGACATGGTGTTTCCCCCGCGCTGAAGGAGATCGACTCCGAGCGGGCGGTGATCCTCGAGGAAATCGCGATGTACGAGGACGATCCGCAGGAGAAGGTGTTCGACCTCCTCGGGGAGGCGGTGTTCGGCGAGGACCCGCTGGGACGCGCGATCATCGGCGTGCGCCGGTGATCGCCGAGACGCCGCCCGAGCAGATCGCCCGCTTCCACTCCGGCCGGTACGTGCCGAGGAACATCGTGATCGCGGCCGCCGGCGCGGTCGACCACGACGGGATCGTGAAGCTCGCCGCGGACCGGATCGAATCGAGGGACGGGGGGGCACGGGCTGCCGCCGCCACGCCCGAGCCGATCGGCGCCCAGCGCCGGTTCGAGCGCAAGGACACAGAGCAGTTCCACGTTTGCCTCGGCGGGGTCGGGATCTCCCGCCACGACGATCGCCGCTTCGCGCTGCGGGTGCTCGACACGATCTTTGGCGGGACCTCCTCGTCGCGGCTGTTCCAGGAGATCCGTGAGCGGCGCGGGCTGGCGTATGCCGTGTACTCGTTCACGAGCGCGTACCAGGACACCGGCCAGGTGGGCCTGTACCTCGGCACGCGGCCGGACAACCTGGGCGAGGCGCTGGCGGTGGTCGGCTCCGAGCTGCGCCGCCTGCGCGAGGAGCCCGCGACGGCCGAAGAGCTCAACCGGGCCAAGGAGAATCTCAAGGGACGTGTGGTGCTCGCGCTCGAGTCGACCGGGGCGAGAATGAGCCGGCTCGGCTCGGAGCTGCTCGCCGGCGCCCCGATCGAGTCGATCGATGAGGTCGTCGCCCGGATCGAGGCGGTCACGCTCGAGGACCTCGGTGCCCTGGTTGAGGCCCTCTGGGGCCCTGAGCTGCTCTCCGCGGCGGGGATCGGCCCGGAGGAGGAGCGTTTCGAGGAGGCGCTCAGCGCTGCGCTTCCCGCCGGCGCGGGGGCCGGCCGGTGATCAGGGTCGCGGTCGCGGGGGCCGCGGGACGGATGGGGCAGACGGTATGCGCGGCGGTCGAGGCGGCCGATGACCTTGAGCTCACGGGCAGGGCGGACCCCGAGCTTTCGATCCCGGTCGCCGAGGTGCTCGAGGCCGCCGACGTGCTCGTCGACTTCACAGTTCCCGACTCGGCGCTCGCGAACGCCCGCGAGGCGGTGGCTGCGGGCGTCCACGTCGTGATCGGGACGAGCGGATTCGACCCCGCCGAGCTCGACGCGCTGGCGGGCGCCGGCGCCAACGTGTTCGTCGCTCCGAACTTCGCGATCGGAGCGGTGCTGATGATGCAGTTCGCGGCCCAGGCGGCCCGGCACATGGCCGGGGCGGAGATCATCGAGCTCCACCATGACGGCAAGCTCGACATGCCGAGTGGTACCGCGCTCCGCACGGCGCGGCTGATGATCGATGCCGCGCCGGCGCTCGAGGGCGTGCCGGTCCATTCGGTGAGGCTCCCCGGGCTCGTCGCCCACCAAGAGGTGATTCTCGGCGACG
>CAVOIU010000032.1:0-207030 GCA_963695965.1 uncultured Solirubrobacterales bacterium
AATAACGAAGTCATGCATGGCACTATGGAGTCCGTCGCCACTGGCGTGAAGGGTACTCTCACCTTCTACCAAGCCGAGCCGGACCAGATCTGCGCCGCCATCGACCTGCAAGGCATCGGGAAAATGAATCGGGAACCAGCGGCGATGTGGCGTGGGAGAACAATGCGATGCAGGGCCCTAGAATCAAAAAGGGCATCGAGAAATCGGATGCTTTCCGCGACGCTACCTTTAATGCTGCCCTGAAGTGGCGCACCCTCTACGCAAAGGCCGAAACCACTGGCGTAGAAAATGTGCAGGACCACGAATGCTACAAAGTGGTGCTGACGCCGCCACAGGGCAATCCCACAACGCAATTCTACGACAAGAAATCTGGCCTTCTGATTAAAACCGCCACCACCCGTACCACGCAAATGGGAGACATCAAGGCCGAGGTGTTCGCTGACGACTACCGGAAGGAAGGCGATATCCTCAGTGCCCACAAGCTCACCAACAAATTCGCCAACCAGGAATTTCAGATCAACGTCCAAAGCGTGGAATACAACGTCGACATGCCCAAGGACCGTTTCGATATGCCGGACGAGATCAAAGCCCTGGTAAAGAAATCTGCTCCCGCGGCGGCGGCATCTCCGGCGGACACCGGCAAGCCGACTCTCTACATGTCCGGCAAGCCGATCTCCACGGAAAACTATACGCTCCAAAAAGCCGACGGTAAGATCGAAGTGAACGGCTCAGCCACCGCATCCATCGGACCCATCAAAATCGACATCGAGCAGTTTAAGGTCGTCACCGACGAAAAGTTTCAGCCCCTGGACGCGGTAGCCAAAGGCAAGCTCGGCCAGGTGCAGATGAACGTCAAAACGGTTTTCGCGGATGGCAAAGCCAAAAACGAAATGGATTCCGGACAAGGCCCGCAAAGCAAAGCGGACGCGGTGTCGCCGGGCGCTCTAGTTGTTAGCGCGAATTTCCCGCTCTTCCCCTGGAGCCTTCTCGCGATGCGCGCCGACCTAAAGAACGAGGACCCGCAGCAAATACCCATCTATATCCTCGGCCAGTCCGAGGTCCCGGCACATTAGTTTTCAAAGGCCGCGAGACCGTGGAATTTGCCGGAAAAACCGCCGAACTGAACCACATCAATATCAGCGGCACGCCGCCGGACGGCCAGCCGATCAGTCTCGATTTCTGGGTGGACGACAATCGCAAAGTAATTAAAATCGCGGTCCCGTCGCGAGGCGTAGAAGCCTATCAGGAAGGCTTCGAACGAAAAGCTCCGCCGGATGCTCCCAAGCCCGCAGCCAAGCCGTAGCGGTTCACCTTGATGAGTTCCCCAGAATGATGAGTTCCCCAGAGTGATGAGTTCCCCGGAGAGACCGCAACCTGAACCCGACAGACAAGTTTTGCTCGACAGCGCGCTGGAATGCTATCTGGCATCCATCTTGGAACATCGCGGACACGGTGGCCGGCTTATGCGGCGATGTCGGCGACATCGTGTCACGACCAACTGATCCGCCTGCGCAGCCGCGTCGTCTATCACGCCAGTCGTCCCGACGCTGGAAGAAAGCCGCGCCGCGCTGCATTCCGAACTGATCGATTTCGCCGCGAAAGCCCGTCAGTTTAAAGTCTTCTGGCGGGGACGTAGCGCAGGCACTGGCGCTGCTCGCGCAGAGCGAAATCGCCGGAGCCGTCCGCAACGAAAAAAATATCCGACGACTGGCTCGATTCGTGGAACAGATGGAACAGGTGGCGCGCTCGGGTGACCGTGCGTTGGCCGCCGGCCAGGCCGTGGAGCTGCGCGGATTCGTGGAGTCGCTGGAACAGGACAGCCGCGACGCAAATTCCCAACTGCAAGCGAAACTCGCCGAGTTCCAGGACAAGATCCGCGAAGTGGAGCTTCTCGCCTCCATAGATCCGTTGACCGGCATCGCAAACCGCCGCGAATTCGATCGGCAGTTGGCGGCCCGCGTCGCTGCCAATCGCGAATTCTGCATCCTGTTGTTCGACCTGAATACGTTCAAACGAATCAACTGTGATTGCAACGGGCACCTGTGCGGCAACTGAACCCTCAAACAATTGGGAAGCCGCCTCAGCGCTAACGTCCGCCCGCGCGATTTCGTCTGCCGTTGGGGAGGTGATGAGTTCGTCGCCATTCTGGAATGCCGGCTTCCCATCGCCCAGGCTCGCGCCGAAGAAATCGCCGCGCTCTTAAGCGGCGCCTACAACTTAACTCTCGACAATCATGCCATCACCGTGGACATCGGCGTCTCCGTAGGAGTAGCCGAGCGCATCCCCGAAGAATCCGCGGAACAACTCTTCCACCGAGCCGACCAAGCCATGTACAGACAAAAGTCTCATCGTTAGACCAGCCCCGAATCCCCAATCCCCAAACCCGACCTTTCTGTACTACCGTAAATTGGTAGGCATGTGCATTCTCTGACCAATGCGGGTGTGCTGGTAACTGGAGCCGGCCGTGGTATCGGTAAACGGCTGGCCCTTGGATTCGCTGCCGCCGGCGCCAAAGTCGGATTGCTCGCCCGCAGCAAAGCAGAATTGGACCTCGCACATCTCGAGATCGAACATGCCGGTGGCAACGCCCTTCGCATTCGCACCGACGTCACGGATTTCGAGCAGGTCAACGCCGCAGTCGACCGCATGCGCCGCGACTTCGGAGGCGTCCACGTCTTAGTTTGCGCGGCCGCTATCCAGGGTCCCATCGGGACTTTCCTCGACCAATCTCCGAAAGCCTGGGCCGACACCATTCACATCAATCTTCTCGGCGTGATGAACGCATGTAAGGCGGTTCTGCCTCACATGATCGAGCACCGCTCCGGAAAAATCATCGTACTCAGCGGAGGCGGAGCTGCCAGCGCCCGTCCCAATTTCTCCGCCTACGCCGCATCCAAGGCTGGAGTTGTGCGCCTGGTGGAAACCATCGCCGAAGAGGTGCGCGATCACAATGTGCAGATCAACTGCATGAGCCCGGGGCGGAACCTATACGCATATGACGGATGAGATTCTGCGCGCGGGCGAAAAGCCGGCTGGAAGGAAACCGAGGACGCGCTCGAGATCCGCCGCACCGGTGGCGTCGCGCCCGAAAAACAACTCCAGCTCGCGCTCTTCCTCGCCTCCGAGCAATCCAATCACATCAGCGGAAAATTGATCCACGTCAGTGACGACTGGAAGAAGCTGAGGGACGCGAACGTCCACCCGGAGGCCTTCACGCTCCGCAGAATGCAGCGGATGTAGCAGCCTAGCGGCCCCGTCCTGTATGCTATGGCAATGTACCGTCTCTCACCGGCACTCCTGATCGGTTTCGCGCTCACGGTCTCCGCTCCGTCTCAGCCCAAGAAAAAGAAAATCCTCGCGATCGGCGAAGTCAAAGGCTTCCAGCACGACTCGGTGTCCCACGCCCTCGCCACCATCGAACGGCTGGGCCGTGAGTCCGGCGTCTACGACACCTACATCCGCACCGATACGCAGCTGCTGACCAAGCAGAAAATCGAAGCCGGCAACGCCAAGAATCTGAACTATTTCGATGCGGTGATTTTCTACACCACCGGTGAACTCGACATGTCGACCAGCAGAAGAAAGACCTGCTCTCCTTCATGCACGAGGACGGCAAAGGATTCGTCGGCGTCCATAGCGCCATCGACACGTACTACAAGTGGCCCGAGTACGGCGAGATGATCGGCGGCTACTTCAACCAACATCCCTGGGGAGTCTTCGACGCCCCGTGATAGTGGAAGACTCCGAACTTCCCCGGCATGAAAGCTTTTCCCCACCTTCCGTTCACCGACGAAATCTATCAGGTGAAAAACTTCAACCGCGATGTCACCCACGTAATCATCTCGCCTGGACGCAAGCAAGCTCGACCTAGCAACAAGAATGCTCCGAAGAACACCGCGCCGACAAAAATATCCGGTGAGCTGGGCGAAGATGTACGGCAAAGGCCGCGTCTACTACTCCACCCTAGGCCATCGCGAAGAAAGCCTGGGACCGCAAAGACGTACAAAAGATGTACATGGGGGCGATCAAATGGGCATTGGGCTTGGCGGATGCGGACATAGTCACGCCGAAGTCGAGCTGCACGCACTTTAGCGTCGCAACGTCGCCACCAGGGCGACGCACGGCTGACGTTCTGTTTCCTGCTCTGATTCTCTTCAATTGCCCGCAAGCCGCGAAAATATCCCGTCCCCGCGGCTTCCGCACAAAACAGGGCATCGACCTCGCACGATCGCTTGAAAAGCGTCCACCCGCTCCGCATCCGGCGTCTCAAAAGCTATCCCCGGCCCCGGATTCAGCGCGATCAAGTTCACCTTCGCGTTCAAGTTCGCCAGCAGCTTCACCACCCGCCGCGCGTCGGCATCGGTATCGTTCACGCCTTGCAGCAGCACGTATTCGAACGTCAGCTTTTCCCACGTCCGCAGCGGATACGCCTTGCAGGCTGCCAACAGATCCTTCAAGTGATACTTGCGCGTGATCGGCATCAGCTCCCGGCGCTGCTCTTCGTTGGACGCATTCAGCGAGATCGCCAGCTTCGGCCGAACCGGCTCGCGTCCCAGCTCCTCAATCTTCGGAATGATCCCCGCCGTCGAAAGCGTGATCCGGCGCGGCGACATTCCGATCCCCTCCGGATCCGTCAACAGCCGCGTCGCCTTAATCACGTTAGGCAGATTCAGCAGCGGCTCGCCCATGCCCATCATCACGATGTTGAGCCGATCGCTTCCGGTCGAAAGTTGATGCGTCTGCATCACGAACAGCACCTGCCCGACAATTTCGCCCGCCGTCAGGTTGCGCTCCAACCCCATCAGCGCGGTCAGGCAGAACTGGCAATTCACCGGACACCCGACCTGGCTCGAAATGCAAATCGTGTCGCGGTCCTCCTCCGGCATCAGCACCGTCTCGACCGTGCGGCCGTCTTCCAGCTTGAGCAGGTAGCGGCGGGTGCCATCCACGGATTTGGAATCGCGCGGCTGCCGCGGCAACCCCAAGCGGTAACTTGGAAGCCAGTTCATTTCTTAGAGACAGCGGGAAGCGTCGTGATCTGCGACCAGGTCCGAAACCTGCTGCCGGTAGACGGCTTCGTAAATCTGGCGGGCGCGAAAGGCTGGCTGGCCGCTCCAGGACCTCTTGCAGGTCCGCAAGTTCAAGTCCTACAAGAGTTTGCGGCACTATATTCAGTATATCACGCGCTTCCGTCCGCCATGGAAACGCGATAAAATGGATACAGTGGCTACAGCAATAGATATCGTAGCACGACTAAAGCCCGCGAAATCGAGACCACGACGCTCGTCCAACGGCGTTCGCGTAATCACCGACACATGGCCGCACGTCCGATCGGTTTCGATGGGCGTCTGGATCGGAACCGGCTCGCGCCGCGAAACTCCCGACGAAAACGGGATCTCGCATTTCATCGAGCACATGGTTTTCAAAGGAACCACGAACCGTCAGCCGAAGAGATCGCCCGCTCGGTGGATTCCATCGGCGGCGGCCTCGACGCTTTCACCTCCAAGGAAATGGTCAGCTACAACACCAAGGTGCTGGATGAGCACCTGCCGCATGGCGTTCGACGTTCTGGCCGACATGGTCCTGAATCCTCTGTTTCGCGATGAGGATATCGAAAAGGAAAAGGGCGTCATCCTCGAAGAGCTGAAGATGGAGGTGGATAACCCCGAGTATCTTCTGCACGAGATTTTTTCCAGCAACTTCTAGAAGGATCATCCCATCGGCAAGCCGATCCTCGGCACCAAGGAAACGGTGAAGAATTTCGACCAGCGAAAAAATCCGCGAATATTACCGCCGCATATTACTCGCCCAGCAACATTCTGATCACCGCCGCCGGAAATCTGAAGCACGAGCGGCTGGTAGATCTGGCGCGCGACCACTTCGAGACTTGCCGGTGAACGGATGCGCTTCCGCCCGAACCGCCCCCCGTGCCGCACGCGCGTCTGGTGTTTCGGAACAAAACGTCGCTGGAACAAACCCACCTGTATATGGGCGTGCCGTCCTATCCTATGTCCGCACGGATGCGCTTCGCCTGCTACGTTCTCAACACGGTGCTGGGCGGCGGAATGAGTTCGCGGCTGTTCCAGAACATCCGCGAGAAGCAAGGGTCTCGCGTACGCGGTTTACTCCGAACTCAGCATGTATCGCGACACCGGATGCATGGCCATCTACGCCGGAACCTCCACCGAGACCGCCGGTAAGGTGGTTGAGTCCATCGTCCAGGAGTTGCGTGAGCTGAAGGAAAACCTGGTGCCCGCCGAAGAACTGCGCCGCGCCAAGGATCACCTGAAAGGATCATTCGTGCTGGGCCTGGAATCCACGTCCAGCCGCATGGGCAATCTGGCCCGCCAGGAAATGTACTACAAGCGCTTCTTCACGCTGGACGAAATGTTCCGCAGCATTGAGGACGTAACCGCCGAACAGGTGCAGCGAATCGCGCAGGAGTTCTTCGATCCCAAGAACATCACTTTCGCGATGCTAGGCAACCTCGGCGACTTCAAGATCAAGCGCGAGGACTTGGCCTGCTAGAATGGGCAGGAGCTTGGGGTTGGCGGACGAAAGCCTTTGCCCCACAGCTCGGCGCAGGCGCTTTCGCCGGAACCGATTTTCTCCCACGGATCCTAATCGCTAAAGCACTCCTCTCCTTCGCTCTCCTCACCACATCTCTCTTCGCCCTCGACGTCAACTCCCGAACCCCAAGGCTACGTCAGTGACTTCGCGAAAGTCCTGGTCCCCGATTCCCGCGCGCAACTGGAAGCCGACCGCGGCCGCGTGGAACAAGTCACCGGCGTCCAGATGGCCATCGTCACCATCGATACTCTGGACGGCCTGCCAATTGATGACGTAGCCAACTCGCTCTACCGCAAGTGGGGCATAGGCAAAAAGGGCAAGGATGAAGGCGTTCTGCTACTGCTTGCCATCAAGGATCACAAGATCGCATCGAAGTGGGCTATGGGCTCTACCGCGCGGCGCGGGGTCTGTGTGGCTCTCGGGAGGAGGCGGAGGACCTCGTGCAGGAGACGTTCGTGCGGGTCCTGCGCAAGCCTCGCATCATCCGCTCAGACGACGATCTCGGGTACCTCCTGAGGGTGCTGCGCAACACCTTCATCTCGACGCGCCGCATGGCCGCCAGGCGACCGCAGGCCACGGGCTCGCCAGACGCACTCGACCTGATCGAGGATCGCCGCTCGGCGCAGCCGGATGCGCGGATGGAGATGGATGAGGTGTACGCGGCGATCTCGGACCTCCCGGAGGACTTCCGGGATGCGGTGGTCGCGATCGACCTGATCGGACTGTCCTACCGCGAGGCCGCGCGGAGCCTCGGAGTTCGCGAGGCCACGATCACCACGCGACTCCACCGCGGCCGTCAGCGGATCGCGCGGGCGCTGTCCGGCGATACCTCGGAGGTCGCGCGAGAGCGCGACTAGCTCGGGGCCGGGCCGGGGACCCTCCACGCTGCGAGCTTCGACAGCACGGCGGGCGAGACTCCGTCACCTGACAGCACGCAGGTGTGGCCGGCGCGCCGCCAGGTGACGACCTGTCGCTCGCCCATTTGGAAACTCTGAAGTTCGGTGCCCTCCAACCAGTGGGCGGTCGCACTCGGGAGCTTCAGCGCGGGCGCCTGCACGATCGTGTAGGCGATCCGCTGCCCATCGCGGGCGTAATACACGGTCACCGCCATGCGCCCGTTCAGATGGTCGACTCGCTGCCCGGTCGCCTGCCAACCGAACAGGCGCGACCAGTTCGGGAAGTAGACCTCCTCGACGTCGCGGCCGAGCGTGAGGTCTGGCCGCCTGCCACCCGGCGGGGGAGCGGGGAACGCCGCGCCGCGCAGCGCCAGCGACGCAGCCTGGCTGACCGACGGAGAGCCGGGCGTGCCGGCGGGGAGCAGCAGGACGATCGCGACGATCGCGACCGCAACCGCGGCCGCCACGGCGGTTCCGTAACCCAGTCCAAACCGAGGCCAGGCGCGGCCTCGGGGACGTCCCCGCTCGGCCTCGATCCGGGCCCGCAGCCGCTCCGGCGCCCGCTCGGCGTGCAGCGCGCCCAGCGCGGCGACGGCGCGCTGCTCGCGCGCGAATCGCTCGCGCAGCTCCGGGGAGCTGGCGATCAGCTGCCGGACCGCCGCCTCGCGCTCGTAGTCAAGCGTCCCGTCCGCGAGTGCGGACAGCTCGGCCAGAACGTCGGCCCGCGGTTCGTTGGTGTGGGCTTGATCCTCCATGCTCCGGTCACGAATTGTCGACCTTCTTGCCGCTCGGCGCGAGCACGTACCAATCGGCGCCGAACGCGTGCGCGCCCTCGCCGTAGGAATCCCCGTCGTCCTTGTCCTTGACGAAGTAGTACAGCGGATGACCCTTGTAGGTCACCTGCTCGACGCCGCCGGGGCGCATCGTCGTGCCGAGATCGGCCGAAGCCGCGCTTCCGCCGGTCACGGGCATGCCGGACGTCGTGACCGGGGGCCATGCCGTGGCGCAGGCGCCCATGCAGCTCGACTTCGATCCCTTGTCAGCCTCGAACATGTAGACGGTCAACTGCTTGGGTCCTGCCGCGAGGATCGTGCCGAGCTTGCCGTGCTTGGTGGAAACCTTGATTGCGCTGCCACCCGACGACGCGGCACTCGCGCTGGTCGATGCAGCGGTGCTGCCCGTACCGGCGGCACTCCCCGACGACGAGCTCGAGCTGCTGCTGCCACATGCGGCGGCGAGCAGGCAACCAGTGATCAGCAAAACGGCTCCATTGATTCTCCTCAAAACGCCTCCCGCGGGGTAGTTGACCTATCTGGTTCAAGGGACGCCAACAGCCCCGATTTCTTCCCGGAGCGGGGCATTCCGGTCCTCCCGAGTGCGGGCGCGGTACGGTGAGCGGGACGAGAAGTCACTCGGTACGGGAACGACGGTCCCCTTGCGAGCGTCTAGCGATGAGTGGGACTTTCCCCAACGCACTGAAGGAGCAACTCATGACCTCAAAGACGCACCCCTCGATCCGCCGCCTCGCGCCGCTCGCGATGGTTCTCGTGGCGCTCGCGGTCGCCGCCTGCGGCTCCAATGCCTCGAGCTCGTCCACCTCGTCCCCGGCAGCCGCCTCGACGCAGTCGTCGAGCTCCTCGAGCGCCGCGGCGGCGCCGCCGACGACGTCCTCATCCGCCAAGACAAAGAACGGCATCCCCCAGGGCCCCGGCGCGGGCGACAACGACGCCGACAACCAGGGCGGCCCGAGCGATGGAGACGGCAATCTCTAGAAGGGCCGTCGGCCTCGCGGCGTTGGCGATCGTTTGCGCCGGGTGCGGCGGGTCTGGCCATTCATCCTCCGGGCCCGCCGGATCCTCGAGCAGCCCGGCCGGGCAGACCTCGTCCGGTCCGGCAACGTCCGACGTGCCTTCGACAGGCGGACCCTTCGCGTGGCTGCGCCCGCGGGCGGCGCCTGCGGGCTGGCACGTGGCGCGGATCGCGGCAGGCTCGGAGATGGCCTACCCGCCCAACTGGCGGCAGATCAAGGGCGATCCGGGGACGGCTACGGCCGCGCTGCGTAGCGCCGACGGCAAGTACCTCGGGTATCTGAACGTCACGCCTCGCCAGGGCCCCGAGACGCTCGCCGACTGGCGGACGTTCCGGGTCGATCACAACCATGACGAAGGCGACCGAAGCGTCACCCGCCTGGCGTTTGCCAGCGGCCTGCGGTTCCTCACGGGGCACGGCAACTGCGTGAAGGACGCCTACGTGTCCGGCACGGGCGTTCACTACATCGAGATCGCCTGCCTGGTGGCGGGCTCGCGCACGCAGTCGGTGATCGTCGGCGCCGCTCCCCCGTCGAGCTGGCCCCAGGCCTCGGGGATCATCGAGCGCTCGATCTCGGGGTTCAGGACGTAACCATGGGCCTGGGGGTAGAGAAGCTTCAGGGTTAGAACTGGGGAACAGGGACTCGAACCCCAACTTCGACATCCAGAGTGTCGCGTGCTGCCGATTACACCATTCCCCATCCGGTGGCTACGCCGGGTGTGGAGCGCGAGTATAGGAGGATTCCGTCCGAGCCAGATGCGAACATATGTTCGTGTGCACCCGGACCGTAATCGCAAGGCTGTACCGCTCGGGAATGAAGCCGAGCGAGATCGCCCGGCAGCTCGATCTCGCGACTACGACCGTCAGCTATCACGTCGAGCGCATTGTCGGTAGCGAGGCTGACCGGCCGCTCAACGAGTCCCTTCCACCGGCCTCCGCTCCGGCGCGAAAGACGCGCGAGGCAGTCGTCGAGTTACTTGCACAGGGTCTTCCGAAGGTCGAGATCGCTCGCAGGCTGGACGTGTCAAAGGCGACCGTGAGCTACCACGTCCGGTGCCTTGGGAAGCCCATCGACGAGCGGTTCGGCAAGCGCTATGACTGGAATGCAGTCCAGCGTTACTACGACGCCGGCCACAGCGTCAGGGATTGCATGAAGGCGTTCGGGTTTTCCTCGGCGAGCCGGTCGGATGCGGCCAAGCGTGGCGCAGTCGTTGGTCGCCCGAGCGCTACTCCAATCTCCGAGCTACTCGTCGCAGGGAAATACCGAGGCCGGGAAAACCTCAAGCTCCGCCTGCTCAAGGAAGGCCTGAAAGAGCCCCGCTGCGAGCGCTGTCGACTCACCGAGTGGCGAGGACAGCCACTGTCGCTCGCCCTCCACCATGTCAACGGCGACCGATTGGACAACCGGCTCGAGAATCTCGAGCTCCTGTGCCCGAACTGCCACAGCCAGACGGACACGTACTCGGGACGCAACGGTCACCGGCGATCGCGGCGGATGGTTTAGCTCGTCCTCTGAACGCCGGCTACGGCGACCAAATCTTGGACCGGGAGACGGAGGTTCGAGTCCTCCCCTCGCAGCTTCGTCGCAGCGCGGTCATAACGGATCGCGCTCGGCGTGTGCGGGCAGCGTCACCCATGCGTGCTTTCGCGGCTCCCACACGGAGAACTCCGGCGGCGGGAATCGCGGATCCGCGAACGCGCCGACCGGGATCGCGATCAGCTCCGGCTGCGAATCGAGCGTGTAGTAGACAGTCGCACCGCACTCGGGGCAGAAGTGGAAGGTCCTCCGCTCACCGTCGTCCGAGAGACGGACGAATTCGGTCGATCTCCCCGCGACACGGACGCCGTCTCTCGGAAACCGGGCCTGAAACCCAAACGCGCTGCCTGTCCGTCGCTGGCAGGCAAGGCAGTGGCAGACCGAGACGCGCAAAGGCTCTCCATCCACGCCCACTCGTAGTTGTCCACAGCTGCAGGCGGCTTCCCGTCTGGCCACGGCAGTCACCCTACCGCGGTCTGTCGTGGGGAGCGTGTCGTAGGACAGCACGCGGGCATCGCCGAGTGAGCCGCGGCATCGCGGTGGCTACGGCGACGGCGACCAAATGTCGTCGAACGCCCGCTGGTCGAGCGGAAGCAGCCAGCACGCTCCGATGCGGCCGGCAATCACGTCATAGAGCCCCACCGTTGACCACCGATGGTCTTCACCACCGATCGTCGCGAACCCATCGGTCAGCGCAGCGATTCGGTTCCCGTCACCGACCAGAACGTCTCGCCGCTCCATCCGAAACGTCCGCTCGGCGAGGTCTCGCCGGCGCCGGAAGTAATCGAGTACCTCCTCGAGACCTCGATAGGTCCCGGCGATCTGGCTCTTGCCGGGGACGCTCCAGGTTATGTCCGCAGCGAGCAGCTGGTCGAGCGGAGCCGCCCGGCGGCCCGCGTAGAACTCGCTCTGCGCCTGATGCAGCCGATCGAGGACATCGATGGCGCTCTTCCGAGTCACGGTCCGTGCTGTGCAGCTCCGACCAAGGCGGGCGCGTGCGTCGGAGAGCCGCTGGGCGCTCGCCACTCCCTGCCGATCTCTCGGATCATGCGCGGATATACGAGCAGGTAACGGAATGGCGTAATCGCGGCCATGTAGGCGGCGCCAAGCACGCCGTTTGGCTTCACCAGGACGGCCATCTGACCGCGGTATCCGCCGATGCCGTCCGAAACCCATCCGAGGTGGAGCACTCCGTGAACGGTCTGGTTGGCGATCTCCAGCGCGCACTCATCGTCGGTCAGGTAGAGCGGGCTGAATGGGAGCGCGTCGGAGACCGAACGTGAGAACGTGCCCTGTAGATCTCCCGGTAGCCGCTCTCGGAGAGTCGGGACTCTGGAGTTGAGACCGGCGGACGGCCTGTCCAAACCGAGCAGGCCCCCGAGCTTCCACCGGATCGCAAACAGCGCGCGAACGGCGCCCGAGGAGCTTCTCGCCGGGTCAAAACTGGTCATCAGTTCGACGAGCCGCGGGAAGTCGTCCGGGCCACCGGGCGTCGGCAGCCCCCACACGTCCTCGAGCCGGAAGTCGTACGCGATCTCGTGGATCCGCCACGGCCGGGAGGTGTGGGCCGTGCTCGGGAGTCTCATCAGGAGGCCTCACCGGCGGCCAGCTCAGCGGCCATACGGTCTCGCAGAGCCAGGGCGGCCGAGAGCGGCCTGACCATCACCGTGAGCCGGTCGACCAGGCCATCTTCGCCGTGGTGCAGGAAGTCGCAGCCCTGGATCTCCTTCTCGTCGACACGCGCGCGGAACATCAGTGCGTGGTCACGACCGTCCTCGGACGCCAGCTCCGCCTCGTAGACGAAGTCCTCGAACACGCGTGCCACCGCAGTGAGCACGGCAGCGGTTACGTCCCTGCCGGTGTACGGCCGGAACACGATCGGGCTGCTGAAGACGACGTCGTCGTCGAGGATCGCGGCCACCGCTTCGATGTCGCGCGCCTCGATTGCCGCACGGAAAGGATGCATAGGGCCTCCTGTAGTTTCGCCGACGTGGACACTATCATACATGCATGTACGTATATGACGGGTCAGCCACTCCACCATGACTCGATGAGCTCTCCCCCAGAGCAGTCGATGAGCTCTCGCAAGGCCCAAGCGCCGGCGCGACGCAGCCGCTCAACCCAGGCCGAGCGCAGCGCCCGCACGCGGAGCGCGTTGCTCGAGTCGGCCGCGCGGGGCCTGTCCAACTACGGATACGGAAACCTCGTGCTCGAAGACGTGGCGCGTGAGGCCGGCTACACGCGCGGCGCCCTCTACCACCAGTTCAAGGACAAGCAGGAGCTCGCGCTGGCCGTGCTTCGATGGGCCGACGAGACCTGGCAGCGCGAGGTGGGCGAGGTGGCCAGCCGGGAGTCCAATCCCGTCGCCACGTTGCTCGCGATGGCACGCGGTCACGCCGTCCTGTGCCGGCGGGACATCGCTCGGGTCGCGATGGCGCTCAGAGTCGAGTTCAGCGGACAGGACCATCCGTTCAGCGGACCCGACCATCCGGTCGGACGCGAGCTGCACCGGGTTCAGGCGGGGCTTGTCAAACGCTTGGTGCGCCTGATCAACGAAGGGCGAAGAGACAAATCGATCCCTCCGGGTCCCCCCGCGAAAGCGGTCGCGCTGGCGCTGATCGGCGCGCTCGAGGGCGCCGTGATCACGCTCGCCGGACAGGCGCCCCACGACGAGTTGTTGGCCGAGCGCACGGTCGCCGGGGTCCTTGGGCTCGAGCCCCGCGACCAGGCCGTTACGGCAACTCAGTCCTCGAGCAGGACCGTGTCCTCGTCGGAATAGGGCGGGGCACAGCAGCACAGGAGCGACAGCGGCTCGCTCTCGTCGGCCCACAGCTTGTGGGCGATGCCGGGCGGGATGACGACGCAGTCGCCTGCGCGCACCGGGCGCTCATCCTCGCCGAGCCGCATCCGCCCGCTGCCTCCTGTGAACAGATAGATCTCCTCTGCACGGGGGTGCAGGTGAGCGACCGTTGCCCCGCCGGGAGGCACGATCGCCTCGGCTAAGCTCTGGTTCGCGGCGTTCCCTGACGGGATGCCGGCGAGCTCGCGGATCGAGGATCCATCCGCGGTGATGAACGACTCCCGTTGCTCTCGGCGCACGATCTCGATGTGCCGAAGCGTAGACCCCACGTCATAACTCGGACCTCGGAGGCGTTCCGGACGACCGATATATTGCCGCGAGGTGAGCCGGTCCCCGAACCAAGGAGACGGAGCGGATCGCGTCGGAGAGCGTGGCGTCGGAGAGGACGACGTCAGGATCCGCCGGCGCGGCTTCATCGGCGCCGGCTTGGCCGGCGCGGGCGCGGCGCTGATTCCCGCGACTGGCGCCGCGGCGCGCTCGCAGGCGCCTGCTCCCGCCAAACCAGATGCCGCCCACCCCGCGGCAAGCGCGGGGACCCCAATCCCCCAGCTGCCCTTGCAAGCGGCGTTTCCGAACCTGCCGGCGATCCCGCTGGACGTCCCTGGAACCCTGGACACGATCCCAAGGCTGATGATCCGCGGACAGCAGGTGATCCAGGCCAAGCAGGGCCTGACAAACAAGTACACGATCCAAGGTGTGACCCGCCCCGGGTATGCCTACGTGTTCGGAGGGGCCGGCGTCGCGGCAGCCGTGGATGCCGACGGCGCGCTCGCGAAGTCACTGCGAAAAGATCCCCACCGGGCGTCGTCAGACCTGGCGCGGGCGCTGCGCAATCGCACCCAACCATTCGGAGCGTCTTCCGCCGCCGCGACCAAGAAGGCCCCGTCACTCGAACGCCCCGAGCAGTTCTCGATGGCGTGGACGACGCTTCCCGAGGTCTACCAGTCCGCGCTCTCGGTCCTGCCCGCCTGGTCGGCGGCGCTGACCGACGCGGATTCGGCCACCAAGCAGTTCTGGCCGATGATCGCCGAGCACGGCTTCGGCTACAACCTGATCATCCCGAAGAAGGTCAGGGCGACCGCCTCCGGTCCTCTGCGGCGCAAGTTCGGGTCGGCGTGGACGCGCGAGCTACAGCGATCTGCGGCGGCGGGCAACCTGTACGTGATCGACATGAGCCGGTTCGAGGCGCTCCAGCCTCACATGGCTCAGGGCGCCCCGCGGTTCACCCCGAGCACGGTCACCGTGCTCACCCGGAACCCGCGTACCAAGACGCTGACGCCGGTTGCGATTCTGGTCTCGGGATACAAGGGCCAGGGCCGCCAGGTGTACACCAGGCGGAGCGCGACCGACGGCGCCTGGCTGTACGCACTGCAGGCCGCGAAGGCCTCGATCACGGTGTTCGGTGTCTGGCTCGGGCACGTCTATCACTGGCACATCGTTACCTGCGCGATGCAGATGACGATGTTCAACACGTTCCCCGCCACCCATCCGATCTACCAGCTGCTCGCGCCCCAGTCGCAGTTCGCGATGGCCTTCGACGACGTCCTCCTGGCCCAGTGGCCGAAGCTCGCTCCTCCCACCTCGATCGCCAGCGGCGGGGAATTCCTGGGGCTCGCAAACGACTACGCCGCTGGCCGCTCGTACTTCGACGACGACCCGCGGGTCACATTGAAGGCGCTCGGTCTCGTCCAGAAGGATTTCACCCGGAACCTCCCGTGGGACCAATATCCCGTCGTGGCTCGTCTGCTGACCATCTGGGACCTCGTTACCCCCTATGTGAACACGTTCGTCCAGGCGACCTACCGCTCTGACGCGGCCGTCGCCGGTGACAGCGCCCTGCAGGCCTGGATCGCCACGGCGTCCGCCAAGGACCACGGCAACGTCCGTGGCCTGCCGAGGATGAACAGCCGAGCGGCACTCGAGCGGGTGCTCACGAGCTTGGTCTATCGCGTCACAGCGCACGGCATCGCGCGCATGAACTCGACCGCCAACCCGGCGCTCACCTTCGTCCCGAACTTCCCCCACTGTCTCCAGCGCACGGACATCCCCAGGCCCCGCGCTCGGATCAACACGCGCACGCTGCTCAGCTACCTCCCCAACACCGAGACGATCGGCGAAGCGCTCAGCTTCTATTTCATCTTCGTCTTCTCGACCCCATACGAGTCCTTCATCCCGCTGGGCGGTGTCGACACGGAGCTGTTCTTCCCCGGAGGCACCCGCGATCGGCGCAACCGGGAGCTGATCAATCTCCGCAACGGGCTCGCGGCGTTCATCAACAGCTACCAGCCCGACACGCCGCAGCGGTTCCAATGGCCGCGCAACATCGAGACCTGACGCCGCCCAGCGGCTGATGGTCCCACCGGCGTGGCCGGCGCTCAGAGCTCAGCCAGGTCCGTCGACAGGTCGCCGAGCGCTTCCGCCCGCTCTCCGACGTCGACGCGAGAGCTGATCAGCCGCCTCGCGTGCTCGAGGTCGTCGGATCGGCCAACCGACAGGGCCGCGGCGACGCGGCCGCCGTCCAGATACCACAGGCTGAACTCGCCGTCCTCCACCGAGCCGCGGACCACCTCGCGGTCCCACTGCGCAGCCGGGCCGACGTACTCGAGCGACACCCAGTCCGACAGGTCCGAGAAGAAGTAGGGCACGACGTCATGCGGCTGGTCGCGGCCGAGCATGTTCAGACCGACCGTCTTGCCCATGTTGAAGGCGACGTCCCAGTGCTCGACCCGCAGGCGCCGGTGATGGACCACGCTGTCGTACTCAGCGATGTCGCCGGCTGCGTACAACCGGGCACCTGCGTCTCGAGCGTGAGTCGACGAGCACGCCTCCGCCATCGCCCAGCGCCAAGCCGGCGCTCCGCGCAAGCATCACGTCCGGGTTCACACCGGTGCCGACGACCACGGCGTCGGCGTCGAGCTCGAGCCCGCCCTTCGTGATCACCTTGGTCACCCGCCCGTCGGCGCCCTCGAAGCGCTCAAGCTCGTCGTCGCCGTGAACGGTGATCCCGTGTTCCTCCAGCTTGCCCTGGAAGAAGCGGCCGGCCTGTTCGCCGAAGCCGCGGCTGAGGACGACCGGCTCGAGCATCACGAGCGTGCACGCGCTTCCCAGGTCGGTCAGCGACGCCGCGACCTCGGAGGCGATGTAGGACCCCCAATCAACACGACGCGCTTGCCGGCGGCGTCCTCGCGAATCGCGTCGCTGTTGCCCAGCGTTCGCAGATAATGGATGCCGTTCAGCTCGCAGCCGGGCACGGATAGGCGCCGGACGTTCGCGCCCGTCGCGATCAGCGCCTTGTCGAAGCTGACCACCTGCCGGTCGGACAGCTCCGCCCGTCGCTCGTCGAGGTCAAGCTTCATGACCGAGACGCGCGTGAGAGCCTCGACCTGGTGCTCCTCGTACCACTCCGGCGGCCGGAACAGGACATCCTCGCGTGACTCCTGGCCCCGGAGGTACTCCTTCGAGCACGGCGGCCGGTTGTACGGCAGGTCGGGCTCGCGCCCGACGAGCAGGATCGATCCGTCGGCTCCCTCCTCGCGCACCCACCGCGCGCAGTTGCCGGAGGCCATGCCGCCGCCGATCAGGAGGATGGTCGACGTGGCGCTCAGCCATGCGAGCGGGCCGGGCGCGACCCCAACGGGCGCGAACTGCGGGGTGATCTCAGACTCGAGGCCCGGATCGAGGATCAGCAGGACCTGATCGCCGGGCTCGATCACCGAATCGGCCTTGGGCACGAAACCGGCGCCACCGCGCAGGACCGAGATGATCAGCGAGCCGTCGGGGAGCAGCACGTCCTGGACGCGGTTGCCGCAGCCAGGGAGCCGTCCCCGACCTCGACCTCGATGATCTCCAGGTGCTCCTCCTCGAGCGCGAGCAGCTGGACGAGGCCGTACTCGGGGACCTCGTGCTCGATCAGCCGGAGGATCAGGTCGGTCGCCGAGACGGCCGGCTGGATCCCGAGCAGCCTGAAGTGCTGGAGGTTGCGAGGGTTGTTGACGCGGGCGACGATCCGGCCGCAGCCGTACTTCTCCTTGGCGACCTGGCAGATCAGGATGTTGTCCTCGTCGTCGCCGGTGACGGCGATCACGAGGTCGGCGCGCTGGATCCCGGCGCGCTCGAGGATCCACAGCTCGGTCGCGTCGCCGTACTGGACCGCGTGCTCGAGCTCCTCCTCAACCACCCGGAAGCGGTTGTGGTCGGACTCGATCAGAGTCACCTCGCGGTCCTTGGCGATCAGCTCGCGGGCGAGGTTCCAGCCGACCTTGCCGGCTCCGGCGATGATCACGTACATCGGGTCCTGACTCCCTTCAGTGGCGCGAGCACGACCTGCTCGGCCTGGTCGATCGCGAGCTGTGTGGGCAAATCGTCAGGAGTCCCTGCTCGGCGTACCAGGCCGCGCGGGCCGGGTCGGCGACGCGGACGACGACGCGCGACGTTGAAGCGCCGCTGCGCAATCTGGGCGATCACGAGGTTCGTGTTGTCGCCCCGGGTCGCGGCCAGGAACACGTCGGCGTCCTCGATCCCCGCCTCCATCAGCCCGTCGATCTCGAGCGCGGTGCCGACCGTGAACCTTCCGCCGGCGTCCTCCCAGCGTCGTCGACTGGTCCTTGTCCAGTCGCTCGTGCGACAGCGGGTCGGAGTCGAGGACGGAGACCTCGTGCCCGGCGTCGAGCGCTCGCTTCGCGACGGCCGAGCCGACTCGGCCAGGCCCACGATCAGGATGAACATGCGCTCTGGACTCTAGACGGCTCGGTTTAAAGCTGCCCTCGCGCGGGCTAGGATTCGCCGCTCAATGCAGGCGCGCATCACGTTCGGAACGCTTGGGGTGCTCGCCACCTCGCTGGCGGTCCTCGCCAACTCGCACGGATCCGCCTGGGCGGACCGCCCGTCCTCAACGCCACCCTCGCGGTCGGCGCTGTGCGCACGGGCCCCGGGCGATGGCCTGACGCTGGCCAACGTCGCAGCTGACGGCACGCGGCTGGTCGCCGTCGGCTCCGACGGTCTCGCGGCGACCTCCACCGGCGGAGGACGCTGGACGGTCCGCCCCACCCCGGTCCAGCACGATGTCCGGGGGATCGCGTGGACGGGCTCGCGCTGGGTCGCAGTCGGCGACGCCGGCACGATCCTCTCGTCGGCGAGCGGTCGCGGATGGAGCCAGGCTCACGGGATCCCGCCCGCCGGCTTCCGCGGCGTGGCGGCGATCCCCGGTCACGTGGTCGCCGCGGGGACGGCTGGGACGATCCTCACCTCCACCGACGGGCTCACCTGGTCGCCGGCCGTGACCGGCACGCAGGAGAACCTGTGGGGCGCCACGGCGACGGGATCGAGGCTCCTCGTCTCCGGCGAGGAGTCCACGATCCTCCAGAGCTCGAACTCTCAGCGGTGGCAGACCGTCCCCGCGTTCCCCCGCCCGACGGACAACCAGGCCTCGCCGCGGCCGTTTCTGTGGCAGCTCGCGGCCCGCGGCGGGTTGGAAGTCGCCGTCGGAGACTTCGGCATGATCCTGCGCTCGACCGGCGGCGGGGCGTTCCGCTCCGTCCCCAGTCCGACCGACGAGATCCTCCGCGGCGTCGTCGCGACCCGGGGACGTCTCGTGGCGGTCGGGTCTGGCGGCGTCGTCCTTCGCTCCGAGGACGCCGTGCACTGGACGGTCGTGCCCGCCCCGACCACGGTCGACCTCCGGGGCGTGACGTTCACCGGACGGCGGTTCGTCGCCGTCGGCGACGAGAGCACGGTGATCAGCTCGGCGGACGGCCGCCGCTGGCGACTCGAGGTCAGCGCGATGCCATGCGCGCTCCTGGGTCTGGCCCACGGCCACGGCCGTTACGTCGCCGTGGGCGGCTCGGGCCACCTGGTCGCATCCCGTGACGGCCGCTCGTGGACCGAGCGGCCGGCGATCACCAGCCAGGACCTATACTCGGTGGCCGCCGGCGCAGGGGGCTTCGTGGCGGTCGGCGCGCACGGGACGATCATGCGATCGTCCGGCGGCCTGCGCTGGACCCGAGTGGCGGCCCCTACGCGGCTGAACCTCCACACCGTCCTCTGGACCGGAAGCCGATACCTGGCGGGTGGCGACCGCGGCGTCGTGCTCGACTCGAGGGATGGCAGGCGCTGGGGGCGCGAGCGATCCCCCGCGTTTCACTCGATCCGGGGGTTCGCACAGAGCGCGGGCACGGTGGTCGCGGCCGGAGCGGGCACGATCATGCGCCGCCCGCGCGCCGGAGGCCGCTGGCAGATCAGCCAGCAGGGCTTCGGCCACTTCCAGACCGGAGTCGCGTACGGCGAGGGGCGCTTTGTGGTCGTCGGGCACAACGGCCAGGTGCTCGTCTCGACCAACGCAGGCGTCAGCTGGGTGGCCGGGGCGAGCAACGTCGAGGTCAATCTCGACACGGTGATCTGGACCGGGCGCCGGTTCCTCGCCACGGGCGAGGGCGTGCTGATCTCCTCCGCCAACGGGATGCAGTGGACCCCGGTGGCGCTGCCGGTCCACCGATCGATCCGCTCGCTCGTGGCTCGGCGAGGATCGGTCCTCGGCGTCGGCGATGGCGACGCGGTGATCCGCTCGGTTGGTGACGGCCAGTTCAGGCGCCTGCGAGTGGCCGGCTCCTGATCATCCGCTCGGATAGCCGGTCGCGCGTTTTGCCCGCGGGCGCTCGAGGAATGGGCGCGCCATCGCCTGCGCGAGCCCACGCCGCTGCGCCTGAAGGACCCGCGCCAGCCGATCGTCACCGTGATCAGCCGGACACCATCGGTCGTCTCCAGGTAGTCACTGTCCGGGAACCAGTCCGCGTCCAGCCCGAGGCCCGGGATCTGTTGCGGCGGGGCGTAGAGCCGGACGGTGCCGAACTGCTGCGACGCCTCGACAGCAGTGCGCTCCAGGCGGAAGTACGGCTGTGGGCCGCTGTCCAGGTTCGCGGTCACCTGCACCGGCTGTGCGCCCGGACGCCGCGCGCTCAGCACGCACTGCGGCATCCCGTTGTTGCCCGTGGACACGGTCTGCGAGACGGCGGACTCCGGGACCGCCAGCCGCGAGGCGAGCAGCGCGCTGGCACCCCGTACGCACACCAGCGGCCGGTGTCGCGCTTGTGCGCCGCAGCCGGCCAGCGCGACGGCCGCGATCAGGATCACAGCCGAGCGCCAGAGCATCGCGCGACCGTCAGGTGATCAGCGGGATGATCAGCAGCGCGACGATGTTCGCGACCTTGATCATCGGGTTGATCGCGGGCCCGGCGGTGTCCTTGTAGGGATCGCCGACCGTGTCGCCGGTGACCGCGGCCGCATGGGCCTCGGAGCCCTTGCCGCCGAACGCCCCGTCCTCGATCAGCTTCTTGGCGTTGTCCCACGCGCCGCCGCCCGAGGTCATCGAGATCGCGACGAACAGGCCCACGACGATCACGCCGATCAGCAGGCCGCCGAGCGCCTCGACGCTGATCAGCCCGACGATCAAGGTGACCACGATCGGGATCAGCGACGGCAGGATCATCTCGCGCTGCGCGGCCCTCGTCACAAGCGCCACGGCGGTGCCGTACTCGGGCAGCTCGGTGCCCGCCATGATCCCGGGCTTCTCCTTGAACTGCCGGCGAACCTCCTGGACGACGCCGCCGGCCGCTCGCCCGACCGCCTCCATGGCCAGCGAGACGAACAGATAGACCATCAATCCACCGATCAGCAGGCCGATCAGCACCGGCGGGTTGCCGATCGAGAAATCGGGGAGCTTGCCCTTGGCTTGCAGCTCGTTCTCGAACGCGCTGAACAGCACGAGCGCGGCAAGCGCGGCCGAGCCGATCGCGTACCCCTTGGTCACGGCCTTGGTCGTGTTGCCGACCGCATCGAGCGGGTCGGTGACGTTTCGCACCTCCTCGGGCAGGTCGGCCATCTCGGCGATCCCGCCGGCGTTGTCCGTGATCGGGCCGAACGCGTCGAGCGCGACGATGAAGCCGGCGAGCGACAGCATCGCCACCACGGCGACGGCGATGCCGTAGATGCCCTGGCTGCCGCCGCCGCCGAGCTTCCACGCGCCGAGGATGCCCATCGCGACCACGATCGCGGGCGGCGCGGTCGACTGGAACCCCTGTGCGAGACCCTGGATGATGTTGGTCGCGTGACCGGTCTGGGAGGCGCGTGCGGTGCTCTTGACCGGCGCGAACCGCGTCGAGGTGAAGTAGTCGGTGATCACGAACAGCAGGGCCGTGATCCCGACGCCGATGAGCGCGCAGAGATAGAACTTCCACCAGTGCGGGGTCACGGCGCCGGCGGCCTTGAGCGTGACGTTGCGCATCATCCAGTAGGTCACCGGAAGGAACGCGAGGGCCGCCAGCACGCCGGAGACGATCAGTCCCTGGTACAGGGCCCGTTCGACATTGCCCGTGCGCGTACGGACCGCGAAGGTGCCGACGATCGAGGCGATGATCGCCACCGCGCCGATCACGAGCGGGTAGAGCGCGACCTGTGACTGTTCCCTGAACAGCAGCACGCCCAGCAGCATCACGGCGACGGATGTGACCGCGTAGGTCTCGAACAGGTCGGCGGCCATCCCCGCGCAGTCGCCGACGTTGTCGCCGACGTTGTCGGCGATCACGGCCGGGTTGCGGGGATCGTCCTCTGGGATCCCGGCCTCGATCTTCCCCACCAGGTCGGCGCCGACGTCGGCAGCCTTGGTGAAGATCCCGCCGCCCAGACGCGCGAACACCGAGATCAGCGAGCCGCCGAAGCCGAGCCCGATCAGCGCGTCGACAGCGTGGCGGGGGGTCTCGCCCGCGATCGCGGTGAGCACGCCGTAATAGCCGGCGACCCCGAGCAGCGCCAGACCGACGACGAGCAGGCCGGTGACGGCTCCGCCGCGGAACGCCACCGCGAGCGCGCGGGACACGCCGCTGCGGGCCGATTCGGCGACCCGGGCATTCGCGCGCACTGACACGTTCATGCCGATGTAGCCGGCCGCCGCCGAGAGCACGCCGCCGATCGCGAACCCGATCGCGACGCGGATGTTCTGGATCGGGATCAGGACGATGAACAGGACGACGCCGACCCCTGCGATCGTCGTGTACTGGCGGTTCAGGTAGGCGCGGGCGCCCTCCTGCACGGCGGCAGAGATCGCGCGCATCCTCTCGTTGCCCGGCGAGAGCGCCAGCAGCGAGCGCGAAGTCACGACGCCGTAGACGAGCGCGGCGCCGGCGCAGACGAGCGCGACGACCACGCCATGGTTCGACAGGAAGCTAGTCAAGAAGGTCCTCCGGGCAGAGCGCTTGGATCATGGGCGGGCGGGCGGGTGCACGCCCCAGAAAAAGTGCAACCGGGCCGCCACCGGTATGAAGCGAGGCGGAGGCCCGGAATCAGAACGGGGCGAGTGTACCGTGAGCGAGGAGTTCGGGCGCGGCCACCGAAACCCCGGCCCAGATCACTGACCGGGGACCCACAGGCGGCCGCTCCGCTGGGCGGGACCCGCGTCCTCGGATTCGGGCTTCTCGGGCTCCGACGGGCCGCCACCGGGCGGGCTCTGCGGCTCCGAAGGGCCGGCCGCGGGGGCGCTTTCAGCGGGCGGGGACTGCCTTGGCTCCGGTCCGCCCGGCGTGGCCTCCCCCGCCTCGGCCTCCGCGCCGCCGATCTTCACGAACGCGAACTGCAGCTGGGAGAGGGCCTCCCGGATCTGCGCCGCCTGCTCGGGCATCGAGCGCTCCAGCAGCGGCAGCAGCGCCCGGATCGAGTCGACCGCGAGCTGAACCTGCGCGGGATCGCGTTCATCCTCTGTTCCCGGCGCCAGTCCGGTGCGCCTCAGCCCCAGGTTCGCCACCGTTACCACGTGCTCGAGCAGCACGTGCTCGATCCGGACCTGCTTGATCTGGGCCTCGTACGCGGCCCGAAGCTCCTCCTCGGTGGGCTCGCGGCGCCCTTCGCTGTCAGTGCTCATGTGTTCCCCTTTAGCTGGGCCTCCAGGGCACCAGCATACGTATCGCGGGTCTCGGCGACCGTCGCCGCAAAGACATCTTGGAGGCCCTTCCCCGCCTTGCTCATCTGCCGTTGCCGCTGGGCGCCGTTGCGAGCCGGGAACGCGATCTCGATTCCCAGCTCGGCCCGGGCGGGCGCGCACCACTCCAGCAGTCGTTCGAGCGCCTCGGAGGACGGATACGTCTGCCCGAGGTCGAGGTCGATCAGCTCCCCCTCGAGCCCATATCGCAGCGCCCGCCAGAGGTTTTCCTCGATCAAGCTCCGTGAATGGGCGGAGTACGGGACGCCGGCGTCGACGTCGCGCGCGGCCTGCGCCACGCACGCGACGATCAGCGAAGCCATAGCCTCGGACTCGGGAGCGGTCACCTGCGAATCGCAGATCCGCACCTCCACGGTCCCGAACGAGAAGTGGGGGCGGATCGACCACCAGACCTGGGTGTACTCGACGATCGACCGTGTCCGCGCGAGGAAGTCGACATACCTTCCGAACGCGTCCCAGCTGCCGAACGCATCGGGGATCCCGCACCGTGGGAAGCTCTTGGTGAAGATCTGGGTCCGAGCGCTGTGGAGTCCCGAGTCACGCCCGTCCAGGAACGGGGAGCTCGAGGAGATCGCGAGCAGCAGCGGCAGCGCGCTCCTCATCCGGTCGCAGACCAGCACGGCGCGGTCGGCTCCACGGATTCCGACGTGGACGTGCAGCGAGAACGTGTTGTTGCGCCAGGCGACGTACTTGAGATCCTCGGCGACGCGCTGGTAGTGCTTGGTCTCGATGATCTTCTGGTCCCGATAGTCGGACCACGGATGCGTCCCCGTGGCGCCGAGCGCGACTCCCTGCTCCTCGGCGAGCGCGAACAGGCGCCGCCTGTGATCCCGCTGCGCCTGGATCGCGCTCGCGAGATCATCTCCGCGCCCTGACCGGATCTCGATCTCCGAGAGGATCAGCTCTCCGGAGATCGACTCCGCGAGCACGGGATCCGTCGCGGCGGCCGCCGCCCGCATGTCCTCGAACCGGCTCGTCATTGACAGATCTCTGGGATCGAGCAGCGCGAACTCCTCCTCGAGCCCGACCGTGAAGTCGGCCGACGCATCGAATGCCGCGCGAGCGGTGTCCAGATCGATTTCCACGTCTGTCAGCGAGTCGGAGCTGATCAGGTCAAGTAGAAGTAGAGCGCGTAGAGCAGGTCGACGGCCGGGCTGGAGGTGTGAACGGTCACCTCGGGTGGAACCTGCAACAACGCATCGGAGTAGTTGAAGATGATCTTCACCCCCGCGTCGGCGAGGTCGTCGGCGAGCTCCTGGGCCGCGGCCGAGGGGACCGCCAGCACGGCGACGACGATGTCCTCCTCCTCCACCACCCGGCGCAGGTCCTGGTTGCGGCGCACGCTGAGCGGGCCGATCTCGGTGCCGACCTTGTCCTCGTCGGTGTCGAACACGGCCACGACCCGGAAGCCGTGGTCGGCGAAGATGTCCGAGGTCGCGATCGCCGTGCCTAGGTGTCCGGCGCCGAACAGCGCGATGTTGTGCTGACCTGACGTCCGCAGGATCTTCCGGATCTGTGAGACCAGGGAGTCGACGTTGTAGCCCACGCCCCGCTTGCCGAACTTCCCGAACCCGGAGAGATCCCTGCGGATCTGGGTCGAATTCACGTGGGTGTAGTCCGCCAGCTCCTGAGAGGAGATCGTCTCCTTGCCCATCTTGTGGGCCTGGGTCAGCACCTGCAGGTAGCGAGACAGGCGCGCGGCGATCCCCAGGGACAGCTTCTCGCCGAGCTTGTCAATCCCCGCGGTGTCGCCGGCGAGAGGCCGATCTTGGCCCACGGTATCGGTGTAGCTCATCCCGCCTCCACAATACCGAGCCGCGACTCGAGCTCATCCTCGTCCACCTTGAGCTCGAACGCCTCCACACCGTCGATCTCGATCACCGGGATCCGCTCCAGGTAGAGCCGGAGCAGACGGTCATCGGCGTCGATATCGCGCTCGCGCACGGCGAACATCCCCGGGTGCTCGAGTCGATCCGCTCGAGCGCCTCCCGCGCCTCGTCGCACAGGCAGCAGCCCCCGCGCCCGTACAGGACCACCTCCCTCATCGGACCCCGGCAAGTGCTCGCTCGCCCGTCGCGTACACGTCGAGCCCCAGGTACTCGGGGTACGGGAGCGCCGGGACGAACCTCGCGGCGCTGGCGATCATCGCGGCGTTGTCGGTGCAGAGCTCGGCGGGCGGCACGCTCAACTTCACTCCGATCGAGCCCAGCCGCTCCCGCAGAGGCCCGTTCGCGGCTACGCCACCGCCGATCGCCACCTGGTCCAGGCCGGTGTCCATCAGTGCGCGCTCGACCCGCAGCGCGAGCGACTCGACGATCGCCCGCTGGTAGGAGGCGGCGAGGTCCGCCCGGCACCGCTCGGCGTCGGCCTCGCCCAGCTCCCGCACCCGGTACAGAAGCGACGTTTTCAGCCCGGCGAATGAGAAGTCAAGCCCCGCCATCCGGCTCGCGGTCGGGAACGCGAACGCCTCCGGATCGCCGCCACGCGCAAGCCGCTCGAGTGCCGGACCGCCGGGATATCCGAGGCCGAGCAGGCGGGCTCCCTTGTCGAACGCTTCTCCCGCGGCGTCGTCGAGCGTCTGGCCGATCACCTCGAATCCAGGTCCGGGATCGAGCACACGCGCCAGCAGCGTGTGGCCGCCGCTGGCGACCAGGCTGAGGAACGGCGGCTCCAATTGGGCACGTGGCCTGAGCCAACACCCCACCTGAGGAAGCCTGCGGCGACGTGGCCGTGGAGATGGTCGACAGGGGCAAGCGGCCTCCGGCCCGCGGCGGCGAGGGCCTTGGCCGTGGCGACCCCGACCAGCAGCGCGGCGACCAGGCCTGGCCCGCGGGTCACGCCGATTAGCTCTACGTCTTCAAGCGATACCCCCGCGCGATCCAGGGCGTCGTCGACCACGGCGCCGATCAGCTCGAGGTGGTGTCGCGAGGCGATCTCGGGAACGACGCCCCCGTAGCGCGCATGGACGCCCTGCGAGGAGATCACGTTCGAGCGGATCTCCCCGCTCGGCGTGATCACCGCCGCGCAGGTGTCATCGCAACTCGTCTCGAGCGCGAGGATCATGCGGTCGCCTCAGATGTCGAGCTGGCCTGCTGTGCCCGCCACATGATCAACGCGTCCTCGCCGGTGTCGGCGTAGTAGCGCGGCCTCGTCCCCGCCGGCTCGAACCCGAAGCGCCGGTAGAGGGCGATCGCGGCCGGGTTCGAGGGACGAACCTCGAGCGTGTAGGACTCGCTGGGACCGGCCACCTCAAGCAGCCGCTCGATCAGCGCCGAGGCGATTCCCTGGCGGAGCACCGGGGGATCCACCGCGATGTTCATCAGGTGCCAGACGTCGGCGTACCTCGAGCAGACCAGATAGCCAACCAGCGTCTGGGGGCCGGCGCCGGAATCGACGACCGCCGCGAGGCACACGCTCGACGGCTTGGAGAGCTCCAGCACGAACATCGCCAGCGACCACGGCGTCGGAAATGCCCGGCGCTCGACCGCGATCACCTGGGGTAGATCGGCGTAGCCGAGTGGGCGGATCGTGACCTGCTGTGTAGTCATTGCTTGCCTGGAACGCGCTTCACGGAAGACTCCTTGGCGTCCGGAGGCCGGAGATACTGGGGGACGATCCGGGCCGCTTCGCCCGCCTCCAGTTGCGTGGCGATCCGGCAGTGGCCCACGGCCGTGACCCTGTGAAGCTCCGCGCGCTCGTCTGGAACCACGGCCCCTGAACGCTCTAGCTGAGGCCTGAATTCTACTGCGCCCTCTCCGATCGCCAGAACGGTTCGCTCGAACCCGCGGAGGCGCTCGCCGAGGGCCTCGGGCGCCAGCGCGGCCGGCCGAAGCAGCGCGCTACCCGCGTGCTCCACGTCGCGGATCGACCAGACCGCGGCGAACACCTCCCCGCGCCGAGCATCGAGCACCGCCGCGACCGCATCGGCGCCGTCGTTGCTGGGCCACGCGCGGGCGTTCAGGGCCAGCGACTGCAGCGTCGACACTCCGACGATCGGGACCGATAGCGCCTGGGCGAGCGCCCGCGCCGTGGCGATCCCGATCCGCAGGCCGGTGAAGGTGCCGGGTCCGACGCCCACGGCGATCAGTTCGAGGTCTTCGAACGAGATTCCGCCGCGTTCGAGCACCGTCGCCGCCAAGGGCAGCAGCGTGGCGGCATGGCGCGGGCGCTCCCCCGCAGGGGGATCGTCCCTCGCTTCGAGCACCGACTCGGTCACCCCGTCCAGCGCGACCGTGGTCGCGCGGGTCGCGGTGTCGAACGCGAGGATCTTCATCCGACACCGGCCTCCCCGATCCGGTCGATCTCGATCTTGCGCCGGTCGCCCCCACCGTGTTTGATCCGGATGCACGCTGCGATCCGGCTCATCGAGGCGAGCTCCGACTCGCCCTGCGACGGCCATTCCACAAACGTGATCGTGTCCGGTCCGACGTAGTCGGCCAGCAGGTCGGGATCCTCGGCGCTCAGGTCGGGGATCCGGAACAGGTCCACGTGCGCGACCGGAACCGAGCCGCTATAGCGCTGGCCGATCGTGAACGTCGGGCTGGTCACCGGCACGGTCACTCCCAGTGCCCGGCACGCTCCTCGCACGAGCGTCGTCTTACCCGCCCCGAGCTCGCCCTCGATCAGCACCACATCCCCCGGCGCCAGCGTTTCTGCGAGCCCTGCGCCGGTTGCCTCGGTCTCCTCTGGACCGTTGGTCTGGAGGGTTGCGGGCATCGCCGCCGGCCACTGTATTCGGTACCGTCACGCGCACGATGACCGCCTCCGCTCAGGAGACAGGGACCGGTCGGCTGGCGGCGCTGAAGCGGCGCTACGAGCCGCAATTGGACAGCATCCGGGGCTCCGACACCGCCAAGGCGGGGGGCCTCGCCGGGGCGATGATCGCCAACAACGTGCTCGCGCTCGCCTCGACGGTCGTGTTCGCGCGGCTGCTGACCGACTACGGCTCGCTGGCGGCGCTGATCAGCTACTTCCTGATCCTGTCGGTGGCGGGCCAGGCGCTCCAGATAGCCACCGCGCGGGAGGGGGTGCTCGGCCACCTCGGCGTCGGCCCCGGACTGATCGCCACGCTCCGGCGCTGGACACGCTCGATGCTCGTGTTCACCGGCGTGGTGACGGTGCTGTCGGTCGCATTGCAGAGTCCGATCGCGAGCCTGGTCGGGGTCCATCAGACATGGGCGACCGCGATCGGACTGCCCGCCGGGTGCCTGTGGCTAGAGCTGTCGATCCTCCGCGGCGCCCTCCAGGGCGTGGGCGACTACAAGAGCGTCGGCCTCAGCCTGATCGCCGAGCAGGGGGTCAGGCTGATCACCGGTGCGGCGCTCGCCGGCATCGGGCTGGCCATCGCCGGCAGTGGGCTGGGCATCACCGGTGCCTACCTGGGAACGCCGCTGTCATTCATCGCGGTGGGCACCTACTGCGCGATCCAACTGCGGCGCTATGCCGCCGCGCACCCGCCGGCGGCCGGCGTGCACGCAGCTCCGCCTGTCGCCGCGTTCAGTCTCTGGACGCACGTCAAGCGCGCCTGGGCCCCGATCGTGGGACTGATCATCATCGCGGTCCTCCAGAACATCGACATCATCGCGGCCAAGCACCGCTTCGACAGCCACACGGCCACGTCGTATGCCGCCGTCGCGGTCGCCGCGAAGGTGCTGATCTGGATCGCGATCGGAGCAGGGTTCTACCTGGTGCCGGAAGTGTCCCGCCGTCAATCGGAGGGCCAGGACACGCGGCCCGTCCTGCTCCGGACCCTGGGGATCATCATCGTCGCCGCAATTCCCTGCCTCCTGATCTTCGGGCTCGGGTCGCACGTGCTGATCAAAACCGTGTTCGGCTCGAGCAAGGCCTCGGCCTCGGATTCACTGCTGCCCCTCGGGGCTGCGTTCACCGTGCTGGCGTGCACGTACCTCGCGGTCCAGTACATGCTCGCGCTCAAGCGCACCTGGTTCCTGGTCGTGATCGGCGCCGTCGCCGTCGCCGAGCCGGTGCTCCTGCTCCAGGCCCCGCGCAACCCCGCCAGCTTCGCAGTCGTCGTGCTCGGGATCCAGGCGGTGGGCGCGGTGCTGATGTTCGCGCTCGCGCTGCGCCGCCACAACGCGCCGACCGCGACCGCGGTCAGTCCCGAGCCCGCCTAGACACATCCTCCGCAGCCTTAGCGGTTCGCTTTGGACTGCCGATAAGTCACCGACATGCCAGATTCGAGGTTCTCGCCTGCCCGGCCGGTACCTTCGGACCGCGCCCGGATTCTCTCGTTCCTGTTCTTCGGCGGAGCCGTGCTCGGACTGGCGGCGATCGTGCTGCTGCCGCTGCCACCGGGGACGGACATACCCGGAACACTCGCAACGATCGGGCTCGCGCTGGCCAGCGGCCTGGTCCTGTTCTTCGGCGCCGGGCGGCTCCCGTCGTGGGCCACGACCGCGGGGCTCGCCGTGGGGACGCTGGTCGTCAGCCTCGACATCTACTTCGCCGGGGATATCCGCACCAACGACGAGATGTTCTACCTGTGGGTGGCGTTCTACGCGTTCTACTTCCTGCCGGTGCGCGTGGCCGTCGGCGAGCTCGTGCTGGTGGGCGTGGGCTACGCGATCGCGATCGCCCTTCGCCACGAGCCCGACGCGTCCACGCGCTGGGTGATCACGCTGGGGACGCTGGCGCTGGCCGGGACGCTGACCGCCCGCGTGGTCGGCGAGCTCGAGCGGTGGGCCAGGCACTCCAGAAACCGGGAGCGGGCGCTCCGCCAGGCCGAGGAACGGTTTCGCTCCGCGTTCGAGGACGCGGCGATCGGGATGGCGCTGGTCGACCTGTCCGGCCGGTGGCTACGCGTCAACAACGCGCTCGCACGCCTCACCGGCTACTCCGCATCGGAGCTGGTGGGCAAGCGATTTGCGCAGCTGAGCATCGCCGAAGAGCTGCCGACCGACCTTGAGGCACTCGGGCAGCTCGCGGCCGGCGAGCGAAGCGTCTACCAGACCGAAAAGCGCTACCACCGCCGGGACGGCGGGGTCGCGTGGGTAGCGCTCAGCGTGTCGCTCGTCCGGGACGACGACGGCAAGCCACTGTCCCTGATCTCCCAGATGCAGGACATCACCGATCGCAAGGCGGCGGAGCACGAGCTTGCCGAGCGGGCGCTGCACGATCCGCTGACGGGCCTCCCGAACAGGCTCCTGTTCCTCGACCGCGTCGGGATGGCCATCGCCCGGACCGAGGAGGCCCCGGCGCCGGTCGCCGTGTTCTTCATCGATCTCGATCGGTTCAAGCTGATCAACGACAGCCTCGGTCACGCCGTCGGCGACGAGATGCTGATCGACGTCGCCCAGCGTCTGAAGGACGCGCTCCGGCCGAGCGACACGGTCTCACGGTTCGGTGGCGACGAGTTCACGATCCTGTGCGAGAACACCGGCGAGGATGCGGCGAGGGAGGTGGCGCAGCGGATCAGCGCGGGCCTCTCGGAGCCGTTCGCGCTGGGGGGTCGGGATCTGTACGTGAGCGCCTCGGTGGGCGTCAGCATCTGCAGCGATCCTCGGGTCGACGCCGAAGCGATGCTGCGCGACGCCGACGCTGCGATGTACCGCGCCAAGGAGCAGGGACGCTCCCAGTTCGTCGTGTTCGACGGTGCGATGCGCCTGCGCGCGACCCAGCGCCTGGAGGTCGAGAACGATCTCCGCCGGGCGCTTGATCGCGACGAGCTGCGGCTGCACTACCAGCCGCTGGTCGAGCTCGGCACCGGGGAGATCGGCGGCGTCGAGGCGCTGCTGCGTTGGGAGCATCCGCAGCGAGGGCTGCTGGAGCCGGACGCGTTCATCCCCGTGGCCGAGGAGTGCGGCCTGATCTGCGCGATCGGCGAGTGGACGATCGGCGAGGCGTGCCGTCAGGCGCGCGCCTGGCAGCGGGAGGGTCACGCGGTGGGCATGTCGATCAACTTGTCGCCCGTCCAGCTGGCGGATCCTCGCCTTGCCGAGACGGTGGCCGCGGCCATCGACCGAAGCGGGGTCGCCGCCGAGCGGCTGTGCCTGGAGATCAGCGAGAAGGCGGCGGTTGACGCCGGGCTCGCCCCACTCGGCGCGCTGAAGGAACTCGGGTGAGCCTGGCGCTGGACGACTTTGGCAGCGGCTTCTCATCGCTCAACCAGATCCGGCGGCTGCCGCCGGTCGACATCCTGAAGATCGACCGCTCGTTCATCGTCGAGCTCGGCCAGCGGCGAGCGGACAGCGCCATCGTTGCCGCGATCATCAGCATGGCGCGGGCGCTGAAACTCGTGGTGATCGCCGAGGGGATCACGCGTGAGCTCCAGGTCCGCGAGCTACAGGCACTCGGCTGCGAACGTGGCCAGGGCTTCTATTTCGCCCGTCCGTCCGAGCCCGGCGTGATCACCGCGCTACTGCGAGCGGCGGCCGGCGCCCCTACACAAGCCGTCCCCGCAGGGGTAGGGTCGCGGTAGCAAAACCCCACAACAGGAGGGGACATGGCAGTCACCAAGATCATCGAGCTGGTGGGAAGCTCGCCGAACAGCTCCGACGATGCCGTCAAGGCCGCGTTGACGGAGGCGCAATCGTCGCTTCGCAACATCAAGGCTGTCGACGTCGTGTCGACGGGTCTTCGCGGAAACAACCTCGACGAGTGGCGCGCGCTCGTGCGCATCTCGTTCCTGGTCGAGCGCGTAAGCGAGTAGCCGGCCCAGGGCCGGCGGCGCTACGAGGCGCCCGCCGGCCCGCAGCCGGTGAAGCTGACGTGCAGCGGTCCGTCGCTCGTGATCGCGAGCTTGGCCGAGCACGTGACGCCTGCGCGCGGCGCCGCGATCGTCACGGCGCTGATGTTGGTGGCGTCGATCACCAGCTCGTTGGCCTTCGGCTGCGGTGACGCCGCGCCCCAGCCGATGGTTCGCTCCTGGTATGGGATCGGCCCGTGGGAGCCGCCATACAGGACGTGGTAGCCGATCTGCAACGGCTCGACCGGCGGATCACCAAAGCCGCCCGCAAGCGAGCGGACGTCGAGCTTCCCGGCGCTACTCGCGTTGCGCAGCGTGATGCCGGACACCCAGTACGCATGGTCGGCGGGGCCGAGCACCGGATCGTTCGTGCTCGGGTCGTAGTAGTAGGTGACGTGCGCCGGGTTGCGGTCGACCGTCGCCTCTCCTAAGAACGCCGCGGCGGGCGCGTACTGGTCGTTGTTGCCCTCGGTGATGTGGCCGGCCGGGGTGAACACCCAGTGGTCGTAGCGGATCCCGGCGCCCGAGGCGTTTACGAACGCCTCCTCGCTCATCTCCGGTCCGACCAGCTCGTCGTTCTGCCCGTACCACGCCATCACGGGGATGTTGCGGAAGTTGGCGAACGAGCCCGCGGAGCTCGGTGGCCCGACGATCGGGAAGGCGCGTGCCCACAGGTCCGGCCATTGGCTGCCAAGGCTGTAGGTGCCACCCCCGCCCATCGAGTAGCCGGTCACGTCGGTCACGTCGGGGTTGAGGCGATAGTGGCGCGCGATGTCGTTCCACATGTCGAATACGTCCGCCTGCGCGTAGCTCTGGTACGAGCCGTCAGGTCCCCGGCTCTCCGGCGAGGCGAAGATCGATCCGCTGCCGCGATCGGCCATCTGCTCGGCCTCGTGGCTGCCGAGGAACTCGTTGTAGTTGGCCGACAGCCCGTGCATGCTGACCACGAGCCCGAACCCCTTACGGGGTACCGGCTTCGCGGGGACATACAGGGCGTAGGGCTGCAGCTGCCCGAGGAACCTCCCCGTGCAGCTGGCCGTGCCGTTGGGAATGCACGTCTTGTTGTAGTCGATGCCCTGCCCGAGGTTGAAGTGCGTGGCGTAGATGCGGTCGAGGTTGCCGGTCTTCGGCACCGCGGACTCGTTGTCCACGCGGCGCTGGAGCGCTCCGAAGTCGATCTCGGCGTTGAACTGCGAGACGTCGCCGTTGGCCAGGGCGTCCGCCTGATCGCGCTCGCGCCACCACGACCCGTCCTCCTTGACCAGCACCCCGCCCTCGGCGATCGTGTTGGCGATGCCGGGCTGGTAGATCACCGGAACGCGCTCCTGAGTGCGGAACGCCAGGTTGAAGATCGCCTCGTCGTTCGAGGTCGCCCCGCCAGGCTGGGTGGCGCTGGCGACCGCGGTCGGCTTCAGGTACGTCCCGGCGCCGCTGTCCCACAACCCGGTGCCCATCGACATCCGGATCACCGAGCGTCGCGGGTTCCAGTCCGTGTGCGGCACGATCACCTGGATCTGGCGACGCAACCGGTCGACCGACACCGCGGGCGCAGGGTTGATCGCCGCGCCCGTGGCCGCGCTGGTGAGCACGCCGGTGCTCCCGTGGACCGTGAGGAAGTACCGGGCCGGCGAGCTCACACCCGCGCCGAAGGGCCAAGCGTGTTCCACGGGCGAGTCGCCAATCGCGACCGTGAACGCGTCGACGCTCGGATCGAGCATCGTGTTCATCGTCACGCGGAACGCCGTCGCACCGGCGAGCGGCTTGACGCGGAACTCCACGAGATCGGCGGCGTTGTTGCCGTACACGGCGGTGTTCGTGGGATATGTGAGCGTGCCGGTCTTGGGCGAGAACAGGTTCGCCACGGGGGTGAACGGATCGGACGGGTCCGGCGTCCCCGCGCCGCCGTCGTCGTCGTAGAGGAAGTCCTGGTAGACAAATTCGCCATCGCGGTACGCCTCGGCGCCCGAGACAAGGATCGGAGACGCCCTCCATACCCCGGTGTTCTGCAGCTGCGGCGCGCTCGCGGGCCCCGCGTACAGAAGCGCGGGCCCCGGCCGTGCCCCGGTGGAAACGGCTGGCAGCGACGTACTGCTCGCCGAGGCCGGCGCGGCGGCCACCATGGACACGATCAGCGTAAGCGCAGACAGGAAAGCAGCAGCAGTCGGGCAGCGAGGCACGCGCGCCTCCTCCTCTCGAGGGCCTGGATAACCCGGATTTATACGTCACCGGGAACGACCGGGCGCAGGTCGCCGGCTATCCGGAGGCCGCCGTCGATGAAGGCGTTACCGAAACGCGCTCAGAACAGCCCGAGCTGGGAGACGGACTCCGGCTCCAGGCGAGGATCAAGCCCGTTCGCCGTGGCGTCCTCGGGCTCTGGCAACTCGTCGTCGAGCTCGGGGAGCTCGTCAAGCGGCTCGGGCTGCTCCGGAGCGCCCAGGGCAAGAAGCTCGGGGATCCGGTGAAAGTCGGCCCTGAGCGACTCGAGCGTCGACGGCGTGTAGAGCGCCGCAGCCGGGTGAAACAGCGGATACAGCCGCACGGCGCGGGCACCGATCACCCGCGTCTCCTCCTTACCGTGCAGACGCGAGATTCCTGTCGTGTCTGCCCGGAGCAGCTTCGTCGAGAAGTTGCCCAGCGTGCAGATCACGGTCGGCTCGATCAGCTCGACCTGCGCCATCAGGTACTCGTTGCAGGCCTCGATCTCCTTGGGGTGCGGGTCGCGGTTGTCGGGGGGCCGGCATTTCAAGGTATTAATCACGAACACCTCCCCGCGCTCGAGCCCGATCTCCTTGAGCAGCTTGTCGAGCAGCTTCCCGGCCTGTCCCACGAACGGGAGCCCGAGCCGGTCCTCGTTGGCGCCCGGGGCTTCTCCGATGAACATCAGGTCCGCGTCCGCGTTGCCGTTGCCGAACACGACCTGCGTGCGGGTCTGGTGCAGGGCGCAGCGCTCACACGCGCGCGCCTCCTCGTAGACGGCCTTCAGCAGCTCGCGACGCTCGGCTGCGGACTTCACGGATTCGATGCTAGTCACGGCCCCAGACGGGTGCCGGATTGGGATCCCGGTACTTGCGGGTAGTTCAGCCGTGAGCAGGTATCATCGAAGCGAGGCCGTCACTCTTGGACGGACCTCGAGTGGCTTTTCCTTCTTCGACCGACCGGTATCCGTGAGCGAACTGGAACGGGATTCTTTCGACGACGCATCGTCCTGTGCGGCCCCCCTGGCCATCTTCGGCCGGGGCCGTCTCGGAAGCGCGCTGGCAGCCGCGCTATCGACCGCGGGCTACGACGTAGTCGGGCCGCTCGGCCGGGGTGCCGACGGCACCGGCGCCGGCGCCGTCCTGCTGTGCGTGCCCGACAAGGAGATCGCGGCCGCGGCTGCGGCGATCCCGACGGGAGTCACGGTCGGACACTGCTCCGGTGCGACTGGCCTCGAGCCGCTCCTCCCCACGAGGCGTTCTCGCTGCACCCGCTGATGACCGTCACGGCCGCCGGCGCCGAGTTCGCCGGTGCCGGCGCGGCGATCGACGGGAGCACCCCCCGGGCGCTCGAGCTCGCTCGCGAGCTGGCGCGGCGCCTGGGCATGGTCCCGGTCCGGATCGCCCCGGAGGATCGCGTGCTCTACCACGCCGCGGCGTCGATCGCGTCGAACTTCCTGGTCACGCTCGAGGCCGCCGCCGAGCGTCTGGCCGCGGGCGTGGGGGTCGAACGTGGACTGCTGGTGCCGTTGGTCCTCGCGACCGTCGAGAACTGGGCCGAGCTCGGCGGCGAGCGCGCGCTCACCGGACCTGTGGCCCGCGGGGACGATGACACGGTGGCCCGCCAGCGCGCGGCGATCCAGGACCGCGCGCCTGAGCTCTTGGAGCTGTTCGACGCGCTCGCCGACGCCACCCGGTCGCTCGCCGTCGGTCGTGAGGTCGTCCCGGCATGAGAACCGTACGAACCGTCTCGGAGCTACGCGTCGCGCTCGCGGAGCCGCGCCGCGGGGGCGCGGTGATCGGCCTGGTCCCGACGATGGGCGCCTTCCACGAAGGCCACGCTTCGCTGATGCGGCGCGCCCGCGCCGACTGCGATGTGGTCGTGGTCTCCCTGTTCGTCAACCCGACCCAGTTCAACCAGGCGCGCGACCTCGACTCATACCCGCGGGACGAAGCCCGGGATGAGGCGCTCGCAGCGGAGACCGGCGCCGACTACCTGTTCGCCCCGGGCGTCGAGGAGGTCTATCCGCCCGGCTTCGCGACAACCGTCTCGGTGGCCGGCATGACCGAGGTCCTGGAGGGTGCGCACCGCGGACGCGGTCACTTCGACGGCGTCACGACGGTCGTCACCAAGCTGTTCAACATGGTGATGCCCGACGTGGCCTATTTCGGGCAGAAGGACGCCCAGCAGGCGCTCGTGGTCAGACGGCTGGTCTCGGACCTCGACATCCCGGTGCGGATCGAGGTGGGACCGACGGTTCGCGAGCCGGACGGGCTCGCGATGTCGAGCCGCAACGTGCTGCTCTCAGACGCCGACCGGGCCCGAGCCGGCTCGCTGCACCGTGCCCTGCGGAACGCCCGCAACGCCGTCGCCGACGGCGAGCGCGATGCGGTGACCGTCCGCGAGCGGTCGCTGGCCGAGCTGACCGCTTCCGGAATCGAGCCCGAGTACCTGGAGCTCGTCTCAACCGACGACCTGGCACCCGTCCAGCGACTCGACCGCGAGGTGCTGGCCGTGGTGGCCGCGCGGGTCGGCGCGACGCGCCTGATCGACAACGAACTCATCCAACCGCTCTCGACCGCCGGTGATGCTGCCGCGGCGGGAAGCGCTGACAACGGGAGACGCTGAATATGCAGCGGACGATGCTGAAGTCGAAGATCCACCGAGCCACCGTGACCGACTGCGACCTAAATTACGTCGGGTCGATCACGATCGATCCGGAGCTGCTCGAGGCCGCGGACATCCGCGAGTTCGAGCAGGTGGCGGTCGTGGACGTGGACAACGGCGCCCGCTTCGAGACCTACACGATCGCGGGCGAGCGCGGCCGAAACGAGATCAAGGTCAACGGCGCGGCCGCACGGCTGGTCCACCGGGGCGACACGATCATCGTGATCTCGTACGCCGCGTACGACGCCGAAGAGCTGGCCGACTACGTCCCGCGCGTAGTCCACGTCGACGCGAGCAACGCGATCCTGAACATCGACCACGAGGTGGCGACGCTGCTGGCGAGCACCGATCGCGCTGCCGTCGGGACCCCCGCCTGAGGAGGCGAAAGACCAATGTCTGCAACTCCACACACACCGATTCCGCAGAACCTGCACGACCCGGTTCCGATGACGCTGCCCCGGCTTGCCGAGAAGAAGCGGCTGGGAGAGCCGATCGTGATGGTCACGGCCTATGACTATCCGTCCGCGCAGGTCGCCGAGGCCGCCGGGGTGGACGTCGTCCTGGTGGGCGACTCGGGTGCGATGACCGTCCTCGGTTATCCCTCGACCGTGCCGGTCTCGACCGACGAGATGCTGGTCCTGGCCTCGGCGGTACGACGCGGGCTCCAGACGCCGCTGCTGGTCGGCGATCTGCCATTCGGCTCCTACGAGGCGTCCGACGAGCAGGCGATCACCACCGCCCAGCGATTCGTCAAGGAGGCCGGCTGCGATGCTGTCAAGCTCGAGCGCGGAGGCACCAGCGCCCAGCGTGCGCGGGCGATCGCGCAGTCCGGGATCCCCGTGATGGGCCATGTCGGCCTGACCCCGCAGACCGCCACGGCGCTAGGCGGGTACCGCGCCCAGGGGCGCACCTCCGAGCGCGCGGTCGCGGTGGCGCGTGACGCGCTGGCCCTCCAGGACGCCGGCTGCTTCTCGATCGTCTTCGAGGCGATCCCGGCGGCCGTCGCGGCGGAGCTGATGGAGCGCCTGGAGGTCCCGGTGATCGGGATCGGCGCCGGGTCGGCGACCGACGGCCAGGTGCTCGTGTTTCACGACCTGCTGGAATCTACGACGGGCACGCGCCGCGATTCGCCAAGCGCTATCAGGAGATCAAGGCGCAGATGGTGGCTGGGGTCGCCGAGTACGCCGGGGAGGTGCGCGACGGGACGTTTCCCGGGCCCGAGCACGTCTACTCGATCGACGACGAGGAGCTCGAGCGCTTCCGCGCGAGCCTCCGGCAGCTGAGTTAGCTACCTGAGCGTCTCGGCCAGCTCGGTGCGGCCCCGGCCAAGCCGTTTGGCGTTGTAGAGCGCGCGGTCGGCGGCCTCGAACAGCTCCCCGGAGCGCTCGGGGCCGGCGGTGGTCGCCGCTGCGCCGGCGGATGAGGACAGCGTCGCGCCGGGAAGCGGAATGTCGGCGATCAGGCACCTGGCACGCTCAGCGACTTCACCGGCATCCTGGAGATCGGCGTTCGGCAGCAGCATTGCGAACTCCTCTCCTCCCAGCCTGGCGACCGTGTCGTGGGTCCGGACCGCCGCGCGAAGCGACTTGGCGACGGCGACCAGAACCTCGTCGCCAAAGGGATGGCCGAACGTGTCGTTGATCTCCTTGAAGTGGTCGATGTCGAGCGTCACCAGCGCCACGGCGCTGCCCATCCGCGCGGCGCGGCTCAGCTCGGCGCCGTACGCCAGCTCGAACGCGCGCTTGTTCGCGAGTCCGGTGAGCGGATCGGTGGCCGCCTCCCGCTCGAGCTGCTCCACCAGCCTCGCGTTGGAAAGGGCGATCGCCGCGTGGCCGGCGTACGTCTCGAGTGCCTGGACATCCTGCGGGAGGAACACGGTGGCGCCGGGCGAGAGCGCGACGAGCACGCCGAGCAGACGGTCGCGGAACACGAGTGGCGCAGCGCAAGCCGATCCGAGCGGTATGCCCCTCTCGTCTGTCAGCCCGTTGAGTGAGGGGACACGGGCGAGGTCGTCGATCACCACAGGGCCTCTGTTCAACGTCCGCTGACTCTCGTGCGCCCAGTGCTCGAGCTGATGCAGCGAGTCCGCCGAGATGCCCGCGTACCGATCGGCGTGCATCCCGCCGGGGTCAGCGATCAGCAGCGCGAATTGGGCGCCTCCGATCGCGCTGCTTGCACTTGCTGTGATCCGCTCCAGCACCTCGTCGAGCCTGAGCTCGGACGACAGCGCCGCAAGTGAGGCCAGCTGCTCGTCGGTCGCCAGGTGCTGATCACGGACCGTGTTCTCCAGCGCCGCGATCCTTCGGCGCATGAACACCCACACGCGCGCGCCCGCAACGCCCGCGGCGCCGGCGCCGACCCCAAGGCCGAGCGCGACCAGCAATGGGTCGACGAACGCCCCGACGCCGGCGGTCACCACGGCACACGCACCCGCGAGCACCGTCGTCCGCTTGATCGGCTCCATCCCACCGACCCACTGGACGTCGAACTCGCAGTGATCGTCGCCGCGGGCTCCGCAGAGCGGGTGAGCCACCCGCGCGGCGGGCAGCCCGAACAGCTGAGGGACGGCGCGCAGCAGCCCGATCGTGTAGTCGCAGTCGTAGTGGTGGTAGCCGACCCCCGAGATGTCTCGGTAGGAGAGCCTGGCGTGGCCGTGGCCGCGGTCGACGACCTCGAGGGTGTGGGCCCAGTTGAACTTGCTGTTGGCGCGGGCGACGTTGCGATAGACGAAGTCCGGGCTTCCGAGCGCCCGCAGGCCGCGCTTGAGCGCGAGGGCGACGCTGAAATCCAGGACGGATTCGCCCACCCGCTCGGCGATCCAGCGATCGCCGGTGACGGCCTCCGCGGCCTCCCACAGCCTGATTTTCTCCTCGAACGAGAACCAGCTGTTCTCGTCGTGGAGCTCGCGCTCGCGATCTGTAAGGCCCGCCCTTGACAGCGCATCCTCGACCGCCTCACGGCCTCCCTTGCGCTCGATGAACGCGAGCACGAGGCGTGACGTCAGGCCGCTCCCGGCGCGAGATGCGCGCCACGCGACGGTGTGATTCCCGTCGACTGACCCTCCGGCCTCTATCTCCCCGTGCACAGTCCCGTATCGACCGATCCGACTCCTTCAATTAGGGGATATGGCCGTTTGTTGGTCTACCCGTCCCCAGGATCGCCATCAGCCGCCTCCAAGCCTCGGTATTCGATCGTCCGCAGCACCCGCGCCGGCGCCCCAGCCGCCACCGAGAACGGCGGAATGTCCGAGGTGATCACTGAGTTCGCGCCGATCACGGAGCGCTCGCCGATCTGCACCCCGCTCGTTATCACGACATTGACGCCGCACCACACGTTGTCGCCCACCCGGGTCGGGCCGCGCGAGTCGAATCCCTGCCACGGCACTGGGCGGTTGCGGTCGTCGAAGCGGTGGTTGCCGTCGCTGACGAAGCATCCGTTGGCGAACATGCAGTGATCTCCGATCTCCACCAACTCGACGGCGGCGACCATCACGCCGATGTTGAGGAACGTCCCCGAGCCGATCACGATCCGGGCGCTACCGGGGGCCGTGAGCCACACGTGGGGCTCGAGCAGCGTGTGCGCCCCGATCTCCAGCCGGCCCTCCCTCAGCGCCTCGAGCACGTTGCCGTGCACCGGCCAGCGGACGAAGGCCCGTCGGCGCATCATCTCCCAGTGGATGCGCCCGCGGTTCCACGGCAGCGAATTACGCTCGTACCAGCGCCATTTGCGGGCCCACAGCTCCAGCTGTTCCAGGGTCGGCAGGCCGCCGTGCTGCGGGTCGCGCACGACCCAGATGATGCTCTATCTAGAGCCGGAGCGCCCGCCGTACAGCCGCTCGCGCACGGCTAGCTCCACGTCCTCCGGGCCGAGCTCCGCAGGCTCGGCGCGCTGCTGGTCGGTGGTCGAATGCCTCTGCTCAGGCCGGGCGTGCAGCCGCGCCGGGGCGTCACGGATGACGCGGAAGGCCGACGGCCCGAGTCGTCCGAGCGCCGGCCCTCGGGGCACGCGGATATCCGTCGCGACCCCTGCCAGCACGAGCATCAGCCACCCGATGAGCGCCGCGGTGGCGACGCATACCACGATGACGACGGTCATGGAGACTCCATCTAGGACAAACCCTGTACCGAGTGTTGTCCGATCCCGGCGTGAACCCTATACCGATTGCTGTCCAATGTGTGTAAAGGGCATGTTTCGCTTACTAATCAGCCCGCTGCTGCGGTGAGCGCCCAGCCGCTGTCAGCCCGCTGCCGCGGTCGCCCGGCGCCGGGGCGCACGCGAGCGTGACCGCGTTGCGGCCCGAGCCGCGGGCTCGACCGCGCTCGACAGGAACTGCCCGGTGTGGGAGTCCTCGTTCGCGGCGACCTGCTCCGGTGTCCCGGTCGCGATCAGCCGTCCACCCTCGTCGCCGCCCTCGGGCCCGAGGTCGATGATCCGGTCGGCGACCTTGATCACGTCCAGGTTGTGCTCGATCACGACCACGCTGTTGCCGGCGTCGACCAGGCGATCGAGGACCTCGAGCAGTCGCTGGATGTCGGCGAAGTGCAGACCGGTCGTCGGCTCGTCGAGGATGTAGAGCGTGCTCCCGGTCGCGACCTTTGAGAGCTCGGCCGCGAGCTTGACTCGCTGGGCCTCCCCCCCGGACAGCGTCGTCGCCGGCTGACCGAGCCGCATGTACCCGAGCCCGACATCGTTCAGTGCCTCGACCCGCCGGCGGATCTTCGGGATGTGGGCGAAGAACTCGAGTGCCTCCTCGACCGGCATATCGAGCACGTCGGCGATCGTCTTGCCCTTGAAGCGGACCTCGAGCGTCTCCCGGTTGTAGCGCTTGCCGTGGCACTGCTCACACGGGACGTACACGTCCGGAAGGAAGTGCATCTCGATCTTGATCTGGCCGTCGCCGCGGCACACCTCACAGCGCCCACCCTTGACGTTGAACGAGAACCGCCCCGGCTTGTAGCCGCGCGCGCGGGCCTCCTGGGTCTTGGAGAAGAGCTCCCGGATCTGGTCGAACAGCCCGATGTAGGTGGCCGGGTTGGAGCGGGGTGTGCGCCCGATCGGCGACTGGTCCACGGAGATGATCTTGTCGAGCTGCTCGAGCCCGGTGATCCGCCGGTGCGCGCCTGGCCGCTGCCGGGTCCGGTGGAGGCGGTTTGCCACCGCCTTGTAGAGCACGTCATTGACCAGCGTCGACTTGCCGGAGCCGGATACGCCGGTAACGCAGCAGAACACCCCCAGCGGGATCTTCACGTCGATGCCCTGGAGGTTGTGCTCGGCCGCCCCCTCGATCGTGACGTACCCGGACGGGCGCCGGCGGCGGGTCGGCACCTCGATCGTGCGGGACCCTGCGAGAAACTGTCCCGTCAACGACTCGGGCACGCGCTCGATCTCCTTCGCGGTCCCCTGTGCCACCACGTGTCCACCGTGCTCGCCCGCGCCCGGGCCCATGTCGACCAGATGGTCGGCCGCCCGCATCGTGCCCTCGTCGTGCTCGACGACCAGCACCGTGTTGCCGAGGTCGCGGAGCCGCTCGAGCGTGGCGATCAGTCGTTCGTTGTCCCGCTGGTGCAGGCCGATCGAGGGCTCGTCCAGGATGTAGAGCACGCCGACGAGCGAAGATCCAATCTGGGTGGCCAGCCGGATTCGCTGGGCCTCCCCGCCGGACAGGGTGGCCGAGGCGCGCTCCATCGAGAGGTAGCCGACACCCACGTTGTCCAGGAACTGGAGGCGCTCCTCGATCTCCCGCAGGACCAGCCGCGCGATCCTGTGATCGTGCTCTGAGAGCTCGAGCCGCCGCACCCATTCGAGCGCCCGCCGGGCCGACATGGCGGTGAATTCGTGGATCGGCATGTCGGCGACGAGCACCGCGCGCGACTCGGGCCGCAGCCGAGCGCCATGGCACTCCGGACACGGCCGCAGCGTCATGTACTCCTCGACCTTCTCCCGGGAGAGCTCGGACTCGGTCTCGCGGTAGCGGCGCTCGAGGTTGGGCACGATTCCCTCGAACCTCGTGGCATACCAGCGCCGCCGGCCGAACCGGTTCCTGTAGGAGACCTGGACGCGGTCCCCGTTGGTCCCGTACAGGAAGAAGTCGCGCGAGGCCTCCGGCAGGTCCTCCCACGGCGTGTCCAGGTCCACCGAGTAGCGCTCGGCGATCGCCTGGATCAGCTGGTCATAGTATTCCGACGCGGAAGCCGCCCACGGCGCGATCGCCCCCTCTCCGATAGACAGGCTCGGATCCGGGACCACCAGATCGGGATCGATCTCCATCTGCGACCCGAGCCCGGTGCACCTGGGGCACGCCCCGTGGGGCGAGTTGAAGCTGAAGATCCTCGGCTCGAGCTCGACGAGGCTCGGCCCGTGCACCGGACAGGCGAACTTCTCCGAGTACGTGTAGATGTCGTCGGAGTCGACCAGCTCGATCTCGACGAGTCCGTCGGCCAGTGCCACCGCGGTCTCGATCGAGTCGGCGAGGCGCTTGCGCAGATCGCCCTTCATCACCAGCCGGTCCACGATCACCGCGATGTCGTGCTTGAACTTCTTGTCGAGCACGATCTCGTCGTCGAGCCTCCGGAGCTCGCCGTCGACCTTGACCCGGCTGAACCCCTCGCCCCGCAGCTCCTCGAGCTGCTTGCCGTACTCGCCCTTGCGTCCGCGCACGATCGGCGCCAGGACCATGAATCGGGTCCCCTCGGGGAGCTCCATCACCTGGTCGATGATCTGCTCGGCGGACTGGCCGCTGATCGGGCGTCCGCAGATGTGGCAGTGGGGATGGCCGACCCTCGCCCACAGCAGGCGCAGGTAGTCGTAGATCTCGGTGACGGTGCCAACCGTCGACCGCGGATTGCGGGAGGTGGTCTTCTGATCGATCGAGATCGCCGGCGACAGGCCCTCGATCGAGTCGACGTCGGGCTTGTCCATCTGCCCCAGGAACTGGCGGGCATACGCCGACAGGGACTCGACGTACCGGCGCTGGCCCTCGGCGTAGATCGTGTCGAACGCGAGCGACGACTTGCCCGACCCTGACAGGCCCGTGATGACGGTCAGCGACCCTCGCGGGATCTCGACCGTTATGTCCTTGAGGTTGTGCTCTCGCGCGCCCGAGACGACAAGCTTGTCCACATAACCCAGTCTAGACGGGCGAACAGACGTTCCCGTGGGTCGAGCCTTGCCGCTCCTCGCGGCGTGTATCGACCCTGAGCCCAGAGTCGGCGGCGCGCTCAGCCCTCGACCGAGGCGTACACCTCGTCGAGCAGCGCGTCCCGGTCGGCGAGGTCGAAGTTCTCCGCCAGGTACCGGTCGATGTCCTCGCGCGCGTTCCCGTTCAGCGCCATGTTGAGCGCGATCAACCTCGCCCCTTCGAGGTCCTCGCCGTCGGCCTCACCTACCTCGCCAACCACGACGACCTCGGCTTCGTCCTCTTCCACGACGATGACAGCTGCGACCTCATCGACGACGGGGGTCTTCTCGGCCGGCTCGGCCGCTTGCGGCGACTCGTCTTCGACCAGCGACTCGTCCTGCTCCTCCGCGGCCGGGGCGGCGGAGGCGACCTCCGCGACAACGTCCGGCGAGACCGCACCCTTGACCTCTTCGAGATTGGTCTCGAGCAGCCGCAGATCGGCCCCCAGCCGGCTCGCTCCGCTGCGCAGCGATTCGACGATCGTGCCCAGCTCCTGCTCCATCGCGTCGATCCGTTCGAGCATCGAAGCGGCGGCCTGCGAGATCTTGGCCACGTACTCGGCGGCCTCGGTCGTGGCCTGGTCGCGCACGGTTCTCAGCTCGTTGCGCGTGTCGGCGCGGATCCGCTTGGCCTCACGCTCGGCATCGGCCTGGATCTGAGCGGCGGTCGTCTCGGCGGCATCGACGATCGATCGGACCTGCTCGCTCGCGGAAGCAGCCATCGAGTCGGTCCGCTTGCGCGTGGAGGACTTGAGCGCCTCGACCTCGTCGGCGAGCCGGTTCAGATGGTCGTCCACCGCCTCGGGCTCGTAGCCGCGGCGTCCGATGGGGAAGTCCTTCTTCTCGATGCTCTGCCGATCAAGCGCCACGGCGGCCCACCTCCGTCTCGTGATTCTTCGCGGAAAGTCCTCGGAGCGTACCTCAAGGGAGCGGCTCGGCCCGGGGGTCGCCGCGGGACCGATCAGCCGATCGAGGCCGTACGACCTTCGGCGATCGCCTGGTCGAGCTCGCGCTTGAGATCACGGATCTCGTCGCGCAGCTTGGCCGCGTACTCAAACCGCAGCTCCTCGGCGGCCTGGAGCATCTCCTCCTCGAGCTCGACGATCGCCTTCTCGATCTCCGCCGGGGGCATGCCCTCCGCGGTCGCGCGGCGCCGTCTGCGTGAGCGCGGCACTTTCGAGTCCGACTGCAGGAACTCGGCGATGTCGGAGATCCCCTTGACGATCGTCTCCGGGGTGATCCCGTGGTCCTCGTTGTACTGACGCTGGATCTCCCGGCGGCGATCGGTCTCGTCGAGTGCGGCCCTCATGGCTGCCGTTTCCTTGTCCGCATACATCAAAACCTTCCCCTCAACGTTCCGAGCGGCCCGCCCGATCGTCTGAATCAGCGAGGTCTCACCCCGCAGGAAGCCCTCCTTGTCGGCATCGAGGATCGCCACCAGGGAGACCTCGGGCAGATCGAGGCCCTCGCGCAGGAGATTGACCCCGACGAGCACGTCGAACTGGCCGAGTCGCAGCTCGCGGATGATCTGGATCCGCTCGAGCGTGTCGACCTCGGAGTGCAGATAGCGCACCTTGAACCCCATCTCGAGCAGGTAGTCCGTCAGATCCTCGGACATCTTCTTCGTAATCGTGGTCACCAGCGTCCGCTCGTTGCGCTCCACACGGACGCGGATCTCGTTCATCAGATCGTCGATCTGGTTGTGCGTCTCACGGACCTCGACCTCGGGGTCGACGATCCCGGTCGGACGCACGATCTGCTCGACCACCCGCGACGAGTGCGTGCGCTCGTACTCCCCGGGGGTCGCGGACACGAACACGATCTGCGGGGTGATCGACAGGAACTCCTGGAAGGTCTGGGGACGATTGTCCAGTGCGCTGGGGAGCCGGAATCCGTAGTCGACCAGCGTCTGCTTGCGCGAGCGGTCTCCCTCGTACATCCCCCCGAGCTGCGGGACTGTCTGGTGGGACTCGTCGATGAAGCACACGAAGTCCTCGGGGAAGTAGTCGAGCAGGCAGTAGGGCCGGTCGCCGGCGCTGCGGCCATCGAGGATCCGCGAGTAGTTCTCGATCCCGGAGCAGAACCCCAGCTCGCGGAGCATCTCCATGTCGTACTGGGTGCGCTGGCGCAGCCGGTGGGACTCGAGCAGCTTGCCCTGGGCCTCGAGCTCTGCGCAGCGCTCGTTCAGCTCGCGCCCGATCTGGTTGACCGCATCCTCGATCATCCCCTCGCGGACGTTGTAGTGGGACGCGGGCCAGATCCCCACATGCTCGATGTCGTCCTTGAGCACCTCACCCGTCAGCGAGTCGAACTCCTGGAGCAGCTCGACTTCGTCGCCGAAAAGGACCACGCGGTAGGCGGTCTCCGCGTAGGCGGGAAACACCTCGAGGGTCTCGCCGCGGACCCTGAACGTGCCGCGCCCCAGCGCCGTGTCGTTGCGGGTGTACTGAATCGAGACGAGCTTGCGCAGGAGCTTGTCGCGATCGATCATCTCCCCCTTGCGGAGCGTCTGCAGGTTCTCGTCGTAGACCTCGGGCGAGCCCAGGCCGTAGATGCAGGACACGCTCGCCACGATCAGCACGTCCCGGCGGGCGAACAGAGCCGCGGTGGCGGAGTGGCGCAGCCGGTCAATCTCCTGGTTGATCGCCGAGTCCTTCTCGATATACAGGTCCTTGCTGGGGACGTAAGCCTCGGGCTGGTAGTAGTCGTAGTAGGAGACGAAATACTCGACCGCGTTGTGCGGGAAGTAGGTCCGGAACTCGTTGCACAACTGCGCCGCCAGCGTCTTGTTGTGGGCGATCACGAGTGCCGGCTTCTGGACCGCCTCGACGGTCGCCGCCATGGTCATCGTCTTGCCGGTGCCGGTCGCGCCCAGCAGCGTCTCGAAGCGCTCCGAGCCGTCGATCCCCTCGGCCAGCGACGTTATCGCCGCCGGCTGATCAGCCGCCGGTCGGTATGCGGCGTCGAGCTCGAACTTGGGCATGCTCCGAGCGTAGCGAGCGGTTCGGCGCTGGCGGGCGTCCTCAGCGCAGCGCCGAGCGCCAGCCGAGCGAACCGGTCCTCAGGCGTGCGAAGCGGCGCGCCGGAGGGCGCCCCTCCAGCTGCCGCGCCCGCGCATGCAAGAGCTCGATCAGCGCCTCGGCCGGATGGAACGGATCGGCAATCACCGCTCCGTCGGCGAGCGAGAGCGCGGCGCGCAGCTGGCCGTCGACCTCCGCGAGTAGTGCCGGCAGCGCCGGCGCCTCTGAGGAGTCGAGCACCGCGAGCCGGGCGAGCGCCTCCGCGTCGTCGGGAAACGCGAACCGGAGCGTTACCGGAGGGTGGCTACCCGCGACCACGGCGATAGGCACGGAGCGCGGAGGGCTCAGGGACCGCGCAGCGTGGATCGGGAACCGGCGCGCCGACCTCTAGCCCGAGCGGCAGCTCGCCCGCCCAGGCCGGGATCGAGAAGTCGCTCGCGTTGTCAACGGGCGGACCGGAGCGGGCCTTCGCGGAGGCATCGACGATCTTTAGCGCGACCACCTCGGTCACCTTGAGCTCGGCCTCGCTCGGCGCGCGCACATCATCCGAGCGTCCGGTGAGCACGTGCTCGACGACCGCCTCCAGCGCGGCGAGCTTCTCGGCCGGATCGCTGACCCCGCGGGCATCGCCGATCACCACGACGGAGCGGTAGTTGAGCGAGTGCCGGAACGCCGAGCGCGCGAGCACCAGGCCGTCCACCAGGGTCACGGTGAAGCAGCACGGGACTCCTCCGGCCATCGTCCCCAGCAACCGGCTCGCCGGCGCGCCGTGCAGATAGAGCGTGCCGCCCGATCGCGCGTACAGCATCGGGATCACATAGGGCTGGTTGCCGGCGGCAATCCCGAGGTGACCGACGAGGCCTTCGTCGAGGATCGGGTCGATCGTCTCGCGGTCATACGCGGCGCGCTCGGGATGGCGCCGGACGGTCGTCTCGATCACGAGCCCACGGCCGCTTCCGATTTGTTATAGTACAAAATCATGCTTGATCTAGAACAATACCAAATCGAGGGTTCGACCGCGCGGGAGATCGCCTCGAGCGTCGAGGCGGCCGTTCGCGAAGGCGCGCTGGAGACCGGCGAGAAGCTGCCCACCGTTCGCGAGCTGGCGCGCCGCCTGGGAACGAGCCCGGCGACGGTCAACTCCGCCTACCGAAGCCTGCGGGGGCGCGGCCTGGTGATCGCCGAGGGCCGGCGCGGCACACGAGTGGCACCCCGCCCGCCGCTGTCGGCGCCCGAGCGGCCGTCGCACGGCCTGTTGTCGGTCACGCCGCCGCCGGGAGTGCGCGACCTCACGATCGGACTCCCCGATCCGGAGCTGCTCCACCCGTCCAACCCGCGCTCGAGCGAATCGATCTCGAGGCCAAGCTGCGGGTCAGCCGGCTTGACCGCACCGACCCCGAGCTGCTCGAGTTTGCTGCCGAGTGGTTCCGGGCGGACGGCCTGCCCGCCGACTCGATCACCGTGACCTCGGGCGCGTTCGACGCGCTGGAGCGGATCCTCCAAGCTCACCTCCACCCCGGCGATCGGGTGCTGATCGACGATCCCGCGTACATCTCCCTCCGCGACATCCTGCGCGCCCTCGGCCTGGTCGCGGTGCCGGTGCCGGTCGACGAGCTCGGGTTGATGCCCGAGCCGTTCGAAGCTCGCCTCCAGCAGGGAGTCGATGCGGTGGTGGTGGTGCCGCGCGCCCAGAACCCGCTTGGCGCGGCGATGGACGCCGAGCGGATGGTGGCGCTACAGCGTCTGCTCGAGCGCCATCCCGACGTGTTGCTGGTTGAGGACGATCACGCCGGGCTCGTCGCGGGGGCCCCTTTCTCGACGCTCGTGACCGCTGCCTCGCGGCATTGGGCGGTGATCCGTTCGACCTCGAAGGTGCTCCATCCCGACCTGCGGCTCGCTCTGGTGGCGGGCGACGAGGTGACGATCGCGCGCGTCGAGGGCCGGCAGGCACTCGGTCCGCGATGGGTCAGCCATGTACTCCAGGCGATCGTGTTCAGGCTGCTCGCCGATCCCGGCTTCGACGAGACCACGCACCGCGCCCGCGAGGTCTACCGGTCCCGCCGGGAGGCCATGATCGCCGCGCTCGCCGATCGGGGGGTCGAAGCCCACGGTCGCTCCGGGCTGAACGTCTGGGTACCGGTACGGGAGGAGACACGCACGGTGGGTGCTCTGCTCGAGGCCGGGTGGCTGGTGATGGCGGGCGAGCGCTTCCGGATCAACGCGGCCGCAGGGGTGCGGATCACGATCTCCACCGTGGCCCCCGACGAAGCGGTCGAGATCGCGGCGGCGCTCGCCGCGACCGAGCACGCCGGCCGTCCGCGCCGCCTCTACTGAGCCGTTGTCCTACGAGTAGCCGAGCTGCGACGCGTACGTGCGGCGGTAGTCCTGCTGAGCGCTCAGCACCTTCTCCACGTATGCGCGGGTCTGCGCGAACGGGATGTCCGGGACAGTCAGCGCATGCCCCTCGTCATGCGCAGCCGCCAGCCAGCGGTCCACGTTCGTCTCGCCACCGTTGTACGCCGCCAGGGCGAGCATCGTCGATCCGTGGTACTCGTCGAGGAGGTAGCGGATGTAGTAGCTCCCGTACGCGATGTTGACCTCGGGGGTGCCGAGGTCCCCGACCCTGAACGTCGTTGCGCCGGACCGCCGCGCCAGGAACTCAGCCGTCTGCGGAAGGATCTGCATCAGACCCTCCGCCCCGGCGGATGAGGGTCGCGGGTCGAACTTCGTCTCCGCGTAGATAACCGCGGCGATCAGGGCCGGATCGAGGTGCTTCTCGGCGGCCTGCTGGCGGATCACCTGCGAGTACGACAACGGCAGACCGCCAATATCGCTGACCGCCTTCTTGAACAGCGGCATCGCCAGCGCGATCGCCAGCGCCACGATCCCCACGCCGGCCACGGTCATCACGACCATGCGGCGCCTGCGCCCCGCCGCGCGCCTGCGGGCGTGGGAGCGACTTCGGCTAACGGTGGCGGCGGGCGGGGTCATGGCACAAGCATCGCAAGAATTCCCGACAGCTTCGCTTCGAGATCCTCGACGCTGCCATCGTTAACCACCACGTACGTCGCACGTTGCGCCTTTTCCTGCTGGGAAAACTGCCGCGCCACCCGCTCTTCGAGTGCCTCGTGCCCCCGGGCGCCGGCGCGGCGCGGCGCGTAGATCCTCGTCGGCGATCACCGCGATCGTCGCCTCGAACGCCCCGTCCATTCCCGACTCGAACAGCAGCGGCACCTCGACCACCGCTGCCCGCGGAGGCGGCGACTGGCGTTCGAGCTGCTCGCGCCACTGCACGATCCGCTCACCGACCCGCGGCCACAGCAGACCCTCGAGCCAGCCCCGCTCCTCGTCGGCCGCGAAGGCGGCCTGCGCGACGGCCGGTCGATCGACCACCCCCCCGGGCGCGACCCGCTCTCCGAACCGCCCGATCACCGCGTCGCGAACCTCGGGACTCTCGTAGAGGTCGGCCACCACGCGGTCCGTCGACAGGGTCGCCGCCCCGAGTCGCTCGAGCGCGTCAAGCGCGGTGGACTTCCCGGCCCCGACGCCGCCCGTCAGCCCGACGAACGGAACTGCTATGCGGACTCGCCCTCCGGCGCGTCCTGCGCCTTGCCCTTCGGCTCCTCCTCGGCGGGCGCCTCCGCCACCGGTTCCTCGGCGGGAGCCTCAGCAGCCGGCTCCTCGGCGGGAGCGTCCTCGGCCGGAGCGTCCTCGGCGGGAGCCTCCGCGGGAGCCTCCGCGGCCGGAGCCTCTTCGGCCGGAGCCACTTCGGCCGGAGCGGCCTCCTCCTCCTGGGGGGAGGGACCTCCTCGACCGGTGCGGCCTCGGCGGCGGGCTGCTCGGCGATCGGGTCCTGCTCGGAGGTCACGTCTGCCGATCTGGTCCCTCGCGTACTTTCGTCCTTCGACTCGGCTCCGTCCTCCGACGCTGGGACCTGATCGGCGGGCGGGGCCTCTTCCTCCGCGGCCGGAGCGGCGGAGGTGTCCTCCGCTACCTGCTCGACGGGCGCGGAAGCCGCACCGTCCTCCGCCGCAAACACGTCCTCCGACAGCCCGAGCTCGGGCATGTTGTCGAGATCGCCGGCGTCGCCCTCGGCCGGCGGCTCGATCGGCCGCACGGGAAGCTCCTGCCCCTCGACTCGCTTGATCGACAGCGACAGCCTGCGGCGCTCGGAATCGATCTCGAGGATCTTGACCCTGACCTGGTCGCCGGGCTGGATGATCTCGCGGGGATTCTCTACGTGGTGCTGGGCGAGCTCGGAGATGTGGACGAGGCCCTCGACTCCGTCGAGGATCTCCACGAACGCCCCGAACGTGACCACCTTGGTGACCGTCCCTTCGAGCTCGTCGCCGATGTTGTAGGTGTCGACGACGCGTTGCCACGGATCCTCCTGGGTCTGCTTGAGACCCAGCGAGATGCGCTGGCGGTCGCGGTCGATGTCGAGCACCTTGACGGTGACCTTGTCGCCGATCGAGAGGATCTCCGAGGGATGGTTGACGTGCGACCACGAAAGCTCGGAGATGTGGATCAGCCCGTCGATGCCGTCGAGGTCCACGAACGCGCCGAAGTCGACGATGTTGGAGATCGTGCCGTCGACCACCTGACCGGGCGCCAGACGGTCGAGGATCCGCTCGCGATCCTCCTTGCGCTGCTCCTCGAGCACCGCGCGGCGAGAGAGCACCACGTTGTTGCGCGAGCGGTTGAGCTCGATCACCTTGCACTCGATCGATTGGCCCATGTACTCGTCGAGGTTGGGGACGCGCCGGATGTCGACCAGCGAGGCGGGAAGGAAGCCGCGGACGCCTAGGTCGATGATCAGTCCGCCCTTGACGACCTCGATCACGGTCCCCGACACGGGCTCGCCCGACTCGGCCGCTGCCTCGATCCGGCGCCACGCGCGCTCGAAGCGGGCTCGCTTCTTGGACAGGATCAGGCGGCCGTCCTGATCCTCCTTGGTGAGGACGAGCGCATCGACTTCCTCGCCGAGGCTGACCTCCTCACCCGGATCTACCGATTTTCTGATCGACAGCTCGTTGGCGGGGATGACGCCCTCGGACTTGTATCCGATGTCCACCAGCACCTCGTCGTTGTCGATTCGCACGACGTGGCCGGTGACGACGTCCCCTTCCTGGAAGGGGTGGATCGTGGCGTCGTAGTTCGGGACGATCTTCCCGTCGATCTCGAGCAGCAGGCCGTTCGAGCCCTCTACGACCTTGGCGTTGGGCTCGTCGGGCTGTTCGATATCTGGAGGCAAAGTTGTGGTTGAGGACATCCTTCGCCCGGAGGATAGCCAGCCGGACGACACGGGGGGCGCCGATGGGCGAGCCAGCCGGACGACGCGGCTGCCGCCATACGGCGAGCCCGGACGGCGAGCGGCGGCTGAGCCGCGGGCGAGCAGGCGCCAGCCCCGTGCTCTGGAAGGGGCTCCTCCGTATCATCAATTGCAGGTGCCCCAGCGAGCGACGAAGCGTGGTGCGGAACGGACTGCCTGGGCAGATCGTGACTGCGACGTGCTGATCTGCGGTGCGAGCTTCGGCGGCCTTGCGGTGGCGCGTGAGCTTGCCGGCAGCGGCGCCGACGTGCTCGTAATCGACCGCTACGAGATCGGGGAGCGGCAGACCTCCGCGTGCGGCATTCCCACAGGCTGGCTGCATGCGCTCGGGCTGGAGGAGTCGCTCCAGCAGAGTTTTGGCGAGCTCGTCATCCACACCCCGCACGCGACGGTCCGCTACGACCTGCCCTGGACCTTCTCGACCTTCGACTACCGGACCCTCTGTGGCCTGCTCGCCGAGCAGGGCTCATTCGAGTTCGAGACCGCGAAGGTCAACGGCCGCTCGGGCTTCACCGTCCACACAGACCGCGGCGACGTCCGCTCCCCGCTGATCGTGGACGCACTGGGGTGGCGCCGCGTGCTCGGTGCCGGCCAGAACGTACAACCTCCCGACGCCCTCCTCTCCCGCGGGCTGGAGGTTCATCCGTTCGATAGCGGAGAGGACCTCGAGGTCTGGATCGACCGCTCGTACGTTCCGGCCGGGTACGGCTGGAGCTTTCCGGCCGGCGAGGAGGTGAGGATCGGGGTCGGCTCGTTCGACCCCCGCTTCCACGTCCGCGAGCCGACCGAGCGCCTGGCGCGCGACCTCGACGCCGGCACCGTCCGCTACCAGGGCAACTGGATCCCCCACGCGCTGAGGGACGCGACCGAGGACCAGGTGTTCTTCGTGGGCGACTCGGCCGGCCACTGCCTGCCACTCACCGCCGAGGGGATCCGGACGGCGCTGTACTTCGGCCTGGCGTGCGGCCGCGAGCTCGCGGGCGTGGTCGGCGGCCACCAGAGCCGGGAGGCTGCGCTCCAGCGCTATCACGCGTTCTCGGCCTCGCACGCCAGGCCGTTCCGCTGGATGCTCCGGATGCAACGGCTGATCCCCCGGATCGCGCCGCGCGTACTGGGTCCCTCACTGCGCGCGATCGAGCGTAAGCGGTTCATCGACTGGGCCTTCGGGCACTACCTCCGGGTCGCTCACCCCGAGTTCGCGACGGTGGCCCGACCGGCGCGGTCGCTCGAGACGGTCAAGCTCTCGGCGTAGAAGGTCCAGTTGTGCCAGCTGTCGCTGGCGCGCAGCACCACCCGGTAGTGGCCACTGCGGTGATAGCGGTGAACGACGGTGCGCCCGTGCCCGCTGTGACCGTCCCCGAAGAACCATGAGTAGGACACGATCGACCCGTGCGGATCGCTTCCGTGCGCGGAGAAGAAGACCGACCGCGGGCTCCCGGCCAGGGCTCTGGTCCCGAACGAGACCGCGTCTGGCTTGGCGCGCGGCTCGCAGCTGTTGTCGGCGTTGCTCCAAATCTCCTGGAGGTAGTAATGGCCGCCGTCGATGCCCTGGTTCCAGACCCCGGAGCCCGACCCGCCGATCGCCGGCCCAAACGTTGTGATGCAGACGTCCGCGACCTCGTTGCCCGAGCTGTCGATCCAGGCGTCGCTCGAAGGGTCGGTGACCATTTCGACGTGCTCGTGGCTCACGGTCGACAGCGTCGGATCGGCCGTGCTGCCGTTGGGCCGTGGGTTGCTCGACTGACAGTGGCCCGCCACCGCGTTGTACGGGATCACGGCGTACAGGACCTGGCCGTCGGATGTCTGTGAGTGATACCCGCAATAGCCGCCCACGCTGCCGCCCAGCGCGCAGCTGGTGGAGGCCGAGTCGGTGCAGCTGCCCAGCCCCTTCGGGGTGATGAGGAAGTACACGTCTCCGGGCCCCATCGGCAGATGATCCGCGCGCACGACGTGCTCGATCTCCGTTTGCAGCTGCCTGTCGGTCAGGCACACGCTCCATCCGGGCCCGGTGATCGGCGGCTCGACGCACCCGTTTGCGGGGAGCCGGTCGGTGGCGACGACGGCACCGCCGTAGGTCGAGTCATACGCAGCGGGCCCCTGGGCGTCGCCGTACTGGCCGGTGAGGCCGTAGACGTTGGTCGTCCGGTGGTTGTCCCCCGCGACTCGCCTGAGGAACTGCTCGATCAGCGCCTGGTAGCCAGAATCGAACTCGAGGCGGGATCCGGACGGCTGCCAGAAGATCACGTGGGTGCGGTTGGAGTGCAGCACGGGACCGCCGCCATAGGGGATGTTCGCGGCATGGGCCTGCGGCTCGCGGGCGGCGGCGGTCCGGCCGTTTGGGAGATCGGGGATCACACCGCCGAATGACTTGGCCTGGGCACCCGGAGCCCAGGCCGCCAGCAGCGCCGCGCAGGCAGCCAGGACAACCGCGGCCCTCACTTGGCGGCCAGCCAGTCCGAGCCGATCCCCACCTCGACAGCCAGCGGCGGATCCATCTCGAACGCCCCGGCCATCTGCTCGATCGCGATCGCCTTTACCTGCTCGGCCTCCTCGGCCGGTCCCTCGAACAGCAGCTCGTCATGGATCTGAAGGATCATCCGCGAGCGGAGCCCGGCGTCCCGCACGGCCTGGTCGGTGCGGACCATCGCCATCTTCATGATGTCGGCCGCGGTCCCCTGGATCACCATGTTGACCGCGAACCGCTCGCCCTGCCGCCGCATCTCCCACCGGCGGGAGCGCAGCTCGGGCACCTGCCGCCGACGCCCGAACAGCGTCGAGACATAACCCTGCTCGGTTCCCTGGGCGATGGTGTGCTCGATCCACTTCGCGACTGCCGGAAACCCCGCGAGGTACCGCTGGATGAACTCGTCGGCCTCTTCCTGGGGGATGTCGAGCCGGTCGGCCATCCCCCATGCCGAGAGCCCGTAAACGATTCCGTAATTGATCATCTTCGCCTTCGATCGCATGCCGGGGTCGATTTGATCGGCTTGCACCCCAAACACGCGACAGGCCGTCGCGGTGTGCACGTCCTCGCCTTTTCGGAAGATCTCCTTGAGCACGTCCTCGCCGGCGATGTGGGCCAGCAGCCGCAGCTCGACCTGTGAGTAGTCCGCCGAGACCAGTAGATCGCCCGGCTCTGAGACAAAGCAGGCCCTGATTTCCCGGCCGAGCTCGGTGCGGATCGGGATGTTCTGGAGGTTGGGGTTGTTCGACGACAGCCGGCCGGTCGTCGCCGCGGTCTGGTTGAAGGTCGTGTGCAACCGGCCGTCCTCCCCGATCAGGAGCGGAAGCGCGTCCAGATACGTCTGGGCGAGCTTGGTCAGCTCCCGCCAGCGCTCGATCCTCGGGATCACGGGATGCTCGTCGCGAATCGCCTGCAGCACCCGGGCGTCGGTGGAATAGCCCGTCTTCCCGCGGCGCTTGCGCGAGAGGCCGAGCTTGCCGAACAGGACCTCCTCGAGCTGCCTGGGCGATCCCAGGGTGAATTCCTCTCCACACAGGTCGAAGATCTCGCGCTCGAGGGCGTCGGCTTCCTCCTTCACCCGCGTGGAGATGGCCGCCAGCCGCTCGGTGTCGAGCTTCAGCCCGGCCTTCTCCATGTCGCGCAGCACGCGGACGAGCGGAAGCTCCACGTCCTTGAGCAGCTCGACCAGACCCCGCTCCTCGATCTGCTCTCGCTGCCATGCCGCCAGCGCGCCCACGAGCAGCGCATCGGCTCCCGCCTCGTCATCGACGTCGGCGGACAACCCTCGCTCCTCGGCGAGCTCCCGGAACGGGTACGCGCGGCGCGCCGGCTCGAGCAGGTAGGCGCCGATCTCCGTGTCGTGGGCAAGGTTCGGCGGCACGTCGTTAAGCGACTTGGCGTCGTGCGCGACGACGGGACGCTCGCCGATCGCGCTCGCGAGCTCCTCCGGCCGGCCGGCCTCGCCAACAAGCACGTACCTCGCTCCGTCCGGGTGGACTCCGAAGCGGTAGCTGGAATCCGCCGCGAACAGCGCGTCGTCGGGCGTCTCGGGCGCTCGCACCGCGATTGCCACCTCGGTCTGCGCAAGCCGCGAGACGTCCTGGAGCGACGCGTTGCGGACCTCCGCGGCGAGGGCGTGCTCGCCCGCGGGCGCGGGCGCGGCCGCGTCGGGGGACCCGAGCGCCTCCTCCAGGCGGCGGAGCGGGTCCCGCAGCTCGTACTCCCGGAACACCTCCCGAAGCCGCGAGCGGTCGGGCTCCGCCGCGACGTAGCCGGCGAGGTCCAGATCCAGCGGGATATCGCGTTTGGCCGTCGCGAGCTGCTTGGAGACCCGGGCGTCGTCGGCGTGCTCGATCAGGTTCTGCTTGCGCTTGGCGCCGCTGATCTCGTCGACGTGCTCGAGCACGCTCTCCAGCGAGCCGAACCGCTGCAGCAGCTCGGCCGCGGTCTTGTCGCCGATGCCCGGAACCCCCGGGATGTTGTCGCTGGTGTCCCCCTTCAGCCCGATGAAGTCGGGGACCAGCTCCGGCGGGATCCCGTAGCGTTCGATCACGCCCTCGCGGTCGTACACCCGCGTATCGGTTATCCCTCTGGACGTGGTCATGATCCTGACGGTCCCGTCGTCGACGAGCTGGTACGCGTCGCGGTCCCCGGTCACGACCATCACCGGAATCGGCGGCTGCTGCAGGCGGGCGCGCTCGACGATCGAGGCGATCACGTCGTCGGCCTCGTAGCCCTCGATCCGGAGGTTCTTGTACCCGAACGCCTCGACCAGCGGCGCGAGCGCCGGCCACTGCTCCTTGAGCAGGTCCGGGCGGCTGCTCCGCTGGGCCTTGTAGTCGGCATAGAGCTGCTTGCGGCCCGTGTCGCCCGCGTCCCAGACGACGACCGTCGCCTTGGGCCCGTAGTCGGTGAGGATCTTGACCAGCATCGACGCGAACCCGAAGATCGCGTTCGTCGGGACCCCGGTCGAGGTCGCGATCGACTCGGGCAGCGCGAAGAACGCGCGGTAGGCCAGGCTGTTGCCGTCGATCAGGAAAAGCTCGTCGGACATGCTTCTGTCAGGCTATCTCGCGTTATGCCGGGAACACCGAGCGCGCAGTACAGCATCACCCTCCGCGTCGAGATCGCGCATCAGCCGGGCATGCTCGGGAAGGTCGCGAGCGCGATCGGGGCCGCCGGGGGCACGATCGGGGCCGTCGACCTGGTCCAGGTCGAGGGCGAGCACACGATCCGCGACATCACGGTCGACACCGCCGAGGAGTCCGACTGGTCCCGTCTCACCGCGGCCGTGGATGCGCTCGAAGGGGCGCGGGTGCTCGACGCGACCGACCGGACCCTGCAGATGCACGTCGGGGGGAAGATCGAGCTCCAGAACAAGAGTCCACTGAAGACGCGCGACGACCTCTCGATGGCCTACACCCCCGGGGTCGCCCGCGTCTGTGGCGCGATCCGCGACGACCCCGACAAGGCCTTCCAGTACACGATCAAGCGCAACACGGTCGCCGTCGTGTCCGACGGAACGGCGGTGCTGGGCCTGGGTGACATCGGGCCCCGGGCGGCGATGCCCGTGATGGAGGGCAAGGCGATGCTGTTCAAGGAGTTCGCCGGGGTCGACGCGTTCCCGATCTGCCTGGACACCCGCGACCCGGACGAGATCGTCGCGGCCGTCCGGGCGATCGCGCCCGGATTCGGCGGGATCAACCTCGAGGACATCTCGGCCCCGCGGTGCTTCGAGATCGAGGACCGGCTGAAGGAGGCGCTCGACATCCCCGTGTTCCACGACGACCAGCACGGGACCGCCGTGGTGGTCTTGGCCGCGCTGCTGAACGCGCTGAAGTTGACCGGCCAGCGGATCGAGGACCTCCGAATCGTGATCGTCGGGATCGGTGCGGCGGGCGTCGCCGTGGCCCAGATCCTGATGGCCTCGGGCGCCAGGCACATCGTCGGCTGCGACTCGCGCGGCGCGCTGAGCGTCGAGCGGCCCGACTACCTGGACGGCACGATGCACACGGTCAAGCGAGCGCTGGCCGAGACGACCAACGAGGAGCGGGCGAGCGGCGGCCCGGCAGACGTGCTGGAAGGAGCCGACCTCTTCATCGGGCTTTCGGGCGCCCGGGTGATCGAGGCCTCGGCGCTGACGCGCATGAACGCCGACCCGATCGTGTTCGCGATGGCCAACCCGACGCCCGAGGTGGCGCCCGAGGAGGCCGGCCCGCACGCGCGGATCATGGCCACGGGCCGCTCGGACTACCCCAACCAGATCAACAACGTGCTGTGCTTCCCGGGGCTGTTCCGGGGAGCGCTCGACGTGCGGGCGACGCAGATCACCGAGACGATGAAGACCGCCGCCGCCAGGGCGATCGCCGCGATAGTGACCGACGACGAGCTGCGCGAGGACTACATCATCCCGTCGGTGTTCAACCGCGACGTCGCGCCGGCGGTGGCGGCCGCCGTCGCCGAGGAGGCGCGGGCGAGCGGCCTGGCGGAGGCCGGGGCCGAGCTCGGGTTCGCCCAGACCGAGGAATTCGGGGTGCTGGGGCGGCGGTAGGTCAGCGCGGGCGTCGCGGCCGGCGCGGCGCGGGCGGCCGGCGCGGCGCGGGCGCGCGGATCCCTTCAGCGCGCGCGCGGGCCCGAACGATGGCGAATTAGGTGACGTATGCGCACCCAATTCGCCATCGTTCGTCCGAGACGCCATCGCGCGGCGGGGCGCCATCGCGCGGCCGGGCGCCATCGCGCGGCGGGGCGCCATCGCGCGGCCGGGCGTCATCGCGCGGCGGGGCGCCAGCGCGCGGCGGCCGGCGAGCTCCGCCGGGCGGCCTAGCCCGGTGACCGGCGGCGCTTCGGAATCCAGCCGTCGACCTTCCACTTCGACCCCGGACGGCCCGGGAGCAGCAGCACGATCAGCAGACCGACGGCGGACAGGATCAGGCCGAACGTCAACCCGAGCCGCTCGCCGTAGCCCTTGCGCTCCGAGAGCCAGGAGGCGGCAGCCGCCGAAACCAGCCAGATGAACAGGAGGTAGAGCGCCTTGGCGCCGATCGTGGCGAGGACGATCATGTGCCCAGGTACGCCCTCTGAACGTCGGGATCGCCACGGAGCGTCGACGAGTCGCCCTTCAGCACGACGCGACCGGTCTCGAGCACGTAGCCGCGCTTGGAGACATCGAGTGCATAGTTGGCGTTCTGCTCGACGAGCAGGATCGCGACTCCGGAGCGGTTGATCTCGGTGATCGTCTCGTAGATGCGCTGGACGAGGATCGGCGCGATCCCCATCGAGGGCTCGTCGAGCATCAGCAGCTTCGGACGAGCCATCAGCGCGCGCCCGATCGCGAGCATCTGCTGCTCGCCGCCGGACATCGTCCCCGCCTTCTGCTTCTCGCGCTCCTTGAGCCGCGGGAACAGCCCGAACACCCGGTCGAAGTCCTCCTCGATGTCCTCACGATGGCGGAGGTACGCCCCGAGCTCGAGGTTCTCCCGCACGGTCATCCGCGAAAAGCAGTGGCGGCCCTCGGGCGCGAGCGCGATCCCGCGCCCCACGACGTCGTGCGCCGGGACGCTCGTGATCTCCTCGTCCTCGAACACGACGGTGCCCGAGCTCGCGGGCGTGAGACCCGAGATCGACCGCAGCGTGGTCGATTTCCCCGCGCCGTTCGACCCGATCAGGGTCACGACCTCACCCTCCTCGACCTCGAGCGACACGCCCTTGAGCGCCTCGATCGTCCCGTAATGGGCGTGTACGTCGGACACCTTGAGCAGGGGGGTCACCTCTTGCCTCCCTCCGCGCCGGTCACTTCGGCGCTCCCAGGTAGGCCTCGATCACGCGCGGGTTGGCCCGCACCTCCTCGGGGGGTCCCTCGGCGATCTTGGTGCCGTGGTCGAGGACCGTCACGCGCTCGGACACGCCCATCACGACCTTCATGTCGTGCTCGATCAGGAGGATCGTCAAGTCGAGCTCATCACGCATCCGGCGCATGAAGTCCGTCAACGAACCCGACTCCTGGGGATTCATCCCGGCGGTCGGCTCGTCGAGCAGCAGCAGCCTCGGCTCGCTGGCAAGCGCTCGGGCGATCTCCACGCGCCGCTGGTCCCCGTAACTCAAATGGGCGGCGAGCTGCTCGAAGGACTCGTCGCGAAGGCCCACGTATGAGAGCAGCTCGCGGGCGCGCTCCCGGACCGTCCGCTCCTCGCGGCGCACCCGTGGCGTCCGCAGGACCGAGCCGACGATCCCCGCCCGCATCTGCAACGTGACGGCCGACCATCACGTTCTCGAGCGCGGTCATCGCCGCGAACAGCCGGATGTTCTGGAACGTGCGCGCGACCCCGAACTTGGTGATCACGTCGGGGCGGACGCGGGAGATGACACGGTCGCCCAGGAGGATCCGCCCAGACGTCGGCTTGTAAAGCCCGGTCATCATGTTGAACAGGGTCGTCTTCCCGGCGCCGTTCGGGCCGATGATCGAGACGATCGAGCGGCCCGGTACGTCAACCGAGACGTCGTCCACGGCGACCAGGCCGCCGAACTCCTTGACCACGTGCTCGACACGCATCACCGCGGTCGCGGCGGGGGCGGCGTCCGGCGCCGGGGCAGCCGTTCCGCTGCTCACGGCGCCGCCCCCGTCGTCTGGGTCGACGTCGGCTCGCCGAGCTCGGCGTCCTGCGCCGTGATCTCGGCGGTCAGCTCGAGCTTGCGTCTTCGCTCGGGGATGAGCCCCTGCGGCCGCAGGATCATCACCAGCACCAGCAGGAAGCCGTAGATCCCGATCTCGATCGTCACCAGCTGGAAGTTGAGGCCGAGCTTGCTCGGCAGCGTGTTGAGCACGTCGGGGATCAGGTAGTAGTTGATGTAGCCGAGCAGCAACCCGCCGGCGACCGCCCCCCAGATCGATCCCAGCCCGCCGATGATCACCATCGCGAGGATGAAGATCGAGAAGCCGAACTGGAACTGCCCGGCGTTGACGGTCGTGAAGTAGCTCCCGAGGAAGGCGCCCGACATCCCGCCGAACGCGGCGCCCATCGCGTACGCCGAGAGCTTCGTGCGCACCGACGGGATCCCCATCGACACGGCCGCCACCTCGTCCTCGCGCAGAGCCACCCACGCTCGGCCGAGGCGCGAGTCCCGGAGGCGGAGGTTCACGAACAGGACCACCAGCACGATTCCCAAGATCAGCCAGTACCACGGTCTGAGGTTCAATAAGTTGAACTGACCGATGCCCGGGAAGTACGGCGCGTCGACGGCGCTGATCCCGAAGTTGCCGGCGGTCAGCGTCTGGCCGCCCCCGAGGTGGATGTCGGTGCCGTTGACGGCGACCACGCCGATGATCTCCCCGAACGCGAGCGTCACGATCGCGATGTAGTCCCCGCGCAGGCGCAGCGTCGGCAGCCCGATCAGGATGCCGGCGACCGCGCAGATCAGCGCCGCCGCGATCAGGATCAACAGGAAGTTCAGGTGGATCCCGGTCTCCTTGGCCGCGATCCCGTGAACGAGGACGTGGACCTTCGCCTTGAAGAAGAAGTCCGAGCCGAACCAACCCAGGCTGTAGGCGCCGAGCGCATAGAAGGCGACGTAGCCGAGGTCGAGCAGGCCGGCGAAGCCGACGACCACGTTCAGGCCCAACGACATCACCACGTATGCGAGCGCGATGATCGTGGCGTTCATGAACCCGCTGTTGTTGGCGAATGCGAACGGCAGCACGATCCCGATCGCGATCAGGGAGAGCGCCAGTGCTCGGGACCACCATGGAGGCAGGAAGCGTTCGATCGCCGCCCGCCACTCGGCAAGCTGTGCGCGGAGCTCGCTCATCCGGCCTCCCGCGTCTCCTCGCCAAGCAGCCCGCGCGGCCGGAGCACCATGATCAGGATCAGGTAGCCGAACACGACAGCCTCGGTCCACTCGCCCCCGGCTAGCCGGTTGTCGGAGAACGACTGGATCACGCCGATGATCAGGCCGCCCAGCACCGCGCCGCGGACGTTGCCGATGCCGCCCATCACCGCCGCCGTGAACGCGATCAGCCCGGCCTTGAACCCCTGGAAGTACCAGATGTTCGTCTGGTACAGCGCGTACACGAGCCCGGCCGCCCCGGCGAGCATCCCGCCGAGCATGAACGTGAGCGAGATCGTCTGGTTGACGTTGATCCCCATCAGCCGGGCGGCCTCGGGGTCCTGGGCGGTGGCGCGCATCGCACGTCCCAACCGGGTGCTCGAGATGAACCAGCCGAGGCCGAGGACGAGCGGGATCATCACCCCCAGCGCGAGGATGTACCCCCGCTGAATCGGCAGGGCGGAGATGTTGAACACGGTCTTGCCCTGGTTGACCAGGTCGGGGACGCTTTGGGGGGACCCCCCGAGCCACAGCAGCCCGACGTTCTGCAAGATGAACGAGAACCCGACCGCGGTGATCAGCGGGGCTAACTTGGGAGCGCCGCGCAGCGGCCGGTAGGCGACCCGCTCGATCAGCGCGTTCAGCACCCCGCAGACGGCCATCGTGACCAGGAGCGTCGCCAGCAGCCCCGCGATCAGCCCGACCGCCCCGGTGGACGTGGTCAGGCCGAACGTCCCGTACAGGCCCACGGCCGTGAACGATCCGATCATGAACACGTCGCCGTGCGCGAAGTTGATCAGCTCGATGATCCCGTAGACGAGCGTGTACCCGATCGCGATCAGCGCCCAGATCGCACCGTTCGAGAGCCCCTGGGCGACGTTCAGGCCGATCCGCGTCAAGTCGTGATGGATGACGGGATGCCCGGCGACCAGCCCGGACTGGTAGCCGACCGTGAGATCGTGAATCAGGTAATAGATCGGGAGCGCCGCGAGCGCGACGATCAGGCCCCACACACCGATGTAACGCCGCGCCGCCGCCAGGGGGCGCATCGCGGGCGCGGGGATCCTTGCTGAGAGCGAGCCGGCTTCCACGAGTCGGGGCGGAGTATCCAGGAAGTTAGAGGGGGGCGCACGGTGCGCCCCCCTCTAAGGCCTCCTACATCAAGTCGATCAGACCGTCTTGGTCGGGGTGAGCGACTTGAAGAACACCGGCTCGCCGTTGGGTCCGACCTTGTAGAGGCCGTAGGACTTCAACGTCGTGTCGCCGTTCTTGTTGAACCCGTAGGTGCCGAGCACCGACTTACGGGCGGTGATCGCGAACAGCGCCTTCAGGACAGCGGACTTGCTGTTGCCCTGAGGACCAAGGCTCGCGATCGTGTCGAGCCCGAGCTTCATCACCTCGTAGCCGTAGATCGCGTACGGGTCGGGATTCGAGACCCCGTACTTGGCCTTGTAGGCCTTCAGGAAGTCCTTGCCGCCCGGATAGGCCGACAGGTCCTGGGTTGCGACCGTGCACTGGGTCAGCGGGTACAGCGACGCGGGAACGCCGCCCTTCGCCGCGCTCGTGTACGTATCCGTGCACACGCCGTCGGGGCCGAACACCTTGGCGGTCGGGATGGCCGAGTGGACGTCCTTGGTGATCTGGACCGCGCCGTTGGAGACGATCCCGGAGAAGAAGAAGCAATCCGCTCCCTGAGACTTCACGGTCGCCGCGTAGGAGCGGAAGTTGGGCGCGGTGGGATCGATCCCGGTGTTGCTCGTGATCGTGACCCCGTAGAAGCCCTTCTCCAGCCCGAGCAGCGTGGCCAGACCCTGGCCGTATGCCTCCTTGTCGTTGGCGACCGCCACCTTCGTGCAGCCTGCGTTCTTCATCGCGATCAGGTCGGCCGCGGCCTGGATCGAGTCGATCGGGACGATCCGCAGGTAGGTGCGGGTCCCCGTCGGGTAGTACTTCTGCGGCTCACCCGGAGCGCTCCCGGGCAGGTTCGTGGTCAGTCCGACGTACGTGTTCGCCGGGCTCACCTGGGGAACTCCCGCCTGGTTGAGGATCGGAATCGATACCTCGCTGCAGCCCGAGTTGAACTCGCCCATGTAGTACACGGCCTTCGGGTCGGCTGCGACCTTCCGGGCGTTGGCGGCGCACTGACTCGGGTCCCACTTGCCGGCGGCCGCGGTCGAGTCGTCGAGCGACTGGTAGTTGACCGTCCACTGACCGGCCTTGCCGCCGGCCTGACTGAGCGCCAGCTTCATGCCGTTGACCATCGGGTTGGTCTGCGCGGTCGACGCTCCCTGTAGTGGCAGGCTCGAGTAGACATCCACGACCTTGGAGCCGGTGGCACCGCCCGAGCTGCCGCTGCTTGAACTGCTGCTGCTACTGCCACAGGCGCCAATCGCAATCGCCGCGCCCGCGATCAGAAATCCCGTCACTGCCCTACGTGGGAACCTCATAGTCCTCCTTTATTTCCTCCCCGGACTTGTGAATGATCCGGGCTGTGCGCAGCCTAATTCGGGGAACAGTCGAATCAACCCTTCCAGGCGGTCCTAACGGAACGCCAATCAGACGCCCGAGGGCCGGGACCCGTCAGCCGCTCTCGCGCCAGAATGACAGCCGGCCGGCCACGATCCTGTAGATCCCGTAGCGGCGGATCGTCGTGTCCCCGGAGGCGTCGATGCTGTAGGTACCGAGGACGCTGCGCCGCCTCCGCGTGGCGAGCACCGCCTCCACGACCTTCGAGCGCTCAGCGGTCCTGCGCCCGTGATCGGTCGCCTTGTCGATCGCGCTCAGCAGCAGGCTCATCGCTTCGTAGCCGAAGATCGCGGGCGGCTCGGGCGGTCCGAGCTGGCGTGCGTACGCGGCCAGAAACGCCTGCCCAGACGGAGGGTATGACCGTGCGTCGAGCGTCGGGGAGGTGATTACCACACGCGAGTCGTCCGCCACCGGGAGCCCCCCGTCGGCCGGGCTGGTGAAGGCGCTGGTGGCCAGGCCGCTCGAGGCGATGATCGGAGCGTGTGGGAGCGCCCGCTCGAGCGCCGCGGCGAGGCGGGCGGCGCTCGGCTCCTCGATCGCGGAGAGCAGCACGCAGTCGGCCCCGGTCTGGGCGACGCTCAGGGCCAGCGCCGAGTAGTCGGGGGCCAGCGGCTGGAACGCCTGCACACCCACCACCCGCAGCCCGGCCGACTGCGCGGTCAGCACGAAGCTGAGGCCCTCGTCCTCGCCGTCGACCTCGCCGTCGTGCAGGACGAACATCCGCTGGCAGCCATTCGACTGGGCCAGGCGCACCTGTGCCAGCGCCTGGACGGCGTCGCTTGGAACCGGGCGGGCGAACGTGCGCACCCCGGTCGGGTAGTACTTCTCGGGCTCGCCGGGGGACGCCCCCGGCCCCATCGAGGTCAAGCCGACGGCGCTCGCGAACGGGCTGATCTGCGCGATCCCCTCGCGGTTGAGCGGCGGGATCGAGATCGCCGCCGCCCCCGAGTTGAAGTCGCCGAGGTAGCCGACCGTGGTCGGGTCCTGCGCCGCCAGGCGAGCGTCGGTCGTCGTCTGGTTGGGGTCCCAGCCGTCGCTCTGCGGCGTCGCATCATCGAGCGCGCGCAGCCGGATCCGGTACTTGCCAATTCGTCCCCGTACCGCGTCTAGGGCCATCCTCGCCCCGTTCAGCGCCGCCCGCGAGCCGAGGCTCGAGGCGCCGTGGGTGGGGCCGCTGTAGTAGATCGTCAGCGTCGTCCCGCGGATCCGGCCGCTCACCGGCGCGCCGGCTCCGCATCCGGACAGGCACGCGAGCGCGCCGAGCGCCGCGAGCAGTCCCGTTGCCCGGTTGCGCTTCACCTGCGCCCGGCCCTGAGGATCCTCACCCCTGCTCTGGGATCGCCTTGACCGGAACGAGCTTCGATGCCCTCACCCGCTCGATCACGAACGGGCCGATGTTCGTGTCGCCGTTCTGGTTGATCGAGTAGCTGCCCAGCGGCGAGGACCGGTTCCTGATCGCGAAGAAGTCGTGGACCACCGTGCTGCGGTTGTTGACCGAGGTCCCAGCCTCGTGCATCACCGCCAAGACCGCGCTCATCGCCTCGTACCCGAACACCGCCTCCGCCGCCGGCGCATGACCGTAGGCGGTCTTGAAGCTCGAGGCGAACGATCCCGCCGATGCCGCGAGCTGCTTGGGCAGCAGTCCCGGCGCGGAGACGTAAAGGGCCTTCTGGGCGGCCGGCGACAGCCCGGCGACGAACGCGTCGTCGTCGAGCGCCGAGGGCCCGAGCAGCTTCACCTTCGGGTCGCTCGCCACTGCCTGGTTGAACACCCTGGCCGCGTCGCTCAGCGAGCTTCCGGCGAAGAGCACTGCGTCGGCTCCGGCCTGCGAGGCGGCCACGGTGACCCCGGGGGACGCGGCGCTGCGGACCTCGAGCGCGACCGTCCGGCCGTAGTCGCTGCCGTCGCCGGCGACGTACAGGCTCTTGACCCCGAGCGCCTGCATCTGCGCCACAAGCGCCTTGGCCTCGAGTGCGGTGGTGGGGACGACCCGAGCGAACGTGCGGTTGTACGTGCTCAGCGACTCGTAGTAGCGGGTCGGCGAGTTCGCCACCGCGGGCGTCTTCTGCGTCAGCGCGGCCGCCGTGTCGGTGGGGCTCACCTGGAGCAGGTCCTGGGCGTTGGTGATCCCGATCGAGTCGCCCGACGCGCCGGGGAGCACCTCGCCGAGGTACGCGATCGAGCTGCCGGAGTCTCCGATCGCATCGCGGGCGTTGTCCGAGATCTTGTCGTGGCTGAGGACCCTCAGCCGCACCTTGTAGGCGGTCACCTGGCCCTGGAGCTGCTGGAACGCGAGCCTCTCGGCGTCGACGACGTCCTGCGCCTGGGGATCGGAGGACAGCGAGGCCGGCGCGCTCACGTAGATCGTGAGCGTCTTGCTGGTGATGCTTGGCGCCGTCGTGCCGGCGGCGGTGCACCCGGCGATAGCCGCCGCGGCGAACGACGCGCATGCGATTGCGGCCAGCGGTCGGCCGCGTGCCACCAGACGGCTGCCCACGGGCTCGGGTATCAGCCCCGCCGGCCGGGCAGGAGCGGCAGCAGGTTCCGGACCCCAATCGCCAACAGCACCATGACGATCCCGATCAGGATCGAATCGAATCCACCGAAGAGATCGGTCGCCCAGAGCACGATCCAGATGCAGAGCCCCGCGGTGGCCGTGAGGATCAGTCCCATGGCCGCGAGATGCTAGTGGTTCTCGCCGCCCGGCGGGACCCGCCGATCGCTCCCGAGCGCCGCCGCGAACGAGCCCACGAGCGCCGTCACGGCCGTGACCGGATCCGGCCCCTCACCGGCGGCCCGAACCAGTCGGCTGGCGACGATCACGCCCTCCGCCCCGGCGGCCGCGGCCTCTGCCGCCTGCGCAGGCTTGCCGATGCCGAATCCGACGGCGACGGGCACCTCGGAGTGTGCCCGGGCACGCGCCAGGAGCCCGGCCAGCCCGCGATCGAGACCGGCCCGCTCGCCCGTGATCCCGGTCACCGCCACGACGTACAGGAAGCCGCGGGCGGCCGCGGCGATCGCGGCCATCCGGTCCTCGGGCGTGGTCGGCGCCACCAGCGGGATCAGCGAGATTCCGCGCTCGTCGCAGAGCCTCAGCAGGTCGCCCGCCTCCTCGAGCGGAAGGTCCGGCACGATCAGCCCGCTGACCGATGACTCGAGCAGGGCGTCGGCAAACCGCTCGGGCCCGCGGGCGAAGATCGGGTTGGCGTAGCACATGATCACCACCGGGAGGCGCTCGGACAGCGACCGCGCGATGTCGAGCACCTTCTCGACCGTCGCCCCCGCCGCCAGCGCGGCGGTCCCCGCCGCGTGGATCACGGGCCCGTCGGCGAGCGGGTCCGAGAACGGCACGCCGAGCTCGACGAGGTCCGCCCCGGCATTGGCATACGCCAGCCCGATCCGGCGCGAGGTCTCGAGGTCCGGGAACCCGCCCATCACGTAAGGCATCAGCGCCGCCCGACGCCCGTCGGCTCGCGCCGACGCGAACGCCTCGGCGATTCTCTCAGCCCCGTTCAAGAAGCTCCAACGCCTCCTCGAGGTCCTTGTCCCCGCGACCGGACAGGCACACGAGGTCGAGCTCGCTGGGTGCCTGGCCGCCCTCGCCGAGCACCCAAGCGATCGCGTGCGCGCTCTCGAGCGCCGGGATGATCCCCTCGAGCTTCGCCAGCCGGGCGAACGCCTCGAGCGCCGCCGCGTCGGTGACCGCGACGTAGCGGGCGCGGCCGGAGTCGCGCAGCGAGGCGTGCTCGGGTCCGCTGCCCGGGTAGTCGAGCCCGGCGGAAATCGAATGCGCCTCCATGATCTGGCCGTCCTCGTCCTGGATGACCGCCGAGAACGCGCCGTGCAGCACGCCCGGAACCCCCGCGGCGGTCAGCGGCGCGCCGTGGCGCCCGCTCTGAAGCCCCTCCCCCGCCGCCTCGACGCCGACCAGCTCGACCTCCGCGTCATCCACGAACGGGACGAACATCCCGATCGCGTTGGACCCGCCGCCGACGCACGCGATCACCCGCTGGGGCAGGCGCCCCGCCCGCTCGAGCACCTGCTCGCGGGCCTCGTCGCCGATCACCCGCTGCAGGTCCCGGACGAGCGCGGGATACGGGGCCGGACCGACGCACGAGCCGATGATGTAGTGGGTGTCCGAGACGTTCGTGACCCAATCGCGGATCGCGGCCGAAACCGCCTCCTTCAGGGTGCGGGCGCCCTCCTCGACGGGCTCGACGCGCGCGCCGAGCAGCTCCATCCGCTCGACGTTGGGCTTCTGGCGGCGCATGTCCTCGGTGCCCATGTAGACGACGCACTCGAGGTCGAGCAGCGCGCACACGGTCGCGGTGGCGACGCCGTGCTGCCCGGCGCCGGTCTCGGCGATGATCCGCCGCTTGCCCATCCGGCGGGCGAGCAGCGCCTGGCCGAGCGCGTTGTTGATCTTGTGCGCGCCGGTGTGGTTGAGGTCCTCGCGCTTCAGGTAGACGGGGTGCCCCGCGGTGTCAGATAGACGCGCACCCAAATACAGCGCAGAGGGCCTCCCGACGTAGTCGCGCAGCAGCGCGCCGAGCTCGGCTTGGAACCCCGCGTCATCGCGCGCCTGCAGCCACGCCGCCTCTAGCTCGGCGAGCGCCGGCATCAGCGTCTCGGGCACGTACTGGCCGCCGTAGCGGCCGAAGCGATGCTCGAGCGTGGTCATGATGTTCGGGTCGGTGCATGCACCGACCCGCCGGCGGGTGCATGCACCCGCCAGGGCGGGGCCGCATGCGGCCCCGCCGCCGCCACCGCCGCCGCGAACGCCTCGAGCTTGTCCGGGTCCTTGCGGCCGGGCTTGAGCTCCACGCCGCTGGCGACGTCGACCGCGAACGGGTGGACGGCGGCGATCGCGTCGGCGACGTTGTCAGGGTTCAGCCCGCCGCTCAGGATCAGCGGAGGCCCGCGGTGCGCGCGTGCCAGCTCCCACGAAAACGTGTGTCCGGTCCCCCCGGGGACGTCAGGCACGTAGCTGTCGAGCAGGTGGTAGTCGGTGTGGAACGGGATCAGCGCCTGGATGTCAGCGTGGCTGGAGACCCTGACGGCCTTGATCACGGTGCACCCGGTGCGCCGTCTCACCTCATCACAGAACGCCGGGCCCTCGTCTCCGTGGAGCTGGACGATCGTCAGCGAGGCCGCCTCGGCGGTCGCGGTGATCTCCTCGAGCGTCGCGTTGACGAACACCCCGGCGACCTCGACCTTGCGCTTCATGTCCGCACCGATCTCGACGGCCGCCTCGGGCGTGCAGCGCCTGGGCGAATGCGGCCAGAAGATCAGCCCGATCGCCCAGGCGCCCGCGCCCACCGCCAGCCGTGCGTCGTCGAGCGAGGTGATCCCGCAAAACTTGATCTTGGGGGTGCCGGAGGCCATGTTCACATCGTAGGGGCGGTCAACGCGCGGACGCTCGCCTCGATGTCATCCGAGCGCATCAGCGCCTCGCCGATCAGCACCGCGTCGACGCCCGCCGACTCGAGCTCGTCGAGCTGCGCGCGGTCGTGCAACCCGGATTCGGCGACGATCGCCGCGGCGCCATCGACGCGCTCGAGCAGCTCGAAGGTCCTCCCGGTGTCGACCTCGAGCGTCGTCAGGTCGCGGTTGTTGATGCCGATCAGCGCCGCCTGCAGGGAGAGCGCCACGTCCAGCTCATCCGCGTCGTGGACTTCGACGAGCGCGTCCAGCCCGAGCTGGGCGGCCTGGTCGTGAAGGCGCCGGAGCTCCTCGGGGGGGAGCGCCGCGACGATCAGCAGCACCGCGTCGGCGCCGGCAGCCACGGCCTCGAGCAGCTGGTAGCGCTCGACGATGAAGTCCTTGCGCAGGACCGGCAGCGCGGTCGCCGCGCGCGCGTCCGCGAGATCCTCGAGCGAGCCGCCGAAGCTCGAGGCCTCGGTCAGCACGGAAACCGCCGCGGCGCCTCCTCGCTCGTAGGCCCGCACCACATCCTCGAGCTCGAGGTCCTCCCGGATCGGGCCGGCCGAGGGAGACCGCCGCTTGTGCTCGGCGATCAGCGACATGCCCGGGGCGCGGATCGCCGCGAGGAGGTCGCGGCCGTCGCCCCGCCGCGCCCGCACCTGGGCGGCTCGCTCGATCGTCTCGTCGTCGAGCACCGCTCGCCGCCGCTCGAGATCCCGGCGCGCGTCCGCCACGATTCGCTCCAGATGATTCATGGCGCCAACTCCCGGGTGCGCCGCACGAACCGCTCGAGCAGCGCCGCCGCCGCCCCGCCGTCGATCGCCGCCTCGGCCGCGCGGACCCCGTGCTCGAGCGAGTCGGCGCCGCCGCCGGCATAGATCGCGGCGCCGGCGTTCAGCGCGGCGATGTCGCGGGCAGGTCCGACCTCGCCGGCGAAGATCCGCCTCGCGGTCTCGGCGTTCTCGGCAGGATCGCCGCCGGGGACCGCGTCGGCCGGCGCACGCTCGAGGCCGACCTCCTCCGGAGTGACCGTGAACCGGCGGAGCTCACCCCCGAGCACCTCGATCGCCACCGTCGGCGCGGAGATCGAAAGCTCGTCGAGCCCGTCCTCGCTCGAGACGACGACGGCGTGCCTGGCGCCCAGCAGCGCGAGCGCGCCGGCCATCGTCTCGAGGTACGCCGGATCGGAGACCCCGATCAGCTGGCGCGTCGCGCCGGCGGGGTTGGTGAGCGGCCCGAGGAAGTTGAAGATCGTCCGCACCCCCAGCTCACGGCGGACCGGAATCACGTAGCGCGTCGCCTGGTGGTGGGAGGGCGCGAACATGAACCCGAAGCCGACCTCGTCGATGCACCGCCCGACGGCCTGCGGATCGAGGTCGATCCGCGCCCCGAGCGCCTCCAGCACGTCGGCCGAGCCCGACAGCCCGGTCGCCGAGCGGTTGCCGTGCTTGGCCACCACGCAGCCCGCCCCGGCGGCGATCAGCGCGGCGGTGGTCGAGACGTTGAACGTCCGCCGGCCGCCGCCGGTGCCCGCGGTGTCGAGCAGGTCCTCACTTGAGACCTCGACGCTCGCTGCGAACGAGCGCATCGCCTGCGCGAGCCCGGCGAGCTCCTGCACCGTCTCGCCCTTGGTCCGCAGCGCGATCAGGAATGCCGCGATCTGGATCTCCGAGGCGTTCCCGGACATGATCTCCGAGAGCACCGCGGCGGAGTCCTCGCGGTTCAGGTCGCGCCCCGACGCGAGCGCGTCGATCGATCGCGTCAGCAGGTCCCCGGACTCGCTCACCGTCGCCCCCCGTTCAGCGAGCGCGCTCGAGGAAGTTGCCGAGGAGCTCGCGACCGTGCTCGGTGAGGATCGACTCGGGGTGGAACTGGACCCCCTCGGCGGGGAGCTCGCGATGGCGCATCGCCATCACCACGCCGTCCGCCTCGGCGCTGCGCTCCAGGCAGTCCGGGAGCGCGGGATCGACCACGAGCGAGTGGTAGCGGCCGACCTCGAGCGGCGAGGCAAGGCCCGCGAACACCGTGCGCCCGTCGTGCTCGATCGACGTCGTCTTGCCGTGCACCGGCTCGTGCTGGAGCACCCTGCCCCCCCACGCCTGCGCGAGCGACTGGTGCCCGAGGCAGACTCCCAGCGTCGGCACCTTTGCCTCCGGGAAGCGCCGCACGGCCTCGACGGAGATGCCGGCCTCGGCGGGCGTGCACGGCCCTGGGGAGACGATCACCCGGTCATAGCCGCGCACCAGCAGCTCCTCGACGGTGGCGTGGTCGTTACGCACCACCTCGACCTCGGCCTCCAGCTCCCCGAGATACTGGACGAGGTTGTAGGTGAAGCTGTCGTAGTTGTCGATCACGAGAACGCGCAAGCGTTCAACGGTAACGTGGCCGAACGGCGGAGCGGTCTCCTTAGCTATCAGGAGCGGAGCCGTGAGGCCGGAAGCGGAGCGGTCTCCGGCGCCGGGCCGCAGGCTAGAGCCCGGGGACGCAGAGCGGCAGCAGCGGGACGCAGGTCTCCGGGATCGAGGGCGGCGGCCCGGGCGGGACGCCCGGCTGAGGTGGCTGCGGCGGCCGCGGACGGTGGTGGCGGCGCTTCGGGTGCGCGTACTCGGGCGGGTACGCGAGATACCGCGACGAGCGCAGCTCCTGGCGCAACGCCTTCTGGCTGCCGGGATAGTGGGCGAGGTTGGCGCGGCTCGAGGGCGTGAACCCCTGGTAGTAGTTGAGCATCCGCACGCGGGGATGGGCGCGGGCCCACGCGAACAGCTCGTGCACGAACGCCGGGTCGTCGAACCCGTAGACGGCCCACTCCGAGAGCACGAACGGCTTGCCTCCGAAGGCGGCGTAGAACGCGTCGAGCAGGCCGAAGTTCGGGTACGAGGCGTAGAAGTCCGTGCCCACCCAGTCCACGTACGCGCTCCCCGGCCAGAACGCACCCGGCGCGTTGGCCGCGATCTCCGGGCTGCCGGCGTCCTGGGGCACCCACAGGAACGCGACCCTGGGGCGCGGCAGGACCGTGCCGCGCCCCTGTGCTGTGCGCGGCAACTTGGCCCGCAGCAGAGGCAATCCGAGCGCGCGCAGGCGGTGGTCGAGCCGGCGGACGGGACCGCCGCGGAGGATCAGCACGGTCCTCCGCCACGCCTCGATGTAGAAGTGCGGGGAGTTCTGCTCGCCGCGGGGCGACCCGTCGGAATTGAACGCCGCGTACGCGTTCCAGTACCCGTTCATCTCCCCCATCAGCCGCAGGTACACGATCCGTCCCGAGCGAGCCAGGTTGCGCCCGAGCGCGAGCAGGAACCGGTCGCTGTGACCGAGCGCGATCGCCTCGGGACTGATCACCCCGGCCTGCGCGTAGCCGGCTGCCGTGGAGATGTGCAGGGCGAGCCGGGAGCGAAACGAGCTGTCGGGGCCCGACAGCCACGCCGTCGGCGTGTCCCAGGTCATGTACAGCTCGAACACCGGCGGGTGCTTGCCCACCATCCGCTCGAACGGGACGATCGAGGTGCCGCCCGTCAGCCCCGCGAACACGTGGCCGGCCGGCGGGAGGTACGCGCGCCCGGCGGCGCCGGGAGCGCACGACAGCGCCACCGCGAGCGCGCCGAGGCCGCCCCATCGCCTCGCGGCCCGCATCAGCGGCGCAGGGTGAGAAGCAGGCGGCGCTGCACCGTGACGGCGTGGGAGGTGGAGACGAGCGCCAGCGCCTTCACGGTTGCCCGGCGACCGAGTCGCCGCACCGCGCGGCGCCGCAGGTGGACCGTGACGGCCCTGGTGCGGCCGCCCGCGATCGTGAAGCGTGCCCTCCCCAGCGTCACCGTATGCCTGGGCGCGCCTTTGGTCTGAAGCGTGACCACGCCGGTGCAGGTGGCGTCGGCACGCGGACAACTCAGCTTCAGGACGACGGCACCATCGAGGTCTCGCAGCCGGTTCGAGCCCACGATCCGCGCCGGAAGCTCGCCGTGCGCTCGAGCCGGCGGGGGCCCAGGCTTCCGCGGTGTGCAGGTGTTCGGCGCCGGTTTGCCGGCGAACCGGTCGGACAGGAAGTTCAGCGCCGGCAGCACGTACTGGCCGGCACCGGTGAGGTGCTCGCCGGCCGGGTCGCGGAAGTAGTCGATCACCGCTCCCCGCGCGCAGTCGGCGGCGACCATCTGATCGACCGGGGGGATGATCGCGAGCTCGTCGTGGATCTCGTTGTAGATGTACGACGGGGCCTCCGGAACCGGGCCGCCGATCATGTCGAGCTTGGCGTACACCGCCTTGACCCGCGGGACCGCCTCGAGCGCCTGCGGCGTCGGGTAGTTGGTGTACTGCCCGACCGTCCCGAATGGCGCGTTCGTGACCGAGCCGGCGCAGCCGTTCGCGTCGCGGCCGTCCTGCGCGGCGAGCGCCCGGCCGCTCGAGTTCAGCAGCGCGTCGAGGCCGAGCTGGGGGTAGGCGCGATCGACGGCGACCGACACGCCGATCAGCGTCCCCGCGAACACGCTGCCGTTGACCTGGGCCAGGTTCTCGATCGGGTTGGGGACGTTGCCGCCCGAGGCGGCTCCGACGAGATGAAGCTCGGGCGCATAGCTTCGCGCGAGGATGTTCGCCCACAGCGTCGGGATCGAGCCTCCGGAGTAGCCCATCATCGCCGTCGGTGTCCGCGCCCCTTCCAGCTCGGCGGGGGCGAACCGCTCGACCGCGCGGATCGAGTCGAGCGTGGTGCGCCCCTCGATCGCGCCGACGGCCCACTCGGACTGCGGCCCCTCGTAGTCGGGGACCTCGACCTCCCAGCCGCGCGCCAGCGCCTGGGTGACCTCGCTCGACTCGGCCCACTGGGTGCTGCCGCCGTTGTTGCCGCCGCGCATCGTGTACGACGGGGCGCAGTTCATCGTCAAGCTGTCCTCGGCCGTCTGATACGCCAGCAGCACGCGGGCGCCGGGGGCCGGGTTCGAGGGCAGCAGCACGGTGGTGACAGTCGCGATCGGATGACCGTTTGCGTCGGTCGAGCGGTACAGCAGCTGGTAGGCGGCGCTCGACGCGGTGTTGCTGCTCTCCTGAAGTGTCACCTCGCGCGAGCGCAGGACGGTTCCCGGCGCATACGCGGCCAGCGAGCTCGGAGGCGCGTAGAACGGGTCAGCGCCCGGCGGCGTCGGAGCCGCGGACGCCCCCGCTGGCGCGAGCAGCAAGGTAAGCAGCGGGCCGAGCACGGCTGCCCGGCCGCCGACGGCTGCCCGGCCGATGACGGCAACTCGGGGCGTCATACCCGGTTAACGTGCCCGGCGCGCGAATCTGGCGTCCCCGACCCGAACCGGCGCGGCTGCCCGCCGGCTGCCCGCCCCCTACGGCCAATCCGGCTGGCGGACCGCCAGCTCGATCGCCTCGAGCACCGCGCGTGCCTTGGCCTCTGACTCCCTGAATTCGTAATCGGGCTTGGCGTCGGCGACGGTCCCGCCGCCGGCCTGGACGTGCGCGACGCCGTCCTTGACGACCACCGTCCGGATGTGGATGCACGTGTCGAGATCGCCGGTGTAGCTGGCCCACCCGATCGCGCCGCCGTAGCCGCCGCGCTTGACCGGCTCCAGCTCGTCGATGATCTGCATCGCGCGGACCTTGGGCGCGCCCGACAGCGTCCCCGCCGGAAGCACGGAGCGCAGCGCGTCGAGCGCGCCGACGCCCGGCCGCAGCGTGCCCGTCACGCTCGAGACGATGTGCATCACGTGGCTGTAGTTCTCGATCGCCATGAACTCCTCGACCTGGACCGAGCCGTAGGAGCACACGCGACCAAGATCGTTGCGACCCAGGTCCACCAGCATCACGTGCTCGGCGCGCTCCTTGGGGTCGGCCAGCAGGTCCTCGGCCATCACCCGGTCCTCCTCGGCGTTCGCCCCCCGCGGGCGGGTTCCGGCGATCGGGCGCGTCGAGACCTCGCGGCCGGTGACCGTGATCAGCGGCTCCGGGCTGGCCCCGGCGACCTCGAAGTCCCCGAAGTCCAGGAAGTACATGTACGGGCTCGGGTTGACCGCTCGCAGCCCTCGGTAGATCGAGAACGCTTCGACCGGCACCGGCGCCGACCAGCGCTGAGAGGGGACCACCTGGTAGGCGTCCCCGGCGTAGATGTACTCGATGATCCGGGAGACGTTGGCCTCGAACTGCTCGCGACTCATGTTGGATTCGAATGCCGGGACGGCGCGGTCCGGGGCAGGCGGCCCCGACGGCTGCGGAACCGCTCCCGCCAGGCGCAGCTTCGTCTCGGCGATCGTCTCGAGCGCCTTCGCGTAGGAGGCCTCCGGGTCGCCGTCGGCGTACACGTTCGCGAGCAACGTCACGGTGTGCTTGAGGTGGTCGAAGCACACCATCGCGTCGGTCAGCATCAGCGCCAGGTCGGGGAGCCCGACCGGGTCGGGATTGGGGTCGCCCAGGGGCTCGACCGTGCGGACGAGGTCGTACGCGAACACGCCCACGGCGCCGCCCGCGAACGGCGGGAGCCCCGGGATCGGCGCCGGGTGAAGGCGCCCCAGCTCCTCGGCGGCGAGCTGGTAGGGGTCCCCGGGGTCGCCGAGCGACCAACGCAGCACCTTGACCGGCCCGAAGCCGATGAACGAGTAGCGCCCCACCCTCCCCTGCTCGGCCGATTCGAGCAGGAACGCAGGTCCCTCACCGCGCAGCTCAGGAACGCCGAGACCGGCGTTTGGAGGTCGTCGATCAGCGTCTCGCGAACCGTGATCAGGTTGTGCTGGCGGGACAGCGAGCGGACCTCGTCGAGCGACGGCGTCGGCCCGGCCAAGGCGCCCTCAGCGCTCGCGACGGCCATCGAGCACCCGCTCGGCATCGGCCAGCGACAGCCCCCGCTCGCGCAGCAGCACGGCGAGGTGGTAGATCACGTCGGCCGCCTCCTCCGCCACCCGGTCGTCGGATTCCTGGAGCGAGGCGCGGGAGACCTCCTCGGCCTCCTCGCGGACCTTGGCCCGGGCCAGCTCGGGGTCGGCCAGCAGCCGGGCCGTGTAGGAGCCCTCCGGCCGTCTCCGGGCCCGATCGCCGAGCGTGCGCTCGAGCGCCGGGAGCGCCTCGTACGGGGCCGCGGGCTCGAGCTCGCCGCGGTGAAAGCACGTCCGCTCGCCGGTGTGGCACGCGGGCCCCGACGGCTCGACCAGCGCCAGCAGCGCGTCGCCGTCGCAGTCGTAGCGGATCGCCTTCATCGCCTGGGTGTTGCCGGACGTCGCGCCCTTGTGCCAGAGCTCCTGGCGGGAACGGCTGAAGAAGTGCATCTCTCCCGTCTGACGCGTCAGCCGCAGCGCCTCGGCGTTCATGTACGCGTGCATCAGCACCTCTCCAGAGCGCCAGTCCTGGACCACGCACGGAACCAGACCGCGGTCGTCGAATTCGATCTCCGAGTCGTCCACCTAGGCGATTCTAGGGCCGCCGGTACTACTCGATTCCGAGCGCGGCGGCCTCCGGCGGCGTCCAGCTCATGAGCAGCGCCTCCATCTCATCGGCGCCGAGCGGCCTGGAGAACAGGAAGCCCTGGCCGTGCTGGCACCCCAACCGGCGCAGGCGCGCCGCCTGCTCCGGGCGCTCAATCCCCTCCGCGATCACGTCAAGCCCCAGACTGAGGCCCAGCGCGATGATCGCGCGGATGATCGCGTCGCTGCCGTCCTCGGCGGCCGAGGTCACGAAGCTGCGGTCGATCTTCAGCGCGTCGACGGGCAGCCGGTGAAGCGCCGCCAGCGACGAGTACCCGGTCCCGAAGTCGTCGAGGTGGAGGCCGACGCCACTCGCGCACACCTCGGAGACGATCCGCCGGATCCGTTCGGGCTCCTGCATCAGGGTGCTCTCCGTGATCTCGAGCCGCAGCGCGCTCGCCGGCACGCCGGCGGCCGTGATCGTGTTGCGGATCTCCTCGGGGAGGTGGGGATCGTCGAGCTGGCGCCCGGAGACGTTGACGCTCACGCGCACCTCGTCGGATACCAGTCCAGCCTGTCGCCAGGTCGCGAACTGCTCGAGCCCCGCCCGCAGCACCTGCAGCCCGATCGCGCCGATCACCCCGGTCTCCTCGGCGATCTCGATGAACTCGATCGGGGCGACCTCCGGCCAGTGGTCCGGCCACCGAGCCAGCGCCTCGACCCCGTAGAGCGCTCCGGAGGACAGCTCGACGATCGGCTGGTAGTGGACCTCGAGCAGAGACTTCTCGACCGCCAGGCGGAGGTCGTTCTCGCGGGTGACCCGGTCGACCACGCGCTGGCGCATCGTCTCGGTGAACACCGCGCAACGGCCCTGGCCCCGCCGCTTGGCGTCGTACATGGCGATGTCGGCGTTGCGCAGCAGCTCGGCCGCGCTCATCCTCGAGGAGCTCAGCGAGACGCCGATGCTCGCGGTCACGCGCAGCTCGTGACCGTCGATCCCGAACGGACGGCCCAGCGAGCTTTGCACGCGCTCGGCGACCACCGTGGCGTCGCGATCGACGACCACGCCGTCGAGCAGGATCGTGAACTCGTCGCCGCCGATCCTCGCGACCGTGTCCCCGGGCCTCAGCACGTCCGCGATCCGGGCCGCGAGCTCCACCAGCAGCTGATCGCCGGCGGCGTGGCTGAGCGTGTCGTTGACCAGCTTGAAACGGTCGACGTCGAGGAACAGCACCGCGCAGCCGATCGTCGGGTCGCGGGTCGATCGCTGCACGACCTGGTCGACGCGGTCCATGAACAGCGCCCGGTTCGGAAGTCCGGTGAGCGCGTCGTGGAGCGCGTCGTGCTGGAGCTGGAGCTCGGCGGCGCGCTGGTCGGTGATGTCGGACAGCGAGCCCGCCATCCGCGTCGCGCTGCCGCTCGGCCCACGGATCGCCAGACCGCGGCTGAGCACCCACCGCCAGGTCCGGTCGGCGTGGCGCATCCGGTGCTCGGACTGCAGGTGCGGCGTCTGTCCGGCCAGGTGGGCGTCGATCGCCGCGCGCACGCGGGGGAGGTCGTCCTCGTGTATCAGCTCGAACCAGTCCGACGGGGGGCCGTCGCTGGACTGCTCGGCCTCGCCGAGGATCGCGTGCCACCGCGGCGAGAAATAGATCTGGTCGTTGGCCAGGTCCCAGTCCCAGATGCCGTCGTTGGCGGCGCTCATCGCGAGCGCGTAGCGCTCCCGGCTCTGGGCGAGGTCGTCGAGCGCCTGCTGGTGGGAGATCGCGTAGCGGATCGAGCGCTCGAGCCCGACGGGGTCGAGCTCCTGCTTGACCAGATAGTCGGTGACACCGAGCGCCGTGGCGGCCACGTCGATCTCGTAGTCGCTCTGGCCCGTGAGCACGATCACCGGCGCGTGCGGACGGGTCGCGAAACCCTCACTCAGCAGCTCGAGCCCGGTGCGGTCCCCGAGCCGGTAGTCGATCAGGTATACGTCGTGGCGCTGCTCTCTGATCGTCTGGAGCGCGTCGTCGTAGGTCGGGCACCACTCGAGCACGAACCGGGCCCGCTCCTGTCCCGCGAGCATCTCGCGGGTGATCAGGTAGTCGTCCTCGTCGTCCTCGACGAGCAGCACCGAGATCGGCTCAGGCCGCGTGACCATCGCCGTTGCCGTCGCTCGGGAGCTCGACGATTTCCAGCCAGTAGCGGGTCCAGGTCCGCATCACCTCGACGAGCCCGGCGAAGGTCACGGGCTTGGTGATGAACGAGTTGACCCCGAGGTCGTAGGTGCGCAGCACGTCCTCCTCGTCCTTGGAGGTCGTGAGCACGACAACCGGTATCTGCCGAAGCGACGCGTCCGCCTTGATCTCTCCAAGCGCCTCGCGACCGTCCTTCTTGGGCATGTTGAGGTCGAGCAGGATGATCCCCGGGCGGGGCGCTTGCACCGAGGGATCCGCGTAGCTCCCCTCCCGGCGCAGGTAGTCGATCAGCTCCTGCCCGTCGTGGACGAACCTCATCTCGTTGGCGAGCCGGGCGTCCTGGAGCGCGTCGCGGGTGAGCTCGCAGTCCTCCTCGTCGTCATCGGCCATCAGGATCGTCACTGCCTGGTGCTGCTCGGGGCTATGCGTGGACATGCGACCCTTCTCGAGCGGCGGCCGCGCCGTTGCCGCCGGACACCCCCGCGAACACGTCGGCTCGCGGGTGGACCGGGAGCGTGACCGTGAACGTGGCGCCGGCGTCGGGCTCGCCCTCGGCGACGATCCGACCTCCGTGACGCTCGACGATCTTTCGGCACAGGGCCAGTCCGATGCCTGTGCCGGGGTACCGGCTCCGCCCGTGCAGGCGCTCGAACACGCGGAAGATCCGCCCGGCGTACTGGGGGTCGAAGCCGATCCCGTTGTCACGGACGGTGATCTGGACGCTGTCGTCGTTCACGCTTGCGTCGACGGCGACCTCGGGCGGGACGCCCTCGCGCGCGAACTTGAGCGCATTCGAGATCAGGTTCTGCATCAGCTGACGCATCTGCAGCGGATCGGCGTCGACTGTCGGCAGCTCGCCGACCCGCACGACGGCCCCCGGGCGCTCGATCTGGAGCTCGAGGTCACCGAGCACTCCGCGGGTCACCTCCTGGAGGTCGACCGGCTCGAACGGACGGCCGTGCGTGGCGACCCGGGAGAACTTGAGCAGGTCCTCGATCAGCTTCTGCATCCGCTCCGCGGCGCCGTTGGCCCGCTCCAGGTAGTCATGCCCCTTGGGAGACAGGTTGTCCGAGTCGATCACGGTCAACTGCTGGGTGAACGTCCTCACCTTGCGGAGCGGCTCCTGCAGATCGTGGGAGGCGATCGACGCGAACTGCTCGAGCTCGGCGTTCGAGCGCGCGAGCTCCGCGGCGCGGACCTCGAGCGCGGCGTTGACCGTCTCGAGCTCGTCGTTGACCTGCCCGAGCCGCAGGTTCGAGTTGCGGACCTCCTCGGACGAGCGGATGACGCGCCGGCCGAGCGCGAGCGCGAGGATCGCGACCAGCGCGAACGCCGCGAAGATCACCCACGGGATCCACTTGCGCAAACCGGACACGCTTGCGAACAGCGGCCCGCTCGGGGCGCTCAGCACGATTCGCTCGGTCGAGTTGGCCAGCGGAACCGAGTCGTAGTAATGCCCGTTGACGTCGCCCGAGGCGTGCTTGAGCGCCGTGGCGGCGGATCCGCGGAACACGTATCCGACCGGCCTCGCCGGGTTGGTCGAGGCGAGCACGGTGTCGTTGCCGTCGATCAGGTAGTTGTGCGATCCGCTGACGCCCGGGATCTTTCGCAGGTCGGCGGTGATGAAGGTGCCGAGCGCCGCCGGCGCGAAGCCGGTCAGCAGGATCCGCTGCCCGAACTGCGTCGGGAACGTCACCGCGAAGTTGATCACCCCGGTCTTCCCGTACGGGAGCGCGTCGCCGAGGCCGTACGGGTGCCCCGCTCGGATCAGCGCCAGCGCCGCCGAATGGGCAAGGTTCGCCCGCGCCTGCGGCGTGAACCCTCGCGATCCCGCGAGCACCCGGCCGGAGCCGTCGAGCAGCGCCGTGTAGGCGTTCTGCTGGTTGCGGGCGTCCATCGTCCGGTCCGAGACGGTGCGGGTGCCGTACAGCCGGATGTCCTGGGGAATCTGCTGCTGCACCGTCTGGAACAGTCCGTCCACCAGCGCCGCCGCAAGCACTCCGCGCTCGTGCACGCGGGCTTTCACGTCGCGCTTGGACTTGGCCTGGGTGTTCGAGAGCTCGATCGCGAACACGCTCAGCAGCCCGAGCAGCAGGACGGCCGCGAGCAGCGCCAGCATCGCGTCCCGCCGCTTCACTCGGTGCCCTCCTTCCTGCGCCGGCACTCCCCAGTCCCCGGTGCGTCGATTCGTTACATACCTGCTGCCTTATCGGCACCTGCGGTAACCACTTGAGCCCCTGCTTGAGCGATCTGGTGCCCCTTGGCCGAATGTACTACTCGATCCCCAGCCGGTCCAGAGCTTGCTCGTCCGCGCGCCAATGCCGGCGGACCTGCACCTTCAACGACAGGTGCACGCGCTCGCCGAGCTCGCGCTCGATCGCACGCCGCGCCACGATCCCGATCGACTTGATCATCTTCCCTCCCGCACCGATCAGGATCCCCTTCTGGGATTCGGTCTCGACCAGCAGCACCCCTTCGATCCTGACGAGCTCGTCATGCTTCTCATCCTCCTTGACCGACTCGATCAGGACCTCCACCGCGTGGGGGACCTCCTCGCGGGTGCGGGACAGCACCTGCTCCCGGACGAGCTCTGCCAGCCTCCGGTACTCGCTCTGGTCGGAGACCTGGCGAGGCTCGAAGTAGAACGGGCCCTCGGGGAGCAGCGACACGAGCATCTCCCGGAGCGCTGGGACGCCCTCGCCGGTCGCGGCGGAGACCGGGAGCACCTCCTCGGCGATCCCCAGATCGGCGGCCGCCTGCAGCGTCGCGGCAGTCCGCTGCCGGTCCGCGCGATCGAGCTTGTTGACGGCGATGATCACCGGAACGGGCGAGGAGCGCAGGAGCGCCGCGATGAACCGGTCGCCGGGCCCGACCCCCTCGTCGGCGTTCAGCACCAGCACGCAGCTGTCGGCTTCCTCGAGCTCCCGCTCCACCCGCCGCTGCATCCGCTCGGTGAGCGCGTCGCGCGGGCGCTGCACGCCGGGAAGATCGACGAGCACCAGCTGCCAGTCCTCGCCGGTGGCGATCCCCCGGATCGCCCGCCGCGTCGTCTGGGGCTTGTCGGAGACGATCGCCACCTTCGCGCCGACGATCGCGTTCGCGAGCGTGGACTTGCCGACGTTGGGGCGCCCCGCGAGGGCGACGAAGCCCGAGCGGGTGGCCGGAGGTCTCTGCGGGCTCCCGCGGCCGCTCCGCTCCCCGCTCACGTCACCCAGCGCATCAGCTCGGCCTGGAGCGCCAGCATCTCGCCGTCATCGGCCTCGTGGTCCATCCCGCTCAGGTGCAGCGCGCCATGGAGGATCGCCTCGCGGACGTTGACCGTGCGCTCGGGGCAGATCACGATGTCTCCGAGCTCCCTCGGCCCGGCCGCCGGCTCGGCCCCATCGACACCGAACGACAGCACGTCGGTGGGATCGTCGATCTGCCGGTAGCTGCGGTTGAGCTCGCGGATCCGCTCCTCGGAGACGAACTCGACGGCCACGTGGCCTTCGTCGATCCCGGCCGAGGACAGCGCCAGCGCGCACAGCTCCTCGACCTCGGTCGTGCTCGGGCCGTCGGCGTCCCCCTCGGCGCCCCCGGGGGCGACCCCGTCGATCCCGATCACGTCGATCTCGAGCACGACCGGCGACCGCGCTCAGGCCCGCTTGCGCGGCCGCAGCTCTGGCGCCAGGCTCTGGGCGTGCTCGGTGTAGGCGGCGACGATCCGCCTCACCAGCTTGTGGCGCACCACGTCCTCCTCGCCGAAGCGGACGAAATCGATCCCCTCGACGTTCTTGAGGATGTCCGAGACCACCACCAGGCCGGAGTCATGCTCTCGCGGGAGGTCGATCTGGGTGATGTCGCCGGTGACCACCATCCTCGAGTTGAACCCCAGGCGGGTGAGGAACATCTTCATCTGCTCGGGGCTGGTGTTCTGGGCCTCGTCGAGGATGATGAAACTGTCGTTAAGCGTCCTGCCCCGCATGAACGCCAGCGGGGCGACCTCGATCACGCCACGCTCCAGATGCTGGGTCACGCGGTCGGGCTCGAGCATGTCGTGGAGGGCGTCGAACAGCGGACGCAGGTACGGATCGACCTTCGCCATCAGGTCTCCGGGGAGGAACCCGAGCCGCTCGCCGGCTTCGACGGCGGGCCTCGTGAGGATGATGCGGTTGACCTCGCGCCGGCTCAGCGCGGCCGCTGCGAGCGCGACCGCCAGGAAGGTCTTGCCGGTCCCCGCCGGTCCGATGCCGAACGTGATCGTGTTCTGGCGGATCGAGTCGACGTAGCGCTTCTGGTTGACGGTCTTGGGGGCGACCTTCGTCGCGCGGTGGCGCCAGACGACGTCCTCGAGGATCTCGGCCGGCGACTCGTGCGCGTCGAGCGCCCGGGTGACGGCCTCGATCGTCCCGGGGGCGATCTCATGGCCCTGCTCAATCAGCTCGGACAGCTCGTTCACCACCGCGGCCGCCGTGTCCACCGCGTCCTCGTCGCCGTCGAGTGTCAGCACATTGCCGCGGAGGAACACGTCGCAGTCGAGGTGGGACTCGAGCGCCCGCAGCACGGCATCCCCGCTGCCGGCCAGCTCACTAGCGACCGCGTTGTCGAGCTCCAGCTGCTTTCGCACTAACGGATCACTCGCTTCGTTAGGCCCCCAGTGCCTCCCGGACCAGCGCGGAGACCCGCTTGCCGTCCGCCCGGCCGCCGGCGCGGCCCATCGCGACCTTCATCACCTGGCCCATGTCCTTGGCCTCGCTCGCTCCGGTCTGCGCGATCGCCTCGGCGACGATCGCGTCAAGCTCGGCGTCGCCGAGCTCCGCCGGGAGATATCCGCCGATCAGCTCGGCCTCGGACTGCTCCTTGTCGGCGAGCTCCGGGCGGCCGCCGTCGCGGAACTGATCGGCCGCCTCCAGCCGGCGCTTGCGCTCTCGGCGGAGCACCGCGAGCTCGTCGTCCGAGCCCTCTTTGGCCGCCTTCTGGAGCTCGGACAGGACCATCCGCAGCGCGGACGCGCGCTCTCGCTCCGCGGACTTCATCGCGGTGTTGATGTCGGACCGGACTTGGTCGGTGACGCTCACGCGTTCCAGGATAGTGACGCGGTCCGCGGAACCCGGCATCTGAGCCGGTCACGGCGCCGCGCGCTCGAGCACCAGCGCGAGCCATTCACCGGCGGCGCGCCGCGTGCGCTCCGCCAGGCCGCGCGCGGCGAACGCGGCGGCCACGGAATCCCCCTCGTGCGCCAGCAGGCCGCTCGCGATCAGCCGCTCGGGTGGCTCGGGGGCCCGGCCGGCCCACTGCAGGAGCAATGGGCCCAGCAGGTTCGCGGCCACGGTGCCGGCGACAGGGGCCGGCTCGGAGCGCAGATCGAACCGCCTGACCTCCACCTCCACGCCGTTGCGCTCGGCGTTCTTCCGTGTCGCCTCGAGCGCGGCCGGGTCGATGTCGAGCGCGAGCACCGGGGCCCAGCCGAGGCGTGCCGCCGCGATCGCGAGCACGCCGGATCCGCAGCCCAGGTCCAGGAAGGGGCCGGCCTCGGGCTCGGCGAGCGCTGCGCCCGAGGCACCCCGCTCGGCGAGCTCAAGCAGCAGCTCCAGGCACAGCCGGGTGGTGGCGTGGGCGCCGGTCCCGAACGCGCGACCCGGGTCGATCACCAGATCGATCGCCGTGTCCCCGGACGGCTCCCACGGGGGACGGACGGTCAGGCTGCTCCCGAGGACGAGCGGCCGGTGGAACTGGCGCCAGCGCTGGTCCCAGTCGTCGGCGATCTCCCGGGTCGATATCTCGACAAGCGCGCCCCCCGCGGCCGCCTTCAGATCAGGGAGCGCGGGAAGCTCCCCGGGCGCGCCGTACACGGCGTACTCGACGGTCTGATCGTCGCCGGCGGCTTCCTCGACTCCGCCCGGTGCGAGCTCCAGCAGCTCCGCCAGCACGAGCTCGGCGTGCTCGGAGTCGACCCGAACGGCGAGGCGGATCAGGCCGCTACCCGCCGAACGCCCGCTTGAGCTTCGCGAACACACCCTCGCCTGATCGCAGGTTGTGCTCGGTCAGGGAGCCCGCGACCCGCTCATAGAGCTCGCGCTGCTCGGAGTCGAGGTTCCGCGGCACGACCACGTTGACGACCGCTCGGAGGTTGCCGGTGCGATGACCTCGCAACGCCGGCATCCCCGCTCCGCGGATCAGGAGCGTGTCATGGGGCTGCGTCCCCGCCGGGACCTCGAGCTCGACCGGACCGTCGACCGTGGGGAACCTCAAAGGCTCGTGCCCAGGGCCGCCAGCGGCGCGGACACGTCGACGACCGTCACGAGGTCGTCGCCGTCGCGGACGAACCGTGGGTCCTCGCGGACCCGGACGACGACGTACAGATCGCCCTGGGGCCCCCCGCGTTCACCGGCGTGGCCGCGTCCGGCGGACGCGGATCCGCTGGCCGTCGGCGATGCCGGCCGGGACGTCGACCGAGACCTTCGCGCGCTCGACCTTGCGCCCGCGCCCGCGGCACTCCTGGCAGGGCGAGCTCGGAACCTTGCCGTCCCCGCCGCACACATCGCACGCGGCCGCCTGGACCATCTGGCCGAACGGGGTCCGCGTGACGGCGCGAAGCTGACCGGTCCCGCCGCATCGCGAGCACGTCTCGATCGGCGTGCCGGGCTCGGCTCCATTGCCGTGACAGGTCCCGCACAGCTCGATCGCGTCGTATGAGATCTCGACGCTGGTGCCGTGCGCGGCGTCCGCCAGCTCGATCTCCACCGCCTGGGCGACGTCGCCTCCCTGGATCGCGCCGCCGGTCCGGCCGCCCCCGCCGAAGATGTCCCCGAACGGGCCCGAGCCACCGAAGAACGCCTCGAAGATGTCGCCCACCGAGCCGAACCCGTCGAAGTTGGGCGCGTACCCGCCGCTGCGGAGTCCTTCATGCCCGTAGCGGTCGTAGGTGGCGCGGCGATCGGGGTCGGACAGGACCTCGTACGCCTCGGCGGCCTCCTTGAACTTCTCCTCGGCCTGCGGGTCGTGGCTGTTGACGTCCGGATGAAGTTCGCGCGCGAGCCGCCGGAACGCCTTCTTGATGCTGGTGTCATCGGCGTCGCGCGGGACGCCGAGCACGTCGTAGTAGTCACGCGTCGCGGTCATCGCTCGTCGTACACCTCAGCCACGAAGTTCGACAGCTGCGCCGCGGCGTCCCTGACCGAGCTGATCGCGCGACCGTAGTCCATCCGCAGCGGGCCGATCACCGACACGGCGCCGAGCCGCCGCTGGGGTAGCCCGTAGCCGGCCGCCACCAGCGCCACCGACCGCAGCGCGGGGGCGTCGTTCTCGGTCCCGATCCGGACGATCACGTCCCGCTCAGTGAGCGCCACACGCAGCACGCCGAGCAGCGCGACGCGTCGCTCGAGCATGTCCATCAGCAAGTTCAATTCCGACGCGTCACTGAACCGGTCGTCGCGCAGCAGCCGGGAGGCGCCCTCGACGAACAGGGATTCCTGGGAAACCTCCTCGAGGTCCGTGAACGCTGGTGCGAGCGCGTCCAGGAACTCCGATTCCCCGGGCCCCAGCGAGGGATCGTGCAGTCGCTGGTGGAGCATGCGCGCGCCGAGGCCCAGACCCACCAGGCGCTCGTTGACGTAGCTCGCGGCCCAGTCGGCGAGGCCGGAGTCGACGGGCTCTCGGAAGGTGAACAGCCGCTTGCTCACGCCGCCCGCCGAGGTGATCACCACCACCATCAGCACCTGGGGCTGGAGCAGCAGCACTTCGACGTGCCTGATCGTCGAGGTCTCGATCGGCGGGGCCGTGACGATCGCCAGCAGATTCGTCACCTGCGAGAGCGTCTCGGTCGTGACGCGCATCGCCTCGTCCAGCTCCCGGCGCACCAGCGACAGCGACAGGCGCGGCGGGGCCTGCTCGGCGCGGCTGGCGAGCAGCTGATCCACGAAGTACCGGTAGCCGGCCTCGGTCGGGACGCGCCCGGCGGAGGTGTGCGGATGCGCCAGCAGCCCGATCTCCTCTAGGCTCGCTAGCTCTCCGCGGATCGTGGAGGGGCCCCACTCGACCCCCGAGGAGAGCAGCTTCGAGCCCACGGGCACCCCGCCGGCGAGGTACTCCTCGACGACCTTCTGCAACACGAGCTCCTGGCGGACGGTCAGCACGACTCTGATTCTAGGAGCGCCGGTCGGCGTTCCGAGCCCATCGGATCCGCCCGCGGGGATCCCAACGCGTCGAGGTGGAGTCTCCGACCGGGATAAAGTACGTCTGTGTCTTCCTACGCAAAGGTGGCATGGCAGGGCCAGCCGCTGCCCCGCGGCCGCCACAAGCTCGACCCCGAGGAGGTGCGCGACTCGCAGCGTCGCCGCATCTCCCGCGCGATGCTCGAGGTGGTCGCCGAGCACGGTTACGAGGCGACAACCGTGAGCCAGGTGGTCGCCGCCGCGCGGGTGTCGCGCAACGCGTTCTATGAGTTCTACACCGACAAGACCGACTGCTTCCTGACGCTGACCGACGAGCTCGGTGCCGAGCTGCTCGACGCGATGCTCGAGATGCGGCTCGAGCCGAGCTGGATCGGGGCGCTACGGCGCGGAACCGAGCTGTATCTGGAGTGGTGGCAGGACCACGAGGTGTTCGCGCGCGCGTACTTCTCGGGCCACGCGGAGCTCGGGCCGCGAGCGCTTGCGCAGCGCCAGGCGACGTACGAGCGATTCGCCGCGATGTTCACAGAGCTCGGCCGCCGCGCCCGCGACGAGCAGCCCGGCCTGCCACCGCTGCCCGAGATCGTCCCGCGCGTGCTCGTACTCTCGATCACCGAGCTCGTCGCGGACGAGATCCGCGCTGGCCGTGCCGGTCGGCTGACCGAGCTCCACCCGGAGCTGTTCAGGCTGATCGTGCGGCTGCTCGCCGACGACGCGACGGCCCGAGCGCTCACCTGAAAGCAAGCCGGCGCTCAGGCCGGATCGATCGTCACGGCGGCGTCTTGCCAGCCGAGCGTCGCGGTCGGTCCAAAGCGGTATTGCTGCACCTCGTGGCTCGGACCCGTGTCCACGGTGAAGCTCAGCCTGCCGGAGCTGTCGGCCCGGACGATCTGGCGTGCGCCATTGACATCCACCGCGTACCGCGCACCCCGCTGATACAGCCGCGCGGTGGTTACCGTGAGACTCCCGCTGCCGAGTGCCTCGAAGCCCCCGCGCCCGACGTTGCTCAAGTACATGAACTCCGTCACGTCGCGCTTGGAGACGGAGAAGCTCCAACCCCAGGCGTCGAAGTGGGTCCGGGCGGTGCGGAACGAGAACCCCTCCGGCCGCGGCGTTGGGTTGCCGATGTAGCGGGCGAGCCAGACCAGGAAGTGCTGCAGGTCACGCTGCCAGTACGGCCACGAGTGCGTCCCGTCGCCGTAGAAGTAATCGGTGTGGGGGATCCCTGCGCGGTTCAGCGCCCGCACGAACGCTTTGTTCATGTCCCAGATCTCGCCTTCGGTGAGGCCGGCGGCGGTCACGCTGGCCGCATTTGAGACCGCCTGTCCCGGATTGCTCGGGTCGGGCACGAGCGACGGGTCGAGCGGGCCAACCACGCCGTTGCCGGAGGCCAGCCACAGTGGCGTCCCCTTCAGGTTCGAGGCCAGATAGGTGTCGTCGTTGTTCTCCCACACAACGCGTTGGGTGTAGGGGTCGCCCCACGTGCAATGGCCGTCGGGCCCGTCACCCGGCGCGTCGGTGGTCAGCCACAGTCCCTCGCTCAGCGTCGGGTAGAACGGGTACTGCTCGAGGTTGTTGACGGCCCCTGAGAAGGACCCCACCGCCCCGAACAGGCCCGGGTTGTCGGCGGCGTAGTGCACCGACCCGCCCCCGCCCGCCGACAGGCCCGCGATGAAGCGACCTCCCCGATCGGCCACCGTCGGGTAGTGCGAATCGATGTATGGGATCAGCTCCCGGGTGTGGAACGTCTCCCACGCCGGGACCGGACCGCTCTGGCCCTTCAGCAGGCCGTACCAGTCCGAATAGGACCCGTCGTAGCCGCCGTCTGGCATCACCACGATCACCGGCAGCTTCCCGATCAGCTGCTCGACGTTGCCGTCGGTGTACCAGTCCATGTAGCCACCGAGGGCCCCGTGCAGGAGGTAGAGCACCGGGTAGCGGGTGGCGCCGGAAGGGTCGTACCCAGCCGGCAGCATCACGTTCACGTTGACGTTCTGCTGCATCGCCGGCGAGGACAAAAGGAGGTCCGTGACCCGGTTGTCGATCGCCTTGGATGAGACCAGCTGGAGCTGGCCAGCCACCGGCGGCGCGGGCCGCGGCACGCACCCGGGCGAGCTCGGGGCGACGGTGGCCGCGCTCCCCGAGGACGCTCCCAGGCTGACGGCGAACGCCAAGCCGGCGACCGCGGCCGACACCAGGCGTCCTGGGCTCATGGGATCGGCGTCTGCGTCAGGGGGTCGCCGGCGTTCGCATACACGGCGCTGTCGCCGGCCTCGAGCACGGCCTTCGGGACCTTGTCGAGCCGCTCGATGAGGTCGGCAAACCAGCGCAGCTCCGTCGCGAACCAGTTGGTGTCGAGTTTGTCGATGTGGTTGTTCGGGTCGAGGTCGACCAGGTAGTTCGGCCCGGCGATGTACGAGATCGTGGGAACGCCGGCCCGGTGGAACGGTCCGCCGACGGCGACCATGTAGTCGCCGATCGGGCGCAGCGCCGAGGTCCGGTAGAACCCGTTGGCTCGCATCGACTCGACCAGCGGCACCGCGATGCCGGTCTGCGAGTGCCACGCGGCACCGATTTCCATCTGCCCGGTGGGGTAGTACCCGCGCGCGTTGTCGAGCCACTCGGTCGCGCCGAAGTGCTCGACCGTCACCGAGGCCGCGGCTCTCTTGATCAGATCGGGGTGATCGTCGACGAACCCCTGCGCCTGGGGCAGCCCGGGCCCGAAGTGGCCGGTGTACGCGCTGAACACGAGCGTTCGCTTGCGCGCCGCGGGCCCCAGCGCCTGGAAGTAGCGGGCCATCGCGGTCAGCGCGATTCCCCCGTTCTCCTCAAAAGCGTTCTGCCCATCGGTGTGGGTGTTGACGATCAGCACCTCGTCGGTCGAGCCGTCGCCGGGCATGATCCCCACGAGGCTGTCGCTGGGCGTGTCGGGCGCCACGTCCGCGGTGAGAACGAGCTTGACCTTGGGTGTGCCCTGGGCCAGCGCCCGCAGATGTGAGCCGGTGTCGCGGTCGACGTACAGCGCGGGGATCGAGAACATCGGCTGCGCGTAGGGCGTGTACTGCCCGGCCGCGTTCTGAGCAGAGGCGTCGAGGACGAACACGGCCCCCGCGGGGCTGAGCTGCTCAACGACTTCGAGCACATACTGGATGAACGCCCCCACGATCCAGATGCGCTTGTAGTCGTTCCAGATGTCGGTGACCGCCTTGACCTCGTTCGGCTCCGAGGTGTAGGTCACGAACGGGGTGAAATCGCCGGCCGACAGGGGCGGGACCGGGGCCTCGAGCAGAACGATCTTCCCGCTCACCCCGCCCGGCACCGCGGCCAGCTGTGCCCGCAGGTCGGTGGCCAGTTCCTGGCGCCAGCGCTTCAGCGCCCAGCGATCGGTCAGCAGGTCGAGCGGGTTCCCGGAGATGCTGGGCAACGGCACCGGGCCCACGTACACCATCGGCGCGGTGACGCCGGCCGGCGTCGTCGGTGCGGTGTACGGGAAGTAGCTCGAGACCGGGACCGGTCCCGCACCGGGTCCGTCGAGCACGCTGAGCGACCACGAGTCCGCCAGCCAGCGGGTGAACGTGAAGCGATCGCGCGAGACGGTCACCCCGGCGTGGGTCCAATCGTGCTCGAGCTGGTCGATCCACGCGTTCTGCGCGTGGCTGCCGGTCAGGCGCGGCCCGAGCGACACCATCGCCTCCACCTGCTTGAGGATCTGACCGGGCGTCGGTAGCAGCGCCGGATCGGCGCTCGAGTTCAGCGACAGGCCGAGCTTCGAGCCGATCGGGGCGCTCAGCGCGCGCGCGGCCGCGGGGACCCCGACGAGCGTCGCCGCGCCGACGCCGGCCCCGCGCAGGAACGCTCGGCGCGAGAGCGGGCTCGGGCCGCTCACGAGGCCCCCATTACGGCCCAGTCCGCCGGCCGGCCGGGCCGCGTCGGCAGCTTGAACACGACCAGCGCGCCGCGGCGGACGGAGGGCACCGCGACGCCGTCGGCGTAGGCCTGGAGCGTTTGAGAAGCGCTTGTGCCCGGCGGGGCCGCGACGTGCATTACGAGATCGCCTCCGGCCTGCGGGGTGACGTAGCCCCTCAGGAGCCCGGGTGCCGAGGCCACGCCCACCTGCGGCAAGCGCAGCGAGAACGTGCTCGTCGGCAGGTGGGGCACGATCTCATAGCCGTCCGGCAACGGCGTGACGCCTGCAAGATCGACGGCGTCCATCACCATCCAGGTCGGCTGCTCGGTGATCTGCCCGTCGTAGTCGGTGCTCAGGCCGATGCCGCAGTTCTGCGGAGCAGCGGAGTAGTAGCCGTAGCACGCGTCGTCGACGGAGATCGTGCCTGCCCAGTGGTTCGGGAATTGAGTCGCGTGATTCGCCAGCGTGTTGCGCAGGTACTCGCTCCAGGCGTCGTCCACAGCACCGGGCACCTCGCCGTCGAGGCTCGCGTAGGCCCGCGTGAGCCAGCCGTTGGGGTCAAACCAGGTTCCCCCTGGGTACTCGTCGGCGCCCGAGAGCGTGTTGGTCGGGGGATCGTCGGCATAGATCTGCGGGACCTGCGGCATGTTGTCGAGCGCCGGAATCGGCCCGTGCTCGGTCACCCCCGGATCCTTGATCCCCGGCACGAGCGCCGATCCGATCTTGGTGGGACCGCCCGGGGCCCCGTAACCGTCCAGGTAGCGATGGATGTTGGCGATCAGCGTCTCCACCTGGCTCTGCGTCGGCGCGCCCGCCAGGATCGCCCACGGCTGGGGCTCCTCGAAGATCACGCCGGAGCCGACCTGGGTGGTGCCCGAGTACCCGCGCGAGTACCAGCCCTGTCCGGTCCACTGGCCGCGAAGCGTGGCCAGATCCTTGGCGCCCGCAGCGTCGAGCTGAGAGGCAAACGCGCTGCGGCCGAACGCGCGCGCCAGCTTGGCCAGCTGCGGGAAGGCGTACGCGAGCTGTGCCGTGACCAGCGTCGACTCCGTCATCTGCTCGAACTCGGTTGAGAAGTCGCTCCAGTCGCCGGTGGACCCCATCCGGTACTCGCCATCGGGGTCGAGATAGCTCTGCGTGTGCTCGAAGGCGATCTCCAGGTGCCGCCACACGCTCGCGGTCAGCGGCGAGTCGTAGAACGGGACCTGCCGCTTGAAGAACGAGGTGTCACGGGTGGCGAGTCCGTACTCGGCCGCGGCGTTCAGAAGCCAGAAGTCGAGGTCGTTGGAGGTGCCGAGGTCGGCGCGCTCGCAGAACGGGCCCGAGCCGTAGGGCAGCTGGGCGTCCTGGGCTGGGCCGGCCGGCTGGAACTTGATCGTGTACAGCAGGATCTCGCGCGCCAGCTCGGGATCCGAGTACACCATCGGAAGCTCGTAGTGGTCCCAGCTGCGCTCGCCGAGGTTGAGGCCGTCGCCGTACTGGTAGTAGCCGCCCTGGGTGATCGTGTGCTCGCCGCACTTCTCCTCGTAGGCGGTGGCGGAGCGCAGGAGGTAGGCGTCCCACTGCAGCTCGCGGGCCACCCAGGGGTACTGCGAGCCGAAGGCCGCGTTCGGCAGGTACGCCGTCCATCGGCGCTCGCTCGTGTTCTCCGCACCGGGGCGGCCACGGTACTTCGCCACCAGCCCGGCGATCTGATCGGGGTGCGCCATCCCGTAGACGTAGCGGAGCGTCACCGACTGCCCCGGCGCGAGCGACACCGGCGAGCGGAACGCGAACAGCGTGTCGCCCGATCGCCCCGGGACATTCGGGTTCGCGATCGACTCGCTCAGCCGATCGGAGGACACCTCCGCGGGCGCCGTGCGCGTCCCGCTGCCGAAGAAGGAGGAGACGGACGTGTCGTAGGTGACCGGGGGCCCCCCGAGTGCCGCTGAGAAGATCGACAGCGGAGCGATGTCGCGCGGGTCGTCTCCGTACTGCGCCACCGCCAGGGTCTGGTCGGAGGCGTTCCAGGTCGGGCTCAGCAGCCCGCGGCTCACGGCCTGCCCGGCGAGCATCGAGGCGGGGTTCACGTCCCAGTACTCGAACCACGATGCGCTGACCGGGCTGCGCGTCGTGTTGGTGATCGTGACGTTGTCGAGCAGCACCGGATCGCTGCCGAACGGGGCGACCGTGTCCTCCTGGACGCCGAGCCCCGCGAAGGTGATCTGCTTGCGGTAGTAGCCGACGCCGAAGTCGCGGTGGAAGGACTCATCGGACTGATGGTCGGCGTAGAGCGTGCTCCCGACCTTGCCGCCGACGTTCAGGTAGCCATAGCCGCCGGCGTAGTGGTTGTCCGCGGGCTGGTAGATGTTGGCCCACTGCGACAGGAGGGCCTGGCTCCACAGCTGCGTGTAGCCGTCGTTGAAGGCCATCCCCTTGATGTTGTCGTTGCCGACCTGGTGCTGGGCCTGGGTACCGCCGGCGAGCTCGGGCTGCGCGGCGTCGGGGTCGGTGAGCTCGTCGTCGGTGTAGTGGTAGACCGGCAGCCCCCACTGATCCACTCCCCATTGGCCGAAGTGGCCGCTGCCGTACGTCGAGGAGATGTCGGCGAGGGAGTGGTCAGCGCTCAGCGGCGGGGGCGCGGGCGCGGCGGCGTCGGCGACTCCCGCCTGAAGCGCTGCGCCAACGACGATCGCGACTGCGGCCACGAGGCGTCGCAAGGTTCCGCTGGACACGGGCGCCCTGCGGTTCATGGGCCGCTGACCGCCCAGTCCGCAGCGCGGCCCGCCCGCGTCCGCAGCGTGAACTGAACCAGGCCGTCGACCACCGTTGCCGGCACCTGCCGGCCGTTGGCGAACGCCACCGCTTGATCGGCGGCGACGCCGGGGGGCGGCGCGACGTCGATCGTCATGCTCGCGGCCGCGATCCGGAAGTAGCCACGGATCAACCCCGGCTGCTGGGCGATCCCGACATCCGGGAAGCGCACGTTGAAGGTGCTCATCGGAAGGTGCGGCACGATCCGGTAACCGTCCCCGGTGGCGTCCACACCGGCGAGCTTCAGGAGATCGAACAGGCTGTAGGCGGGCTGGTGCATGATCTGGGTGTCATAGCCGGGGATCGCCCCTTCGCCGGTCGCCAGTCCGATCCCGCACCCCGAGTTGGGGGACTGGAAGTAGGCGGCGCACTCGTCGTCGACCGAGATGACCCCGTCCCAGTGGTCCGGGAACGCGACCGCGTGGGCGGTGAGGGTGTTGCGGGTGAACTCGTCGAACGCGTCGCTCACGGCGTTGGGAACGACCCTGTCGAGCTCGCCGAGCGCCCACGTCCACCAGCCGTTGACCGCGAACCAGGCACCGCCGGGCCACTCGGTGCTCCCGTTCACCGGAGGCTCGGTCTGCTCGGTGGCGCCCGGGTCCGAGGAGCCCGGCGCGAGCGCCGCGCCGATCTTGGTCGGGCCCCCGGGAGCGCCGACTCCGACCAGATAACGGCGGTAGTTGGCGACCACCTGCGCGGCCTGCTGGGCGTTCGCGGCGCCGGCGAGCAGCGCCCACGGCTGGGGCTCGGAGAACATCGAGCCGACCCCGAACTGCCGTACGCCCGAGTAGCCGCGCGCAAACCATCCCCCGGGGACGTACTGGCCCTTGACGGTCGCCAGGTCGCGCGCGGCGGCGGCGCGGAGCTGGGCGGCGAACGCGGTGTCACCGACGTGGTCGGCCACGAGTGCCAGCCGCGGATAGATGTACGCCGCCTGCGCAGTCACGAGGTCCGACTCGGTCATCTGGTTGAACTCGGTCGAGAAGTCGCTCCAGTCGCCGGTGCCGCCGGTCAGGTACTCGTCATGGGGCCCCGTGCGGATCACGTTCTCCTGGTTCTGGAAGGCGAGCTTGAGGTGATCCCAGAGCGTCCCGCTGCCGCCGCCCTCGTAGTAGGGGATCTGCTGGTTGAGGAACCCGTAGTCGCGGGTCTGGAGCGCGTATTCGGCTGCGCCCCAGAGCAGCCACTGGTCGAGGTCATCCGAGGTCCCGAGGTCATAGCGCCGGCATCCTGAGATCAGCGCGTACGGGATCACGCCGCCGACGGCCGGTTGCTCGTGGGCGGAGTACTCGATCACCTGCCGGGCGAGCCAGGGGTCCGCCAGGATCATCGGCAGCATGTGCTGGAGCGGATCGCGGAACGCTCCCTGGAAGCCGAAGAAGTACTGGTAGTAGCCGCCCTGGGAGAGGATGTGGTAGCCGCACATCTCGTCGTAGGTCGCGTCGGAGCGCACGGTGTAGGCGTCCCACTGGAGCTCGCGGGACAACCAGGAGTACGAGGGACCCAGATCGACGTTCGGCAGCCACGCCTTCCAGTGGCGCTCGCTTCGCGCGAGCGGGTGAGCCTGGGCCCGGTAGCGGTCGAGGAGCCCGGCCACCTGCTCTGGGTGGGCGTAGCCGTACGCGTAGCGGAACGTGACGCTTTGGCCGGCGGCCAGCGTGAACGGGCTCTGGTACGCGAACATCGCGTCGCCCTCGGCGCCGTTGGCGTCCGGCGGGGCGATCGAGTCGGTCAGCTTCCCGGCCGCGACCGCCGCGGGCGTCGCCCGCGTCCCGGACCCAAAGAACGAGCTCGTGTTGGTGTCATAGGCGCTCACGGGGGCGTTCAGCGCGCTCGCGAAGATCGTCAACGGCTTGGTGTCGATGTCATCCGGGAGCTGCGCGACCGACAGTGTCTTGGTCGCGGGGTCCCACACGGGTGACTGGTATCCGCGCGGGACCTGCTTGACCGCCTGGACCTCGGGGTTGACGTCCCAGTACTCGAAGTAGGACCCCGACTGGGTCGATGCCCCGGTGTTGGTGATCGTCACGTCGTGCAGGAGCAGCGAGTCATCCCCGAACGGCGCGTAGACGGTGTCCTTCTCGGCGATCCCGGGAACGGTCGTCTGCTTGGCGTAGTAGCCGACGCCGAACCTGCGGCCGGTGTTTGCGCCGGCCGGCCGGTCGTCGTACAGCGTCGAGATGACCTTGCCGCCGACCTTGATGTAGCCGAAACCGCCCGCGTAGTGCTGATGGGAGGCGTCGTAGTAGTTCATCCACTGCGAGAGCCGGTCCTGGCTCCAAAGCTGGACGTAGCCGTGGTTGACGGCGTCGGCGACGATGTGGTCGTTGCCGATCTGGCTCCAGGCGTCAACGGCGCCGCTCAGCTCGGGCTGCTTGGCGATCGGATTCGTCTGCTGGTCGATCGTGTAGTCGTAGGCGGGCAGGCCCCACGGGTCGACGGTCCACTGGCCGAAGTCGCCGCTGCCGTAGCTCGAGGCGATCGATGGCGAGCTCGCGTCAGCCGACAGCGGGGGCGGCGGCGAACTCGCTTGGGCGATCGCCGGGGCCGCCGCCAGCAGCGCCACGGCCGCGGTGGCCGCGGCAGCCCTCAGCACGGCGGTGGCCGCGGCAGCCCTCACCGCGGCGGCAGCCCTCGCCGCGGCGCCTAGCCGCACCACGAACTCCTCGAACATCCCAAAGCGCTCTCCCGCAGCCTCGACTCACGACAGCCGTGCACCGGACCTGGACGCTCCGGTTTCCTGTCGTTCGATAAAAATACAGCCGCGTCCTCAAAGCGGCAAGGCTGAAAATCGGCCGGTCGCGGGCAGTTCGGTGCGCAGCCCGCGCGTTCGGTGCGGCCCCGCGCGTTCGGTGCGGCCCGCGCGATTCGCTTCGGCCCCCGCGCGATTCGGTGCGTCCCCCGCGCGATTCGGTGCGTCCCCGCGCGGTTCGGCGCGGCCCCCGCGCGGTCTTTGGCGATTTGGGTGCGTATACGTCACCCAAATCGCCATCGTTCGCCGGCGCACCCCGTATGCGACGTTCCCGCGGCGGCCCACGCGGGGAGCCGCGTTATTCGGCTAGGAGTTCTGCGACTCCGTTGCGGATGATCCGGTTGCCCGCCTGCTCGGCCTCGGAGTCGACGGTCGCGACCCCGTCGGTGACCTCGCGCACCGTCCCTGTGACCACGATCTCCTCCCCCAGCGCCCCCATCCCACGGAACTGAACCTCCAGCCGCTTGAGCTTCTCGGGGCCGCCCGCGGCGTCGGTGTGGGCGCGGGCAACCTGGGCCATCGTCCACAGCCCGTGGAGGATCCGACCCGGGAGGCCCACCTGCTTGGCGAACGCCTCGTCGATGTGGATCGGGTTGAAGTCGCCCGACGCGCCCGCGTAGCGGACGGTGACGAACGGATCCGGCGTGACCTTGAGCTCGATCGTCTCGCCCTGCTTCACGACGCCCCCCTGACGATCTGCGTCCAGGTTCCGGTGCACACGGTTTCGCCGCGCTGGTTCTCCGACACGGACTCGAACACGTAGAAGGCCATCCCGCCGCGGTCGGCGATGTCCTTGACCGTGGCGGTCGTCGTGACCTCGTCGCCGGCGACGACGACCGGGCCCCAGACGAACTCCTGGCCGGCATGCACCATCATCGCGAAGTTGATCCCGACGTCGGGATCGAAGATCCCGGGACCGACGGCGCGAGCGGCGTAGACGACCGCGAACATCGGCGGCGCGACGACATCGTCGTACCCGGCGGCCCGGGCAGCATCGACGTCGAAGTGGAGCGGATTGGTCTCCCCCACCGCCGACGCGTACTCGCGGATCTTCTCGCGGCCGACCGCGTAGGTGGTCGGCGGGTAGGTCTTGCCGATTGCGTCAGTCTTGACCGCCATGCGCCGCGGAGTCTAAGAAAAACCCATCCGAGAGGCGAGCCGGGGTACGATCGGCGGCGGGGAGATGTTGAGGTGAGCACAATCGAGCCCGCAAGTGCGGCGGTCGCGAACTCCGAGGCCATCGAGGCGTGGGACGGTCCCCTGTTCGATCGCTTCGTCAAGCACCGCGAGATCGTGGTGGGCGGCCTGGGCCGCCACGGCGACGAGGCCCTCCGGCTATATCCGCCCGCCGAAGGCGACCGCGTGATCGACATCGGCTGCGGATTCGGCGACACCACCCAGCAGCTCGCTGCGCTCGTCGGACCCGGAGGTTTCGCCGTCGGCGTCGACGCGGCTCCGCGCTTCATCGAGTCAGCGCGCAGCGAGGCCGTGGAGGCCGGCGTCGGGAACGTCCGCTTCGAGGTCGCCGACGTCGAGCGCACCGAGTTCACCGAGCGGTTCGACATGGCCTTCTCCCGTTTCGGGACGATGTTCTTCGCGAATCCCGCAGCGGCGCTCCGGAACGTCCGGAAGGCGCTGGAGCCAGGCGGCAGGCTCGTGATGGTGGTGTGGCGCGCCAAGGTCGAGAACGACTGGCTCTACCGTGCCCAGACCATCACGGAGCGGTTCGTCGCCAAACCCGACGAATACGACGAACCGACATGCGGGCCAGGCCCGTTCTCCATGGCCAACGCCGACACCACCAGCGGGATCCTTCTCTCGGCAGGCTTCGCGGACGTCACGCTTCGACGGCTCGACCTCCCCATCGGCATGGGCGCGGATCTGGACCAGGTGATCGAGGTGTTGATGGCGCTCGGCCCCGCGGGAGAGATCCTCCGCCTCGCGGGGGACCGGGCGGCACACCTGCACGAGCCGATCCGCGAGGCCCTGCGCGAGGGACTCGCCGACTGGGCGACGCCCGACGGGCTGATCGCCCCGGCGTCGACCTGGATCGTGTCGGCGTCCGTGCCGGCGTAGTCTCAGATAAGGACCTGGACGACGCCGCCGTCGACCGACCACGCCGCCCCGGCCACGAACGAGGCGGCCTCCGAGCACAGGAACGCGATCACTGCGCCGATCTCCTCCGCGGTGCCGATGCGGCCGACCGGCACCCCCCCGGCGGTCGCCTCGAGCGCCTCCTCCCGGCTCGTCCCCTGAGCTTGGGCAGTCTGATCGGCGAGACCGCCGGGAGCCAGCCATAGATCGGTCCCCACCGGTCCGGGCGCGATCGCATTGACGAGCACGCCCTCGGCGGCATACAGGTCCGCGAACGAGCGAGAGAGCGAGAGCTCGGCCGCCTTCGTCACCGAGTAGGCCATGTTCCGACGCCCGGGACGCTTGCCCGACGAGGAGGAGACGTTCACGATCCGGCCCCATCCGCGGCCGGCCATGGCAGGAGCCGCCGCTCGCATCAGGCGCATCGGCGCCATCACGTTCAGGTCCCACTGCTCCTGCCAGTCCGCGTCGCTGAGCTCCTCGAGCGAGCGAACCGAGCTCGTGCCGGCGCTGTTGACGAGCACATCGATCCGGCCGAAGCGCTCGAGGCATGCCTCGACGATTACCGCCCCGGCGTCGGCGGCTGTGACATCGAGCGCCAGGGTCTCGGGCCGGCCTCCCGCGTCGTCGCAGGCGCGGGCGACTTCGGCCAGATGCTCCTCGCTGCGCCCTACCAGCAGCAGCGAGGCTCCCTCCCCGGCGAGCGCCAGGGCGGTCGCCTTCCCGATCCCGCGGGAGGCTCCGGAGACGATGCACGCACGGGCTCGCAGGCCGAGTTCCACGAGCCGTGGATTCTCACATGATCACGGCTGCGAAGCGGGCTCCGGAAGCGGCGCCGTCGCGGGGAAGCCGCGGCTCGAGTACTCCTCGTAGTGCCGGCGCCAGCCGTCGTCGATGCCGGTGATCGCCGGTCCCTCGGCGCCTCCGAGCGAGGCCTCCATCCTGTCCAGGCAGACGTGCCATCCGGCGCCGTCGCGCGCTGCCTTCTCGGCGACGTCGAGCAGGACGGTGAGCGTCAGGTCGGTGTGTGCGCCGTCAGCCGCGGGCGCAACCTCGAACCGCAGGTGGTCCTGCCCCCAGTAGAACGCCAGCTGGTTGGGAGGATCGAAGTCGGTGATCTCGCCGGTCATCGGCGGGAGGTCGTGCTCCTCGAACGTGAACGTCAGATGACCGCCGCCGCGCATCTCGCCGGCGACCGTCGTCGGAAACCAGTGGGCCAGCTCCCGCGGCTCGGTGATCGCCTGCCAGACCGCCGTCGCGGGGTGGGCGATGCGGCGCTCGAAGCGAAGCGCGGGACGGCCGTCGATCGACTCGTAGATGGTGCGCACGTCAGTCCTCCTCGGGGATGGTCGATTTCCGATCCAGGTGGCGCTCGAGAGCGTCGAGGCGCTCATCCCAGAAGCGCCGGTAGGGCCCGAGCCACGCATCGAGCTCACGCAACGGGCCGCCGTCGAGCTCGTATACCCGGCGCTGCGCATCCGCGCGCGAGCGCACCAGGCCGGCGTCGCGCAGGACCCGGAGATGCTTGGAGGTGCCCGGCTGGCTCAGGCCCAGCCGCTGCACCAGCTCTCCGACCGGCCGCGGGCGCTCCCGCAGGAGCTCGAGCACCGCCCTGCGGTGCGGATCGGCGAGCGCCGCCCAGGTCGTCGTCATGGCGCTTACATTGCCATAGAGTTATATGTCTGTCAAGCGATATGCATCGGCGACTGCGCGAATGCCCCGCTCGATCTCGAGCTCCGACAGATTCGCGTACCCCATCACGACGCCGGCCGTGCTTCGCCCCGGGCCGGCGTGAGCCGACAGGCCCTCGAGCCTGACGCCTCCGGCAGCGGCCGCCCGCACGAACGCGTGCTCCGCGATTCCTGCCGGAAGCAGGACCAGCGCGTACAGCCCCGCGGCCGCGCCACAGATCTGCGCTCCCGGGAGCGCCCGCCTGACCTCCCCCACGAGCGCTCGGCGGCGCTCGCGGTAGCGCAGGCGCATCCGCCGGAGGTGCCGGTCGAGCTCGCCACGGGCGAGGAAGTCGGCGAGCGCGAGCTGCTCGAACGCTGCCGGCGCGCTCCCGGACAACCCCTGCTCGTAGGTGAGCGCACCGCTCAGCCAGGACGGCGCGAGCAACCAGCCGGTTCGGAGCCCCGGCGCCAGGCGCTTGCTCACCGAGCCGATGTGGCACACCCGCTCGGGGGCCAGGCCCTGGAGCGCGCCGACCGGAACCCGGTCGTAGCGCAGCTCGGAGTCGTAGTCGTCCTCGACGATCAGCGCATCCTCATCCTCGGCCCACTCGAGCAGCGCCGCGCGGCGCTCCGAGGACATCACCACTCCGGTCGGGAACTGGTGCGCGGGAGTGACAACCACCACCTCACAGCCGGACTCGGCAAGCTCGCCAACCACGAGGCCGTGGGCGTCGACCCCGATCCCGACCGGCTCGAGCCCCGCCTCGGCCGCGACCACGCGGTGCCGCCCCCACCCCGGGTCCTCGACCGCGATCCGCTCCACACCACGGGCGCGAAGCACGCGGCACAGCTGGGCGAAGCCCTGCATCGCGCCTGCGCACACGACCGTGTGCTCGGGCTCCGGCGCGGCGCCCCGCACGCGAGCTAGGTACGCCATCAGCGCGTTGCGCAACTCGGGGACGCCGCGAGGATCGCCGTGACCGAGCGCAGCGAATGGCGCGTCGCGGAGCGCGGCCCGCAGCGACCGCGCCCACCGATCCCTGGGAAACGCGGCCAGATCGGGCACGCCCGGGTCGAACTGTTGCCCGTACGCCGGCTCGAGCGAGCTGGCCGCCACCGGGGGGCGCTCGATACTCGGCATCGCCGCCACCCTGGTCGGGGCACCCTGTCGCGAGACCAGGTAGCCCTCCGCGATCAGCTGCGAGTAGGCCTCGAGCACGACCCCCCGCGAGATCCCCAGTGACACCGCCAGCGCCCTCGAGGAGGGCAGCTTCGAATCCGGCGGCAGCCTGCCGGTGCGGACGTGGTTGCGCAACGTCGCCTCGAGCTGCTCGTGCAGCGGCCGGGCTGACGAGCGCTCGAGGCCGAGCAGAAGCTCCGGGCCGGACTGGTCTGGCTCCGGCTTCGGGGGAACTGGCTCCCTCTCGTTCTCCACAACTGGACCTTAACACCGAGCCAGTTGCTCATTACGCTGCCGGCATGGACAAGATCACGATCATCGGAGGCGGCCTCGCGGGCCTGACTGCCGCCATCTCGTCCGCGGAGCAGGGCGCCGAGGTCCGACTGCTCGAGGCCCACGAACAGCTCGGAGGGCGGGCGCGCAGCACCGACGGCCCCTATAAGGCGAACCTCGGTCCGCACGCGCTGCTCGCCTCGAGCCCGTTCTGGCGGTGGCTTGGCGAGCGGGATCTGATCCCGCCTTACGCCCGCCCCCGCTTGTCGGGCGTGCGCTTCCGCTGGGAGGACGAGATCCGCCGTGTGCCCGCTGTCGGCGCCGCGGTCGCGGCGCTGCGGCTGCGCGGCCGCACCGCCCCGGTGGACCTCGACTTCCGTACCTGGGCCTCCGAGGAGGTCGGCGAGCAGGCAGCGGAGATCCTCTCGCGCAGCATGGGGATCCTCACCTACTACCACGACCCCGGAGAGCTTTCGGCGGCCTTCATCTGGGAGCCGCTGGTGCGAGGTCTGCTCTCGGCCCCGCCGACGGCCCGGTACCCGATCGGCGGCTGGAGCGCGATCGTCGAGCGGATGCAGGCGCGCGCCTCGGCGCTCGGCGTCGAGATCGAGTGCGGCCACCGCGTCGAGAAGCTTCCCGATCCGCCCCTGATCGTGGCGACCGAGCTGGCGGAAGCCCGCGTGCTGCTCGGCGACGACACCCTGCGCTGGCTGAGTGGCACCGCGGTCTGCCTGGACCTCGCGCTTCGCCATCGCCGCGGCGACCCATTCGTGGTCGTCGACCTCCAGGAGTGCGGCTGGGTCGAGCGCTACACGGCCGCCGACCAGACGCTCGCGCCGCCCGGCGAGGAGCTGATCCAGGCGCAGATGCCCATCCGCCCTGGCGAACCGGTCGAGTCGGCCTCGGAGCGCCTCGAGCGCCTGCTCGACGCGTCGTTCGCCGGCTGGCGCGAGCGCGAGACGTGGCGCCGGCGGCAGGTGATGGACGGCCGGACCGGCGCCCTCGACCTGCCCGGCAGCACGTGGCGCGACCGCCCGCCGATCGACCGCGGGAACGGTACGTATCTGGCGGGCGACATGGTCGCGGCCCCCGGATGCCTGTCCGAGACCGCGTGGGCGAGCGCCGTCGAGTCAGCCTGTCTCGCGGTTTCGGCCGCGGGTGCCGTGAACAGCGCCGTCACCAAGCAACCCGAAAGGAGACTCCATGTCGCGACTGAAGCCAGCTGAGCCGCAGGGGGTCGACCTACTCCGCCGCCTCACCTACCGCGCCGGCAGGCGTATGTACGGGCGCGACCTCGAGCCTTCGGCGGTCCTGGCCCACCACCGCCCGCTGCTGGTCGGCGTCGGCGTCGCGTCGCTGGCGTTCGAGCGCCACTCGAAGGCGGTCGACCAGCACCTCAAGAACCTGGCGATGCTCCGCACCTCACAGCTGGTCGGGTGCGAGTCGTGCCTGGACTTCGGCTCGTACCTCGCCCAGCGGGCGGGAGCCTCCGAGGAGCAGCTGCGAGAAGCTCTCGACGTGGCGGGAGTCAGAGCGGTTGACCCGCTCGAGCGAACTGGTGCTCGAGTACGCCGAGGGGATGACGCGCACTCCCGTGGAGGTGCCCGACGAGCTGTTCGAGCGCCTGCGCGAGCACTTCGACGAGCGCCAGATCGTCGAGCTGACGATGGCGATCGGGCTGGAGAACCTGTACTCGCGCTCGAACTGGGCGCTCGGGATCGAGGGCCAGGGCTTCAGCGAGGGCATGTACTGCGTCGTCCCGGAGGACCAGGATGAGCGAGCCGCGGCGGCGTAGGTGGAAGCGCGCGCTGTCGCGTGCCAGCGAGCGGCGCCTCGTCAACCCCATCGTCGCGGCGACTCGTGTTCGCCGGCCGGCTCGGATCGACCTACGCGGTGCTGGAGACGACCGGGCGACGCACCGCCCGGCGGCGGCTGACGCCGGTCGCCAACGGACTGCGGGGAGAGACGTTCTGGCTGATCTCGGCCCACGGTCGCCACGCGTATTACGTCCACAACCTGCTTGCCGATCCGCGAGTGCGAGTTGGAGTCGCGGACGGCGGGCGCTTGCAATGGCGCGAGGGCATCGCCCGGCCGCTGTGGGACGACGACGCGCGAGCCCGCCAGCGGCAGCTCAGCCGGGGGCGGCTCGGCTACCGCCTCGACGGGGTTCTCCTGCGCTCGGTCGCCACCGCGATGACGACGATCCGGATCGACCTGAACGGCGCGGAAAGCTTGTGAGCTTCGGCGGCGCGCGCTAGCCTCGTCTGCCATGGCAAGGCGATCCGCGCTCAGGGCTTCGGACGAGGACCGCGAGCGCATCGCCGAGCGCCTGCGCGACGCGACCGCCGAGGGGCGGTTGCTCGCCGAGGAGCTCGAGGAGCGCCTCGGCGCCGTCTTCACGGCCCGCACCTACGGCGAGCTGGACACCGTCGTCTCGGACCTCCCGGCGCCGTACGAGCGCAATCGGCACAAGACGCCCCTGTGGGCGAAAGCCACGATCGCCCTGGCGGTAACGATGGCCCTCCTCGCCGTCCTCGCCGTCGTCGCGCTCGTCGCCATCGGACTCGCAGGTGCCTGGGTGCTGTGGCTGGTTTTCGCGTGGATGTTCTTCGGCCGTCACCAGCGGGGGCGGGCCCGCCACGGGGGACACTCGCGCACCGATGCGAGAGCCATCCACCGCGCAAGAGCAGGCGCCCGTGTCCCCCGGGGCGGTCCAGCCTCCCTCTAAGAAGGCTTAGAGTCGCCCAACTCCAGAACGGCTAGAAAAGCCTCCTGGGGCACCTCGATCCGCCCCACCTGCTTCATCCGCTGCTTCCCCTTCTTCTGCTGCTCGAGCAGCTTGCGCTTGCGCGTGATGTCGCCGCCGTAGCACTTTGCGATCACGTCCTTGCGGTAGGCCTTGATCGTCTCCCGCGCGACGATCCGTGCGCCGATCGCAGCCTGGATCGGGACGTCGTACTGCTGGCGCGGAATCTTCTCGCGCAGCTTCTCGGTCAGCGTGCGGCCCGCCTCATACGCCTTCGAGCGATGGACGAGCATCGACAGCGCGTCGATCGGCTCGCCGCCGAGCAGGATGTCGAGCTTGACGAGGTCCGACGGGCGCAGTCCGATCAGGTCGTAGTCAAGCGACGCGTAGCCGCGGGTGCGCGACTTGAGCTGGTCGAAGAAGTCGAGCACGATCTCCGCCAGCGGCAGGTCGTAGGTCAGCTGCAGGCGCTCGGATGACAGGTAGTGCATCCCGGCGTGCTCGCCGCGCCGCTCCTGGCAGAGCTCCATGATCTGCCCGACAAATTCCTTGGGACTGAGAATCGAGGCGCGGATGTACGGCTCACGCACCTCCCGACACGCCCCGGGTCGGGAAAGTCGTTGGGCGAGTGGACCGGGATCGTGCTCCCGTCGGTGAGCGTGACCTCGTACTCGACACTCGGCATCGTCGCCAGCAGCTCGAGGTCGTACTCGCGCTCGAGGCGTTCGCGCACGATGTCCATGTGGAGCAGCCCGAGGAAGCCGCAGCGGAACCCGAACCCGAGCGCGTCGCTCGTCTCCGGCTCCCAGCTGAGGGCCGCGTCGTTGAGCGACAGCTTCTCGAGCGCGTCGCGGAGGTCCGGATAGTCGTCGGAGTCGATCGGGAACAGTCCGCAGAAGACCATCGGCTTGACCTCGCGATAGCCGGGGAGCGGCTCGGAGGCTGCGTTGGCCTTCGTCGTGAGCGTGTCGCCGACGCGGAGCTTGGTCACGTCCTTGACGCCGGTGATCAGGTAGCCCACTTCGCCGGCGTGCAGCGCCCCCGCCGGGGCCATCGCCGGGGTGAAGAAGCCGATGTCGTCGATCTCCGCTTCGGTTCCGGCCTGCATCGCCCGGATCGCCTCGCCCTTCGTGAACGTACCGTCAACCACCCGGATGTAGGCGATCACGCCGCGGTACTGGTCGAACTCGGAGTCGAAGATCAGCGCCCGCGGCGGGCCGTCGGGGTCGCCCTGCGGGGGGAGGGACCCGCGCGACCAGCTCGTCGAGCACCTCCATGATGCCCTCGCCGGTCTTCGCACTGATCCTCAGACGCTCTCGGCCGACTCCCCCAGCAGCTCGCCCACCTCCTCGGCGACGCGCTCGGGCTCGGCGCCCGGGAGGTCCACCTTGTTCAGGCACGGAATCAGCTCGAGTCCGGCATCGATCGCCAGATAGGTGTTGGCGACCGTCTGCGCCTCGACCCCCTGTGAAGCGTCGACCACGAGCAGCGCGCCCTCGCACGCGGCGAGCGAGCGGGACACCTCGTAGGTGAAGTCCACATGGCCGGGCGTGTCGATCAGGTGGAGCTGGTAGGTCTGACCGTCCCGCGCGACTCGTAGAACACGCGGACGGCCTGGGCCTTGATCGTGATCCCGCGCTCGCGCTCGAGCTCCATCGAGTCGAGCACCTGGGCACGCATCGACCGCGGATCCACCGTGTGGGTCAGCTCGAGGATGCGATCCGCCAGCGTCGACTTGCCGTGGTCGATGTGGGCGATGATCGAGAAGTTGCGGATGTGAGCCTGGTCGGCCATCACCCCAAGGGTATTTGGGGATCCGCGCTTAGACGCGGTCGGCCAGCCAGCGCGGCAGCAGCCCGAGCTCTTTCAAGGCGCTCCGGCCCGCTACGCCCATCGTCAGCAGGCCGCCGAAGATCGCGACGGCGTCGATCGACTTGCGCCCCTGCTTGTCCCAGTAGTCGTCCTTGAGGTCGAGCCATAGCGCGAACTCGTCCAGCGTCAGCGCGGACGCGACGCCGTACGCGGTCGCGCTGACCCTCGAGCCCCAGCGTCCCCCCGGCGCCGGCCCGATTCCGACCCGGTACGTCCAGATGTAGCCGACGCCGAGCAACCCGAGGATCCCGAAGGTCGAGTGATGGATGTGCCGTCCGCCGGCGCTGATGTTGCCGAACGGCCCGACGCCGGCGCGGATCGAGTGGGTGATCGCGCGCGCGGTGCCGAACGCCGTCGTGAACCCGACGGCGCTCAGGAACGCACGCTCGCGGCGGCAGTCCGAGAGGTGGCGTTCGTAGAAGCTCTTCTGTTGCTCGTGCGAGCTCATCGGCGGTCATGCCCGGCGCAGCCGTTGCATCACCAGCGACTCGATCTGACGGGCCTCGGGGATCCGCATCCACAGGACCAGTTTCCCGTAGAGCACGAACGCGCCGGTGAACGCGATCCCGAGGGCGACGATCTGCGCGACCAGGGAGCTGCCGAGCAGCTGATCCAGCAGGAGCCACACACCGCGGGCGAGCGCCGCCATCACGATCGTCGCGACCGTGATCCGGACCGTGATCATCATCGTCTGACCGCCCTCGAGACGGCCGTTGAGGCCGATGCGCAGCCGGTGGAGCAGGAGTCCGGTCATGACCAGATTGGCGGCGGCGGTGCCGATCACCAGCCCGGCGATGCCCAGCGGCTTGTACAGGGCGAGGCTCACGATCACATCGACCACCATGTTCAGGGCCGCCAGCCTGGTGGGAATCCACGGCTGCTTGACCGCGAAGAACGTGCGCGTCAACAACAGATTGACGCCGGCGAATGGCAGCGAGAACGCGAACCAGAACAGCGCGATCGACACCAGATGGGTCGAGAACGGCCCGAACTTCCCGTGCTGGTACAGGACGCGGGTGATCGGCGTCGCCAGCACCAGCAGCAGCGCCGCGGACGGGATCAGCAGCAGGTTGATCTGCCGCATCCCGTTGCCCACCGCCCGGCGGATCGCGGACGGGTCGCGGCGCGCGGCGAACCGGCTGAGCGTCGGGAACAGAACGGTCGCGACCGCGACGCTGAAGATCCCCTGGGGCAGCATGTAGATCCGGAACGCGTTGTTGATCGCCGCCGGCGCGTGGCTCGAGACGAGCGAGCCGAAGCCGGCGTTGATGAAGATGTCGAGGTTGACGATCCCGATGCTGATCGTCACCGGGAGGAACAGAAGCAGGACCTGGCGGATCCTGGGATCGCGCCAGTCGAGGACGAATGCCATGCGGAATTCGATCCTCCGAAGGGCCCCGGCGACCATCAGGAACTGGACGATCGTCGCCACCAGCCACGCGATCGCGTACGCGTAGATCTGGTTCTCGCCGTGGAACTTCGAGTGCAGGACGACGAGCAGGACCAGGATCACGAGGTTCCACACCGCCGGCGCGAGCGCGGGGATCGTGAACTCGTCGTAGGACTGGAGGATTCCCACGAGCAGCCCTGTGAGGCTCAGCAGCAGGACGACCGGGAACAGCACCCGCGAGAGGCCGGCCGTCAGCGCCGCGGGGATGTGGCCACCCGTGAACAGCGGGACGACGAGATTCGCGACCCCCATCCACAGCAACGTCAGCGCGCCGAGCCCGATCAGGATGATCCAGAACAGGGTCGCGGCGATGCGGAAGGCCTCGCGCTTCTTACCCTCCTGAAGGAGCTCGGTGAACACCGGCACGAACGCAGCGGAGAGGGCCGCCTGCGAGAACAGGTTGCTGAACAGGTTCGGGACCTGGGAGGCCAGTGTGAACGCCGAGGCCGCAGCCGAGGTGGCGAAGAACGCCGCCTGGACGACCTCCCGCCCGAGCCCGGCGATCCGCGACAGCGCGGTCGCGATCGCGAAGATCGCCGTGTTCGCCGCGATCCGGCGCCGCGGCGGGCTGACAGGCGGTACCGGTGTGGTCTCCGGCTCGAGGCTTTCTGTGTCCACTAGTGGTCGTCCACGTGGGTGCGGTCGCACCGAGAAGGGCCCGCGACGGGCACTCGGGGCCGCTATAGTACGGGCGCGCCGCGGCAAGTCGCCCGCGGCTTTTCCCTGCCATGGCGAACATTCCCTCCCAGAAGAAGCGGATCAGGCGCTCCGAGCGCGAGAGGCTCGAGAACCGCCGCTATACGACCAAGATCAAGACCTACTTCCGGCGGCTCGAGCAGGCCGTCGCGGGGTCCGACGACGGTGCCGCCGAGAGCGAGCATCGCGCGTTGGTGCAGACGATCGACAAGGCCGTCAAGCGCGGTGCGATCCACCGCAACACGGGCGCGCGCAAGAAGTCCCGCGCCGCCCGCGTGCGTCGCGGCGACGCCTGAACGCCGCGCTGCACCGCCCGAGCGACGTTTACGCGCGCGGGCGCAGCGGGTAACACGGCCTCGATGGCTGCGACCAGGGAGCCGGCAGAGGTCGCGCCCGGCACGGTTTCGTTCGAGTTGGAGCGGTTCGAGCGCAGCGACGGGCGCTTGGAGCTGCGCGGCCGCTGGTATGGCGTGCGCGGTGTGCGCTTCATTCGGCCCACGCTCAGGCTTCGCTCCGCCGCGGGTTCCTCGCGGGCGCTCGCCGACCTCGAGCACAAGCCGTGGATGCCCGACGACGGCGAGTCCTGGAAGGCGGCGTTCCCCTGCAAGGAAGAGATCGAGGTGCTCGACGCCGAGCTGGCGGTGACCACCGGGATCGTGATCCCGCTCCCTGCTCCCGGCGTCGATCAGGGCGACGCCGGGCTGATCGCCGCGCTCCCCCGCCGCGAGCCCACCCGTGCCAAGCCCGCCGACGGCCGCGACAAGGCCGGTGGGGCTCGCGAGCCCGCACCGCTCACCCCGCCCCCCGCTCGCGGGGCGAAGCCCGCGCCGCGCAAGACCGGCGGTGCGCGTCGCGAGTCAGACGAGCTACCCAAGGAGCTCGCCGCGCTCCGGGACGAAACGGACCGGCTGCGCGCGGAGCCGGTGCGCCTGCAAGGCGAGCTCGACCAGTCAGAGCAGCTTCGCAAGGATGTCGAGGGTGAGCTCGAGCGTCTGAAGCTCGACGCCGATGGTGCCGTCGCGCGCAGGGACGCTGCGGTCGGACGCTACGAGACCTCGCCACCGAGCGTGACGCTGCGGTGCACGCTCGCGACGAGGCGACCGCCGAACGCGACCAGGCGCGCGGTCAGCTGCGGGCGGGCGTGGCCGAGCGTGGCCGCGCTGTTGCTGAACGTGACCGCGCTGTCGCTGAGCGGGACCGCGCCGATGCCGAGCGCGACGCCGCGATCTCAAGCCGTGAGCAGGCGACCTCCGAACGTGACCGGGCGATCGCCGAGCGCGATCGGGCGACGGCCGAGCGCGACCACGCGATCTCCGAGCGCGACGCCGCTATCGCCGAGCGCGACCGAGCCCGCGCACAGCGCATCGCCCCCCTCCCCCCACGTAGCGCACCGCCCCCGGCGCGGGGCCTGCCGGGCCCGTTGGCCCTGTCCGAAGGTCACACGCGCCTGATGCAGCGCGCGGTTGCGATCGCGGTGCTGTTCGTGGCCGGGCTCGCGCTGCTGATCGTCCTCGGCGTCCTCTAGGAGACAGCCTCTTAGTCCTGCCGATCGCCGATCCGGTGGATCGCGACGAGCGCCGCCGTGTCCTCGCTCGCTCCACCCGATCCGCCGCCCCGTGATTCGAGCTCGAGGTCGGCGATCCGCTCGATCGCTCGACGCAGGCCCTGCGCCCCGGTGCGCTGTGCGTCCGCGATCAGCCGGTCGGCGGCACGGGAGGGCATCCGCAGCGTGCGCTTTACCTGCGCAGCCGGCTGCCCGGCCTCGATCGCCTGGGCGACGTCGTGCCCAAGGCGCAACCGCTGCGACATCCAGTAGATCAAGCCCGGGAGCCGCTCCCCCTGGGAGCGCAGCGCGAGATATGTGCGCGTCGCCGCCTCGGTCTCTCCGCCGACGATCGCGTCGGCGAGCGACCACGCCCGCCGCTCCGCGGACGGCGCCGTGAGCTCCTCGATCTCGTTGAGCTCGACGCGACCGGCGGGAGCCGCGCCGAGCGCCAGCTTCTCGAGCTCGCGGAGCAGGCGCTGCTGGCGGTCTCCCACGTGCTGGACGAGCGCGCGAGCGGCATCGGGCTCGATCTGAAGCCCGAGCTCCCGCCCGCGCGATCACCCACTTGGGCAGCTCCCAGGGCTTGACGTTCTGCTCGGCGCTGATGTCTCCCCCCGCCTTGCGCACCGCCTCGTGGAGCCCTGTGGGCGCCTTCGCGCGGTTCTCCTCGCGGGCGAAGAACGCCACCGTCGTATCGGCCGGGATCGCTTCCAACGCCGCCTCGAGGGACGCCAGCTCCTTCTCCTTCCAGCGCTCGACGCCGTCGACGACGATGAACCGGCGGCCGATCGCGAACGTCATCGCGTTCAGCGCCGCGGCGACCGCGTCGGGAGCCGACCCGTCACCCTCGAACAGCTCCACCCCCTGAGCGCCGCTCTCGGCTTCGGCCAGCGACCGCAGGCGGGCACGGCGCTCGGCGATCCGGCCGTGGTCATCGCCGTGAACGAGGTACGCGGGCTTGAACGACGGCATCTGAGAGTCAGTCTAGGTGGCGCGTTCGACGGCTTCCGCGGGCGAGCCGACCGACTGGACGCCGTCGATCTGCCACGTCCCGAGCCCGATGACCGGAACGCCCGTCTTCAGCGCGAGCGCGATCTCCGAGAGCGTCCCGTGCGCGCCGCCCACCGCGACCATGGCATCCGCAGCCCGGACAATCAAGCCGTTGCGCAGCTCGCCGAGGCCGGTCGGAATCGCCACGCGGACCCAGCGGTTCGCCGCTCCTCGATCCGCGCCCGGGAGGAGCCCGATCGTGAGACCGCCGTTTTCCGCCGCGCCTCGGCATGCCGCCTCCATCACCCCGCCCAGGCCGCCGCAGACGACGGCCGCACCGGCCTGCGCCACTCCCCTCCCGATCGCCTCGGCCGCCGCAATCTCCGGGCCGGTGGCGTCGCCCGGGCCGACGACCGCGACATACCTCATGTCAGTACGACGTTGACCAGCTTGTCCGGGACGACGATCACCTTCGCGATCTCGTGCCCATCGAGACGGGCTTGGACGCCGTCCGTCTGCAGGCACAGCTCCTCGAGCTGCTCGCGCGGGGCGCCGGTGGGGGCGCTCACGCGGTCACGAACCTTGCCGTTGACCTGGCACACGAGCTGGAAGGTGTCGGCCTGGAGCATGTCGGGGTCGGCGTCGGGCCACGGCTCCTCCCAGACCCGCCGACCGGTGAGGAGCTCGTACACCTCAGCGGCCAGGTGGGGAGTGAAAGGGAACACCAGCGAGGCCGCCGTCGCGGTCGCGAATCGCCGAGCCGCGGGGGTCGCCTGCGGGTGGCGGTAGACCTCGTTGACGAGTTCCATCACCGCCGCGATCGCGGTGTTGAAACCGAACGACCCGACCATGTCGCGGGTCACCTTGTCGATCGCCCAGTTGGCCTTGCGCACGAGCGTCTCGTCGTCACCCTCCGGGTTCTCGGGGGCGTCGGCGCCACCGTCGGCGCCACCCTCGGAGGCGAGCTCGTCTGCCAGCCGCCACAGCCGCGTCAGAAACCTGTACGCGCCCTCGATTCCCGTGTCGGCCCACGCGGCGTCCTGCTCGGCCGGCCCCATGAACAGCACGTAGCACCGGGCGGCGTCCGCGCCGAACCGCTCGACGATCTCGCTCGGCGCGACCACGTTGCCCTTCGAGCTCGACATCTTGTTGCCGTCCTGTCCGAGGATCATCCCCTGCGTGAACAGGGACTGGAACGGCTCCTCGAGGTCGAGCAGCTCCATGTCAGAGAGCGCCTTGACGAAGAATCGCGAGTACATCAGGTGCAGGATCGCGTGCTCGACGCCGCCGATGTACTGGTCGACCGGCATCCAGTAGCCCGCGATCGCGGGGTCCCAGGCCCGCGCGGAGTTACGCGCGTCGGTGTAGCGAAGGAAGTACCAGCTGGAATCGACGAATGTGTCCATCGTGTCGGTCTCGCGCCGAGCCTCGCCCCCGCACCGCGGGCATTCGGTGCTCACCCAGTCCTCGGCCGTGGCCAGCGGGGAACGGCCCTTCGGCTGGTAGTCGTCCACCTCGGGGAGCTCCACGGGGAGCTGGTCCTCGCTCAGCTGGACCATCCCGCAGCGCTCGCAGTAAACGACCGGGATCGGGCAGCCCCAGTAGCGCTGGCGGGAGATCAGCCAGTCGCGGAGCTTGTAGCTGACCGACGCGTGCCCCTTGCCGTCGCGATCGAGCCACTCGACGATCGCCCGCTGGGCGTCGGGGACGGTGATGCCGCTGAACTCTCCGGAGTTGATGAGCACCTCGTTGTCGGTCTTCGAGACGAATGCCTCGCCCTCGGGGGGGGCCTCGCCGTCGGCGGGCGCGATCACCGGCCGGATCGACAGGCCGAACGTCACCGCGAACTCGTAGTCCCGCTGGTCGTGGGCGGGCACCGCCATGATCGCCCCGGTCCCGTACTCCATCAGCACGTAGTCGGCAACGAACATCGGGATCTGCTCGCCGTTGACCGGATTGGTGACCGTACGGCCCAGCGGCACGCCGGTCTTCGGCTTGTCGGCGGCGCCGCGCGCCTCGAAGGACTCGGTCAGCGTGCGGTTGACGTACTCGTGGACCTGGTCCTCGTACTCGGTTCCCTGCGCCAGCTTGAACACGTCCGGGTGCTCTGGCGCCATCACGAAGAACGTCGCGCCGAACAGCGTGTCCGGCCGGGTCGTGAACACGGCATAGTCGATCCCGAGTTCCTCGCAGCGGAAGATCACCTCGGCTCCCTCGCTGCGTCCGATCCAGTTGCGCTGCATCGTCTTGACGTGCTCGGGCCAATCGATCTCGTCCAGGCCGTCGAGCAGCCGGTCGGCGTAGTCGGTGATCCGAAAGAACCACTGCTCGAGCTGGCGGACCTCGACCTCGTGCCCGCAGCGCTCGCAGCGCCCGTCGATCACCTGCTCGTTGGCGAGCACGGTCTGGTCATGGGGGCACCACTTGACCGCCGCCTCCTTGCGGTAGGCGAGGCCGCGCTCCAGCAGCTTGAGGAAGATCCATTGCGTCCACCGGTAGTAGGAGGGCTCGTGGGTCGCGATCTCCCGGCTCCAGTCGATCGAGATTCCCCACCGGTGGAACCAGTGCCGGTAGGCGGCGATCGACTTGTCGGTCGCCTCACGCGGGTGGACGCCGGTCTTGATCGCGTTGTTCTCGGCCGGCAGGCCGAACGCGTCGTAGCCCATCGGGTGGAGCACCCTGCGGCCGATCCGCCGGTGGAAGTGAGCGATCGCGTCCCCGAGCGCGTAGTTCTTCAGATGCCCGATGTGCGGCTCGCCGCTCGGATAGGGGAGCATTTCGAGCACGTAGGACTTCTCACGCTCGTCTGAGCCGTCCTGGTCGTTGGAAACCTCCCAGGTGCGCTCGCGCTCCCAAAGCTCCTGCCATTTGGGCTCGATCTGCCTGGGTTCATAGCGCCCGTCGGTCATCGTCCCATGAGGTTACTTGCGTCCATGGGCAGGGGTTTTATGACGTTTTTGTTGCGTGGCGGGAAAGACCCGCGGTCTACCATCGGATCGTGGCTGAGGATTCGCAACGGAACGCGGACGCGGCTGCCGAGCGGGTCGCGGCGATCGTCACCGCCGCGGAAAGCGCGGCCGAACGGCTGAGGCAGGAGGCCGAGCAGCGCCTCCGTGAGCGAGTCGCCGAGGGCGATCGCGCCGCCGAGAACCGGATCAGCGTCGCGGAGGAGGAGGCCGGAGAGATCGGCAGGCTCGCCCAGGAGGAGGCGGCGCGCCTGCGGGCAGAGGCCGCGCAGGCGACGAAGACGGCCGCCGACGAGGCACTGACGATCGTGGCCGAGGCCCACCGTACGGCGGAGAAGATCACCAGCGAGGCCGAGGACGCGGGAGCGAAGGCTCGGGTCGAGGCCGAGGAGCGCGCCCGGGGCCTGATAGCCGACGCGCGGGCGACCGCCGACGGCGTCCGCACCGAGGGACTCGAGCTCGTCTCGAACCTCCGCGAGATGGGCGACTCGCTGCGCGACAACGCCGAGCGGCTGCTGCGCGACGTCCAGCGCATCCACGGGAGGATGGTGAGCGATCTGGATCAGGTCGCGCCTGGAGTCCGTGCTCCGCGCGAGCGCGGCGACCCCCACGAGCCACCCGCGCTGTCCGAGAGCGGCGAGGCGCTCGACGTGCCGGAGTTCATCCCGCGGGAGTAGGACGTCGGGCGCCCGGACCGGCGACTCGCGATGGCGCACGCGGAGGGGTATGTTTCGCCGTGACTCGGCGGTGGCGGCCGAGCCCACGGACCGGAACAAGGAGGGCAACATGTCTACGCTCCTAGCGCGAAACGCCGAGGTGCTGGTGACGATGGACGATGAGCGGCGGGAGATCCCCGGCGGTGGTCTCTTCGCCCGTGACGGTCTCATCGAGCAGGTCGGTACCACGGACGAACTGCCGGATGACGCCGATGAGGTGCTCGACCTCTCCAGCCAGATCGTCCTCCCGGGGATGGTGAACACGCATCACCACCTCGACCAGACGCTTACGCGCAACCTCCCACAGGCGCAGAACATCAACCTGTTCCCGTGGCTGAAGGCGCACTACGAAATCTGGGCCCAGCGGACGCCCGAGGCGTCAGAGCTCAGCACGCTGGTCGGCCTCGCCGAGCTCGCCGCGTCGGGATGCACCACCGTGTTCGATCACGCCTACGTCTTCCAGAACGGGTGTCGCGTCGACGACCAGATCGCCGCGGCGAAGCAGATCGGGGTCCGCTTCCACGTGTCCCGCGGGTCGATGTCGCTCGGAGAATCCAAGGGCGGGCTGCCGCCGGACAGCTGCGTCGAGGACGAGAACGACATCCTCGAGGACTCCGCGCGCGTGATCGAGCGCTACCACGACAGCTCGATCGGGTCGATGACCCAGCTGGTCCTGGCGCCGTGCTCGCCGTTCTCGGTCAGCGCGGACCTGATGCGTGAGTCGGCCAAGCTGGCGCGCGAATACGGCGTCAGGCTCCACACGCACCTGTGCGAGACGTTCGACGAGGAGCGCTACACGCTCGAGACACACCGCCTGCGGCCGGTCGCGTGGATGGAGACGCTCGACTGGCTCGGCGAGGACGTCTGGTTCGCCCACGCCATCCATGTCAACGACGACGAAATCCGCCGCTTCGCCGACACGGGTTCGGGAGCGGCACACTGTCCGTGCTCGAACATGCGCCTCGCCTCGGGGATCGCTCCCGTGAAGAAGTACATGGACGCGGGCGTCAAGGTCGGGATCGGTGTCGACGGGTCGGCGTCGAACGACGCGTCGAACATGCTGCTCGAGGTGCGCCAAGCCATGCTGCTGGCTCGGCTCCGGATGGGGCTGCTTCCACCCGAGGGGCCGCAGAGTGTGCTTTCGACGTCGGATCCACTTCGCGCCGATGAGTGGATGACCGCACGCCAAGCGCTCGAGCTGGCGACGAGAGGCGGGGCGAGGGTGCTCGGCCGCGACGACATCGGGCAGCTCGCACCCGGCAAGTGCGCCGACTTCTTCAGTCTCGACCTCCACACCGTCGACTACTCGGGCGCGCTCAGTGACCCAGTGGCAGCCGTCGTCTTCTGCGCTCCGCAGAAGGCGCACTACACGGTCATCGGAGGCCGCGTCGTCGTCGAGAACGGTGTGATCACGACGGTCGACATGGGGCCCGTGGTCCAGGCCCACAACCGGTTCTCGCTTGAGCACGCTGGCGTGCGGCGCTCGTGAGGGAGGAGTCCCAATGAGCTCGACAACCAGCGACAGGCAGACCGCGACCGTCGTCACGAACACGCGCGTCCGCGACGGCCACGACAAGGAGTTCGAGGCTTGGCAGGCGCGGATGAACGAGGTGATCTCCCGCTTCGACGGGTTCGTCTCCAGGGAGGTCCTGCCACCGGCCCCGCCCGATCAGCTCGATTGGGTGATCATCCAGCGCTTCGAGCGGCCCGAGCAGCTCAAGGCCTGGCTCGAATCGCCAGAGCGCGCCAAGATGGTCGCTCAGATCGAGCCGGCGCTCGAGGGTGATGACGCGGTCAACGTCTTCGTCGGCCAAGGGCCCGAGGCCGGCGAGGCGCAGGGGCCGGTGACCGCCCTGATCATGACCACCGTCACGCCTGGCAACGAGCAGGAGTTCGAGCGCTGGCACGCCCGCGTCAAGGAGCACCAGTCGAAGTACCCCGGGTTCCTCGGCTGCGAGGTGCAGCCTCCGACGGGAACGTTCCAGCAGGAATGGGTGACGTTGTTGCGGTTTGATTCGAACGAGCACCTCGACAACTGGCTCGAGTCCGACGAGCGCCAGACGCTCCTCCGGGAAGCCGACGAGATCATCGACCGCTCCAGCGAGCGCCGGGTACGGACGTCGTTCGAGGGCTGGTTCAAGTTCGGCGCCGACGACAAACCGCCGCCGAGCTGGAAGCAGGCGGCGATCGTGCTGCTGTGTCTGTTCCCGGTCGTGATGCTCGAGATCACGCTGCTCAATCCGGTGCTCGCCTGGATCAACGTCGCGCCGGCCACGTTCATCGCGAACGTGATCAGCGTCGGCGTGTTGACGTGGCCGCTGATACCGCTCGCGAGCAGGGCCATGCAATGGTGGCTCTCCCCCCACCCGAATGCCGGCAACGCGGTCCGCTGGGGCGGGCCTGCGCTGCTCGTCTGCCTGTACGCGGTCGCAATCGTGTTCTTCCACTTCTTCGCGGGCTGGGTGCACGTCACCCCGATCACAAGCTTGTGACCGGCGTCGCGCCCGGGCCCGTCTAACTGCGCCGAACAGTCGTCCGGGGTGCGTGCGAACATATGTTCGTATGCTGGACTCGAACGTGAAGGGAGCGGTGGCGGAGCAGGCGATCGTGCTCGCGGCGATCGAGCTGGGCGTGCCCGTACTCAGACCGGTAACCGAGCATGGCCGCGCCGACCTAGCCCTGGAGATCGGGGATCGGCTCTGGCGGGTTCAGTGCAAATGGGGCAGGCTGAGCGAGGACGGCAGCGTGATCATCGTGAACGTGGACACGAACCGATGCACGCCGAGCGGATACGTGCGCGGTTGGTACACCGCAAAGGAGATCGATCTGTTCGCGATCTACTGCGGAGAGTTGAAGCGTTGCTTTCTGCTCCCAATTTCACTAGCTGGGACCAGCGCAATCTCTCTGCGCCTGACTCCCCCTCGCAACAATCAGCAGGCATGCATTAACCTTGCCGACGACTTCGACTTCAAAGGGGCTGTAGCTCAGCTGGAAGAGCGCCTGCGTGGCACGCAGGAGGTCAGGGGTTCAAGTCCCCTCAGCTCCACTCCCCGTCCTCCTTCCGACACCGACTTAATCGTGGTCGGTTCCAATCCGTTCCGCGATCGCTTCGGCTACTGGATGGACCGCGTCGCCGCAGGCGAGCACGTGCTGGTGACCCGCCGCGGCAAGCCGCGGATCCGGGTCAGTCCGGCGGATCGGCCGATCACTCCGCGGCCGGGGTGACCGGCAGGCCCTCGTCCCGCCAGGCCTGAAACCCGCCGACGAGGTCGGTCGCGTCGAGGCCGAGCCGGCGCAGCGTCGCCGCGGCGAGACTCGACTGATAGCCCGCGTCGCATGTGACGATCACCTGCGTGTCGGTCCGGGCGGCATCCGGGTCACGATAATCGCTGCTCGGATCCAGGCGCCACTCGAGCACGTTGCGCGCGATCACATGCGCGCCGGGAATCTCGCCGTCGCGACCGCGCTGCTCGGACGGACGGATGTCGACGATGATCGCCCCCGCCTCCTGTGCGGCGCGAGCCTCGGCGGGCGTCAGCCGCGTCAGCTCCGCGCGCGCCTCGGCGAGCAGCTGATCGACGCTCAACAAATCGTGCGAGTGATCGGGCGGCATCTCAGCGGCGACAGTAGCGCTGCGACCACCGGCGGCTGGCGCTCACCCCCGGGGCTAGCCGGTATCCGGCTGGCAGCACCGGGGCTGCGAGCGGCAGCACGGTGCGGCAGTCAGGGACGTCCAGCACAGGAAGCCGCAGCTGAAGCCGGCTGACCTTGATCGAGAAGGAGCCGTTGGACGGGCGCGCATACGGCGGGTCCTCCCCGAGCAGCTCGAGCTTCGGGACGTGGCCCGGGGCAAAGCGCCAGCCGTTGGCGTTGAGCTGCCAGACATAGGTGCCGTCGCTCGTGGGCCACAGCAGCCCACGGGCCACGAGCGTCTGGCTCTGGCCGCCGGGCGCAACGTCCCACAGGCGCCCAGCGATCTGGGCCGCGCCCGGCGTTCCCGCGATCGCCAGCGAGGCGATGATCGTCGGCGCGCCCAGGAGCGTGTAGCCACGGGCACCCGCACGTGGCAGGTTATATGCGGCGGTTCCGGGCTCGGTCGCGGGGGATGTCGTCGCGCAGTCGTTCCCGCCGCCGGCGATCGGGTCGATCGCGGCGCCGACCGCAGGGTTGCCCGGCACCGACTGGATCGACTGATCGCCACCGAAGCTCCGCCGCACCTCCCCATGCGCCAGCTGGGCGAACGTCGGCGCTTGGAACGGCCCGGCCGAACGTGCGGTGTGGGGACACGTCTGGGTCATCGCGGTCACCCCCTGGCGCGGCGGGCGCCCGCGCTGGCGCAGGTAGTGATCGAACCAGGCGTGAACCGCCGCCAGCAGGCGTGCTCGGTCCGCCGGCTTGTTCGCCCCCCGCTGGTGGCCGAAATCGAAATACCACAGCGACAGCGGGGCGTGCGGGTACTGCGCCTTCAGCCGGTTGGCGAACCGTAGCGACTCCGCAACCGGGAACAGGTCATCGGTGAATCCACTGCCGACCAGCAGCGGCGCCGGCGCCTCGCTGTGGTCGACGTAGTAGGCGGAGCGGTAGGTCTCGAGCTGATTGACGACGCCGCCCACGGTTGGGTCGATATACGGCTCCCCGACCGTCGCGCGTCCGAGCCAGGTGCTCACGTCGGCGTCGGGGTCCACGAACGGCGGCGCGAACCAACCGACGGGCTGGCCGGGTATCTGCGGCTGCCCCACCGGCTGCCCCGGCCCGGTGCTCACCACGCCCGATCCGTACACGCCGGCGGTGAACGTCAGCTTCTGAACCCCGACCGGGATGGAGTCCACGCTGGGAGGCGTGACCGCGTAGCTGAGCGTGCGGCCGTTCGGCGCGGCGGCGTAGATCAGGTCGCTCCACGGAATGATCGGCGCGGCGGCCGCGACGTGCAGGGCGACGCCCTTCGGGCTTCGCCAAGGCACCAGCGTCCCATCGGGGAGCATCACTCGATTTCGCAACGCCGCGAGGTCGAATGTCTGACCGCCGCCATAGGAGTCACCGGTGACGCCTATGCGGCCGGGATCGGCCACACCCTCGTCGACGAGCTCGCCGATCAGATACTGGGCGTCGCGCACCTCGTAGCGCATGTCGGCAAGCCGGATGTAGCCCTTGGCGCACGCAGCCGCACTGGCGAGCCGGGCGGCCGGTGTGCCGCAGGATCCCCAGAATCCCCGAGCCGTATACGTGAGGACCACGTACCCCCGCCGGGCCCAGTCGAACGCGTTGCCCGTGTATGCCTGCGAGCTTGGGTCCAGGTACTCGTACTTGCTGTTCCCGAAGCCGTTGAGCTCGACCACGAGCGGCAGCCGCTGTGCGCCCTGCCGCGGCAGCGTCACCGTGGTGTCCAGCGGCACACCGTCCCATGTCGGAGCCAGACCTGAGCATTGGTACACACCCAGGGCCGGCCCGCACGAGCTCAAGGCGAGCGGCGACCGCACGGCGGCCGCGCTGCCGATCGGCACGCTCATCCACGCGATCGACGCGACGATCGCGAGCAGCAGAACCCTCGATGCCTCCCGCATCGCCGCCAGCTTACGTCCAAGTCGGCCGGCCTTGCGCAGGTCGGATTACCCGGCGTTCAGGCCGAAGCGCTCCGCGCGCACTCCGCGCACACCCCCGAGATGATCAGCTCGGCGGCATGCGGCTGGAAGCCGTCCGCCTCGGCGGCCCGCAGGAGCGGGCCGGCGCTCACGCGGCCGTCGACATCCTGCACCCGCCCGCAGTGGCGGCAGACCGCGTGCTGGTGCGGGTCGAGCCGGGCGTCGTACAGCGCGGCGGTGCCGGTGTCGATCCGCCGCGCCAGCCCGAGCTCCACGAGCAGGTCGAGCGTCGCGTACACCGTCGGGGTGGCCGTCCCGGGGAGCTCTCGCTCGATCGCGCGGTGGATCTCCTCGGCCGTCGCGTGGCGGCCGCGCCGGCGCAGCTCGCGCAGGATCACGAGCCGCTGCGGGGTCACACGGCCCCCGCGGGCGTGCAGGAGGTGGACCAGATCGCTCTGGTCGTCGCCCCCGCGAGCACCGTGCGGATCCTCGACCCGGCGCTTCATCTCGGTTTGAATCACGTCCATCCGAAGCTCCAAATTCCGTCACCCATGGCTCCATTAGGGAAGCCTAATCTGAACTGTGTTGTTATAATAACATGCGTGGCTGAGGTACTGGACCGCTTCCGGGGACTCGACGAGCGAGCGCTCGTCCTTCAGTACATCCAGCCCGGTCTCGTCGGGCTGATCGACGGCACCCTCTCGACGCTCGCGCCCATCTTCGCGGCGGCGCTGCTGTCCGGATCGCACGCGGCGCTGTTCGTCGGACTCGCGACCGCCGTCGGCGCCGGGATCAGCATGGGCTTCTCCGAGGCGCTCTCCGACACCGGGGAGCAGACGGGTCGCGGCTCGGCGCTGGCCCGAGGCGTGGTCACCGGCGCGATGACGACGCTCGGCGGGGTGTTCCATCCCTCCCGTTCATCATCCACGAGGTCCACACCGCGCTCGTCGTCGCGGGGATCGTGGTGGCCATCGAGCTCGTCACGATCTCGCTGATCCGCAAGCGGTTCCTGGACGTCCCGCTGCGGCTGAGTCTCCTCCAGGTGGCGCTCGGCGGCGTCCTGATCGTCGCCGCCGGCGTTCTGCTCGGCAGCGCCTAACCCGACCCCCGGCCCGCGGGCCACGACCCCCGGGCCGGCCAGCTAGCCTCAGCCCGGGCCCTGCTTCGCCGCCTCGAGCGCGGCCGGCGGGTCGAGCGCGCGGTTGCCCTCCGACAGCTCCAGCGCGCGGTCTGCGAGCTCGGCGGCCTGCGCTCCGCTCACCTCCGAATCCTGGAGCGCGAGCGCCAGCAGCACCTGGCGCAGGAGCTCAGAATTCTGCGTGTCGGGCGGTGGTCCGGCCGCGGGCAGCGCGCGCACGCCCGCGAGCAGCCTCGACGCGTTCGTCCCACCGAACATCCCGGCATGCTTCTCCGGGATCGTGACGGCGATTCCGCCGGTTGCCGGATTGACAACGCTGATCCGGCTCCGAAGCCCGCGCCGCTCGGGCACCAGCCGGTACCCCGTGAGCCGCAGATACGGCGAGCTGCGCCGCCAGCTGGGTGAACGCCGGCATCTCGCTTTCATCCTTCATCCGGTGGTGGTGCAGGGAGATCTGCGTGCCTGCGTCGGGAATCGCCGGATCGGGGTCCGGCGCGATCAGCAGGAACGCCTGGGGCCCGAGCCTTCCCGCCCCGACGCCGGCGATGTCGGCCAGCAGCTGGTAGCCGCCGAGCCCGAGTGCGCCGACGATCCCCGAGGGCAGCGGATGGGCCGCGATGTGGCCCGGGGGGAAAGCCGCCCCGGAAGCGCGATCAGGAAGCGTCACTTCGAAGCCCTAGTTCTTGAGCAGGCCGCCGACGAGCCCACCGATCATGTCGCCGCCGCTGCGTTGCGAGTTCCCGCCACTCCCTTCGGACACGGGCGGATGGAAGTAGGCGCTCTGCAGCCCGACGCGACCGGGCCCGCTTGAAGCGGTTGAAGACGAGATTGCCGCCGCCGCTGAGAATCCCGGTCTTGAAGCCGTACACCTCCTGGGTCATCGATACCGAGTGATCGCGGTACACCCAGCCGCCGGGCTCGATGTCGATCGTCTCCCCCGCCTCGAGCTTCTTCTCGAACACGTTGCCGTAGCCGTGGACCCAGACCACGCCCTCGCGGTCGCCGGCGGTGAAGTGGTCGACCCAGAAGCCGCCGCCGTACATCATGTTCGCGAAGCCCTTGATCCGGCTGTAGTCGTATTCGACCCCACCGGTCGCGGCAAGGAACTGGTGCTCGCGCACGACGATCCCCTCGCCCGGAGGAAGGTGGAGCGCGGCGATGTGACCGGGAGCGTCACGACTGAAGGCGAGCTCGCCGGCGGACTGCGCCTCGAGCAGCAGCAGCGGCATCCCGCCCATCACGCGTCGCTTGAGCCCCTTCTTGAGCGGATGCAGGCCGATCTGGAGGTTGGGGTACTTCCACAGGAGCACGTGGTGCTCGAAGTACACGGTCACGTCTCCGTCCAGCGCCATGTGAAGAGCCGGTACGAGCTCTCCCTCGAGGCGGTATGTCAGACCGGGCGCTGAGCCCTCAGGGATCTGTGTGGGAAGGATCTGCGGTGCGGTCGGCATGCCGTCTCCTCGTTCTCGCTTGGTCCAGGGACAGCCTCGGGCCTTGGTGCCCCCAAGTGGTGCAGAAGGTACCTGCTATCGCCGCCAGGTTCCAGCGGCGCGAACAAGCCCGTAACGCTAGGCCGAGCCGGCGCCGACCGCGCTGCGCGAGGACGGTGCCTCGCCCCACAGCTGCTCGAGCCGGTAGTAGTCCCGGATCTCGGGAGTGAAGACGTGCACCAACACGTCGAGGTAGTCCATCAGGATCCATCGCGCTTCGGGGAGGCCCTCGACCCGCCGCGGGAGCATCCCGTGCTCGGACTTCATCCCCTGGTAGATGGCGTCGTGGATCGCCTTCGCCTGGCGATCCGTGCGGCCGGTGCAGATCACGAAGTAGTCCGTGTAGTCGATCATCCCGCGGAGGTCGAGCTCCACGATCTCGAGCGCCTTGCGGTCGGATGCGTATTGCGCGATCGCGGTCGAGATCTCTTCGGGCGTCATGGCTTGCGCTTCGGGCTTCATTGCTGGGGGCTGCCTCTGTACAGGTGGTGCTGGTCGATGTAGTCGCGTACCGCATCGGGAAGCAGGTATCGGGTCGACTCCCCGGTGCGTACGCGCTCGCGGAGCATTGTCGAGGAGATCCCGATCTCCGGCATGTCGAAGAACCTGGCGCCCTCGCCTGCGCCTACCTCTTCGAGCGCCTCCGTCACCGACTCACGGGAGGTGCCGGGCCTCTCCGCGACCGCGACGGTCGCCAGGGAGAGCACCCGCTGCGGCTCGTGCCATCGCGGCAGGCCTGCCGCGATGTCGGCGCCAACGATCAGGAAGAGCTCGCTATCTGGCTTCGATGAATGCAGCTCCTCAAGGGTATCGACCGTGTACGACGGCCCCTCCCGCCCGACCTCGAGGTCGGAGACCTCGAAGCGCGCGTCGTCACCGCGCACGGCCACGCGACACATCTCGAGGCGGTGGTTCGCACCCGGCTCGTCTTCGACGGGCTTGTGCGGTGGTATCCGAGCGGGGACGAGCATCACTCGCGCGAGGCTGAGCTGAATGTACGCCTCCTGGGCGCACACCAAGTGACCAAGATGTGGCGGATTGAAGGTTCCGCCGAAGATCCCGATGCGCACGGCGTCAGCGACCGGGACGGATCACTGCCGGACGTCGCCGGCGCCCTCGATCAGGTACTTGAACGTGCACAGCTCGCGCAGTCCGATGGGCCCTCGGGCATGGAGTTTCTGGGTCGAGTTGCCGATCTCCGCGCCCATTCCAAATTCTCCGCCATCGGTGAACCGCGTGGACGCGTTGACGTACACGCACGCCGCGTCGACCCCGAGCTGGAAGGCGCGGGCCGCGTCCGTGTCATGGGTGACGATCGCCTCGGAATGGCCGCTGCCGTGTGCGTTGATGTGGGCGATCGCCTCTTCCGCGGAGTCGACGACGCCGATCGCCAGCTCGAGCGCCAGATACTCGGTGTCCCAGTCCTCCTCGGTTGCCGCGAGGATGGGTACCTCGCCCGCGACGGCCCGGGCGCGTTCGTCGCCGTGGAGCGCGACGCCGGCCTCGTGCAGCGCACCGAGCAGGGCGGGCAGCAGGTCAGCGGCGATGTCGGCATGGACGAGCAGTGTCTCGGCGGCGTTGCACACGCCCGGGCGCTGCAGCTTCGCGTTCAGCACAATCGCTTGGGCGGATTCGAGATCGGCGCTCGAATCGATGTACACGTGGCAGTTACCCGAGGCGGCGTAGATGACCGGCACGGTCGCGACCCCCTTGAGCGATTCCTTGAGGCCCTCCCCGCCCCGCGGCACGATCAGGTCGACCGTTCCGCTCTGGGTCGCGAGCTCGGCGATGTCCTCGCGCCCGCCGGAGACGAGCGAGATCGCGTCCTCGGGAACGCCGGCGGAGGCCGCCGCGGTTGCGGCGATCCGAGCGAGTAGCGCGTTCGACCGCGCGGCCGCCGAGGACCCGCGCAGCACGATCGCGTTGCCGGACTTCAGGCACAGCGCGGCGGCGTCGATCGTGACGTTCGGCCGCGCCTCGTAGACGACCGCCACCACGCCGAGCGGCACCCGCACCTTCCGTAGGTCCAGGCCGTTCTCGAGCCGCCAGCCGTCGATCACCTCGCCGACGGGATCTGGAAGCGCGACGATCTTGCGGACCCCGGCGACCATCGACGCAACCCGTGCCGGATCGAGACGGAGCTTGTCCAAGAACGCCGACCCGTAGTCGCCTTCACCGGCGGCTTCGAGGTCACGTGCGTTGGCCTCGAGCAGGTCGTCCGTCCGGTCGTCGATCGCGGCGGCGATCGCCTCGAGCGCGGCGTTCTTGACCCCGGACGGAAGCGTCGCCAGCGTTCGCGATGCTCGCTTGGCGGCGGCACACGTGTCCGAGACGCTGATCGCGGTTGTGGCCATCTCTAAAGCTTAAGGCAGCGCTCGCCGGCGCGATCTCACTGGCAGAGCCCTCTCGCCCTACTCGAGCACGAAGTAGTCCCGGTGGATCGCCTCCTCGGTGGCTCGCGGGATGAGCTCGCGGACCGAGGCGGACTTCAGTCCTCGGACCTGCCGGAGCTCGTCGGCGGTGTAGTTGCTGATGCCCTTGCCCACCGCCCGCCCCTCGTGAGCGATCTCGACCGCGTCACCGGCGTCGAAGTCCCCGGCGACATCGACGATCCCCACCGGGAGCAGACTGGTCCCCAGCTCGCGTAGCGCACGCGCGGCGCCCGCGTCCACGAGCACTCTGCCGCGAGTGGGCTTCGCATACTTGAGCCACAACTTGAAGCTCGAATAGCGACCCTCACGCGCCTCGAAGCGCGTCCCGACGCCATCGCCCGCGACCGCTCCGAGGATCGTGCCGGGGACGAGCCCGCTGGCGATCACCGCGGGGATCCCGGCGGCCGTCGCCATCTCCGCTGCGACCACCTTGGAGCGCATCCCGCCCGAGCCCAGCGGCGAGCTGGCGTGGCCGATGTCCAGCCCGTCGAGCGCCTCGAAATCCGTCACTGCCGGGACCAGCGTGGCCCCGAGGTCGAGACGCGGATCGGCGGTGAACACTCCCTCGGCGTCTGTGAGCAGCACGAGCAGCTCGGCGCCGAGGAGGATTGCCACCTGGGCCGCGAGGAAGTCGTTGTTTCCAAACGAGATCTCGTCGGTCGTCGTCGTGTCGTTCTCGTTGATGACAGGAACGACCCGCCAGTCGAGCAGCTTGCGAAGCGTCTGGCGGGCGTTGACGTAGTGGCTGCGCGCGCTCATGTCGAAGAACGTCAGCAGGACCTGGGCCGTCGGCAGGCCGCGCTCGCTGAGCAGCTCGTCGTACACCTGGTATAGCCGCCCCTGGCCGACGGCGCTGGCGGCCTGGAGCTCGTCGATCGCGCGCGGGCGAAGCGCGCTTCCCCTCACCCCCATGCCCCGTGCGATCGCGCCGCTCGTCACGATCACCGGCTCGCGGCCGGCGCGGTAGAGCTGGTCGAGCTGATCGCAGACGTTCGCGAGCACGTCGAGGCGGGGATCGCCGCGCTCGTCCACGACGATGCTCGACCCGAGCTTGACCACCAGGCATCCCATCGCCGCAAGAGGTTACGGGCGCCGGCGGTGTAGCCGCGCTCCCGGCAGTGGGCCTGCGTATCCCGCCGGGCTCCGCCTAAGGCGCTACGTGCGCCGCCGGGCGCGGCACCAGGGGTTGGCCGGAACCCCCGCGCAGGGGTTCGGCATCGTCGCCAGGTTCTTGGGCAGCGCAGGCATCACGACCCTCTGACGCCTCGGATAATTCGCCCCCGGCGGGCACGGCGTGGCGGGACCTTCGAACTGCGTGTCGCACAGGACCTGGCTGAAGAACGGCGGGTTGGCGTCGGGCACGACCGCGGTCTGGCCACAGCTCGAGTTGGTCGACTGGAGGTTGGACGGCGAGCTCGTCACGGTCCCGCTGGTGTCGGTGTTGCCCTTGAAACAGTTGATCGCGTGCCCGCTGGTCAGCGTCAGCTCCGCGAAGTCGCCGTTCGTCGGGTTGCCGTAGGACCCGTTCTTGCTGAAGCTGTTGTTGAGCAGCGAGTTGCCCCAGTCGTCGTAGTTGCACGTGCTGCCGGATCCGTCGCCACCCTGGCACGCCGGAGCGTTCGGCGGCGGGGTCTCGCTGTCAGGGTAGGGCACGACGATCACGCCCCAGGCGTTGTTGTTGACGAACCGGTTGTCCATGACCGTGTCGTTGCGACCGCCCGAGATCGACATCCCCGTCCCGACCGGCCCGGCCGCGGCGGAGCCAGCAGACGGGACGTTGGGGTTGTTGTTGTCGTGGACATAGTTGTTCATGAACACCCAGCACGAGTGCGTGTGGGTGATCGGGCTGACCCCGTTACCCGGGCACGCGCCGTCCTGTGGCGAGGGAAAGTCGCTGTTGTTCTGGCTGTTGGTGTCGAACCCGTCCTCGTTGTGGTCGAACTCCGAGTTCTCGACCACCAGCTGGCCGCCGGAATTCGTGCCCGAGTAGCCGAGCGCGTTGTACTGCGACCAGCCGTGGTTCAGCGTCTGGTTGCAGACCTGCTGGCAGGCGCCGATGTAGTAGCCCGAGTCGTTGAAGTTGCTGACGTAGGTCCGGTCCCACGTGCCGCCGCTCCAGTTGCTGGAGAAGATCCCGTACTGCGCCGCGCTCGTCTCATCCTTGAAGTACGTGCTGGTCGCGGTCAGATAGGAACCGAGGAAGCCCCATCCCCCGATCTGGCCCCCGCCGTCGCCGCCGTTCCACCAGATCTCGTTGCCCGCCGCGCCCGTGCCGCCGAGGAAGTTGCACGCCGTCAGGTTCTGGACCCAGACGTTATTGGCCTTCCACACCATGATCCCGTTGAGGCCCATCGGGCCACCGGAGCCCCCCGGCCCGAGATTCTGGGCGGACGCGCTCCGGCTACAAGGCGCCGAGCCCGGCCTCGTGCCGTCGACGATCACGTCGTTGCGGTTCATCCCGCGGATGCGCAGCCGGGCCTTGGTGACCAGCACTCCGGAAGGTCGGTCAGAGGCACCTTGCGGCGCGTGACTCGAGGTGGTCTTGTAGTCGCCCGGGCCGATCAGGATCCAGTCGCCTGGCTTGGCGACGTTGACCGCACCCTGAATCGTTTGGTACCGACCGCGAATTCCGTGGTAGGAGCCGACGCGCAGGACCCGCGCCGCCGCGGCAGGCGCCAGCGAGGCGAAGATGAGAACGACAAGTGAAGAGCGTGTGATCCGCCGCATGCCGAGCGCGGAAACCTACACCGGATTGTGGAGCGGGTGTGAGCGCACGCTCACACACATCCCGCAAGCGATCGGCGCCGGCGCCTCAGCGCGGCGACCGGCCGGGCTAATAGGTCCGGGGCAGCCCGGAGCCGGAATTGCCCTTGCGACGACGGCCGGGGCACCACGGGTTCCTCGGGACGCCCGCGCACGGGTTGGGCATCGTCTTCAGTCCCCGCGGCAGCGGATGCATCACCGGGAGTCCGTGTGCGCGCGGGTAGTGATCGCCGGGCTGGCAGCCGAAGGGCGGCAGGCTCACCTGGGTGTCGCACAGGATCTCGTCGAGGAACGGGATATTGAGGTTCGGCGCAACGTTGGCGGTCGTGCAGGTGGGGTAGTGCTGCTCGAGCTTCGCCGCCTCGGGCGAGAGGTGTCCGGACGCGTCGGTGTTCCCGCGATAGCAATCGCTCGGATGGGACTCGAAGTTCAGCTGGTCGAACTCGCCGTTCGTCGGGTTCCCGTAGCCCCCGTTGTTGGAGAACTTGTTGCCGATCAGCGCGTCCCCCCACTCGTCGTACAGGCAGCTGCCCTTACCGAGGAGCGGCGAATTCAAGGTTCCCCCCGTGCACGGCGGGCCGCTGTCCGGATACGGGATGACGGCAATCCCCCATGCCTTGTTGTTCACGAAGCGGTTGTTCATCACGGTGTCGTTGCGTCCGCCTGTGACCGTCATCCCGGTGCCGACCGGTCCGGTCCCCGCGGCCCCGATCTTGGGGACGTTGGGGTTGTTGTTGTCGTGCACGTAGTTGTTCATGAACACCCAGCAGGAATGCGTGTGCGTGATCGGGCTGGTCCCGCCGTTCGGGCACGAGCCGTCCTGCGGGGGCGGGTTGTCGCCGTTCTGGCTGTTGGTGTCGAACCCGTCGTTGTTGTTGTCGAATTCCGAGTTCTTGATCACTAACCGGCCGCCGGAGTTCGAGCCCGAGTAGCCGAGCGCGCTGTACTCAGCCTGCACGCGGTCGACGATCTGGTTGCACTGCTGTTTGCAGGCGCCGATGTAGAAGCCCGAATCGCTGAAGTTGCTCGCGTAGTCCTGGGCGAACGTGCCGCCGCTCCAGTTGCTTGAGAAGATCCCGTACCGCGCCGCGCTCTTGCCGCCGTTCTGCTTGGCAAAGAACCTGCTGGTGGCGTTCAGATAGGAGCCCAGGAACCCATGGCCCGTGATCTTGCCGGTGCCTCCCCCGTTCCACCACACCCCGTTGCCCGTGTTGCCAGCGCCGTTGAGAAAGTTGCACGTCGTCAGGTTCTGCACCCACACGTCGTTGGCCTTCCAAACCATGATCCCGTTCAGCCCCAGCGGGCCCTTCGCGCTCCGCGAACCGAAGTTCTGCGCGCTCGGCACCGCGCTGCATGGCTTGGAACCGGGCTTGGTGCCGTCGACGATCACCGTGTTGCGGTTCATCCCGCGCAGGTACAGGCCAGCCTTGGTGACGAGTACGCCCGCCGGCGAGTTCGCGGCGCCCTTCGGCGCGCTGACCGACGAGGTCTTGTAGTCGCCCGGCCCGATCAGGATCCAGTCATTCGGCTTGGCCGCGTTCACGGCGGCCTGGATCGAGCTGAACTGGCCGCGGATGCCGTGATAGCTCCCGACCAGCAGCACGCGCGCCGCAGCCCCGGAAACGAACACGAGCGACGCAGCGAGCACTGCTGCGATTGGCGGCAGGCGTCGCATTGGCCCCCACCCTACCTCTTTACGTGAACCCCGTGTTATGGCTTAGCGCGCTTGTGCTTGGGCCGCCCTGGGCACCAGGGATTCTTCGGCACGCCAGTGCACGCGTTGGCCATCGTCGGCAGCTGGCTCGCCGGCGGCAACGAGTGCATCACCACCTGCGTTATCCGCGGGTAGTGGTCGGTCGGGAGGCACGGAGCCTTTCCGGCCAGCGGCAGGTAGAGATTCGAGTCGCACGCCACCTCTTCGGTGAACTGTGCGGATTGGGGATTGCTGTCGCTCGGGGCCACAGTCTGGCCGTTGCAATCCGGGTACGTCTGCTCGGCGTTCGATGGCGTCGTCTTCAGTGTGCCAGCGGTGTTCACGTTACCCGCGAAGCAGTTCGTCGGGCCGGGCTCCGTGTTGGTCAGCGCGATGTCCCCGTTGGTCGGGTTGCCGAACCCGCCGTTGTTCGTGTACGTGTTGTTGAGAATCGCGTCGCCCCACGGATCGTAGACGCACGCCGGCTGACCGCCGGGCCCGCTGGTCCCACCGGTGCAGGGCGGGCCGCTGTCGGGAAACGGGACGATGATCGTGGCCCACGCCCCGTTGTTGACGAACCGGTTGTCCATCACGGTGTCGTTACGAGCGCCCGAGAGAGATATTCCCGTGCCGACCGGGCCTCCGCCCGCCAGCCCCGCGCTCGGTACGTTCGGGTTGTTGTTGTCGTGGACATAGTTGTGCATGAACACCCAGCACGAAGTGGTGCCCGTGATCCGGCTCGTTCCGCCGCCCGGGCACGAGCCGTCCTGCGGAGGCGGGTTGTCGCCGTTCTGGCTGTTGGTATCGAACCCGTCCTCGTTGTTGTCGAACTGGGAGTTCTGCACAACCAGCTGCCCGCCGGAGTTGGAGCCCGAGTAGCCGAGCGCGTTGAACTCGGCCCAGGCGCCGGTCACGAGCTGGTTGCACACCTGCTGGCACGCACCGATGTAGTAGCCCGAGTCGTTGAAGTTGCTCGCGTACGTCTTGTTCCAGGCGCCGCCGCTCCAGTTGCTCGAGAAGATGCCGTACTGAGCGGCGCTCGTCTCATCCTTGTAGAAGGTGCTGGTGGCGTTCAGGTACGAGCCGAGGAACCCCCACCCACCGATCTGGCCGCTCCCGTCGCCCCCGTTCCACCAGAACTCGTTGCCTGCTGCGCCGGTGCCGCCTAGGAAGTTGCAGGCGGTCATGTTCTGCACCCACACGTCGTTGGCCTTCCAGACCATGATCCCGTTGGAGCCGAGCGGACCGTCGGAGCCTGTGGGACCGAAGTTCTGATCCGCCTCGGCGCGGCTGCACGGAGGCCCGGACTTGGTCCCGTCGACGATCACGGTGTTCCGGTTCATCCCGCGCAGCCTGAGATGCGCCTTCGTGATCAGCACGCCCGCGGGGTGGTCCGATGCGCCGCTGGGCGTCTTGAAGGACGAGGTCTTGTAGTCACCGGGCGCGACCAGCACCCAGTCGCCCGGCTTGGCGGCGTTCACCGCGGCCTGAATCGATCTGTACTGGCCGCGAATCCCGTGGTACGTGCCCACGCGCAGAACCTTCGCGCTCGCCGCCGCGCCCCACCCAAACGCCGCGACCGTGGCGACGGTCACCGCTGCCAAACCCCCTGCGAAACCCCGCATCCCGACTCCTTTCACACCCTCTCCGAAGACGGCATGCTACTCCGGGTCGAGGTCAAACGCGACACCCGCGATCTCGACGTCGTCCCCTGGCTCGAATCCCTGATCCTCGAGCGCGCCGATCACGCCGATGCCGCGCAGCCGCCGCTCCAGGTAGGCGAGCGCGTCTTCGTTGTCCAGGTCATATCGCGACACGAGTCGCTCGATCCCGGCGCCGCTGATCCTGAAGCTCCGATCGCCGACGCGCTCGACCCTCCATCCCCTGTCCGCGGCAGGACGGTAGACGCGGTGCGCGGCCAGCTCCGCTGCAGGGGCGATCACACCGTCCGGCTCGCCGTCCTCGTATTCGGGGACCGCGACCGGCACCCGCCGCAAAAGCTCCGCGCGGAGCTCCTCCAGTCCGATTCCCGTCACCGACGACGTGACGATCACCGGAACGTTGGCGCCCAGCCGCTCGATCCACTCGGCGCGCGCCGCCTCGCGCGCGTCATCGTCGACGAGGTCCGCCTTGGATAGCGCGAGCACGCGCGGGAGCGACGCGAGGCGGGGCTCGTAGCGCTCGAGCTCGCGCTCGACCATCTCGTGGTTGGCGACCGGATCCGATCCGTCGAGCGGCGCAAGGTCGAGCACGCGTACCAGCAGTCGGGTCCGCTCGACGTGCGCGAGGAATTCGTGTCCCAGGCCCGCGCCCTCCGAGGCGCCCTCGATCAACCCCGGAATGTCGGCGATCACCAGCTGGCGATCCCCGCCGTCGAGCGTCCCGAGGGCGGGCTCGAGCGTCGTGAACGGATACGCCGCGACCTTCGGATGCGCGCGGGTCATCCGGGCGAGCAGCGACGACTTCCCGGCGTTCGGGAGCCCGACGAGCCCGACGTCGGCGAGCAGCTTGAGCTGCAGCGTGACCCAGCCGTCCTCGCCGGATACGCCGCGCTCGGCGAATCGCGGCGCCTGATGAGTGGGGCCGGCAAACCGCTTGTTCCCGCGCCCGCCGGCGCCACCGCGGGCGATCACCGCCCGCTGGCCCGGGCGGACGAGGTCATGCCGGGAGCCGTCGAGCTCGACGAGCGCCTCGGTCCCCGGCGGCACGAGGAGCTCCAGCGTGTCCCCATTCTTGCCGTGGCGTAGCGCGCCTTCCCCGTGGCCCCCGCGTCTGGCCTTGAAGTGCGAGCGGCGGCGGAACGACTCGAGGTCGCGGAGCGAGGCGTCGCACACCAGCACGACGTCGCCGCCGCGTCCTCCGTCGCCGCCGTCGGGGCCGCCTTTGGGCACGTGGGCCTCACGACGGAAGCTCATACATCCGTCGCCGCCGCCACCTGCCTGGATATGAATACGCGCACGATCCTGCATTGCGAAGATGCTGACAGCTGGATGACTAACGCCGCCGCCGTGATGCGAGCCGGGATCCCCACGGCGCGGTCGGACCAGGGCTAGGGCCGGAGGGCTCAAGGCGCGCGAGGCTCAAGGCGCGCGCTCCAGGCGCGCGAGACTCAAGGCGCGCGAGCGTCAAGGCGCGCGAGCGTCTCCCCCACGTCCGCGATCACGGTCTTGCCGTCGTCCTCCACCTGCGCGCGGCTGTAACGATTGACGGTGAGCCCTGCCCTTCGGAACGTCAGGTCCATCCGCCGGTCCCGGTCAATCTGGGCGGCCGTGTGGTGGTTCCCGTGGCCGTCGGTCTCGACGACCAATCCGTGTGAACGCCACAGGAAGTCGGCCCTCCAGCCGTGGAGCCTCACGTTGACATCGGGAATCGGGACGCCAGCCTGCTCGCACAGCGCGATGAAGACCCGCTCGGTTCGGCTCCGGGTATCGGCGAGCCGGGGCTGATGCCGCTTGAGCGCCTGGCGCAGCTTGCGGCTGCCCGGCCTACCCCTCTCGAGCACGGCTTCGACGGCCTGGACGTCAAGAAGGTTCAGATATTCCGCCTTGGCCAGGGCGTTTCTAACGGCGTTCAGGGCCGCTCCTGCCGCGAAGTCCACGAAGGTCTGGGGAACCGTGGTGATCGGGAAGCGGCGGTGGGTTGTCGGGTCCAGATGACGCGGATGGTGTATTGCGACATCCGGCAGCGAGCGCTTGCGAGAGCAGCTGCTGAGCTCGATCCGAGCAGGCTCAAGCTCGATCAGCCCCCACCACCACATTGCCGTGGAATGGCTGAGGACGGCACCGGGACCGGCGTGGATCAACGCCGCGACGAGCCGGCCTTCGGTCGGAATGGACGCGTGACCAGCGTGTAGACGCCGCGATGGCGCGCGTGCAGCCTGCCGCTGGCACACCATCGGGAAGCGGTTCTTGTGTTGATCCCGCAGGCTCGGAGCTGGTCCAAGCCGATTACGCCCCACTGCGCCCCCGCGACCGCCGCGGCGCGAATTGTCGCCATCTGCGGTCGCTGGGCGTCCTCAGATGGCAACACTTCGGGCATCGGGGTAGCGTGGCGCGGCCCTCTGTTACGAAACAAGACCCCGAACTGCAACAAAACGGCTATAGGAGGTAGCGCCCGATGAGCCCCGGATCAACGAGTTCTCGCCCGATCGGCCTGTTCTCCGACTTCAAGAAGTTCCTGATGCGAGGGAACGTCGTCGACCTCGCCGTCGCGGTCGTGGTGGGCACCGCGTTCACGGCCGTGGTCAAAGCCCTCGTGTCCGACCTGCTGACTCCGATCATCGCCTTGATCTTCGGCAAGCCGAGCTTCGGCGCGCTGACGTTCACGATCAACAACAGCCGCTTCCAGTACGGCGACTTCCTCAACAATCTGATCGCGTTCCTGACGATCGCCGCCGCGGTGTTCTTCCTCGTTGTGGCGCCGATCAACGCGCTGCTGGCCCGCCGCGCACAGGCCGACCCCGACGAAAAGGAGTGCCCCGAGTGCACGAGCGCGATCCCGCTCAGGGCCCGCCGGTGCCCGATGTGCACCGCACAGCTCGCTTCGCCGTCGGCGAGCCCCGCCGTGGAGGGCGCCTAGGAGTCCTGCTCGCCCTGCGGCACGACCGAGATCACGCGGCCTGCCCGGCCGCGCTTGAACTCGACCTTGCCCGCCGAGCGGGCGAAGATCGTGTCGTCCTTGCCGATCCCGGTGCCGTCGCCCGGCTTGAAGCGGGTGCCGCGCTGGCGGACGATGATCTCCCCGCCGGTGACCGTCTCACCGGCGAACACCTTCACTCCCAGGCGCTTGGAGTTTGAGTCGCGGCCGTTGCGCGACGAGCCGAGGCCCTTCTTATGCGCCATTGCCTTCCTCCGTCTTCGGCTTGGGGCTTCTGGGCTTGCGCGGCGCGGGCTTCGACGCCGTAGGCTTGGAGGCCTCGCCCTTCGGCGCTGCGGGCTTGGAGGCCGCGGGCTTCTTCGCCGCCGGCTTGCGCGCGGCGGGCTTCTCGGCCGTCGAGGCGTCCGCCTTGGGCGCGCGCCGCCTTGGGCGCCGCGGCCTTGGGCGCCGCGGGCTTGGAGGCCGCAGGCTTCTTCGCCGCCGGCTTGCGCGCGGCGGGCTTCTCGGCCGTCGAGACGTCCGCCTTGGCCGCGTCCGCCTTGGGCGCCTCGGCCTTGGGTGCCGCCGGCTTGCGCGCGGCGGGCTTTTCGACCGGCGCGGCCACGGGCGCAGACGCCCCCGCAGCCTCCGTGGGCTCGGCCTTCGCCGCGCTCCGGCCCGCCGCGAGCTTGACCGCGGTCACCTCGAGCCGGGTCAGCTCCTGGCGGTGGCCGGTCCGGCGCTTGTAGCCGCGCTTGGGCTTGAACTTCACGATCCGGAGCTTGGGCCCGCGCTCGTGGCCGAGGATGCGCGCCTCGACCTTGACTCTCGACAGCCCGTCCCCGTCGACGATCGTCGACCCATCGACGAACAGCAACGGCTGCAGCGGGACCTTGGCCCCGTCGTCGTCGGGCAGGCGCTCGACGAGCAGGGACTGGCCCTCCTCGACGCGGTATTGCTTACCGCCGGTCTTGACGATCGCGTACATGACTAGTCAGATGACGACGTGGCCTTGGCCGACTCGGCCTTGGCACCGGAACGGCGCCGTCCGCCTCTGCGGCCGCGGCGCCGAGGCTTCGATTGTAGGCGATCCTCCTCGGCGCTTTGCCCGCCGTCGGCGGCGCCCGGCCCGCCGTCGCCGGCGCTCCGCCCACCGTCATCGGCGCTCTGACCCTCGCCGTCCGCGGCCTTCGCCTCGGTGGCGGCCTTCGAACGCCTCGAAGGCCGGCGCTTCGCGCCGTCGGGCTTCGCGCCGTCCGCCTTGGCTCCGTCGGCCTGCGCACCGTCGGCCTTCGCGCCGTCGGCCTTCGCGCCGTCCGCCTTCGCCTTCGGCGACCTCGACGCGCTTGACCTCGAGCCACGGGACCGGGACCGCGTGGAGCGAGAGCCCGCGCCGGCCGCGGTCGAGGCGGGGTCGGGCGCCGGCCCAGGCTCGGCGTCGAGCAGCGATGCGACCGCCGCCGTCCGCCCTGCCTCATCGATCCGCACCAGATGCTTCTCGCCCACATACGGCCCGCCGCCGGTGACCGAGATCACGTAGCCGTCGACCTTGGCCACCGCGTCGCCGCGGCTGTACATGTGCGGCTCGACGATCTGGACGTGGACCTCCTCGCCGACCCGGAACGGGACTGCCCGCTCGAGCACCTCTTCCCGGGTGCCCTCGAGCAGGACCGCGAAGTGATCGAGCGGGAGCCCCTCGGAGCCTTCGAACACGAACACCTTGCTGGTCTCCCGCTCGATCGCGTGGAGCACGCGGGCGTCGTCGCGGGTGAACTCCGAGCTCACCCGGGGGTTCATCTGGAGCAGGACCGCCTCTGCCTTGGTGGCCTTGGCCAGGTCCCGCATCCGCCGCTCGAACTCGATCGCGAGCGTCTCCTCAGACTTGATGACGCCCTCTCCATCGCACGTCGGGCAGGGCCGCGTCATGATCTCTCTGACCCCGTCGGTGACGTTCTGACGGGTCATCTCCACGAGGCCGAGCGGGGAGATCTCGACCACGAACGTTTTCGTGCGGTCCTCGTCCAGCGCGCCCCGGAGCACCTTCAGCACCGCGTCGCGGTTGCGGGCGCGGGCCATATCGATGAAGTCGATCACGATGATCCCGCCGATGTCTCGCAGCCGGAGCTGGCGGACCACCTCCGCGGCGGCCTCCAGGTTGGTCTTGGTGATCGTGTCCTCCAGCCGGGCGCCCTTGCCGCGGCCGATGAACGAGCCGGTGTTGACGTCGATCACCGTCAGCGCCTCGGCGTAGTCGATCACCAGGTAGCCGCCGCTCGCCAGGTCGATCCGGCGTGACAGCGTCGAGAGCAGCACGTCCTCGATCCCGAACGCCTCGAACAGCGGCTCATCCTCCTCCCACAGCTCCACGCGGTCGACCAGGTCGGGGGCCGTGCGTGAGAAGAACGACACCAGACGATGGTGCTGCTTGGGGTCGTCGACGACGGCCCGCTCGAAGTCGGCCGAGAACACGTCCCGCACGACCCTGACGGACAGGTCTGCCTCCTGGAACACCAGCGCGGGCGCGGTCGTCTCCTCGACTCGCTTCTGGAGCACCTCGTTGAGCTTGAACAGATACAGCAGCTCTCGCTCCAGGTCCGCGCGCTTGGCGCCGTGCGCGGCGGTGCGGATGATCGCCCCGCCGCCCTTCAGATCGAGCTTGGCGGCTTCCTTGCGGAGCCGGTCGCGCTCCTTGTCCTCAAGCCGCCGGGACACTCCGACGCCCTCGCCGAATGGCGCGAACACCATGTACCGGCCCGCGATCGTGAGCTCCATCGAGAGGCGCGCGCCCTTGGTCTTCAGGGGGTCCTTGACCACCTGGACGACGACCTCCTGACCCGGCTTGAGCAGGTCGGTGATCTCGCGGCCCTTGCCGCTCGCGCCGCGTCCGCGCCTGGGCGCCTCGACGCCCGGAACCACGATCTCGTCGACGTGCAGGAACCCGTTCTTCTCCAGGCCGATGTCGACGAACGCCGCCTCGAGCCCGGATAGCACGTTGTCAACGCGCCCCTTGTAGATGTTCCCGACGATTGAGCGCGCGCCGCGGCGCTCCAGGTACAGCTCGGCTACCTGGTAGCCGGCAGTCGGTGTCTTTGGCTTACGCCGCCGCCTGCTGCGCCCGGCCGTGGCGGCCGACGCGGTGGCGGGCTTGCGGGCCGAGACGGTTCCCGATGCCTCCAGCAGCGCGACCCTGGTCTCTCCACGGTCGACGCTGACCAGCACTTGCTTCTTCAATTCTCATTCAGTCCTTTATTAAGTTGTGCCGCGCCCATCGGCGCGAAAGCTCTTTTGAAATTGTCTGCCGTGCCGCGGCGGACGCGGCACCGCCAGTGCCCCGGGGGCGCGCTATGCAACCAATGCGCGGCTCTTCCCCGTGGCCGACAGCCGAGCCTGTATGTGGATCGACTGCAGAAGTCCGATCGCGATGAAGGTCACCAGCACCGAGGAGCCCCCATAGCTCATCAGTGGTAACGGTACCCCCGTGATCGGCATGATCCCAATGGTCATGCCGACGTTCACGAACACCTGGAACATCAGCATCGCGAGGATGCCGCCGGCGATCAAGGTGCCATAGAGGTTCTTGGCCATCATCAGGATACGTAGCGATCGCCAGATCAGCAGCGCGTAGAGCGAAAGCACAAGCGCCGCGCCGACGAATCCATAGGTCTCGCCGACGACCGCAAAGACGAAGTCTGTCTGGTTCTCTGGTAGGAAGTGTAGGTTGGTCTGACTCGCATTCTTGGTGCCGCGTCCGGTTTTCTCGCCGGAGCCGATCGCGATCAGCGATTCGGTGATGTTGTAAGTCTGGGCGCGGGGGTCGTGCGACGGGTTCAAGAACCCCGTCAGCCGCTGCACCTGATACGGCTTGAGCACGTGCACGCCAAGGGCGGGAGCTCCCGCAAGCACGATCGCGATCGACGCCGCGAACATAGCCACCAGCGCGGTCAACTGCTTCCACGACGTGCCGGCGACGAACAGCAGCGTGAAGCCGATCGTCACGTACACGAGCCCCGTGCCGAGGTCCGGTTGCGGAATCACGATCAGCGCTGGGATGATCGCGAGAAGCATGATCCGCGCCGTCGTCCGCCGCTCGTGCATCCGGCGTATCCGGTCGACGGCGAACGCCGACAGCGAGACGATCAGCAGCACCTTGCCGAACTCCGAGGACTGCAGCTGGAGGAACGGAAGCGGAATCCAGCGGTGTGACCCACGGATCGCCGGCATTCCGAACACCACCACATCGAGCGCGATCATCGTCCCGTAGAGCGCGAACTTGTACTCGCGCAGCCGCGAGTAGTCGATGCGGCTCAGCAGCGCCGCCACCAGCAGCCCCACGCCGGCGTAGATCGCCTGGCGCTCGACGTAGTAGAGCGGATGACCCGGCACGGCGGTGCGGGTCGCACCCTTCAGCGTGATCAGCGAGCACGCGACGAGTCCGAACGCCGCGAGCAGCAGCAGCGGATCGAACAGCGGCAGCGACCGGGACCTCGCCTCAACGGGCTCCTCGACCGTGCGGATAGGCGTGACTGCGGGGCTGACGCTCATAGGGTCTTGGACGATCCGACCTGGAACGGACCGCGGTTGCCGTAGAACCACTGGGACAGGATCTGGCGCGCCGCGGGCGCTGCTGCCTGTGCGCCGAACCCACCCTGCTCGACCCAGACCACCACCACGATCGGCGTCTTCGTGGCTGTGTCCGGCACGAAGCACGCGTACCACGAGTAGTCGCTCTGACCCGTGTACTGGGCGGTTCCGGTCTTGCCGTAGACCTGCTGCGGGAAGTTCCCCATCACGTCGTCGGACGTGCCACCGGAGGTCTGCGCCGCGTCGTGCAGGCCGGTGCGGATCGCGTCGAGGTAGACCGGGTTGATGTTGACGTGCCTGGACGGCGGTGGATCGATCCGCTGGAGAATCGTGCCGTCCGGCTGCTGGACATCGAGCCCGATATGCGGACGCACCACGGTGCCGCCGTTTGCGATCGTGGAGTACGCGACGGCGAGCTGCAACGGCGTCACCTGGACGTCGCCCTGTCCGACGGCGAGGTTGATGTTGTCGCCGATCGACCACGGGCGGTTGGTCCCGTCGGCGATCCCGCAGCCTCCGGGGGAGTGCTTCGGTTTGCCCTTGAACGGGCCGGTCGCGGCGTCGCACTCGGCCTCGAGCTGGTTGACATGGTTGCGCCACTTCGGCGTCGGCAGGTTCCCCGGGACCTCGCCGCCGAGATCGATGCCCGTCGGGCGGCCGATGCCGTACGCGCTGGCCCACTGCTGCAACGCGCCGCCGTTCGGGTGGGTGGTCGGGTCGGCGTTGGTCAGCGCGCCGAGGTTGTAGAAGAACACGTCGTCGGAGACGCGGATCGCGTTGACCAGATCGAGCACCCCGTTGGCACCGCCGCCCGCGTTGTGGCGGCACTGGCCGTCGAGGCAGAACTGGCCCGTGTCGTCGTATGTGTCACCCACGCTCCAGGCCCCGCTCTCGAGCGCCGCCGTGGCTGTGATCGGCTTGAACGTCGAACCGGTCGGCCCCGCACTCTGAATCGCACGGTTGATCAGCGGATAGCCGCGGCTCGGGCTGTTCAACCCGGCATACACCGAGGAGGACACCGGCTTGGTGAAGATGTTGGGGTCAAACGAGGGATTCGAGCCCATCGCGTAGATCTCACCCGTGTCCGGGTTCATCGCCACAAACGCGCCGCCGTTGGACGGCGGACTTGAGCTGATCGCGTCCTGGAGCGCGGTCTCGCCGGCCTTCTGGAGCCCGACGTCCAGCGAGAGCTTGAGGTTGTGCCCGGCCACGGGGCTGGTTCCTCCGACGGCGCCGGTGAAGCGCCCGAGGGCGTCGACCTGGACCCGGTCGACGCCGTCGGTCCCCTGGAGGTAGTGGTTGTAGTACCACTCGAGCCCGGACTGGCCGACGATCGAGCTCCGAGGCACCCCGCGGAAGCGGCGCTCCTTGAGCTCGGCCGGGCTGATCGGCCCGATCGTCCCGAACAGCTGGGCGGCCACGTCGTGCAGCGGGTAGGTGCGAAGCCAGATCTTCTGGACCTCGGCCCCGGGAAACTGGTTCTGCCGTTCTTGGAGGTAGTAGAGGACGGCGTTCGAGACGTCCTTCTTGATCGTTACGTTCGCGTAGGGGACCAACGCGTAGCCCTGCGCCACGAGGCAGCCGATCGGCGACAGCCGCAGCACGCCTTGCCCCGCGACCTGGCAGCTCTGGCGCTTGGTCGACATCCCGAGCACCCCGGCCAGCCGGCCGTACAGCCGCGCGTCCTTCAGGGGCGTGTGGGCGAGCACCGCCGTCGTCAGCGGGACGGGCAGATCGGGCGGTGAGATCTGGACGGCGATCGCCTGCTTCGAGCTGACCAGGAGGTTGCCGCCGCGATCGAGGATCTCGCCGCGCTGAGCCGGCACCGCGATGTCCCGGACGCGGTTGACGCTCGCCTGGGCCAGGTACTTGTCTCCCGAGAGGACCTGGAGGAACCACAGGCGGAAGAAGATGATCGCGAACATCGCCAGGGCGAAGCTGCCCAGGAACGCAACCCGCAGTGCCAGCTGCGGCGTGAGCGGAGGACGCCGGCCGTCGGGAACCTGAATCATCGCGTCGTGGAGCGAGGCATCGCCCCGAGCCGCTGGGAGGGCCGCTGCAGTGGGCTCAGCCCACCGGTCGTGTAGGCCCGGCGACGGCGCCGGCGCGGATCCTGCGGCAGCGCGGGCTCGACGATCCGCCGCACCGTGGCGTACACGGGGAGGGAGATGAGAGCGTTGACGAGCACCGTGATGAAGATCTGCTGGAGCAGCAGCCAGCTGACGGGCGAGTCGACCCCCAGCAGGAACTGGATGACCGCCATGCCCAGCCCCGCGAACGCCGTCGCCGTGGCGCCCATCGCCATCGGAATCAGGCCATGGGAGGGATCGCGGAGCTCATGCAGCCGACCGGACCAGTAGCCGATCACGATGTACAGCAGCGAGGTGACGCCGAGCGTCTGCACGAGCACCATGTCCACCAGCAGGCCCATGCCGAACCCCATAATCGCGCCCGGGAGCGATCCGGCCAGGAGTCCCACCGACATGACAACCAGCACCGTCAGGTCGGCGCTGATCCCGAAGATCGAGATCTGCGACACGGCGGCCTCCTGGATCACCACCGTTGCCAGCGCCAGCAGGATCAGCCTGACGGGGAGGCGAAACGACTCGCTCATCCGGTCCCGCTGCCCCCTCCCGACCCGGACGGCAGCTGCACCCTCGCGGTCCCGCCGTGAGGGGCCGTCAGAACCTGGACGACGTCGAAGTGGCGTAGGTCGGCCGCGGGTGTGACGGGCACCTCGCCGTTGTTGGCGAGGCCGTTGCCGACGCTGGCGACCTGGCCGATCGGGATCCCGGGCGGGTACAGGTCCTGCAAGGGACCAGCCTTGAAGCCGACGGTCACGACCTGCTGACCGGTCTGGACCGGCGCGCTCGTGGGGAGGTACTGGAGCACTAGCTGGTTCGGATTGCCGACCGCGGGGACCAGAACCCCTGTGTCGCCGCTGGTGTCGGTGACCTGCGCGGCGACGGCCATCGTGTGATCGGTGATCAGCGTCACGATCGAAACCGTGGGGTCGACGGTCGTGACATCGCCGACAAGCGCGCCCCACCCGGTCACGGGATCGCCGCGGTGCACACCGTCGTCGGAGCCCTTGTCGATCAGCACGGTGGCGTACCAGAGCGTCGGATCCCTCGAGATCACGGACGCGGTGACCGGCCTGTAGGCGGCGATGGCGTGGCTGTTATCGAGCCCCACCTGCTTGCTCAGCTGGGCGTTGAGGCTGGCGGCGTACTGGGCCTTCGCGAGCCGCGCCTCCAGGCTGGCGACCTGCTTGCGCAGCCCTCCCACCTGCGACTTGGCCTTGAACGTGTCCGAGAAGAAGTTCGCGACGTCACGAAACGGCGAAAGCACGGTGCTGGCGCCTTCCTCGACCGGCGAGAAGACCTCGACGATCCCTCGTTGCACGGTGTGCAGCGGGCTCGACGGCGACTCGCCGAAGTACGCCGTGAGGAGGATCAGGGAAACCGCGACCAGCGCCGCTAAGACCGCTCGCCGCCGCCTGATTTGCTTCTTGTGCACGGGCTCCGTGTCTCCAAACTGTCGCTTCGGTGAGCTGCCGGCACCAGCTCTCGAAAGCTAGTACCGATGGCGGCGGTTGCGTGAATTCTTGCTCGAACGGTGGATCGCCTCGAACTCCTCCAATGACCTCCCCGAGCCCACCGCCACGCACGTCAGCGGCGACTCGGCCAGGTGCGCGGGCATCTGCGTCTCATGGCGCAGGCGCTCTTCGAGCCCCTGTAGCAACGAACCGCCTCCGGCCAGCATGATGCCACGATCCATGATGTCGGAGGCCAGCTCCGGCGGGGTGCGATCGAGCGTCTCCTTGACCGCGTCGATGATCTGGGTGACCGGCTCCTCGAGCGCGCCCCGGATCTCCTCGCTGGTGAGCACTACGGTCTTGGGCAGTCCCGACACCATGTCCCTGCCCCGGATCTCGGCCTGGACCTCTTCCCCGGTGGGGAACGCCGAGCCGATCTCGAGCTTGACCTCCTCGGCCGTCTGCTGGCCGATGAGAAGCTTGTACTCGCGCTTTACGTAGCTCATGATCGCCTCGTCAAGCTCGTCGCCGCCGACCCGGATCGACTGCGAGACCACGATCCCGCCCAGCGAGATGACCGCAACCTCGCTGGTACCGCCGCCGATGTCGACGACCATCGAGCCGGTCGGCTCACCCACCGGAAGCCCCGCGCCGATTGCGGCGGCCATCGGCTCTTCGATCAGGTAGGCCTGCCGCGCGCCCGCCGACAGGCACGCCTCTTCGACGGCGCGCTTCTCGACCCCCGTGACCCCGCTGGGGACGCACACGACCACCCGGGGGTGCGCCCACCGGTTCTGGTGGACCTTCTGGATGAAGTGCCGGAGCATCTCCTCGGTGACCTCGAAGTCGGCGATCACGCCGTCCTTCAGCGGCCGGATCGCCTGGATCGTCCCCGGGGTCCGGCCGAGCATCCGCTTTGCCTCGATCCCAACCGCATGCACCTCACCGCTGCGAGAGTCCACGGCCACGACGCTCGGCTCCGAGAGCACGATCCCACGCCCGCGCACGTACACGAGCGTGTTGGCCGTGCCGAGATCGACGGCCATGTCGCGCCCGCCGAAGCCTGTCAAGTAGCTGAAGAAGCCCATGAGCTGAAGGGAAGCAGGATCTAAAGGTAGGGGTCAGCGACGGACCTGGCGGCGAGTCTCGGGAGACACGCCTCGGATGCCAGTGCCGTCCGCGGCGAGTGTACTCGAAGCCACCTCAGCTGGCCGCTCTCGCGAACGCACGTCCAGCCGCAAATCTGCTGGAAAACCTCTTGAATGCGCTCGCGCCACGCGCCCGCCGGTACCTCGGAGGAGGGGTGGGTCGCCAGCCTCGTCTCGTTCCGATCTCACTCAGCCGTTGTGACGCAGGCTGGGCCTGCAGCGGCTCTTGCAATCCGTCTACACCGTCGGATAGGTTCCCACGCCTAGGGCACAGGTTACGAGGGCACACACCAACTAGGAGGCGCACCGTGGACGGTCAGGTCAGATTCGAGGCCGACTTCGTCGAGACTCGCAGCCGGGCGACTACGTTCTTTCGAGGGATCCTGCTGATCCCACTGGCTCTCTGGGCGTATATCTACTTCATTCCGGTCGCGTTCGCAGTGCTGTTCGCCTGGTTCGGGCTTCTCTTCACCGGGCGCTACCCCGAGGGCCTTTACAACTTTGTGGCCGGCTATATGCGGTTCATCGGAGGCGCGAGCGGCTACGCCTACCTGATGACCGACGAATACGCGCCTTTCAGCGGTAGCGGAAGGTCGGATTACCCGGTGCGCGTGGAAGTTGCGCCGCCTCTCGAGAGCTATGGGCGCTGGCGGGTCTTTCTCCGTTTGCCGATCGTGATTCTCGCGCTGCCCGTCGTCTGGGTCCTCTCGGGCCTCTATTCCTATCTCGCGGCGGTTCCGTTTGTGAGCTGGATCGTGATTGTCAACGACGGCAAGGCCCGCGCCAGCCTCCAGCGGCTGACGTGGATGTACATCGCCTTCTCGCTACGGGCGGAGGCTTACCTCTTCTTGATGAGCCAGGAAATCCCGCCGTTCTTCAGTGAATGGTCGCGCACGGCCGTGGCCGCCAGCGCCCCGGCTTCGCCACCGCCGGCGCCCCAGGCGCCCCCGGCGGCCTGAGCGATCCGACTCACTACGAGAGCAGCCCCGGCACCAGCTCGAGCAGCGTGGTCACTGGCAGGCCTACGACGTTCAGGTAGTCACCCTCGATCGCCGCCACCAAGGCCGCGCCGCGCCCCTGGATCGCATAGCCACCGGCGCGGCCGCGCCATTCGCCGCTGGCCACGTACCACTCGATCAGCGTCTCATCCAGGGCGCGGAACTGGACCCCCGTGCTCGCCGCGCCGGTTCGACCGACCCCTCCCTCGATCACGCACAGCCCGCTGATGACCTGATGCCGGCGCCCGGAGAGCGCGCGCAGCGTCCGCCCGGCCTCCTCCGCGTCGGCAGGCTTGCCGTAGATCTGACCGGCGAGGCAGACGATCGTGTCCACTCCGAGCACCGTCGCCGAGCCCGCCGCCCCGGCCACGCTCGCCGCCTTCTGACGAGCGTTCTCCACCGCGACCACCTCCGCCGGCCCGTCCTCCAGCTCCTCGACGTCAGGCTCGAGCACCGTGAACGGCACCCCGAGCTGCTCGAGGATCGCGCGGCGCTGCGGCGAGCGCGATGCCAGGATCAGCTCGAGCCCGCTCAACCGAGCTCGGGAAAGAACAGCCCCACTTCCCGCGCGGACGACTCCGGTGAATCTGAGCCGTGCACCATGTTCTGGCCGACCGACGTCGCGAAGTCGCCCCGGATCGATCCGGGAGCCGCCTCCAGCGGATCGGTCGCGCCGATCACCTGGCGGGCGGCCTCGACGGCACGCTCGCCCTCGAGCACCATCGCCACGAGCGGCCCCGAGGTGATGAACGACACGAGCTCCGCATAGAACGGCTTGCCCTCGTGCTCGGCGTAGTGACGCTCCGCGAGCTCACGCTCCATCACGAGCTGGCGCAGGGCCGCGAGGCGCAGGCCCTTGCGCTCGAACCGAGCGATGATCTCTCCGGTCAGGGAGCGGGCAAAGGCATCGGGCTTGACGAGGATGAGCGTTCGCTCCATGTACGGCGGTCCTTAGGTTCGGGGGTGGTCAGGAGGTCGGGCCGCGTTCGGCCGGAGCCGGGGCGGGGACGCCCCCCTCGGTCAGGCCCGCCACGCTCCGCTCGGAGCTCGTCTCCCGTCGGCGACGAGTCCGGCGCGGGGCGGGAGGTGGCGTTCCGACCTCGTTCTCGCAGAACGGGCAGATCTTCCAATTGGGGTCCAGCGGCTTGCTGCACACCGGGCACGGGTCCTTCAATTTCCGCATGCAGTTGGGGCAGCGCAGGAAGTCTTTCTCGACCTCGTAGTCGCAATGCGGGCACAGGTGGTACCCCAGCTCGGCGAGCCGGGCCTCGGCGGCTTGTATCTCCAGCTCGCGCTCGCGCACGTCATCGAGGTACTCCGGCGGCCTCACGATCATGTACACGAGCGTGCCGACGAACGGGAACAGCGAGGCGGCCGTCGCGCAGCCGATCAGCATCGGGTCGCCGATCCGCCGGCGGGAGTCTGCGTATGTCCAGTAGACGAGCGCCAGCCAGACCACGACCAGGAACAGGATCAGCAGGTCGATCGCGAGGTTCACCCCGCTGTTGCTGATGCCGAAGACGCCCAGGGAAAACATTGAGTAGGCGAGTGTAATAGGGGTCGTGGTAGGGGGGTGCCGTTCGTCTGGCTCTTCAGGCAGTGATGGTTTTCGTCATCGGCTCTCTCGTACCTGCGTTCACAGGAAGACCCGACCGAACAGGTAGCCGATCCCGAAGAACACGAGGATCACCACCGCGACGATCAGCGCGACCAGGCCGATCATCGTGAGGAAGCTTGGCTGCTCGTCCTGGTCGTTCAAAGGACCGACGCTCGACTCTCTCCGGGAGCGCGCAGCAGATCGGCGATCAGGTAGATCGAGCCCGTGGCCAGCACCACTCCATCACGCGTCGCGAGCTCTCGCGCGCGTTCGAGCGCGACCCGAGGATCGGCGACGATCTCCGTCGCTGGACCGTGCAACTGCCTCGCCAGCGACTGAAGCGTGGGTGGCGGCAGGGCGCGCGGATTTTGCGATCTGGTCAGCACGAGCGCTTCGCACAGGGGCAGTAGCGTCGCGAGCATACCCGCAGCATCCTTGTCGTCGAGGATCGAGACGACCGCGACGAGGTCCGGCGCGTTTCGCTGTTCAAGGATCTGGCGCACCGACTGCGCGAGCGCCGTCATCCCGTCAGGGTTGTGCGCGCCGTCCAGCAGGGTCAGCGGCCGCTCATCGATTACCTGGAGGCGGCCGGGCACGCGCACCTCGGCGGCGGCCGCCGCGACCGCCTCGGGATCGAGCTTGCCCAGATATGCCGCGGCCGCCGTCTCGGCCACCGAGAAGTTGACCCGTTGGAACGCCCCGAGCGCGCCCACTTCCAATCCGGGATCCGGTCCGGCGCGCACGATCCGCGCGTGGTGCCGCTCGGCGACCGCCTCCGCGACGGCGGCCGCATCCGGGTGCAGCTCCGGCCCGAGCACGAGCGTCGCACCTTCCTGCACCACCGCCAGCTTCTCGGCGGCGATGTCGGCCACGGTCGGGCCCAGCCACCGAGTGTGCTCGAGGCCCACGCTCGTGAGCACCTGCACCTTGGATGGGATGACGTTCGTGGCGTCGTAGCGACCCCCGAGACCGGCTTCGATCACCCCGACCTCGACGCCCTGGCGTGCGAACTCGGAGTATGCGGCGGCGGTCAGCATCTCGAACTGCGTCACCCGCTCGTCCCCCTCCAGCGACCGGTCGACGAGCTCGGCGGCATGGGCCGCCCGCTGGATCGCAGCCCCGAACTCGCTCGGCCCCAGGTCGGATTCCGAGACCCGGATCCGCTCCCCGAACGACAGAAGGTGCGGAGACAGGTAGGCGCCGGTGCGGAGGCCATGACGTTCGAGGATCGCTGCGATCATCCGCACGGTCGAGGACTTGCCATTGGTCCCGACGACGTGGATCGAGTCGAACTGCCGCTCGGGGTGGCCCAGCGCGGTCATCATCCGGCGCATGCGGTCCAACCCGAACCGCATCCCGAACAGCTCGCGATCGAGGATGTAGCGCTCGGCTTCCTCTCGGTTCACAGCGCCTCTCGTTCTGCGCGGAGCCGCTCCAGGTCAGCGCGGGCCTTCTCGACCACCTCCGCCGGCGCCTTCTCCACGAACCCGGAGCTCGCGAGCTTGCGCTCGAGCATCTGGATGTCGCGCTCGAGCTTGTCGAGCTGCACCGCGCGCTTGCGCTCCCCGGCCGCGGTGTCGACATCGGGACTGGCGAGGACCTCGACGGTCCCGCCGGGAACGGGGACGCTCGCGACGGGATCGTCCCCGTCGGCGGTGAACGAGAGCCGTGCGAGCCGAGCCAGGTGCTCGCTCGTCTCCTCGTAGCCCCCCGCCGCGAGCCGCGCCGGGATGATCGCGCCCGCCTTCACCTCGTTGAAGTCGCGCCACGCCCGCAGCGCCTGCACCGCTTCGATCACCCGGCCGACGGACGTCTCGGAGGCCCGGTCGACCGCCGCCGGCTCGAGCGCCACGCCGCCCGCCAGCAGGTCCTCCGCGCCGGGGACGTAGCTGTAGATCTCCTCGGTCACAAACGGGATGATCGGATGCGCGATTGCGAGCGTGCCGACCAGCAGATGCAGGACCGTCGCGGCGAGCTCGGGCTCTCCCGCACGCAGCCGCGGCTTGACGAGCTCCAGGTACCAGTCGCACAGCTCTCCGTAGACGAAGTCGTACAGCGCCAGCGCGGCGTGGGCGAAGTCATAGCGGTCGATCCGCCCGGCGACCTCCTCCTTTGCGCGCTCGAGGCGGGAGAGGATCCATCGGTCCTCAACGGTGGTGGGTGAAATCGCGGCGCGCGTGTCCGGCGCGACGCCGAGCAGGATCAGCCGCGCCGCGTTCCAGAGCTTGTTGACCAGTGCGAGACCCTGCGCGATCCGTTCTTCGCTGAAGCGCACGTCCTGGGAGGACGCCATCGCCAGCAGCCCCCACCGCAGCGCGTCGGCCCCGTAGGCGGGGAACTCGCCTCCCTCCTTGAAGACCGGTGGCCTCGGCCCCCCCTCGATCAGGTCGAGCGGGTCGATCCCGGTTCCAAGCGACTTCGACATCCGGCGTCCGTCCGGAGCCTGGATGATCGCGTGGATGTGTACGTCGTCGAACGGAATCTGGCCGGTGAACTCGATCCCCAGCATGATCATCCGCGCGACCCACAGGAAGATGATGTCGCGCGCGGTCACGAGCACGTCGGTGGGATAGAACGCGCGCAGCTCCGGCGTCTGCTCGGGCCATCCGAGCGTGACGAACGGCCACAACCCGCTCGAGAACCAGGTATCGAGCACGTCGGGGTCGCGCTCCCATCCCTCGCCGTCGGGCTCACTCGTGCCGACGTAGGTCTCCTGCCCGGTACCAGACCGGAAGGCGGTGGCCCCACCACAGCTGGCGCGAGATCACCCACGGCCGGATGTTCTCCATCCAGTCCATGTACACCCGCGTATTGCTCTGCGGGTGAAACCGCACGCGCCCGTCGCGGACGACCTCGATCGCCGGCCGAGCGAGCTCCTCCATCCGCATGAACCACTGCAGCGACACGAGCGGCTCGATTCGCTCCCCCGAGCGCTGCGAGAACGGGACCGTGTGCGGGTAGGCCACCTCTCAACGAGCAGGCCCTCCTCGCGCAGCCTTGCGACGATCGCCTCGCGGGCCTCCATCACGGTCATGCCGCGGAACTCGGGGGCGCCTCGTCGGTGAGCCGGCCATCCTCACCGATGACGCTCAGCTGCGCGAGCCCGTGCCGGCGCCCGATCTCGAAGTCGTTCGGATCGTGGCCGGGGTGATCTTCAGCGCGCCCGTCCCGAACTCGGGCTTGACGTACTCGTCGGCGATGATCGGAAGATCGCGACCGACGAGCGGCAGGACGGCCGTCTGCCCGATCAGCTCGCGGTAGCGCTCGTCCTCCGGATTGACCGCGACGGCGACGTCGGCGAGCATTGTCTCCGGACGCACCGTCGCGACCGTGATCGCGTCCTCTCCGGACGCGAGTGGGTACGCGATGTAGTAGAGCGTGTCGGTGACCTCTCGGTCCTCGACCTCGAGGTCCGAGATCGCCGAACGGCTCCCCGGATCCCAGTTGACCATGTACCGGTCGCGATAGATGTAGCCCTTCTCGTACAGGGCCACAAACACGCGCACCACCGCCGCCGCGTAGTCCTCATCGAGCGTGAAGCGCTCGTCCTCGTAGTCGCAGGACGCGCCGAATCGCTTGAGCTGCTCGATGATCTGACCGCCGTACTGCTCACGCCAGCGCCACACGCGCCGCTCGAACTCCTCCCGCCCGAGGGCCTCGCGACTGGTTCCCTCGGACTCGAGCAGGCGTTCGACCTGGGTCTGGGTGGCGATCCCCGCGTGGTCGGTGCCGAGGATCCACTTCGTCCGCTCGCCCGCCATCCGGTGGCGGCGGATCAGCGTGTCCATCACCGCGTCCTGGTAGGCGTGCCCCATGTGCAGCGAGCCCGTGACATTGGGCGGCGGGATCGCGATCGAGTAGTTCTCCTCCGCGGTTCCGGCGGGCTCTGGGTGAAACAGCCCCGATGCAAGCCACTGGGACACGATCCGCGGCTCGACCTCGTTGGGGTCATAGCGCGTCTTAGACTCGAGGTCGGACATCCGGAGGCGCAGTGTAGGTGGGGCTAATCGAGATCAATCCGCAGCAACTGGCGTCATCATGTATTTGCGCTATTCATTGAGGATATACTCTATCTGCGATGAGCATAAGCGCCCACGGCCTGATCCACGACGCCCGGCGAGACGCACGCCTCACCCAGGCCGCTCTCGCCACCCGCTTGGCACCACCCAATCCGCGGTTGCACGACTCGAACGGAGGGGGGCCAACCCGCGTGTCGAGACCCTCGCTCGGGTGCTCGCGGCTTGCGATCGAGAGCTCGAGCTGGGCGCGCGCGCGCGTAACTCGAGCATCGACGAGACACTCGTCGCGCAGAGATTGGAGCTTTCTCCGGGAGACCGGATCAAGAGCTTTGAGCGGAGCTATGCAAACGTCCGCGAGCTTGCACTCGCTGCACGGGGAAGCCGTGGAGAGCTGGCCTGAGTTCCGACCCGGCGCGCTGCTGAAGCGCCTCGTCGCGCACGGCGTGGACTTCGTCGTCATCGGCGGGATCGCGATGGTCGGCCACGGCTCGGCGCGCACCACCAATGACCTGGACATCTGCTACGCGGTGGATCCGGCAAACCTGGAGGCCCTCGGCGCCGCACTCGTGGAGCTCGGCGCGACCCTCCGCGGCGTCGCGGACGACGCGCCGTTCGTCCCCGATGCGCGCACGCTTCGCCAAACGTCGATCCTCACGTTGTCGAGCCCGGACGGGAACATCGACCTGCTCGTCGGGCCTGCGGGATCGCCGGCCTACGACGCCCTGCGCGCGCGAGCCGAGCGCGTGACACTCGACGGCATCGGCGTTCTTATCGCCTCCCTCGACGATCTGGAAGCGATGAAGCGAACAGCCAATCGGGCCAAGGACCGAATCGACCTCGAGGAGATCGAGGTCATCCGACGCCTGCGAGCCCAGCGCAGCTGACCTACTAAGCCGCCTCTTCTTCTGGCGCCGCCTCGGTCACGAGCGTCGGCGGGACGTCCTTGTCGATCGTCTCCTTGGTGACGACGCACTTGCGCACGTCGCGCCGAGAGGGCAGCTCGAACTGAACCTCGAGCAGCACCTCCTCGATGATCGAGCCGCAGGCCTCGCGCGCCCGTTTCGCGCTCGAGTGCCTTGTCGGCCACCGAGGTCAGCGCGTCGTCGGCGAACACGAGCTCGATCCCGTCGAACTGGAAGAAGCGCTGGAACTGCTTGACGAGCGCATTGCGGGGCTCGGTGAGGATCTGCATCAGCTCATCACGGGAAAGCTGGTGGATCGCCGACATCACGGGTAGCCGGCCGATGAACTCGGGAATCAGCCCGTACTGGATCAGGTCTTCGGGCAGGCAGTGCTCGAACATCTCGCCGAGGTCACGCTGGTCCTTAGTCTTGATCGAGGCGCCGAAGCCGATCCCCTGGTGGCCGATCCGCCGCTCGATCACCTTGTCGAGGTTGGCGAAGGCGCCGCCGCAGATGAACAGCACGTTGGTCGTGTCGATCGACAGGAACTCCTGATGGGGATGCTTGCGCCCGCCCTGTGGCGGGACCGAAGCGGTGGTTCCCTCGAGGATCTTCAGCAGCGCCTGCTGGACCCCCTCGCCGGACACGTCCCGAGTGATCGACGGGTTGTCGGCCTTACGCGCGATCTTGTCGACCTCGTCGATGTAGATGATCCCCGTCTCGGCCTTCTTGACGTCGTAGTCGGCAGCCTGGATCAGCTTCAGGAGGATGTTCTCGACGTCCTCGCCCACGTACCCGGCCTCGGTCAGCGCCGTCGCGTCGGCGATCGCGAACGGGACGTTCAGGATCTTCGCGAGGGTCTGCGCGAGCAGCGTCTTGCCACAGCCCGTGGGACCCAGCAGCAGGATGTTGGACTTCTGCAGCTCGATGTCGTTCTCATCCGACTGCATCATCTGCACGCGCTTGTAGTGGTTGTAGACCGCCACCGACAGCGTGCGCTTGGCCTGCTCCTGCCCGACTACATACTCGTTGAGGACGTCGTAGATCTCGCGGGGCTTGGGGAGGTTCTCGATGTCGAAGCTCGGCGGTGCGGTGAGCTCCTCGTCGATGATCTCGTTACAGAGATCGATGCACTCGTCGCAGATGTAGACGCCGGGCCCGGCGATCAGCTTCTTGACCTGCCGCTGCGATTTCCCGCAGAAGCTGCAAAGAAGCTGTTCGTTGGAGTCGGTGGGACGTGCCATTGGTTGCCCTCTCCAGAAAGTCGCCTCGCGGCGGCTCGCGGCACTAAGGGTAGACGCTCAGTGCTGCGAGATCACCCGGTCGATGATTCCGTACTCCTTCGCCTGTTCTGAGCTCATGAAGTAATCGCGCTCGGTGTCCTGGCGCACCTTCTCGAGCTCCTGGCCGGTGTGGTTGGCGATGATCTCGTCAAGCCGCCGGCGGACGTCGATGATCTCCGCCGCATGAATCTCGATGTCGGTCGCCTGCCCCTGGAACGCCGAGGAAACCTGGTGGATCAGGATCTTGGCGTTGGGGAGCGCCATCCGCTTGCCCTTGGCGCCGCCCGCCAGCAGCAGCGCGCCCATCGACATAGCGATCCCGACGCAGATCGTCTGAACGTCGGGCTTGATGAACTGCATAGTGTCGTACACCGCGAGTCCGGCGTAGACCGAGCCGCCCGGCGAGTTGATGTAGATCGAGATGTCCTTGTCCGGGTCCTCGGACTCCAGGTGCAGGAGCTGGGCGACGATCAGGTTGGCGATCTGGTCATCGATCGGCGTGCCCAGGAAGATGATCCGCTCGTTGAGCAGCCTGCTGTAGATGTCGAACGCGCGCTCCCCACGGGAGGTCTGCTCGACGACCATCGGTACGAGTGGGCTCATCGTCCTCGCTTCTTTCGCTTCCTCCGCCGGATTCCTGCCGAATGTAGCAACGCGCCCGAGAGGGTTTAGCTGCCTGGGGTCCAGAGCTCTCCGGAGCCCTTCTGATCCTCGTCCTTGCCGGGCTGCCAGAGCTTCTCCCGTGCCTTGGCCTGCTCGATCGGGATCGGCTTCGCCTCCCGCACGAGCAGCTCGAGCGCCTGCCGAGAGGCGACCTCATCGCGGACCCGCTCCAGGCGATCGCCGGAGCGCAGCTCCTCGAACAGCTCCTCCGAGGAGGAGCCGGTGCGCTCGGCGGTCGGCTCGAGCGCGGCCTGGACGTCCTCGTCGGTCGGCTCGATGCCCGCGGCGTCCACCACGGCCGCCAGCACCGCCTCCCGCTTGAGCGCCTGCGCCGCCTCCGGCTCGGCCTCATGGGCCAGCGTCTCCTCGTCCTTGCCCGCGATCTGGAGGTAGGCCTCCTTGGAGATCCCCTGGCGCGCGAGCGCGGACATCGTGTCGTCGAGCAGCTCGTGCGCGCGCGCGTGGACGAGCTTCTCCGGGACATCGACCTCCGCCTCCTCGACGGCGGCGTCGAGCACGGCCTGCTCGAACTCCCGCTCGATCGCGCGCTCGTCGGCCTCCTTCAGGCGACCCGCGATGTCCTCGCGCAATTCGCTAAGCGTGTCGAACCCGCCCGCCTCGGACGCGAACTCGTCGTCTGCCTCCGGAAGCCGCTTGGACTTGACCTCCTTCACAGTCACGTCGAACTCCGCCTGCCTGCCCGCAAGCTCCTCGGCTTGGTAGTCCTCCGGGAACGTGACCTCGACCGTGCGCTCGTCGCCCGCGGCAGTCCCGATCAGCTGCTCCTCGAATCCGGGGATCAGCCGTCCCGAGCCGACCTCGAGCAGCTGGTCGCGCCCGCTGCCTCCCTCGAACGGCTCCCCATCCATCTTGCCCGTGTAGTCGATCACGACGTGGTCGCCCTCGGCTGCGGGCCGCTCGACGGTCTCGAGCGTCGCGAACTGCTCGCGCAGCCGCTCCAGCTCCTCGTCGACGCTCGATTCCTCGACGGCGGGGTCGCGACGGCCGACCTCGAGGCCCTCGTAACGACCCAGCTTGGCCTCAGGCCGCACCCCGATCTCGATCGAGAAGGACAGCGGCTGGCCTTCCTCAGGAAGCTCCGAGACGTCGAGCTCGGGGCGTCCGACAGGGGCGATTCCCGCTTCCTCGATCGCGTCGGCGTACCAGCTGCCCAGGTAGTTGCGCAGCGCTTCGTCGAGTACCGCTTCACGGCCGAGCCGCCGGATCACGATCGGCGCGGGCACCTTGCCCTTGCGGAAGCCCGGGACGCGCATTTGGCGGCCGAGCTGACCGGCAGCCTCCGTCACGCGCCGGTCGACCTCCTCCGCGGCCACCTGGGCCTCGAGTCGCACACGCGACTCCGGGAGCTCGGTGAGGCTTGTCTTGACGCTCGGCATCGCAGCAGACGATAGCTTGGAGGGGGTGCTCTCCTGCCTCACCGGCACCGTGATCACCGGGCCATTCGCGTTCGCGGCGGCGGGAATCGCCGATCTCCTCATCTACGCGCTCCGTTCGCTGACCGCCGCCCGGCGACCGGCGCGCAGCCGTAGAGCGGCCTCTACCATCTCGCCGCGATGAGCCGCTGGCGGACGGTCGTATTGGCGGTCGGCGCGGTCGTCGCGATCGTCGGGGTGCTGCCCGGACGCGCGCTGGCATCGACTTTCGAACAGTCGATGCTGTTCGACGACGACCAGCTGATCTACAGCTCGACGAAGCACATGGTGCAAACGCTCCAGACGTTTCACGCGCTGGGCGTCGACGTGGTGAAGGTCTCGGTCGTCTGGCAGCTGATCGCCCCGAACGCCAACTCGTCGCAGCGACCCAACTTCGACGCCACCAATCCGGCGGCGTACCCCCAGGGCGCGTGGAGCCGGTGGGACACGCTGGTTGAAACCGCCCAGCAACTCGGGATGCGCGTTTACTTCCTGGTGATCGGCCCGGCACCGGTGTGGGCCGTTTCCCCCGGCAACCGGACCACACAGGGCCCCGTGCTCGGGTGGATGCCGAATCCGACCGACTACCGGAACTTCGTCGAGGCGGTCGGACGCCGCTACAGCGGCGCGTACGTCGATCCCCCGCAGGCGACCCAGGGGACTGCGCTCCCCGGGGTCGGCGGCATCACCGTTCCAAGCACGACCATTCCTGGAGCGAGCGTGACATCGGCGTCGCCCGCCTCCACTCCGGCCACGCCGATCCCGCGCGTGAACTACTGGGGCATCTGGAACGAGCCGAATGAGCGGTCGTGGCTGGTTCCCTGGTACAGGCAGGCCGGCCGTAGACGCCTCCTCCTCCAGCCCCAGGAGTACCGCGCGCTGGTCGACGCTGCATGGAGCGGGCTTCAGGCGAGCTCGCACTCCAGCGACACGATCATGATCGGCGAGACCGCCAACCGCGGCATCATGTCGCCGGTGCCGTTCATGCGCGGCCTCTACTGCGTGGGCTCGAACCTCCGGCCGCTCAGCGGCAGCGCGGCGAGCTCGCTCGGGTGCCCGACCAGCGGCTCTGCGTCGCAGTTCGTCGCCCAGCACCCAGGTCTGTTCAACACCAGCTACGCGCACCACCCATACGGATTCGAGGCGCCGCCGAACCGGCGTGATCCAGAGGCTGGTTACGTCACGCTCTACAACCTTCCATCGTTCGAGCGGACCCTCAATCGGATCTTCGGGGCCTACGGGCAGCATCCGAGCGGCGGCGTGCCGCTCTACCTCACAGAATGGGGATTCAAGACGAACCCTCCGAACCCGTTCGTCACGACGACGCCGGCCGACCAGGCGGCGTGGATCGACGAGGGTGAGTACATGACCTGGCAGATGCCGTACGTACACGGGCTGGCGCAGTTCCTGCTCGTGGACAGCCCGCCCAGGCCGAACGCGCGTAAGGGGAGCGCGCTTTACTGGAGCAGCTTCCAGACCGGGCTTGAGTACATCAACGGCAAGAGGAAGCCCTCCTTCGGTGCGTACCAGATCCCCATCTGGTTGCCGGTGCAGAGCCACGGGTCTCGGGTCACGGTCTGGGGTCAGCTCCGACCCGCCGCGCACAACACGACGCAGTACGGCGTGATCGAGTTCCAGCCCAAGGGCTCTTCAAGCTGGAAGGAGCTGACCGAGATCCAAACCAACAACCCGGAGGGATTCATCTACAACCACGTCTCGGTCCCGTCGGCCGGGGCGGTCCGGCTCGGCTGGCTCGACCCGACCGGAAGCGTCTATTACAGCCGCACCGTCCCGGTATCCTGAGCGCATGAGGGAAGGCGCTCCGGTCAGGGCGGCGACAGCGATGGCCGCGTCGGACGGTCTCACAGCGCCCGCGGACGCGATCCCGCGGCGGGACTCCCGGGTGCTCACGCTGTCTGACTGCTGGCGCTCGTTCGTGCGGCAACGAACTCCCCCGCTGCTGGCCGCGGCGATCGTGGGCGCGCTCGCATTACGGATCGTGCTCGGCCGGTTCGACTGGCGCGACGCGGTCGTCGCCGTGGGCGTGGTCGCGCTGACCCCGGTCACCGAGTGGGCGATCCACGTATATCTGCTGCACGCGAAGCCGATCCGGGTGGGCAGGTTCCGCCACGACCTGATCGCCGCGCGAGAGCATCGCGCCCATCACATGGCGCCGTCGGAGCTCGATGGAGTCCTGATCCCCACCTACGCGGTGCTGATCTTCATCCCCCTGATCGCCGTCACCGTGTGGCTCGTCTCGTTCCCGATTCATCTCGTGGTCGGCGGCGACCGGATCGCCCACGCGGCGACCGGCCTGCTCGTCAGCTACGCGATCCTCGGCGCCTACGAGTGGTGCCACTTCCTGATCCACACCCCGTACCGCCCACGCCGCCGCTACTACCGGTCGATCTGGCGGGGCCACCGCCTGCACCATTACAAGAACGAGCATTACTGGTTCGGCGTCACCTCGACGTTCGGCGATCACATCCTGAGAACCGCGCCCGAGCAGGCCCAGGTCCCGAAGTCGCAGACCGCGCGCACGCTCGGGATGGACGTCCAGTGAGTCACGGCCGCTGACCCGGCGTCCCGCTCCCTCAGGAGCGAACCACGGACGCCCCCACGATCGCGTTGACCGCCTCGACGATGGCCGGGCGGACCTCGTCCAGGTTGCGGCCCTGCTGCGCGGCGATCACCATCAGCTCGCGGATTCCGCCGACGATCATCACCGCCGTGTCGAACGTCAGCGGACCGGCGCCGATTGACGGCTGCTCCCGACGTCCGAGCTCGACGAGCCCGACCAGCTGCCGGGCGAAACGCTCGATCGCGGCGAGCTGGTGCGCGGCGCCCCGCTCCCCCAGGGCCGGCAGCTCGCGCACGAAGCTGCGGTAAAGCGCGGGGCTTGCGGCAACCGCGCCCAGATACGCGCCGAGCGCTTGATCGACTTGCCGCTCCCAATCGTCGGCCGGGTCCACGGCCTCCGCGAGCGCGGCGATCACCTCGTCGTTGGTCGCGTCGAACAGCGCCAGGAAGCAGGCCGCGCGGTCCTCGAAATGCTCGTAGAACGTCCGCCGCGACGTCTGAGCGATCCGCACTATGTCGGCGACGGTCGTGTCCTGGTAGCCCTTCTCCTCGACCGACGCCGCCATCGCGGCGATCAGCCGCTCGCGGTGCTCACGCGGCACGTTTGGAGGAGACGACCACCCGCCCGCCGTGCTGAGGGATCATCGTCACGTTGCGCTGGCGCCCAGCCTCCGGGGCGGGGTCGGTGGCGGCGAGGTCGGTGCGCCGCGCGATCGCCTCCAGAACGACCTGCTGCTCGGCCATCGCCAGCGCACCGCCGAGGCAGCGGCGGATGCCGCCGCCGAACGGAATCCAGGTGTACGTCCCGGGCTTGCGCCCCACGAACCGCTCCGGCCTGAACACGTACGGGTCGGGATACAGGTCCTCGCGGTGGTGGATCCCGACGATGCTCATCGCGACCGGGCTGCCCGGCGGGACGACGAACGACCCGAGTCGCCACGGCCGCTGGACGAGGCGAACGATCATCGGGATCACCGGCCGGGCCCGCATCCCCTCGTAGATCGTCGCCTCAACGTAGGCGTCGGCGTCCGCTCGCGAGCCGGAGCGGACCGCCTCCCGCAGCCGGTCATACGCGTCCGGGAAGCGGACCAGCCGCTCGAACGTCCACGCCAGTTGGTTGGCGGTCGTCTCGTGGCCGGCGAGCACGAGTGTGACCAGCTCGTCGCGCAGCTCCTCATCGCTCATCGGCTGCCCGTCCTCGTCGCGCGCCTCGAGCAGCAGCGAGAGCACGTCGGTGCGACCGCCGCCGTCGCCCGCGGCCCTGCGCGCGCGGATCACCTGATAGAGCAATCGGTCGGTCTGGCGCAGCACGATTCGCAGAAGCCCTCGAGGCTCCTGACGCCCCATGTTCTGGAGCTCGACGAGCGCCCACAGCGGGCGCGTCGACATCCGCAGGAACCGGCGGAGCGTCTCGCGCAGTTCGAACTCGAGCGAGTCGGCGGCCGGCGTGGCCTCGATCCCGAAGATCCCCGCCATGATCACGTCGAGGGTCACCGCCTGCATCCGTGGGGCGAGCGCAAACGGCACCCCGACCTGCCAGCGATCGATCTCGCGCTCGGCCACCTCGGCGATCATCGAGACGTACCGCGCCACGGCCTCCCCGTGAAACGGTGGCAGCAGCAGCTTGCGCTCGCGCATGTGGCGCGGGCCGATCAGCGTCAGCACGGAGTTCGGACCGAGGATCGGCCGCAGCGGGCTCTCGCCGGTGGCCGAAGGCGCATCGTCCGGCTTGGCCGTGAACAGCGACTTGACATGGTCGGGGTGGCCGGTGACCACGAACGCGTCGGCGCGGGTCGGCAGCTTCATCTGCCAGACGTCTCCGAACCTGCGCTGGTTGCTCAGGTTGAAGCCGAGCGGCCGGAGCCCGAACCCGAGTCCCTGCACGAGCCGCGGGAGCGGGATCGCAGGCGGCATCGCGATCGGCGTCCCGGCCTCGACCGGACCTGCCGGGGAAGGCGGGGCGCTGCCGCCGGCGAGCGCCTCGTCGGGCTCGGAGGCGGTGGATCCGCCCGCAGCTTCGGTGACCGCAGAGCATCGGTACGTCAGTGTACCGTCTAGGCCAAGTTCCTGACCCGCTCCCCGGAGGGGTCGAACAGCGGCTCGCGGACGACCTCGCCCGCGACACAGCGCGCCGAAGATGTCGATCTCACCGCGGTTCCGAGCTCGATCTCCGCCGGCAGATAGGCGTAGGCGATCGAGCGCTCGACGGTGTAGCCGTATCCCCCACTCGTGACGCGCCCGCACACTTCGCCCTCGATGCTGCACCGGCTCGTTGCCGAGCGCCACCGAGCGCGGATCCTCCAGCACGATGCACCGAAGCCGCCGGCGCGGCTCGCTCGCGGCGAGCGCGGCCGAGCCGAGGAAGCCTTGTCGTCCCGGACGCAGAAGCCGAGGCCCGGCCTCATAGCGGGGTGTCGTCCGGGGTGATGTCGGCCGCCCACACGCGGTAGCCCTTCTCCAGCCGGAGCGAGTCGATCGCGCGGTAGCCGCCGGCGACCATGCCGTGCGGCTCGCCGGCCTCCCACAGCGTTCGCCACAGTCCGGCGCCGTACTCGGTCGGGCAGTAGAGCTCCCATCCGCCTCGCCGACGAACGTCACCCGGAGCGCCCGTACCGGCACGTCGCCGACCGCGATCTCGCGCATCGACATGTAGCGGAAGTCGAGCGGGTCGGGCGTCAGCGGGGCGAGGATTTCCATGCTCGCGGGCCCCAGAGCGCGAAGCAGGCCCACCGCGAGGTCACGTCGGTCAGCCGGACCGATCCGTCGTGGGGAAGATGCCGGCGGATCCAGCTCGCGTCGTGGTTGCCGAACGCCGTGCCGGTGACGATCTGGAACGCTCTGGGCCGAGCGCGCGTGACCGTGAAGTCGCACTCGATCCCGCCGCGGCGGTTGAGCATCTGCGTGTAGGTGATCGCGCCAACGTCGCGCGCCACGCGGTTGTCGCACAGCCGCTCGAGCAGCTCCGCCGCGCCCGGGCCGGAGAGCTCGAGCTTCGCGAACGAGGACTCGTCGAACAGTCCGGCGGCCTCGCGGGTCGCGCGGTGCTCGGCGCCGATCGCCGGCGACCAGTGCATCCCCGCCCAGCCGCGCGGGCGCAGCGACTCGTCGCCGGCGGCGGCGTTGGACTCGTACCAGTTGACCCGCTCCCAGCCGGACTTCTCGCCGAACACGGCTCCGGCCCGGCGTGCCACCCGTACGCGCTCGAGGTCCGCAGCGGGCGCCCGGCTAGGCGCTCGTGGCCGGGATAGCGGATGTCGTAGTAGGTCTCGTACACCTCCTTGCGCGCGCGCGAGCGTGTAGCCGGCGAGCGGTAGTGCGCGCCGAAGCGGCGGATGTCCATCTCCCAGACGTCGAGCGACGGCTCGCCGGCGACGATCCACTCGGCCATCAGCTGCCGATCCCGCCGGCGCCCGCAAGGCCGTGCGCGCAGAACCCGGCGGCGACGAACAGCCCGCGGACCTCGGTCTCGCCGAGGCAGAACTCGTTGTCGGGGGTGAACGCCTCGGGGCCGTTGATCAGGCGCGTGACCTTCACGTCCTCCATCAGCCGGGACGCCGCTGCGCGAGTTGCTGCGCGATCTCCTCGAACCGCGGCCAGTCCTCCTCGAGCAGCCGGCCGTTGAAGTCGGCGGGGATCCGGTCCAGCAGGTGCTCGTCGAGCGCCCACGGCGCGCTGTCGCGCTCGTAGCCGCCCATCACGAGGCCCGCCGCCCTCCTCGCGGAAGTAGATCAGCAGGTCGGGGTCGCGCAGCGTCGGCAGATGCTCGCCCGGCGACGCGCTCGCGGAACGGTTGGGTACCAGGTACTCGTGCGCGAACGGGACGATCGGCACGCGTACGCCGGCCATCCGGCCGAGCTCGGCCGCGAACATGCCCGCCGGCGTTGACGACAACCTCGGCCTCCATGTCGCCCCATTCGGTCTGACGCCCCGGACCCGGCCGTCGACGACGTCGATCCCGTGACCCGCGTGTGCGTGAATACCCGGCAGCCGCCCTCCCGCGCGCCCGACCAGCGCGTAGGTCAGCTGCGAGGGATCGAGGTAGCCGTCGCTCGGCAGATACGAGGCGCAGCGAACCCCGTCCGTGACCATCAGCGGAAACAGCTCCGCGCCTCGTCGGGCGACAGGAGCTCGAGCGGCAACCCGAATGTCTTGGCCCACGCGACCTGGCGCAGGACCTCCTGCTCGCGCTCGGGTGTGCACGCAAGGCGGATTCCGCCGCACTCGACCCAGCCGCAGTCGAGCGTCGGTACAGCGCGACCGAGTCCATCATCATGCCGCGTCAGCGACACGCTGCCGCGCAGCTGTCCGACGAGTCCGGCCGAGTGAAACGTCGAGCCGCTGGTCAGGTCGCTGCGCTCGAGCAGCACGACGTCGCGCTCGCCGAGCTGGGCGAGGTGGTACGCGATCGCGGCGCCGCCGACCCCGCCGCCGATGATCACGACGCGAGCGCGGTCGGGCAGCTCACGCGGCCGCGGCATTGATCCACCCGTTGAACTGGGGGCTCGAGGCGTCCGCTCGAGTCGCTCGAAGTGCTCCGCCGCGTAGCCTCGAAGTCGAAGTCGAGCTCGGAGATGACGCCCTGGACGACCCCCCAGGCCGCCTCGCGCGCGTCGGAGACGATCCGCATCAGGCGGAGCGCGGCGCTGCGGCCAGGCGACGGCGGCCCGCCGAAATAGGCGGCGAGCAGCCGTGCCTCGTCTGATTCATCGAACTCGTTGTTGACGGCGAGGTTGCCCAGGTCGAACAGCCGGTGGCCCATGCCCGCGTATTCCCAGTCGACCAGCATGACGCCTCGCCATCGCCGACCAGCAACACGTTGCCGGCAGCAGGTCGTCGTGACACGGGACGGGATCGTGCAGCGGAAGCGCCGCCGGCGATCCGGCGCCAAGGAGCTGCGGCGGGGTACCGGCGCGGAAGCGCTCCCGCCGCGCTCGCGCACGATCTCCGCGTACGACGCGAGCAGCTCGGGCACCCAGAAGCGGACCGACAGCTCGACGCCCGAGTCGTGGAACGCGCGCAGCGCGGCGCCGAGCGAAGCGGCAGCGCCACGGACCGCTCGCGCGTCGGCCGCGCGGCAGGGAACGTACTCGGTGACGAGACTGTGCTCGTCGCCCGCGAGGACCGCCGGCGCCAGTCCGAGCTCGGCTGCGGCGCCGTTGGCGATGCGCTCGGCGTCGCGGCTGATGCCCAGCAGCGAAGTGTCCTTCCCCGGTAGGCGCACCACGCAGTCGCGCTCGCCGAAGCGAACCCGGTAGTTGCGGTTCGTGATCCCGCCGTCGAGCGGGATCGGCCCCTCGGTGATCGGGCCCAGGCGCTGCTCGAGTCGCCCCAGGACGCCCCTCAGGTCGCTCATTCGCAAAACCTAGCGTCTAAGGCTCGGTTCCTATACCTTCAACGCTCGTGACGGCGACGGATGCCAGCTCGGGGGCCGCGATGACGCTGGAGGAGCTCCAGTCACAGGTCAACCAGGGAGCGATCGACACGGTCCTGCTCGCCATCACCGACATGCAGGGCCGGCTCCAGGGCAAGCGGCTCACCGCGCGGCACTTCCTCGACGAGGTCGCCCAGCACGGCGCCGAGGGCTGCAACTACCTGCTCGCCGTCGACGTCGAGATGACGCCCGTCGAGGGGTACGAGATGTCATCGTGGGAGCGCGGCTACGGCGACTTCGCGATGCGGCCGGATCTCGACACGCTGCGCCCCGTCCCATGGCAGGACGGCACGGCGATGTGCCTCGCCGACCTCGAGTGGGCGGACGGCTCGGACGTCGTCGCCTCGCCGCGCCAGCTCCTGCGCGCGCAGATCGCGCGTCTCGCGGAGCGGGGCTGGAGCACCAACGCGAGCACCGAGCTCGAGTTCCTCGTGTTCCGCGACAGCTACGAGGACGCGTGGCGCAAGGGCTACCGGGACCTCGAGCCGGCCAATCTCTACAACATCGACTACTCGCTGCTCGGGACCGCGCGCGTCGAGCCGCTGATCCGCCGGATCCGCAACGAGATGACGGCCGCCGGCCTCGAGGTCGAGGACTCCAAGGGCGAGTGCAACCTCGGCCAGCACGAGATCAACTTCCGGTACGCCGACGCGCTGCGCACCGCCGACCAGCACTCGATCTACAAGAACGCCGCCAAGGAGATCGCCGCCCAGGAGGGGATGTCGATCAGCTTCATGGCGAAGTTCAACGAGCGCGAGGGCAGCTCGTGTCACATCCATTTCTCGCTCTCCGACGAGCCGGGGCCGCTGTTCGAGCGCGAGCGGCCGTGTTCGATTCGTTCCTCGCCGGTCAGCTCGCCTGTCTGCGGGAGCTGACGCTGTTCCTGGCGCCTAACGTGAACTCCTACAAGCGCTACGCGGCGGGCTCGTTCGCGCCGACGGCGGTCGCGTGGGCGAATGACAACCGGACGTGCTCGCTGAGGGTCGTCGGCCACGGGCCGTCGCTGCGGTTCGAGAACCGCGCCGGCGGCTCGGACCTGAACCCGTACCTCGCGCTCAGCGCGATCATCGCCGCCGGGTTGCACGGCGCCGACGCCGGCCTCGAGCTCGAGCCCGAGTATCAGGGCAACGCATACCTCGCCACCGACAAGCCGCGGCTGCCGGCCACGCTGCGCGACGCGCGAGACCTGTTCGCCGCAAGCGAGGTCGCGCGTGGCGCCTTCGGCGACGAGGTCGTCGATCACTACATCCACGCGGCCGACGTCGAGCTGGCGGCGTTCGAGTCGGCGGTCACCGACTGGGAGCGTGTCCGCGGCTTCGAGCGTCTGTGAGCGCGCGATGGGAGTGGCATCGCTCGGGTCGAGTCGCTTCGCTGGATACGGTGTTCGCGCCCGTCCGCTCGCAGACCGCGTTCGAGGAGACCGTCGAACGGCTCGGCACGGCGATCAAGCTCGGGCTGCTGCCGCCGGGCACCCGGCTTCCGGCTGAACGCGAGCTCTGCACGAAGCTCGGGATCGCCCGCTCCACGCTACGGCAGGCGCTCGTGGCGCTCGCGCAGAGCGGGCATCTGCGCGCGACCCGCGGTCGCGGCGGCGGGACGTTCGTCGCCGACCCGCAGCCGCCGGCCGGGCCGCCCCCGCCGACACGCTCGCCGCGTGGCGTGAGCACTGCGACGAGCGCATGGCCGTCGAGGTCGGCGTGGCCGTCCTGGCCGCGGAGCGCGCGGAGCCCGATGCCGCTCGCGGCGCTTGACGAGCTCGTGATCGCGCTCGACGGGATGCTGGACGACTTCGACGCGTACCGCCAGGCCGACGTGCGGCTGCACGTGGGCCTGGCCGAGGCCACCGGCAGCCCGCGACTGGTGACCGCGATGACCGAGGTCCAGGGCGCGATGACGGGCCTGATCTCGGTGATCGCGCACCCCCCCGAGGTGCTCGATTCCGCCAACGCGCAGCACCGCCGGCTGCTCGCCGCCGTCCGCCGCGGGGACGAGGCCGGCGCGGCCCGCGTGATGGCCGAACACCTGCGCGGCGACCGAGCAGGTGCTCGCCGGGCTGCTGCCGGGGCTTGACTTCCGTCCGAGTGGCCGGCGTAGTAGGTTTCGCCGCTAAGGACGGACCATCAGACCTTTACGTAGGAGGGGCCGCATGACAACCGCCGTAGAGCCGCTGACGACCGACGAACAGAGGCTCGCCGAGCTGGGCTACAAGCAGGAGCTCAAACGGGGTTGGAGCGGCTTCTCCAACTTCGCGATCTCTTTCTCGATCATCTCGATCCTGGCCGGCTGCTTTACGACCTACGGACAGGCGTGGGTCAATGGAGGGCCAGTTGCGATCTCGATCGGCTGGCCCGTGATCAGCATCTTCATCCTGCTGGTCGCCTTCTCGATGTCAGAGCTCGCCTCCGCGATGCCGACCGCCGGCGGGATCTACTACTGGGCCTCGAAGCTCGGCGGCGCCGGGTGGGGCTGGTTCACCGGATGGTTCAACCTGATCGGCCTGGTCGCGGTCACGGCCTCGGTCGACTACGCGGCGGCGACGTTCCTGAACTCGACGCTGTCCTTCTACGGTGCGCACATCTTCGGCGTCAACTTCGCGACCGTGAGTGTGCAGTCGGCGCTGCATCACACGTGTTGTCCTGTTCATCTGATCCTGCTCGCGCTGCACGCGGCGGTCAACATCTTCTCCTCACCGCTGGTGGCGCTGTTCACGCGGGTTTCGGTCTGGTGGCACGTGATCGGCGTGCTGGCGATCATCGTCCTGCTGATCGCGGTACCGAGCCATCACCAGAGCTTCAGCTTCGTGTTCGGGCACCGGATCAACCTTTCCGGCTTCAACCACCAGATGTATTGGTTCTACGTCCTCCCACTCGGGTTCCTGTTGACGATGTACACGATCACCGGGTACGACGCGTCGGCGCACATCTCAGAAGAGACGAACAACGCCTCGATGGCCGCGCCGAAGGGCGTCTGGCGTTCGGTGTTCTACTCGGCGATCTTCGGATGGGCCGTGCTGCTCGCGCTGACATTCGCGGCGACTCACGTGACCGCGATCAGCGCTGCCGGCGGCACCTCGCAGACGGTGATCGAGACGGCGCTCAGCTCGGCCGCCGCCAAGGCTGTCCTCGTGATCTCGACGGTCGGTCAGATCTTCTGTGGAATGGCATGCGTCACCAGCGCTTCGCGCATGACGTTCGCGTTCTCGCGCGACGGTGCCGTCCCCGGGCACAACCTGTGGCGCAGGCTCAACCGGCACCGCACCCCCACCTGGGCGGTCGCGTTCGTCGCCGTGTTCGCGCTGATCATCACGATCCCGGCGTACAAGGGCAACAAGGCCGGGCTCCCTGTCGCCTTCCTCGCGGTGACCTCGATCTCGGTTATCGGCCTGTACATCGCCTACACGATCCCGATCTTCCTCCGCTGGCGAATGGGCGATCGGTTCGTACCCGGACCGTGGACGCTCGGCCGAAAGTACAAGTGGGTCAACCTGATCGCGATCGTGTGGGTGGCGCTGTGCGTGATCATCTTCTGCCTCCCGTTCACCCCGAAGGCGGTCCCATTCGCGAAGAACTTCAGCTGGTCGGCCGTGAACTACGCACCGCTGGTGACGGTCGGCGTGATGATCGCGGTGACGCTCTGGTACCTGCTCTCGGCACGCAGAACGTTCAAGGGACCGATCCGCACGGTCGACCTCGGCGACATCGGCGGGGGCGGCGGCGAGATCGGCCTTCCGGACGTGGCGCAGTCGCCGTAGGAGCGCAGTGACCGACATGCTCGCCGTGATCGAGCCCGCCACCGAGGCGGTGCTTACGGAGATCCCGCGCGCGAGCGCGGACGACGTCGATGCCGCGGTCGAGCGCGCCCGCGATGCGTTCCCCGCGTGGCGGTCGCTCGCACCGGGAGAGCGAGCAGCGCACCTCCACGCACTCGCCGACGCGCTCGCTTCTCACCGTGACTACCTGGCGGAGGTGGAGGCCCGCAACGCCGGCAAGCCGATCGCCGACGCTCGCGGCGAGATGGACATGGTTGTGGCGACGTTCCGCTACTACGCCGGAGCTCCCGAGCGACTGCTCGGCGACACGATCCCCGTCGCCGGAGGTCAGGCGTTCACGGTCAGGGAGCCGCTCGGCGTCGTCGGGCTGATCGTGCCGTGGAACTTCCCGCTGGTGATCGCCTCTTGGAAGCTCGGGCCGGCGCTCGCCGCGGGTAACACGGTGGTGCTCAAACCCGCTGAGCTGACGCCGCTGACCGCGCTCCGGTTCGCGTCGATCGCGGCCGACGCCGGGATCCCGGACGGCGTCGTCAACGTCGTCGTCGGTCCCGGGCGCGTGTGCGGCCAGCGGCTCGTCGAGCACCCGGATGTCGCCAAGATTGCGTTCACCGGCTCGACCGAGGTGGGACGCTCGATCGCCGCCGCGGCCGCCGGGACGATCAAGCGGGTCACGCTCGAGCTCGGTGGCAAGTCCCCCAACCTGGTGTTCGCCGACGCGGATCTCGACGCCGCGGCCGCGGCCGCCCCGATGGCGGTGTTCGGCAATGCCGGCCAGGACTGCTGTGCCCGCTCGCGGATCCTGGTGCAGGACTCCGTGCTCGACGAGTTCATGACGAGGCTTCAGGACGCGGTCGGCCAGATCCGCGTCGGCGATCCACTCGACGAGCAGACACAGATGGGGCCGCTGATCTCCGCGAACCAGCGCGAGACTGTCGCTTCGTTCGTCGACGGAGAAGCGCCTGTCGCGATCCGCGGGAGCGCGCCGGCCGGACCGGGCTATTGGTTTCCCCCGACGGTCCTGTGCCCGGTCGATCCGGAGTCACGAGCGGCGCGTGAGGAGATCTTCGGGCCGGTCGCGTCGGTGACCCCGTTCACCGATGAGGACGAGGCCGTTCGCCTCGCGAACGACACGATCTACGGGCTGTCCGGCTCGATCTGGACCCGCGATGGCGCCCGCGCGCTCCGAGTTGCCCGAGCCATCGACGCGGGCGTCCTGTCGATCAACTCGAACACCTCGGTGCGTGTCTCCACCCCGTTCGGGGGCTTCAAGCAATCGGGCTACGGCCGCGAGCTTGGGCCCCATGCGCTCGACGCGTACACCGAAGTCAAGTCGATCTACTACGCGACGTCATGAGTACCGGTTCCGGACGGCTCCAAGACAAGGTCTGCGTGATCACCGGCGCCGCGGGTGGAATCGGCGCCGCCACCGCCGATCTGTTCGAGCGTGAGGGCGCCAGGGTCATCGGCGTCGATGTGCGTGAGCACGCGGTCGGGGCCCTGTCATTGCAGGCCGATTTGACGGATGAGCAGGCCGTCGAGTCTCTGTACGCGCGCGCACGCGAGGAGCTCGGCCGGATCGACGTGCTGTTCAACAACGCCGGGATCTCGCCTATCGACGACGCGTCGGTGCTCGACACGACGCTCGAGGCCTGGGAGCGGGTGCAGGCGGCGAACCTGCGAAGCGTGTTCCTGTGCTGCAAGCATGGCATCCCTCACCTGCTGAACGGCGGAGGCGGGTCCGTGATCAACACGGCGTCGTTCGTCGCGGTCCTCGGCGCAGCGACGTCGCAGATCTCCTACACGGCGTCGAAGGGCGGCGTCCTCTCGCTGTCCCGCGAGCTCGGCGTCGAGTTCGCGAGCCGGGGTGTGCGCGTCAACGCGCTGTGCCCCGGCCCCGTCGACACCCCGCTGCTCCGGGAGCTTTACGCCAAGGACTCCGCCCAGGCCGCGCGCAGGATGGCGCACGTGCCGATGGGCCGCTTCGCACGCGCGGAGGAGATCGCCACCGCGGTCCTGTTCCTCGCCGGTGACGAGTCGAGCTACGTCAATGCGACCGCGTTCCTCGTCGACGGCGGGATCACGGGCGCGTACACGACCCCGCTCTGAAGGGATCAGCCGGTGTCGGCGAGCGCCGGCGCCAACTTCGTGACGGTGATCCTGATCTCGCTAGACGGCGGAATCACGCGCCTCGGGTAGCGCAACTCCCAGCCGTTCAATAGGTTTACCTCCGCACGGGGCCGTGGGGCCTGCCGAAAGACGAGGAGGGACCCAAGTCATGCGTAGAAACCTGTCGCTGGTGAGTGGCGCCGTCGCGTTAGCGGCCTTGGTGCTTGCGGGCGCTGCCGGGGCCGCGCCGCGCCGCAGCTACGCGGTGGATTACGTGGAGACGTTCAACACCACGCACCCGAACACCCCGACCGGCGTGTTCCTCAAATCGGAGTGGCTAGGCGATCGGCCGGGCGAGAAGCCCCACACGATCATCGACGACATCTTCCGGCTTGACCCCGGCGCACGGTTTGACTTCTCGGTTCCTGCGGTGTGCCGTGCGACCGATGAGCAGATCTACCTGAAGGGCGCCGCCGCGTGTCCCAGGGCGAGCCGGGTCGCGTCAGGCGAGGTCGAGCTCGATATCGGCGCGTCGGTCTGGATCCTCCCGCGAGTCCTCCGGTCGCACGTCACTGTGTTCAACGCGGGCCCGGGGAAGCTGATCGATCTGGCCGTGTCGTTCAACACTGGAATCCCGATTCCGTCCGTCGGCCGGCCGACCGTCACCGGCACGGGCATCTTCACCGAGAACCTGGCGCTCCCGGGCGTTCCTCCTCCGGACAAGTTCGTCGCCGTCAAGAGCGATCTGTTCCATTTCTTCAAAATCACAAAGGGGGGCAAGGGGTTCATCACGACTCCACGGACCTGTCCGGCCAGCGGCTTCTGGACGAACACTTTGTTCTCCCGCTATCACGGCGGCAAGACCAACACCGTGAGCAGCCGGTCGCCCTGCACGAGCTCATGATGTTCCACCTCGTTACGGACACGCGGCTCGCTGCAGCGATGTGTTGACAATCGCCGACGCGGGTGTGAAGGTGTATCTCGGAAGTCAATGTGAGGATCGGTTCTTGTGGCCATCACGGCTGAAGAGATCGAGCGCGAGAAGAAGGCGCTTCCGTTCGGCTGGGGCCGGTTCGGCAAGGCCTACGACCAGCTGGCGGAGATCTCCGAGCCGGACGAGTCGCTCCTTGTAGCCGGGGTGGCGCTGAACCCCGAGTACCGCCAGGGTGGTCGCTTCGTGCCGGGCACGTTGGCAAGCGCGGTCTCCGAGCTTCGGAAGACCACGAACGTGCTGGTGGCCTGCACGAACCAGCGGCTGATCATGATCAGCACCGGAGTGAGCGGAGGAGTTCGTAATCACGCGTCGGTCTCCTAGGGAATGGAGATCGTCGAACGGGCGAGACGATATTTCGTGATCAGCGTGCCGGAGGGCCGGGTCAAGATCCGAAGCATGGCCAAGCAGCAGCAGCCCCGGTTCCTCGAGGTGCTGGAGGCCCAGCTGCGCCCCGCCACTGAGGCAGCATCATGAGGCGGGCGGCCGCTGGCGGTGCGGCCGCGCTGGGCGCGCTGCTTGCGTTGATCGCCGGGTTGGATCAGTCGCGCCGGCCGTTGCGCAGGCTGACACGGTGATCGCGCCGCAAGTGTACGTGCGGCTGTTCTCGCCGTACAACAACCAGCCGTGGGTGCCGCTGAGTGCGACGGTCACATCGATGGGGCCGTACGAGCTCGGAATCAAGCTGCAGCAGACGAGCGCGGAATACAACCGGCAGGCGGTCGAGATCAATCTCGACACCTCGATGGGATCAGATCCGCAGCAGCCCTTCCAGTCGTACTGTCAGCTCCTGGCGGGGACCGCCGGAACAATCGACGCTCTGGGCGGCGGCGGGATCCTCTACTACTCGGGCGACGGCGCTTACGGTATGCATGCGTCGATGTACACCTACGACCAGTACCAGGTGTTTCCGGGCAGCAACTGCAGCGGCGGCCCGACGAGTGCAGTCACGTTGACCGTGAACGCGACCGCGACTGCCAGGATCGAAGGGACGCCGCTTGCTCCGCGCACCACGCGCAAGGCGCGCGGCTTCGTCGGGCTCGGCTTTACGACGCCGGTCGGAGACATCGGCGATGAATGGCGCTGCGCGCAGAATCCGATCTTCGCCGCCGATGGCTCGGTCACCGGCACGGTCGTCACGCACGACCGGGCAACGTCGGCGGTCGATCGGGGCGTGCTCGGCACGCTCATGATGCGATCCGCTGCGGACAGCTTCCAGGTCGCCGAGACCGATGCGTTCACCAGACCTGGCCTGTGGGCGTGCGTCGCTCGCGGCCTCGGCGGCAAAGAGACCGACTCAAACCACTTCGCAGCGACGCCGTGGGCACGAACGCCGACGATCACCGTCAAAGGCGAATACGAGCGAGCCAATTCTCGGCTAGCTGTCGCTGCGCACAACCGAATGCGACTGACCGTGTTCACCTTGCCATCGATCATCGCCGCCGCGGCGCGCGGCCAGCTGACGCTCACGATCGGCCGGGCGACTTGCGTGTCGGCCCGCAAGGGCACGTTCAGCCTTCACACGGTGGTCAACGAACGGGCGCGGCTCGATACCAGGGGCCATGCCGTGCTCAGCTTCCGCTCACCCTCGCTGGACGGCGAATACCTTGGCCATCTCACATTCCGCGGCACCTCCCTGATCCTGCCCGGAACCGACGCCCCCATGTACCTCGCCGTGACCGCCCCGAGCCACACGATTCAGTTTGCCAGTCCACGTCGTGGTCTCCGTGCGCGTGAAGACGAAGGATCGATTACACAGGCGCCGAACCCATCCCGTCCCGGGCGACTGCTCCAGTCGTCCGGCCACTTTGTCCCTCGTGATCGCGCCGGCGACGAGGGCGTCGCTAGGCGTCGAGCGACCGCCGAGCGCTCGGTCGCCATTCCAATCGCACCGGTGGTACATGAGCCGGGCGATCGCATTCGTGGCAGAGCGCTCGCTCGGTGCCGGTGGGCGGCACGATCGAGGTGTCGCTGAAGCGCTCGTGGGTGTGCGCGACAACCGGTCGCGCACACCCAGCTTACGTGCGGCTACTTGACCGCCGTGACCCGGAGCGAGGTCGTAGTGGTGCTCGAGCAGGTCGAGAAATTCTTCTTCAGAGTCACCGACCGGGTCTGGTTGGGCGGGAACACCTTAAAGCCGGCAGCCATGACCGGTCGGCACTGGGACGCGGAGAAATTGCCGGTTTCGACGACGCCGACCGACGCGCTGTGTTGCGTGCCCGGAGCGAGCGCAACCGTCCCGAACCTGGACTGCACTCGCGATGCCGGATTACCGATCTGCTTACCGCTGCTCGTCACTGCGGACACACCTGGGTAACCGCGCAGTGTGCAGGTCGTGTTGCTCTGGTTGAAGAAGTTGAGTGGGTAGAACGTCGTCCCAGCGGTGCCGTTCGCCGGTCCGAGCGACACCTTCAGTGCCGACGTCGCGCACCCACGGAGTTGAGGAGCCTTTGCTTTGCTCCACTTCACCGTGAACTGCGTCTTGCTGTTGTTCTTAATGTAGGTGCCCCAGCCCTTGGCGATCACCTTGCCCTTCCACCCCGGGATCGCCTGGTTGTAATTGTTCAGGAACGTCGTGAAATAGTTCGAAGCGGGCTTGCACGACAGATTCGGGCTCGACACCGTGTAGCTCCCGGCGGGCAGAATCACACCGCCGGAGGTGTCGTTATGCAGCACCGAGAAGCTGATGCCCCTGCAAGACGGGGACGTCGCCGCTGAGGCGGACGTCGCGATCGCGACCGACGCAGCGACTGCGGCGGCAGCGACCCCACCGACGGCCAGCCAACGCAAACGCGCCTGAGACAAAAGATAGGTCACTGAGAAGACTCCTAAGACAGGCGCAGCCAACACGCCAATTGATAACGATTGGATACCCCTATCCGCAGACACGCGACGACGATCGCCCCGCGTCACGAAGGATGGTAGCCGGATTCGGAGCTTCCTCTGGCCGAGGACAGCATTCCCCGCTTTCGTTTGTGCAACAGTGCCTCGCGCTCCACGTCGTCGCACCCGCTCAGCGCGGAGGCTGTCGCACAAAGGTTTGCCGTCCGAGGTTGTCGATGGAATTTCGGCATGGCTCAGAACTTCATCGAAAGCTGTCGTGAGCAGGGTTTCTTGTTGCCGCCGGACGTGAGGGAGTGGTTGCCGGCGGATCATCTGGCGTGGTTTGTGATCGACGCCGTGGCGCTGATGGATCTGTCGGCGTTCTACGCCGCGTACCGCGTTGACGGTCATGGGCGGGCGGCGTATGAGCCGTCGATGGTGGTGACAATGGTGTTGTACGCGCATGCGACCGGGCACCGGTCATCGCGGGCGATCGAGCGCTACTGCCGCCAGGACGTGGCCTACCGGGTGATCAGCGGCAACGTGGTGCCCGATCACGCGACGATCGCGAGGTTCGTGGTCCGGCACGAGCAGGCGCTTGCTGACCTGTTCGGCGAGGTGTTGCGGCTGTGTGGTGAGGCGGGGTTGGTGAAGCCTGAGCTGATCGCGATTGACGGCACGCGGATGGCGGGCAGCGCGAACTCTGACGCGACGCGTGACTTCGGTCAGCTCGCGAGGGAGATCGTGGCCGAGCACAAGGCGACCGATGAGGCCGAGGACGAGCTGTATGGCGATGCGCGGGGTGATGAGCTGCCGGAACAGCTGCGGACGCCCGAGGGGCGCCGCGAGTTCTTCCGCAACGCCCGCCGGAAGCTACAGCGCGAGCAGACCGAGCTCGAAGAGCCCGCCGGTGAGGAGTTGCCCGACCCGGAGTTGGTGTTTGACGAGGAGCGGATCGTCGCGCGCACCCAGGGCCGGGAGGGGTGGTTGCGCGAGGCGCGCCGCCAGCTCGAGCAGCATCGCTGGCAACAATCGGATCCGGTCCCTCGCTCGCGCGCCGAGCGTCTGTTGCTGGCGGCCGAGCGGTTGGAGGTCGACTTGGCTGTGGAGCGCCGGGCGAATGAGGCCTACGAGCAGTTCAAGGAGCGCCGCCGCGCTGCCGGCGGGATTCGGGTCGGCGGCCCGCCGAAGCCCTACCAGCCACCCGAGATCCCGGATGGGAAGCTGAACCTGACCGACCCGGACAGCAAGCGCTTGAAGGCCCGCGAGGGGTACGTGCAGGGCTACAACGCCCAAGCAGTCGTCGACGAGAGCCAGATCGTGCTGGCGGCCGAGGTCACCAATAACAACACCGACTGGTCGCAGCTCGACCCGATGGTCACCGGAACGATCGCCGAGCTCGAACGGGCGGGGATCTCCGGCCGACCGGAGACCGCGCTCGCCGACGCGCAGTACTGGAACGAGGAGCACATCGATGAGGTGATCGCCAACAAGCACGTCCAGGTGCTGATCCCACCCGACGGCTCGGGCAGCGGCAAGCAACGAGCCGGCTGGAGTGGCGGTCGATACAGCTGGATGCGATACGTGCTCGCCTCAACGCTCGGCGAGCAGCTGTATCGAAAACGCATGCAGACGATCGAGCCGGTGTTCGGTCACACCCGCCACAACAGAGGTGTCACCCGATTCCTCCGAAGAGGCCGCACAGCAGTGCGCACCGAATGGCGATTACTGATGATGACCCACAACCTCACCAAGCTCCACAGCCACCAGATCGCCACCATGACGGCCTGAAACCGGCCTTCCAGCGCTGACACCGCCGGCCAGGCGGCGTCCGCCCCCAGCGCCGCACCCAACTGGCCCGCGCTCACACCGGCCCGGACACTTTGTGCGACAGCCTCCGCGGAACCCAGGACAATCGGTAACACGCGGAAGGGCGGCGCGACACGTGCCGCGATGACGCTGCTATGTCGCTCAGTGGGAGGCTGTTGCTGGATCGGTGTTGTCCGGCCGGTCGGTTTGGCTCTCGGCCGGTGGCGGGCTGACTCTCTTTGTCGCTGTCGGCCAGGTGGTCTGACCGTCTTTGGCTGTGTCGCCCGTCACCGACCGAGGACCGCCGGCGTGACTTGATAGGAGCGTGGCTGCGCCCCGACTGAGCGGTGTCCGCCGGAAGTCCGTTTCGTCAAGCTCAACGAAGGGACGCCGCACATGATCGTGATCGGGGCAGACACGCACAAGCGCAACCACATGCTGGTCGCGGTCGACGGGCAGGCCGGCGCCCTTTGCGGGCAGCTGGAGATCCCGGCCAGCGACGCCGGATCGCTCGAGGCGCTGCGGTTCGCCGCCGGGCTGGACGGGGAGCGGGTGTGGGCAATCGAGGACTGTCGACATGTCTCAGCCCGCCTGGAAGCGGCGCTGATTGCAGCCGGTGAGCGGGTGATCCGGGTGCCGGCCGCGATGACCGGCCAGACCCGCAAGCTCGCACGCCAAGCGGGCAAGTCCGATCCGATCGACGCACGCGCGGTGGCGCTGGCGGTGATCCGTGACGGGATCGAGAGCTTCCCGGTCGCGTTCACCGACCAGCACGCTCTCGAGATCCGCGTCCTGTCGGACTACCGAGATCAGATCATCACCGAGCGCACCAGGATGATCAACCGGCTGCGCTGGCACCTGGTCACGATCGCCCCCGAGCTCGAAGCGCAGCTGGGCCCGGCCTCGCTGCGGGGCCCGCGGATCTGCGCACGGCTCACGCGTCAGCTCGCGCGGCTCACCCCAAGCCCGCAGCTGCGAGTCGCTCGGCGGTTGCTCAAGCGCATCAGCGAGATCGTGCGCGAAGAGCGCGAGCTGTTCACCGAGCTCACCCGCCTGATCGACGCGCACTGCCCACAGCTGCTGGCCCAGCCCGGCTGCGGACCCGTGACCGCCGCGATCATCATCGGCCACACCGCCGGCGCCCAACGCTTCCCCACCGACGGACACTTCGCACGGCACGCCGGCACCGCGCCCGTCCCCGCCTCAAGCGGCAACACCCAACGCCACCGCCTGCACCGCGGCGGGGACCGCCAACTCAACCGCGCGATCCACATCATCGCGCTCTCCCGCGCCAACACCGACCCCGAGACCCGCGCCTACCTCGCCCGCAAACACGCAGAAGGAAAAACCAAACTCGAAGCCATCCGCTGCCTCAAACGCCACCTCGCCCGCCGCATCTGGCGCCTGCTCTACACCATCGAGACCCCAGCCCCCTCCGTATTGATCAATCGCTCGAAAACCGCAAATACCGAACTTCACTTGACATAGGAGCAGCCAAAGCAACCGCGAGCGGGTAGGCGACCTGGAGGTCAAGGCGATCGTCGAGGCGGGCGCGGTCTCAAACCACGCCCGCCTGGGTCGCGGCTGGGTTCAGCCGTGGGAGCCGTTGGAGTAGGCGCCGGCCCCGATGTCCTCGATGAGGGTGGGGCCCGTCGGCTCCCATCCGAGCAGCTCGCGCGTGATCGCGCTCGAGGCGGCCATGTCGAGACCGACGAACTGCGCGAGGAAGCCGAAGCGCTCGCCGGCCTCCTCGAGCGAGATCGCGGTCGCCGGGAGCTCAAAGCGATGGCCGATCGCGTTCGCGATATCGCGCATCGCGATGCCCTCCTCGCCGACTGCGTGCAGGACCGAGCCGCCGGGCGCGTGCTCGATCCCGAGGCGCACGAGCCGGGCGGCGTCCTTCTGGTGGACGGCGGCCCAGCGGTTCTCACCCTCTGCGAGGTAGCCGGCGGCGCGGTGGCTGCGGTCGGCGTCGACGATCCGGGCGATGAACCCATGGTCGCCGGTGCCGTGGACGGTCGGCGCGAACCGCACGCTCATCGACCGCACGCCGCGCGCGGCGAGCGCGAGCACGGCCCGCTCGGAGGCGACGCGTGGGCTCGCCTCGTCCCTGGGCAGGTCTCGCTCGGTGGCGATCCCGCCCGGCCTCACGCCCGCGATGCCCGAGGCGACGGCGAGCGTTCCGTCACTGCCGGAAAGCACGTCGCCGAACACCTCGATCGCGCGTCGATCCGACGCGGCGGCCTCCTCGAAGTGGCCGGTGAACGCGATGTCGTGGCGGAAGGCCAGGTGGACGACCCCGTCGGCCCGCTCGGCGCCAGCCCGCAGAACGTCGACGTCCTGGATGTCGCCGATCAGAATCTCGGCACCGGTGGCGGCGACCTTCTCGGCCGCCGCGTCGGAGCGAGCCAGCCCCACGACTTGATGGCCGGCGTCGATCAGTTCGGGAACGACAGCGGAGCCGATCCAGCCGCTCGCGCCGGTAACGAATACACGCATGGGAGATCCTCCGTATTCAGGGTTTTGCGTCTCGACGACGAGAGCCGAATCGGTCCGCGCGGATGGACTCGATGTCAGTCGCTGTCATCACCATAGCGCTGATGTCAGTGACTGTCAACATCACTATGATTCGCGCATGGCGCGATGGCAACCCGATGCGCGTGGCCGGCTCGTGCAGGCAGCGCTCGCACTGTATGGCGAGAACGGGTATGAAAACACCACGGTGGCCGAGATCGCCCAGCGGGCGGGGCTCACCGAGCGGACCTTCTTCCGTCACTTCGCCGACAAACGCGAGGTTCTGTTCGGCGGCGGGAGCGAGCTGCAGGAGCTAATCGTCAGCGCCGTCGCCGACGCGCCCGACTCGCAGACGCCGATCGACGCGGCAGCTGCCGGACTCGAGGCCGCCGGGGAGCAGTTCTTCGTCCACGAGCAGCGCGATTTCTCGAGACAGCGGCAGGCCGTGATCGCCTCCAACCCAGAGCTCCAAGAACGGGAGCTGACCAAGCTCGCAGCACTATCTACAGCGATCGCCGACGCGTTGCGGCGACGCGGCGTCGACGACCCAGCGCCGGCCCTCACCGCCGAGGTCGCGATCGCGGTTTTCAGAACCGCGTTCGAGCGCTGGATCGACAAAACCAACCGACACGACTTCCCCCAACTCGTCCGCGAATCGCTCGACCAGCTGAAAGCGCTGACCGCAGCGTAGACCGGCTCGGAGCGAACTCTCGCCCAAGCGACCTCAGGTCCGCGCGAGTCCGCCTTCGCCCGCAGCGATACCGCGGTTGGACCGTGCCTGAATCGGGCGGCAGCTACTGCACTCAGCGGACGATTGCATTCGCCGCATGCTCCGCGCGCAGCCGACGAGCGCAACGGCGACGCCTCGATCGTGCGGATCGCCGGCGCCGGCCGAGCGCTCTGCCACGAACCCGATCGCCACACGGTGCTCTCGCGGACAACGGCTATGGCGACCAAAGGTGCGTCAGGCACAGCCAAATGTTGGCGGCCCCCTTCGGTCCCGCGAGCGATCTTTGGCCGGACGCTCTCGCGTCGGGACGCACCTCTCAGGACGGCCATCGCGAGTCCCGTTGAGCGCAGAACTCAGAGTCGACTGCCGAGGCGAGTCAACCGGAGATTCCGCCCGTCGCCATTCGCGCCGCGAGCCGAGAGGGCGAAGCTGACGCAGAACCGAGTGCACCCCACTTGCACCGCAAAGCCGCCACTCGAAGATCTAGGGCTAGCCGAGGAAGCCCGTCAAATACGCCGCCCTTGTCGGGTGGCCCGGTGGAATCGCACCCGGGGCTCCCTCGGATCCCTGCGTGACAGTCTCCTGTTATCGGGCTCTTCTCACCTGCCGTCAGTACGCGCGAACGAACCGCCAGTGGGCGAACCGGCTGGGCTGTGTTTCGAGTAGCCCGGTCCACTACCGTTTGAACCGCTGGGATGGCGATTTTTCTCGTGTTCATAGGGAATATCCCGAGGCGGTCGCCCCGTGGGCGATCGAGTGCCCAGGACCTCACGCCTTGATCGTGACCCGTCTGGTGGTCGTCTCCAGGTTGCCGCGGTTGTCCACGAGTGTCAGCGTCACGATGTAACGGCCGGGGCGCTTGTAACGGTGGGTGACGGGGGTCAGGGCAGCGCTTGTCATGAAGAACAGCGGCGCCGAGCCGTCTCCGAAGTGCCACGACGCGCTTGAGATCGGAGCTCTGCTCCTACTCGCGGTCGGGCTGAATCGGATTGGGACGCCGACGGGCTTCGGTCGACTGGGTGTGCTGAAGCGCGCAGCGATCCTCCCTCCCGACGGCCGCATCTCGCAGTCGCGGTTGCCGTTGCTCCACTCGCTCTGGATGTAGTACGGGTCCCCGTTTATCAGCTGGTCGTAAAGCGTTCCTTTTGCACCATTGCCGCCGAGCGTAGGTGCGAACGCACGCGGGCTGAAGCCATTCTGCGGGTCGAACGATCCAAAGCTGGCGCAATGGTCGCCGACCTCGTTCAGCACGCTCTCGAACTGCGAGCGCCCGTAGAGGACCCAGCCGCTGAATATCGGGTCGGTGATCACCTCGCTGTCTTCGTGGCTGAGGTTGCTGATCACCGCATCCGCGATGTTGCCGTTCGGCTCCTGGACGATCCTGTGGCTGTCGGTCTGGCAGTTCTTGGGCCAGCGGAAACCCCTGTACGACAAATAAGCGTGCATCGGGATCACGGCGTACAGAACCGCACGACCCGCGTCGTTCGAGAACAGGTGGTAGGAGCACATGTTCTTGTCCGAGCACACCGTTGCGCCAACCTGACAGGCATCGACGTGCGCGGGCAGCACCACGAAGTAGATCGGAGCGTTAGCGGAAAGCTCTCCGGTCAGGCGCTCCTCAGCCAGCGAGCCGGCGGTCGGGAGGTGTTTGGCTGCGATCAGCCGGTGCAGTTCCGCCTGGACCTGGCCGTCGCTGATGCACGTCGGGTAGGCGGCAGCGACATCGGGACACGTGGCCGCGTCACGTGGCGGGTAGGGTTGCCGGTCGACTATCACCTGGCGTGCGGCGTTGAACGTCTGGCGGTAGTCGGCGAACCCGGCGCGGTCGTAGTACTGCCGCAACACGCCGTAGACACTGTTCGACCGACCGCTGTCCGCGGCTACGTCCGCAAGGTAGCGAGCAAGCAAGTGGCGGGCGCTCACCGGTATCCGCTCGCCGTTAGGGGTCCAGAAGACCAGATAGGGAGCGCTCGAGTGGAGCACCGGGCCGCCCTGGTAGCCGAGGTCTCCAGCAGGGACAGCAATTGTCCTCGGCGCGGCTCCCTCCGCCCCGCGGGCGTAAGTGCCATGCGCATCAGGGCTAAGCGCCGTAGCGCTAGCGATCGCGATCGCGGCGAGTGCCGCGACGCGCGGCAGCCGGGTACGGGCTTTCAGCGCACCTGTTCTGCCGACCGGACGGCGACCGTTTCCAACTCTTATCAGCGGTTCCTCCCTCTGGTCTCTCCTTGATGCGCGCGGTCCGTCACGCCGGACGAGGGATAAGACTGTACTGGGGCCACCCCTGGAATCAGGGACCCACGCTAGACCTGCTTCCCCCGCGCTCCGCGGCTCACACGTTGGTCTGCACCGCCTCGCCGAGCACCCACGACCGCTGATCACGAGCCTCCGATAGCCGCGGCTCGACGCGCTCGTAGGCTGCGGCGTCTTCGACGGCGCGGCCGTCAGCCTGCTCGTCCCGGACGATCGCTTCGATCTCCTGGACGCCGCCGATCGCGCGACCGCATCGGCGACGTTTGAGGCGTCGGCCGGTCCCGGCGCCCGACGAGTGCTTTGCCACGCAAGCGATCGTCCCGGATCCGGACCAGCCTTGATGTCCGGACGGAGTTGTCGGCGCGGAGGCCGGCGCTCCACTTATGCGCGCGACCAGCAGAAGTGACCCACGGCAGTTCCCTTCCGTGTCCCGGGATTTGTCCCGAAGTGCGCAATTCTGAGGCGATCTCAGAAGAACTCAGAGCACTTAAGACGCCGACAGCTACGCCAAAAGCCCTGCAAACGACCAAGTCGCGTCTGGCGGGTTCACATTGACTCGGGCTTGACGTCCCGGAGTCCGCGCGGAACGAAATTCCGACAGGCTTGTTTGACACGGGTATGTCCGCTTGGAACGCTCGGCGCTGCGATGGATCTGGTCGTGGACCGGAATGCTCCTTGCTTGGCAGAAGGCCGTTCGCGACCGGTTGCGCTGGACGTCGCTCAGCGCCATCGGGGACCTTGTGTTCACTGGCGTATTGCCGCCCGAGCAGTACTGATTGGGACGGCGCTCGTGGTGGTCTCCGCGGTGTCGGCCGCACCTGCGCTCGCAGGCACTTCGCCGGCCGACCAGATATGTACGGGCACGCTTCCGGGGTCTGCGCCAGCGCCCGCTCGGGCGTCGTTCGGTGTCCGTTTTGGGATAGATCCTGCCGGCTACGCTGGTGTTCTCGCTGGACCGGAGCCGGCTGAGGTTCCGGAGAATCAGCAGCTGATCGATGAGCGGCTCGGACAGCTGGCCGGGGGTCGCCAGTTCGTCGTGCATCTCTATGCGGTCTACGGGGGCCCTGCCTATGTGCCAGGGACGTTGGATTGGATGTCAGCGATTACCGACCACTACACCGATCAGGGGCTATTCGTCGACTGGGTGCTTCGCTACGCACCAGCCAGTGCTCCTGATGTGGCCGGGTTCGTCGCGTTCGTGCGCCAGGTCGTGGACCGGGTTGGGCCAAACCCGGGCGTGGTTGCGCTGCAGGTGACCAACGAGGTCAACCAGACGGTGTCGCCGGACGCCTCGGACGGTTCGTACGCGGGTGCTATTGACGCGCTGGTGCAGGGAATCGAGGGCGCACACGCTGAGGCCATTGCGATCGGCCGTAGCGATCTCACCGCTGGGTTCAACTGGTTCTACCGGATGGACCCGCAGTCCGACAGCAACTTCTGGTCACAACTGGCGGCCCGGGTAGACCCACAGTTCCTTGCGGCACTGGGGTGGATCGGTCTGGACGCGTATCCCGGAACCTTCTGGCCACCACCGCCGAGCGAGATCGACGCCGAAGACGCCATGGTCAACGCGTTCTCCACGCTGCGCTGCTACGCAGGCGGCGCCGGCATCCCGGCGAGCGTGCCCATCCACGTCGAGGAAAACGGCTGGCCAACGGATGACCCGGCGCGTACCGAAGCCGAACAGCAAGCGACACTGCAAGCGATGGTCCAGGCCACCTGCACGTACCGCGGCAACTACAACATCACGGACTACCGCTGGTTTGACCTGCGCGACGCCAACAGCTCAAGCCCAGACTTCCAAGAACACTACGGGCTCACAACCGACGACTACACGCCCAAACCCGCGTTCGGCACGTACGCGCAGCTCGTGCAGCAATGCGGAACCTAGCCGCCGCCCCCTACGCCCTTTCGCAACGAGCCCGCTGATTCACAGGATCGATGCGGCCGTTCCTGCTTTGCCGGCACACTCGCGCCGGTGCTGAGCCGCTGTCGTAATCCCAGGGCCGACCAGCGCTAAGACTCAACGTGTCAGCGCTTTGGCGAGGCATGAGACCGTTTGAATCACAGCGGGCTCGCTGAGACTGCCGCCAAAGACGGCCATCGGCGGTCTCGCTTGACCGCCCCTTCCCTCGGAGCAGTAGCGTCCCCGCCCGGCGGCATTGACGAGCCCTGCTTCGTTCCGTGACGCGCATTTCGACGTCGTCCGCTGCGAACCCGCAACGCGCGGACACGAGGGCCGCGGGCCGTCGAGTGACGGCCCGCTGAGCCTCTGAGTACCTCTATCGACCGTTCAGTCCGGCCGAGGCTGAGATCACCGGGGCGGGCCTAGAGTGGACGGTGTCGATGATCTCGGCACCGTCGATCCCCTGCAGGTAGATGCTCGTGATGCCTAGGTTGGCGTGCCCAAGTTGGCGCTGGATCACGACGAGCGGGACGCCTTCGTGTGCCATCTCGACGGCGTGGGCGTGGCGCAGCTGGTGCGGCGCGAAGCGCCGTCGGACCCCAGCAAGCGCCGCGGTGCGCCTGAGCTGCTTGCGTGCTGCCGAGGGTTCCCAGCGACGCCGTGTGGTCGCACCACGGATCACGCACAGCAAGGAGCCGACGGGCAAACGGCTGCGGATCTCAAGCCACGGCTGGAGTTGATCCATGCCCACCGATCCATGCCGACCTCCTGACGACGTCCGCCCTTGCCCCGGCGAACCAAGACGGAACCTCGTGCAGGATCGAGGTCCGTCTCGGCGAGATCGAGCGCCTCGCTGATCCGCAGCCCCGCCCGCCAAAGGATCACGATCAGCGCGCGCAGGCGAGCGCCGTCGGCTCCGTCGCCGGCCGAGCGCATCACCGCAACGATCTCCTCGATCGTTGGCGGATCGGCCGGGTAGCGAAGCCCCTTGTTGCGCGGAGCTCGCCCTTGGTGATAGCCGGGCATCGTGGCTGGCGAGCGAGGATGACCAGCGGAGTCCAACGGCAGACTTTCCATGTCCGCTCCTCCTTGGTTGTTGATCGGACGCACCGATCCTCGCGTCGAGCGCGAGTGCGAGTGCGCCGAAGGACTCCACGCAGGCCTTTTCGTATTACAATAAGTAGGTGGAGATTCACGACTCCGCGCGCAGGCACGGCGTCGCCGACCAAGACATCCTCCACGCAATCGACCATGCGCTGGCAACCGAAGACGCCGGAGAAGACCCAGACCGCTGGCTCATCATCGGCCCTGACACCGCAGCGAACCTGCTCGAGGTCGTCGTAATGACCACGGCCGAGGGCAACCAGATCGCGATCCACGCGATGCCGATGCGCGAGAAGTACGCGAGGCTGCTCGAACCATGACCAAGCGACACATCCACGGCCACACCAAGTCCGGACGCCCCATCACGGATGCAGAGGTCGAGAAGCTCGCGGCCGAAGCCCAGACCGGCTACGACGTCGAGCAGCTGATCGCACGGCGCAACAAGCGCGGGCGCCCAACGATCGGTAACGCGCCGTCCAGCGTCGAATCCGTGCGACTAGATCCCGACCTCAGACGTCAGCTACTCCAGCGAGCCGAAGCCGACGGGACGACCCCCTCGGAACTGATCCGCGAAGCCCTCCGCCGCTACCTCGAAGCCGCGTAAGCCAATTACCCCGCCTGGCGAGTTGCGAGACTAGGGCATACCAGGGCGCTTCGCCCTGCTTTCGTGACGCGGCGCGCTTATGCTCCCAGGGGGAGTAGCACTTAGCCGATGGCTGGGTCGAGCTCTCGCGTGTCGTCCATGTCGATAGCGGGACGCGCACGCGCCCGAGACACGTCCATTCGCCTGAAGTAAAACGCTGGAGGACGCTGCGTTAGCGCTGGACCCGGTAGTGCATGTGGGTGACGCCGTCCTCCCCCTCGAGGATCCGGATGCGCTCTAGCTCGATCTGCGCGGGATCGAGGCCCTCGAACAGACGGCGCCCCTGGCCGAAGAGCACCGGGATGAGATGGATCTCGAGCTCGTCGAGGAGGCCGGCCGCGAGGGCGAGCTGCGCGACTGCGGCGCCGTGGACCAGCACGTCTTTCTCGCCCGCAGCCTTCTTGGCCTCGGTCATCGCGGTCTTGACGTCGTCCACGTAGGTGACGAGCGGCCACTGGCTCACGTCGATGCCGGGCTCATGGCGGCTGTAGACCCAGATCGGGACGCCGTCGTGGTGATCACCGCCCCAGCCGCCCGCCGGCTCGAAGGTCCCACGGCCGGCGACGACTGCTCCCGTGGTCCTCATTTCCGCCGAGACCTCGCCGTTGGCGCCAGCCAGACGGCCGACATGCGGGCCCCTCTGATTAGGGTCGACATCGGGGAAGGCCCAGTCGTGCAGGCGGTCACCGCCGTCGCCGAGCCCGTTGTCGTCTGTTTCGTTGGGCCCGGCGATGAATCCGTCGAGGGACATGGACATGTAAAGAACGGTTGCTGACACGGCGTCTCCTTTTCTGTCCTGCGGTCAGAGCCCGGATCTCCTATCGGAGAGGCTCACTTCTCGATCGCCCGCTCAAGGCGCGCGAAAGCGGTAGGCAGGCCGGCAAGGTGTTCCCTGCGCAGCTCGGCTGTTGGGAGGCCGCGCTGGATCATCGTCATCAGCGTCTTGCCGTCGCGCGCCTCGAAGCTCCACTCGGTCTCGAACTCAAGCGTCGTACCGTCGAGCCGTGTCTCGGTCGTGTCGACGACGATGCGGCTGGGCCGGTCGATCAAGCGGAAGACGTGGTCGTGGCGGTAGAGCCGGTCGCGCGACTCTCCGAACCTGATGCTCCAGACGCCACCGACGCGCAGGCCGCACTCGGACTCGACGATCCATCCCGGGTCGTCGTGCCCGTAAAAGGCATCCTGGCCGTCCGCCCGCGTGAAAGTGTCGAACACCGTCTCCCGGGGCGCATCGACCTCCCGCACGAATGTCACCTCTTCGCTCACCGGCCGCGGTGCTTCTCCTCGGCGTATGAGCCGAACCGGTCCAGGCGACTCTCCCACGTGCTGCGGTAGTCGTCGATCCAGCTCCTCGCATCCTCGAGCTGGGCTGCACCAAGCTGGCATTCACGCGTGCGCCCGACCTTCTCGGTCGCGACGAGATCGACCTCTTCGAGGATCCCGACGTGCTTCTTCACGCCGTTGATGGTCAGCCCGAACGGCTTGGCCAGCTCGCCGATGGTCGCCGGCCCGCGACCAAGGCGCTCGAGGATGCCGCGCCGAGTCGGATCCGAGAGGGCGAAGAACGTGCGGTCGAGAGTCGCGTTTAGTGCACCGATCGGCGCACTATAACGCCTGATCAGCCACTCGGGTCGTGCCGCGCCAGGGGGCGACCGCTTCGCGGCGAAACTCTTCGCACTCCCCGAGGGCGTGCAGCCCGTGCTTCCCCTTTGCGGCGATCCTCGGCCCAGCACATCGGGTAGCCAGCTGGTGGCGTCGTGGAGGCTCTTTATCGTCGAAGGTCGAAAAACCCGAGTTGGCGAGGCCCATGTCGATGAGGCCTGTCCTGTTGTATGACCCGGGGTTGGTCGCGCCGCGTACTGAATCCTGGTCGGCCACACTGAGTCCATGGAGTACGTCAGCTGGGTGCCCGCCCCTCCGCTCGACCGGTTTATCGACGATATTTACTGCCTGACCGGGGTGCCGCGCCACCGCCGAATGAACGTCCCGCCGATGCCGTCGGCACACCTGTACGTCAACCTGGGCGGACCCGTCCGTCTGTGGGATTCCGATCCTTCGGTGCCGCCGGCAGTATTCACCGATGGGTGGTTCATGGGTGTATGGACACGGCGTTTCCTCTTCGAGTTCCCCACACCGGTGCGAGTCGTCGGCGTGCACTTCAAGCCTTGGGGCATTTCGCCGTTTATCGACATGCCGGCGACTGAGCTGCGTGACCGTTGGGTGCCGGTCGACGCGGTCTGGCAACGGTCGTTGGACCGGATTCGCAACCAGATCGGCGGCGTCGCATCGGCGACCGAGGCGCTGCGGGTATTGGAGGAGGAGCTGCGCTCGCGACTTGCCGAGGAACCGTCGCGGAGTCTCGACCTGGTCCAGCGCACAGGGAGGCTCTTGGAGGCTTCACACGGCGCGGTCCCGGTCGGTGCGCTGAGCGATGCCGCCGTGGGTGAGTGGCAATCACCTGGCCACGCAGTTCAAGTCTCATGTCGGGGTCACCCCGAAGCGGGTGGCGCGGATCTACCGCTTTGCGCGGCTGATCCTGTCCGTAGACGCTTTGCGTCCGGTCGACTGGTCAGAGCTCGCTCAAACGGCGGGCTACTTCGACCAGGCCCACTTCATCAGGGAGTTCAAGGACTTCACCGGCCACACCCCAACGGGATACCTGGCCCTACGGCGCCGATTCCCCGCCGAGCAGGGGTTCCCGCCGGACAGCGGCCCGATGCCCGCCGATTGATTTTTTACAAGACAGTCGCCCCTGGGTTCGGCAAGATCGCGGCCGAATTCGCAACGCGACTCGAGGAGAATCTGTGGGCACAGTAATCATGCACAACGTGGTGTCGGTGGACGGCTTCATCGCCGACGAGAACGACGATGTCGGGCCACTCCACGACTGGTACTTCAGCGGGGACACCCCGATCATCGAGGGCGGCGACGCAGCAGTACGATCATTCCGGCGTCGGAACCGGCTTCAAGGTCTCTAAAGCATCGGCCGAGTACGTCCGGCCGATGTGGGAGGCGATCGGCACGATCGTGATGGGCCGCAGATTGTTCGACCTGGTGAACGGCTGGGAGGGTCAGCCGCCCGCGGGCGACCACGTGGTCGTGGTGTCCCACCGGCCCAAGCCCGAGGGCTGGCACCCCGAGGCCTCTTACCATTTCGTCGATGATGTAACGGCTGCGATCGTGACGGCCCAGGAGCTCGCCGGGGAGCGGACCGTCGCTGTGAACGCTGGCGAGGTGGGCGGCCAGATCCTCGCGGCCGGCCTCGTGGACGAGGTGGCAATGGACGTGGTGCCGGTGGTGTTCGGCTCGGGCAAACGCTACTTCGGCAGCATCGATCGTCAGCACCTCTTGGAGGATCCCGACGTGATCATCCAGGGCGAGCGGGTGCTGCACCTGAGGTTCAAGGTACGCCGCTAGACCCGACGGGGCGGCGGCGAAAGCCGCGGGCCGGCGCGCCTTAGCCGCAGGCGAATGACAGAACTTCCTGAGTCGCAAGCGGCCAGCCACGGCGAGAGCAAAGGCGACGATTCGCGGTCGCGCCGACGGTCTTAGCTGGCAGGCAGGTGACCAGCGACTCAACGAGGAGGTGCGATGGCGCGGCAGACCGAGAATGCAGCAATCAACCGCCTGGCCGTGTTCGTCGGCGAGTGGGGCGTGGCGGCGAGGTTCAAGGACCTACCGCCGGCCGACAAAGGCGCACGGGTCGTCTTCGAGTGGATGCCGGGGAGGCGGTTCTGATACCCGGCGACGCATGCATCACCGGCGCGATCAAGACGGGGTAATTTAATACAGCAATAATTAGATGCGGGCGGGTGTACAAGATGAGCGTGAGCGATCGGGGCTGGAAGCTGTCGCGGAATAGGCCGGACTTCTCGCCGCTCGAGTTCGCGCAGCGCTACACGGGCACATTCGGCGACGATGGCAAGATAATCACCAGTTCCTGGGAGATCCGTCACGACGGTGCGACCTGGGAGCACGACTTCGATCTGACGTACACAAAGGTCACGTGAACCAGCCAAAGACGGCTCGACTTCGGCGACCTCGCGATAATTGGGAAGGAGCGGCGCTTCGAACTCCTTCCGACGCGCCGGGTGCCGCTCAGAAGCAGCACCACCCGGGAGAGCGGTGGATCTCGATCAGACGGGGAGCCGCGGCACCGGCGCTAACTGATGGAATTCCGACATGACGCCGACCTTCAGGCAAGTCGTCCCGATCCTACGCATGTTCGACGTGGACGCCACCCTCCGGTTTTACTGCGAGTACTTGGGCTGCCAAGTCGATTGGCAGGAAGGCGAAGGAGATCGACCGATCTACGTCCAGGTGTCCCGCGACGATCTCGTCCTTCACCTTTCCTCGCACCACGGCGACGGCACCCCGGGCACGGCGGTCTACATCGAGACGAAGGATGCTGAGAGCCTTCACCGGGAGTTGCACGCAAAGAGGTACCCGTTCCTGAATCCCGGCCTCGACCCGTACGGTGCGGGCCGCGCTATAACGCTGCTCGATCCAGCATCGAACGTGCTGCGCTTCTTCGAACCCCCGGACTGACGGCGCTTGCGCAGAGCACCGCAGTGGCGCGTGACCCGGCTTCGGCTTCGGGCTGCGTTGTCGGCCTCGCATCTGGCTGGCGCTCGTTCAGGCAAAACAAGCGCCCTGGTTTGCCGTTTTGGGTTAGCCCGGTTTGGCTCGACGGCCGTCACGGCCCAATCCAAGCCATCTCAAAAGTCCCGCCTTTTATCTGGACTGCGGCGCCGGAGTCTTGGAGCTCGTCAACGGCGACGATGTCGCCTGGGTTCAGCCGCACGATCGTGGACCGCCCCTGCTCGGTGAAGTGCCCCGACTCGGCGACCGGCTGGACCTAGTTGACGGCGAGTTCTGAGTTGTCGGTCGTGTCGAGGATCTTGATGTGCCGGTCACCGTTTGCGTTGGCGTTCCAGGTGAGCGATGCCGAGATCACCTAGGTGCCGCCTAGCGCGACAAACAATGCCAGCCCGGAAGTCGCGTGCGCGGCGGCACTCGGGAAGTTAATTCCGCGACTTGATTGGCTTCCTTTCCGTGGGTGGGCTGAGCGCGAGCGCTAACCGAGGTGACCGAGCTGGTGCAACATCCCCAGGTCGTCCCGGACGCCCCAGTGCTCGGCGATGCGGTCGCCTTCGAGGCGGTACATGTGGATGTGGTCGACGGCGAATGACTTGCAGGTCGGCTTGTGCCCCATCCACTCGCGCGTGTTGGTGCCTCGAGCGGTGCAGCGAATCACGACTTTGTCATCGCTCTGGAACGCGTCGTTGACCTCGTAGGCGACGTCGTCGAGACCTGAGTGGATCCAGCGGATCGTGTCCTTGAGCCCTTCGCGTCCGTGGGTGCCGTCTGGCGGCGCGCCGTGGTCGATCACATCCGGGGTGGTGAGCTCGTCGACGAGCTCGAGGCGCGCGTTGCCGAACATCTCGGTCTGGGCCTGCTTGCAAACTGCGATGCCGTCCATCAGAGCCTCCTAAAAGAAGAAGATTATATTTACTAGAATCCTACTCTAGTATATAGATCTGTACTCTGTCAAGAATGGCTTCAACCCGAATCGACCGCCGCGAGCAGATGGCGCTCCAGACCCGCCGCGACATCCTTCAGACCGCGCGACGGTTGTTCGCCGAGCGCGGGTACTCGGCGACGTCGGTGAACGACATCGCCGAGGAGGCGAGCGTCGCCGTTCAGACGATCTACACGCGCCTAGGGTCAAAGCGAGGGATCGTGATGGCACTGATTGACGTGATCGACGAGGAAGCACGCGTTCCCGAGGCAGCCGCCACAATCGCGACTGCGAGTACACCCGAGGACGTGCTACGCACCCAGAACCGGCTGACCCGGGACCTGCAGGAGCGCTGCGGCGACATCGTCGGCGCACTCATCGCCGCAGCTGCTCTCGAACCGGAAGTTGAGCAAGCCGTCGCGGAAGGCCTACGCCGCCACCGCCAAGGCGCCCGCTTCACGATCGAGCGGATCGTCGAGCTCGGCGGGCTGCGCCACGACCTACCCGCCGATCACGCGACCGCGCTGCTCAGCGCTGCAACCGCCCACGACGCCTGGTACGAGCTCGTCCACGCCCACAAACTCTCCTGGGACGAAGCCGAACAGACGCTATACGACGCCCTCACGAGAGCGATCCTCAAACCAAACTAAGCCCCGACCGCGCCTGAAATCTCTCAGGCCCGGCGACCAGGCGTGTTGTCGCCGTTGTGTGTTGGGCACCGCCACGGCGTTGCTCGGCCAGCATTGCGCCAGTGGCGCTCCGCGATGATCCGATAGTCGGACCGCGTCGGATCCGGTCGAAGATGTCTCCCGGTCTGGACGATTCTCGACACTCCGGGCAGGGAGGACTCGCTCCTGTTCTGCTTCCTCAGACCGACCGGCAGCCGCTGATCAACCCTTCAATCGACCGTTCGGTCGCGGCCGCCTCTAGTGCTCTCGAGCTGAGTGGACACCCACCCGCCCGCCAGAATCTCTATCGCGATGGACGAGCAGCGCGGGCGACGGTTGCTCGTTAGCGAACGCCTCCATCGCCAGGCGGATGCAGAAGAGTTGCTCCGGGTATGCGGACACCTGCTTTCGCGCCGCGACGGGCATCTCCTGGCCGGGGCCGTGCGACCCGCAAAGCGCGGAAAGCAAGCGTCCCGAACGCTGCACGAACGTCTGATCCAACGACTGGTTTTCGAGGCATGAAACTGCTCTTCGGAGGCTCCGTCCGGGCCTGACCTTACGGTCGGGTGATCCGGGACAGGGGCTTTCTTTGGGAGAACGCAGACGGGTAGGCCGTAATGATCGATGGGCTTCGAGCCCGTGGTTTTCGTTCGGCCGCCCCTGCGACTTGCCTGGATTGAGCTTCGAGCTCGTATCGGTCTGTGTCGTTGTCCCGCTGGTTCTCCCGCTCTGACAATTCGAGCTGTGGAGGTGAGGATGGGAGTGCCGAGATGGGTCGGCCGCGCGATCGGCCTGGACGTGCATCGCGAGTTTTGCGAGGTCGCGATCTGTGAGGACGGTGAGGTTCGCTCGGCGGGGCGGGTGCCGGCCACGCCCGCGGGCGTGAGCTCGCTGGCGGAGAGCCTGGTGGCCTCGGATCGGGTGGCGTTGGAGGTGACGGGCAGCTGCTGGGAGGTCGCGAGGATCCTCGAGCCGCACGTGAACCGCGTCGTGGTCGTGAGCCCGGACGACACTGGGATCTCGAGCGCGAGGGCGAAGACGGACAAGCTGGACGCTCGCGCGTTGGCGAACCTGCTGTGGAGGGGGGAGCTGAGGCGGTGTGGATGCCCGATGAGCGCTGCCGCGTCCTGCGCCGCGACTCTCGCGTCGTGAGCAGCTGGTGCACTCCCGCAGCCGGGTCAAGAACGAGATCCACGCGTGTCTGCAGCGCCGGCTGCAGGGCAAGCCGCCGTGCTCCGATCTGTTCGGGGTCAAGGGCCGCCAGTGGCTGCCGACTCTCGAGCTGCCTTTGGAGGAGCGCGAGTCCGTCGACGCCGGCATCCGCCAGATCGAGTTCCTCAACGCGGAGATCGCGGCGGCTGAGAAGCTGATCGCCCAGCAGGCGCTGTCCTGGTCGGAGATCCGCCGGCTGATGACCGTCCCGGGCGTGAACCTGATCTGCGCCGCGTCGTTCATCGCCGCGGTCGGCGAACCCGAACCGGTTCCTCTCAAGCCGCAAGCTCGTCGCCTACCTCGGGCTGGATCCACGCGTCAAGCAGTCAGGCGAGGGACCGGCGCGCAGCGGGCGGATCTCAAAGCGCGGATCACCCTCGGCTCGCTGGGCCCTCGTCGAGGCGGCATGGACCGCAGTGCTGCAACCCGGCCCGATGCACGGCTTCTATGAGCGCACCAAGGCCAGGCGCGGTCACGGCAGAGCGATCGTCGCGACCGCCCGCAAGCTCGCGGTCCTGTTCTGGTGCATGCTCACCCGCGATCAGGACTACGCCCACCAGCAGCCCTCGCTGACGCGCAAGAAGCTCCGGCGCCTGGAGATCACCGCCGGCGCGCCGAAGTACACCCGCCGCAGCGCCGGGATCTGGACCACCAACGACCTCATGCGCGAGGCCGAGCTCGAGCTCGCGCGCCAAGCCGAGACCTCATACAAGCGGATGGTCCAAGACCAGCAGGCCGGGGCTCCGGCGAAAAAAGAGGGCGCGAGCGTGACACTGGAGCGCGCATAGATAAGTCACTCAAACGAGGACAAGCCGCGCGGCAGACCACAAGCTCCTGACGTCTGCCCTTCGGTACGTCATCGGCTCGCGCCCGACGGGCAAACTACGCCGCGGCCCTCACCACCGCAAGACCAAGGAGAACACCAGCCCGCAAATACCGGCAACCACCGACTTGACTTTCGGTCGATCGTTGCGACTATCTGGACCGCGTAGCTTGAACTGTCGCTTTCGTGCCAATCCGGTCGTCGGCTGCCGACGAAGGGCAGGATCGAGGTGTCGCCGTAGCGCAACTAGCGAACAGCCGTCGCCCCGAACGAAAGCAGAAGTCAGCGCGCGGCTCGGGGCGCGCTATTGCGTGTAGCTCGGAGCGGCACTGGGGGCGTTCCTTGCAGGCACGTTGGCTGTCGGGTAACGTCGGCGTTGAGCGCACCGGGATCGGAGCGTGCTCCAAGTCAAGGGGGATGGGGATGCGAGGGCTGAGGGTGATGAGAGCGATCGCCAGGTCGGTGTCGATCGCAATGTTTGCGGCATTCGTGATGTGTGTCGTGCCGGCGATGGCGTCCGCGTCGACGTGGTACATCACCGTCTACGTGACGAACAGCATCAACCCTGCGCCTGGGTGGGGGGGCAACCTCGAATTGACGGGCTACGGCCAGAGCTGCAACGGTAGCCCCAACTTGATCGATGGTGACTGGATCGTGGAACCACCGACTTCGATTGCCCCCGGACAGACCGGCGTCTTCGAGTTCGCTGCTCCGAACCTCGACGAGGGTGCGGATGCCTGCGCGGACTACAGCACTCCGAATGGGGGAGGAGACGTCTGGGGCATCTACGCCAACGACGACGTCGGGAGTGGCCCCTTGGGGTCGTGCTTTCCGGACAGCTCGGACATGGGTGGCTCTTGGTGCTCGGTCAACGGCTTCGGCGATCAGCAGAACGTCACCTTCAATGTGAACATCTCCACGCAGGGATGCAACGTGTCCAACCCCAGCTACTATGGCGCGGACTGCTCGACGGTCGGCAGTCCGTCGCCCGAGCTTGGCGGGTGCTCCGCGCTCGCGGGCGGTAGTTGCAATTGGTGGGACAACTACTCCGGATGGCCAGATGTCGGCTATGGCTCCGCGGCTCCGGCCCCGTCGACGCTGACCAAGCTTCGCGCGACCTCAGTAAGTCTTGGCGCGGCCTCAGGAGTTGCATCGACTTCTAGCTCACGCGCGGTGCTCGTGCCCATTTCGTTCCGGCTCAGCCGGGCGGCGCGCCTAGGGGTTCATCTGCTAGTCGAGCGAACCGTTACCGGCCACGGCAAGCGGCTGACGCACTACGTGTATCTGAAGACCGTGCACCTCCAGCGGAGCGCGGGATCCCGGACAGCTCGCCTCTCGCTCGGTCGCCATCCGGAACACGGCCGCTACAAGGTGATCGTCAACACCTGCACGGGCCCCAAGCACTGCATCGATCGCGACATCGCCAACTTCCGCGTACGGTAGACCCGTATCGCTCCACGCCGAGCCGCGGCGACGAACGACGCGCAGCTGGACCAGCAGCCCTGTGCCCCTCTGATCGACATGCGATCGTCCCTCTACCGGAGCCCGGGTAACCGCTTTCATGCGCGCGCCGCTCCGCGGCTTACGAATCGCCTTTGGCGACGAGGGAGTGGCCCGGCGCAGCGACCCCGGGACAATCGCTTCGCCGCGAAAGCGACGCTCAGGCCGAGTTCTGAGGGACAGCTCCTTTGGGCTAGCAGCAATCGTGCGCTCCAACCCCTCGCGCACGCCTGCTTTCGTCGCGCGGCGGTACTCCGCGGCAGCCCAGGTTGCGTCTCTTTGCCGCTGTAAATTCGCTGGCGGTTGAGGTTCCCGGGGGTGAGTCTATGCGGCTGTGACCTCCTCGTCGAGGGTGCCGGGGTCGGCTTGTTGGTACTTGATTCGGTAGAGGTGTTGGCGGTCGACGTCGGTGAACGTGGCGCCGTTCGAGGCGTGGCTGAAGAACAGGTCGAGCACCGCCCAGACCAGTGAGAGGCAGCTCGTTTCGCCGGGGAACCGGCCCATCACCTTCGTGCGCCGGCGGACCTCGCCGAGCGATCGTTCGAGTAGGTTCGTTGACCGCCACCGTTCGCGATGTCTGAGCGGGTAGCGCAGGTGCACGACGAGCGCGTCGAGGTCGTCGGCGAGGCAGCGTGCAGCGGACTCGTAGCCGCCGTGCTCGAGTTCTGAGATCAGGACCTTGATGCGGAGCTTGCCGTCCTTGACGCTGGTGGCATCGGTGAGCGCTGACCAGTAGTTGAACCGGATCCGGTCGTGCTCTGACTTCGGGAGCTTCGCCAAGAGGTTCCGCAGGCGGTGAACGGCGCAGTGCTGCCGATCGGCGCGCCGCCAGATCTCCTCGACCGCCGCGATCAGCCCCGGGGCACCGTCGGCCACGACCAGGCGCGGCGCCGGGAGCCCGCGGCTGATGAGATCGCGGCCGAGCTCGACCCAGTCCTCCTTGGCCTCCCGCGCTCCCAGGCGCACCGAAACCAGCTCTCTGCTGCCGTTCTCGGTGATTCCCCAGGCGCAGATCACGCCCTCCTTCGGGCCGCTCGGTCGGACCGGGAGGTAGATCGCGTCGAGGAACAGCACGACCAGGTTGACGTCGTAGAGCGAGCGGCGACAGAACGCTTCGAACCGCTCGTGCAGCTCCGCACAGATCGTCGCGACCGTCGACTTCGACGTACGGCCGAGCCCCGCCTCTTCGCACAGCGACTCGACATCGCGCATCGACAAGCCACGGACGAACCCGCCGATGATCAGCGCCTTGAGCGGGTCCGTTCGCAGCAGCCGCTTGCAGTGCCACTTCGGGAACAGCTTCGAGACGAACGGCATCGCTGCTTCGCGGACCTGCGGAATCTCGATCCGCAGCTCACCCTCCGCTGTCTGCAAGTGCCGGGGCCGGAACCCGTTGCGCATCCCCGAGTCGTAGTTACGCAGGCCGCGCTGGCGCTCCGGCCGGCGCTCGTACCGAGCGCGACCCAACCACGTGTCGAACTCGTCCTCAACCGCTCGCTGGATGATCAACCGAGCACCGAGCCGGGCGAGCTCGGACAACATCTTCTGCGGATCATCGACCATCCCCTTCGACAGCAGCTTGTCGATGCTCGCTTGTATCTCCGCCGACGGCGGTACGGTGCGTCTCACGGCGTAGGCCTCCTTCATCGTCTGTCAGGACTTGAGGGAACCTACGCCGTCTCTCTGACAGCACCCCGCGCCTATTTACAGCAATCTTCGGACGCGACCGCAGCCCAACCGAATGCCCGCAATGCGCGGAAAGCAGGCCGGTCCGCGGCGCCTTCCGCGGCTCAACCACTTCGTAAGATGCGTGCTACGGGTCCGGCTCGACGAAGGAGAGATTCCATTGTCTATGACAGACCGCGAACCGACAACGCCGATCGCCCTGGCGCCCAACGGAGGGCAAGCGCTGTGGTTCTTCGGCAGCCTGGCACTTGTGAAGTGCGACGCGCTGAGCACAGGTGGCCGGGTTGCTGTCATCGAGCACGTCTCGCCACCAGGAAACGGATCGCCGCTGCACCGCCATACCCGTGAGGACGAGTGGTTTTACGTGATTGAGGGCGAGCTCACTTTCGCTGTGGGAGATGAGGTGATCCCCGCGCCAGCGGGGTCGTTCGTCTTCGGCCCATGCGGGATCCAGCACACCTTCTTGGTCACCTCATCAACGCCGGCACGCTTTCTGCTCGTCACTGAGCCAGCTGGCTTCGAAGGGTTCGTGCGCGCACTCGCGTCCCCTGCCCAGGAGCTCGCTCCCCCGCCTCCCCCCGAAGGACCACCCGACATGGAACCCGTGATCGCAGCGGCTGCCGAATACGGGATCGAGATCCTCGGGCCGCCCGGTCTCCCGACCGCCTGACCCACCGCTCACGCCAGCGATCTCTGAGCAAAGCAGCGATGAGCGCCTCCGCTTTCATCGCAGCACGAGCCCTCTCGTCGTCGGTCAGCACTCATTCGAGATTCCGTGTCCCGGGATTTGTCCCGAAGTGCGCAATTCTGAGGCGATCTCAGGAGAACTCAGAGAACTGAAAAGGCCCGCAGCTACGCCAAGAGCCTGCAAATGCGCAGCTTGTAATGAAGACGTTTGGGATTCGAGTCCCAGGCGGGCTTGGGGATTTTGGTATGCCGGCCTTCTTGTCCTTTCCAGGCTGGGCATCCGCCGAGCCTCCAGGAGCGAGGTGCGCCTCCGCAGACTGCTGACCGCTCAGAGGATGGAGCCGGGATCGTACGCTTGGCCGGGCACGCCGCCGATCGCTAGGAGCCGCACGCCCTCGGTCCCCGGCAGAAACTTGCGCCGCGCGGTCGGCCCCACGCGGACGATGTGGTCGGCGTCTAGTGGATACCGGCGGCCGTCGACCTCTACCTCTGCCGACCCGCGCAGCGCGATGTAGACCTCCTCCTGGCCGAGCTGGTGGGCAGGAGGATTCCCGGGTCCCTCCGAAGAGTGGTCGTGCTCCGGGTAGGCAGTCGTCTCCGGCGGCATGTCGATGATCGACATCCCGAACGGTGTCACGCCCAGCTCAGCTCCTGCGCGGCGGAACGTGAACCCGTCCAAGAAACCCTCGATCGAGTCGAGCTGGTCGATCCGCATGTGAGTGACATCCGCCATGGCAACGTGATCCTACGCTCGCACGGCATCGCCGCGAGACCAACACGGCCGACATCGAGGACCTCTTCGACGAGCTCATCGTTTCGGTGGGCTAGACGGACCACAGGGCCTGGGTGGGTGAGAGGCGTGCGGCGCGTAGGGCGGGGATGAGCCCGGCGAGGGCGCCGATGATGAGGGAGGCGGCGATGCCGCCGGCCCAGGCTTCGGTGGGGATGATGGTGGCCCAGTGTTTGGTGTGGGCGTAGACGGCGGTGGATGCGGCGCCGAGGGCGACGCCGACGGTGCCGCCGAGGAGTCCGAGCAGGACGGCTTCGGAGAGGAACTGGGTGCGGATGTGGCCCTTGGTGGCGCCGAGGGCGCGGCGCAGTCCGATCTCGGAGCGGCGTTCGAGGACGGAGATGATCATGATGTTGGCGACGCCGACGGCGCCGACCAGGAGGGCGACGGCGCCGAGGCCGAGGAACAGGCCATTGAGGGCGCTTTTGGCGTCGGCTTGGGCAACGAGGGCGGCGGAGGGTTGGCTGACGTTGACCTGGTTGGGGTTCTCCGGGTTGGCGGTGGCGGCGAGGAGGTTGTCGACGGCGTTGACTCGGTCGGTTCGGGCGCGGAGGTAGACGGTGGAGGGGTGGCCGTCGAAGCCCAGGTACTTCTCTGCCGCGGGGTAGCCGATGAGGACGGAGGTGTCGATGTCGGAGGCGAGCACGGCGGGTTTGAGGATGCCGGCGAGGTAGAACCATTGGCCGCCGACCCAGATGCGTTCGCCGGGGTAGATGCGGTCGATGCCGAGCAGCTGGGCGGTGGCGGCGCCGAGAACGGCGACGGGTTCCTGGGCGGTGGCCGCGTTGAGGTAGTGGCCTTGGGCGACGGTGGTGGCGAGGACCGGGAGGAGGTCGAGCGATGCGGCTTGGACGGTGAGGCCGTCGGTGTCGACCGAGGGGATGTAAGGGGTGCGGAAGGCGTTGGCGCCGCTGACCGCCCCGGTGCTCTGCACCTGCTGCACACCGCTGATGCGGCCGATCATGCCCGGCGCCGTGGTCGGCAGCTCCGCGGTGCCGCCGGTGAGGCTCTGGCCGTTGCTGACGGTAAGCAGGTTGGTGCCGAGCTGGTTGATCTCGTCGAGCAGGCCGGCCTGGGAGGAGGCGGACAGGCCGAGCACGGCGACGATGGCGGCCACGCCGATGGCGATACCGAGAGCGGACAGCCCGGCCCGCAGCTTCCGGGTGCGCAGTCCGACGGTGGAGAGCCGGGTCAGGTCGGAGAGCTGTAGCCGTCTCCGGCTCGGGGTGGCGGCGGCGGTCACGACGGCTCCTCGCCGACGGCGCGCCGGACGCGGTCTGCGGTGCGTGGGTGGGCGGTTGACCGAGTAGAGCGAGAGGGCGCAGGCGGGCGTCGGTGCCTGCGGCGGGGCCGGTGTCGGCGACGATGTGGCCGTCGAGGATCTCGACCTTGCGGGGCATCCGCTCGGCGATGGCGTGGTCGTGGGTGATGACCACGATCGTCGAGCCGGCCTGGTGGAGCTGGTCGATCAGGCCGAGGATGGCGTGGCCGGTGCGCCTGGTCGAGGTTGCCGGTCGGCTCGTCGGCGAGCACGATGGCGGGCTGGCCGACCAGGGCTCGGGCGATCGCGACCCGTTGGCGTTGCCCGCCGGAGAGCTGGGTGGGACGGGCATGGGGGCGCTGGGCCAGGCCGACCAGCTCGAGGGCGTCGAGGGCCCGCTCGCGACGCTGCTTGAGGGGGATGCCGGCGTAGAGGAGCCCGTCGGCGACGTTGTCTAACACGGTGGAGTGCTCGGCCAGGAAGAACTGTTGGAAGATGAACCCGATCCGGGTGGCCCGCAGGTAGGCCACGTCCTCGTCGGCCATCGTTGCCACGTCGAGCCCGGTGATCCGCACCCGGCCGCTGGTGGGCCGGTCGAGGGTTCCCATCAGTTGCAGCAGGGTGGTCTTGCCCGACCCCGAGGGGCCGACGATCCCGACCAGCTCCCCCGGGCCGATGGTGAGGTTCACCTCGCGCAGGGCCTGGACGGGCGGCTCGCCGGGATAGCTCTTGGTCACGCCGTCCACGTCGAGCACCGGCACCCCTGCACCGTCGATGGCGACGTCATTGCCGGCCGTGACCGCGTTGCTGTCTGGCGTGGGTGGCGGAGTGGAGGTCATGTCGCCGGGACCACCACCTCTTGGCCGGCGGCCAGCCCCGAGGCGGTGACCTGCACCAGCCCCTCGGCGTCGTCGAACAGTCCGAGCGAGACCGGCACGAGATGGTTGCCCCGCGCCTGCGCCGACGACCTCGACGGCGTAGCCACCGCGGACCGGGCCAGCAGCGCGGTCACCGGCACGACCAGGGCGTTGGGCACGCTGGCGGTGGTGATACCGACCTGCACCGGGGCCTGATCCCACGTGCCCGTAGCGGCCGGGTCAGAGGGGGTGACGCCCACGGTGATGGTCGGCGTGCTGCTCCCCGAGCTGCCCGAGGAGCAGGTGTCCGTTCCCGGCGCGGCGGAGCTGGATCCCGACCCGCCGGACCCGGAGCTCGATGGGCAGGTGGCGACCGCGCCCACCGAGGAGACGACACCTGGGGTGGTGTGGTTGTTGGGCAGGGTGATGCGTCACCTTGTCCCCGACCGCCACGTCGGTCTGTTGCGAGGCGTCCAACGCCACCTGCACCTGGCGAGTGGTCGAGGTGGCCTGCATCACCGTCTCGCCGGGCTGGGTGCGGCCCCCGAGCTGGGCTGACACGGTCGTCACCCGCATGGCGGTGGGTTCGAACACCGCCTGGCCGAGAGTCAGCGTGCCGTTCTGGGTCACCCCCAGGGCGGCCTGGAGCTTCTTCACGGCCGTGGTGGTGGCCGGCCCGAAGGAGGCGGAAGTCGGGCTGAGCTGAGCCGAGGTGGCATAGCCGAGCGCGACCAGATCCGCGTTGAGCTCGGCCACGTCGGGGCCGCTCGCCCCGGCCGAGAGGGTCCGATAGGCGGGTGTCGAGCCATGCAGCAACACCACCGGGCGATCGTTCACCCGGTAGAGCACGTGACCCTGAGCGATCACCTGGCCGGCCGCGGGCAGCTTGGTGTATGTCCCGCGGGCCTGGTTGATCACGGAGTACGGCGAGCCGTCCGATCGCGCCCGATAGGTCAGGGTCCCCGCCTGGGAGACCATCGCCGAGAGCGTCCTGCCGCTCCACCTGCGCGGTGTTCACCGGCGGCTGCCGTGCGGCCGCGGCCGTTGCTTGGCGCCGGACATGACGGCCACGCCGCCGGTGGCGGCTACGGCAGCCAGGACGGCCGCTGCGGCCAGCGCCCAGGTCTTCCGCCTCACCGCGTGGACTCCCGCTGCCGCTGCCAAGCCGCCGCACTTCTGCATCGCGGCGTTGAGAATGCTCATACCGCTGCTCGTTGAGGCGGACGGGATTCGATTCGTGTCGACGAGGGGCTGACCATCGGCGGGGTCCGGGAAGTCGTTCACGCCGTTGGCGCGGATGCACTGGGCGAACTTGAGCGCCGCCGACTGCTGTTGGGTGCTCCGCGTGCCGCCCTTGAACCCCGCTGGCTCCAGGCCCTTACACGCGCTGAGGGCCTGCGTGAACGCCGGGCTGCTCGTGTCCAGCGACGAGCCGTTCGCTACCGCATCGATGGTGAACTGGCCCGACGCGCTCGGGTCCGGGAACTTGCTGACACCGTTGCTGCGCATGCACTCGGCGAACTTCACCCCCTTCTGAGCAGCGGCGGTGGTGTTGTTGCCGCCGCCGCCGCTACCGGCGGTGCTGCTCGCGGCAGGCGCGTTCGAACCGCACGCGCTGATCAGGGCGACCATGGCGATCAGGGCAAGGGCGGCCAGCGGCCGCAGTCTTCTATTCATGCTGTTCTCCTGTGGATAGTGATTGCGTTGACATCAGTTCTGCGCCGAGGCGCGACCGGGAGCGCGCGAGGCGGAGGGCCGTGTCTGCCGGCGCTCGTGCCAGGCGCGCCGGCCCCGCCGGGCGCGGGATCGTGCGCACGCGGGTCGCTGGGGCGACGGATTGGACCAGCTGCTTGGCGGCCTCGCCGGCGGCGGCGAGGAGCACCGACGTGTCGCTGCCCTGCCCCTGCCCCATCACCACGCCGACCGCGGTCAGCCCGCGCCCGCCGACCGTCACGTGGGTGAAGAAGGCCAGGCACCTCCGGCCGCGGCGTCCGACCCGGTCTTGCCGGCGTAGCCCTCGGCGATCAGGGGGTTGTAGTTGGTGAGCGTGCCGGCGACCGGCAGCGTCACGCTGGCCATCGAGACGATCTGGCGGAAGACCGGGAAGCGCATCGCCCGCTGAAAGACGCGCAGCTGGTCGGCGGCGGTGGAGACCGTGCTCGGATCGAACCCGCTGGGATCGGTGTAGATCGTGTGGTCCATCCCGAGCGCGCGGGCCTCGGCGTTCATCTCGGCGATAAAGCGCGTCTCGCTGCCCGCCACCTCGGTGGCGAGCATCCGGGCGATGTTGTTGCCGGAGGGGATCAGCAGCGCCTCCAGCAGCTGGCGCTCGGTCAGCTGCTCGCCGGCCTGCACCGCCACGACCGACTGGTCCTGGCGCGTCCTGGGCCTCGGCCTGCGCCTGGGCCGCGGTGACGGTGATCGTGAACCCGTCCTGCGCGCCGCTCAGCGGGTAGTGCTCGAGGGTCAGGTAGGCGGTCATCACCTTGGCCAGGCTGGCGATCGGGACCGGCTGCTCGTGCGGGCTCGCCGCCGGCCGGCCGTTGCCGAGCACCAACGCCGCCTGTCCCTGCGGCGGCCACCTGACCGACGACACGTCGGTGCGGCTCGCGTCGCTGAGCATGCGGTCGTTGCTTGGGCAGGCGGCCCTTGTCGCCGAGCGGGTGGCGGGCTGCCGCGAACGCCGCGTCGGCGAGGAGCAGGACGAGTACCGCGCCGAGCAGCACGCGGCGGCGGCGCCGGCCGTACACGGTCGATCGGGTACGGCGGGCTGCTGTTCGTGCTGGTTCGCTGTAGGTCACGCCGCCATTCAAGGCAGCGTGGTGTTGCCAGCACGTATGCGGTTTTCGATACGCCGACGATATGCGCCGGCTGCGAGCATCGAGAGCATGCGCGTGCTGATCGTCGAGGACGAGCCCTACATGGCAGAAGCCATCCGCGATGGCCTACGCCTGGAAGCGATCGCGGCCGACATCGCCGGTGACGGCGACAGCCGCTCTGGAGCTGCTGAGCGTCAACGCCTACGACATCGCCGTCCTCGACCGCGACATCCCCGGGCCCTCCGGCGACGAGATCGCCAAACGCATCGTCGCCTCCGGCAGCGGCACGCCGATCCTCATGCTCACCGCTGCCGACCGGCTCGACGACAAGGCCACCGGGTTCGGGCTCGGCGCCGACGACTACCTCACCAAGCCGTTCGAACTCCAAGAGCTCGTGCTCCGTCTCAGAGCGCTCGACCGCAGGCGCGCCCACAACAGGCCGCCCGTGCGAGAGATCGCAGGTCTGCGGCTGGATCCGTTCCGCCGCGAGGTCTACCGCGACGGCCGCTACGTCGCGCTCACCCGCAAGCAGTTCGCAGTGCTCGAAGTCCTCGTCGCTGCCGAAGGCGGCGTCGTCAGCGCCGAAGAGCTCCTGAAACGGGCGTGGGATGAGAACGCCGACCCGTTCACCAACGCCGTGCGCATCACCGTCTCGGCACTGCGCAAACGCCTCGGCGAACCCTGGATCATCGCCACCGTGGCCGGCGTCGGGTACCGCATCGACACCGCAACCAGACACCGGGCGTGAGGGAGGACGACCGTGGATAGAGCCCCTGGCTTGAGCGTTCGCCTCAAGCTCACCCTCAGCTACGCCGGCTTCCTCATGCTCGCCGGCGCCTTGCTGCTCGCCGCCGTGTGGGTGTTCCTCCTGCGTTACGTCCCCGACCGTGCGTTCCTCGCCGCGCCGGCCCCAGCTTCATGGTGTCTTTCCCGTCCGGTCCAACCTCCTGCACGTCTTCGCTCCGAGGGCAGCCGCAGTGTTGGCGTTCCTGCTCGTGTTCGGTCTCGTGGGAGGGTGGCTTCTCGCCGGCCGGATGCTCGCCCCCCTGGCCCGCATCACGGACGCCACACGCACGGCCGCGACCGGATCGCTCGCCCACCGAATCCGGCTCCCGGGCCGCAGGGACGAGTTCCGCGAGCTCGCCGACGCCTTCGACGCCATGCTCGCGCGCCTCGAAGCACACGTCGCCGAACAGCAGAGATTCGCGGCCAACGCCTCCCACGAACTGCGCACCCCGCTGGCGATCACGCAGACACTGCTCGACGTCGCCCGCAACGATCCGAACCGCGACAACGACGAACTCGTCGACCGCCTCCACGCCGTCAACACCCGAGCGATCGACCTCACCGAAGCATTGCTCCTGCTCAGCCGCACCGACCAGCGGTCCTTCAGCCCGAGAACACGTCGACCTGTCCCTCATAGCCGAAGAAGCCACCGAAACGCTCCTCCCCCTCGCAGAAAAGCGCGGCGTCACCATCGAGACCTCCGGCGACACGACCCCCACCATCGGCTCACACGCGCTCCTGCTGCAGATGACTACGAACCTCGTGCACAACGCGATCGTCCACAACCTGCCCGAACAGGGCACCGTGTGGGTCACGACCAGCGTTCACCCCAAGAGCGTGGTGCTCACCGTCGAGAACACCGGCGAGAAGCTCACCCCACAGCTGGTCGCCACGCTTGCCGAGCCGTTTCAGCGCGGCACCGAACGCATACGCACCGACCACGCAGGTGTCGGCCTCGGCCTGGCGATCGTCAAGAGCATCACCCAAGCACACGACGGAACCCTCACCCTCACCCCCCGCGCCGCTGGCGGGCTCTGCGTCACGGTGCAACTACCCGCCGCGCCACCGCACACCGGCAGATGACGATCCGGGGAACTGGCGCACAGCCCCGAGGGGAAATGAGGGGGTCCCGACGCGCATGCTCCAGTCCAGGACCCTTGCCGCCGGTGCGATACCGGCCTCTGGATGCGCCGCGCGTGTGCTCTTGCATTGCTGACCGTTTTGGCCTTGCTCGCGGACGGCGGCGGTGGCGGCGGCGGGTAGCGCTGTCACGATACCGTCGCGGTGGGTAGCGCTCGATGCCAGCGGGGACCGCGACGGTATCTGATCTCTGGGCGTATAGTCCGCGCGGCTCGCGGCCTCCTAGCCTGCGCCCAGGGAGGTGGTCAACATCACTACGCACCATCGGGAGGTCCAGTTGCGAATCAGGAGAACAGCAATGGCAGCAGCCGGCGTCGTGTGCGGCCTCGCCGCGACTGCTGGCGCAGTCGCAGCGGCAGCAGCGACGCCGGCCGGCGGTCACATTCACGTGTTTGTCACGCCCGGCAACGGTCAGGGCAACGGCCAGATCTTGATCACCGGCGCGATCGGAGACTTCGGGACGACGCACAAGGTCGCCCAAGGCGGCAAGACCTACGGCAAGGCGACGCTGCGCCAGGGCACGATGGAATTTGACCTGTCGGCGATCAACGCCAAGGCCAACAGCGTCAACCCGCCCGTTAACCAGCGGACGTGCTCAGCCTCATTCTCGGTCACCGCCCCGGTGCCCATCGTCAACGGCACGGGCCTCTACGCGAACATCAGCGGAACGATCAACACTGACCGAGTCGTTCGGTTTCATCGGCCCGCGCTACACGAGCGGACCCAACAAGGGGAAGTGCAACCTGAGCAACAGCGCGCAGCCGCTCGCGCAAATGGGGAGCGTCCACGGGAGTGGAACCGTCAGCTTCTGACGCGCCGGCCGGCGTGCGGCGGGATCATGACGACGGTCTCGCCGCCACGTCGAACCCACAGGGTAGCGGCCCTGGGGGCGACCACTCCCGAGCGAATCGCCGCAAGAGGCAGCCCGCAGAGCTCCTCTTCACGTCCCATGGGATTCTTTGCAGGTGAGCGCGTGCTGCTCCAGCCCCCGGCGACGAGCATCCCGCGCGATCGCCGAACGCGAGGGCCGGTGAACCAACAGACCCACCAGCTCGTCGGAGCGAGTCCAGTGAGGTGGCGCTTCTCCACGCGCTCGCTCCGCGGACCCGTCGCCGGAATGCTGGCGGCAGCCGCTTGGGCCGTCCAGCAACCCCTTGACAAGCGCCTCTTCCGCTGCCGTTTCGACGACGTCGAGCTGCTCGGCAAGGCGCTCACGCGTGGCCCACACTGGCGATCCGTCGGCACCGCCATGCACCTCGCAAACGGTGCCGCGTTCGGCATCCTTTACGCGCGCCTGCGCCCGCGCCTGCACCGACTGCCGGCGTGGGCTCGTGGTCCTGCCGTAGCCCTCGGCGAGCACCTCGCGAGCTGGCCCGCAACCGCGCTGAGCGACCGCTTCCACCCCGCTCGCGCCGAGTTGCCCCAGCTGCGACGGTCGCGCCGCGCATTCGCGCAGGCGACCTGGCGGCACCTGCTCTTCGGGGTCCTGCTGGGCGAACTCGACCGACCGCGCTGGCCACTCCCCTCGGACGTCTCGGTGACGCTCCGATGACCCCCGCCATCGTCTGGTTCCGGCGGGACCTTCGACTCGATGATCTCCCCGCCCTGGCGGCAGCGGCGGACGCCGGCTCGGGCAGCGTCGTACCGCTATTCGTCGTGGACCCTTCGTTGCTTGGCCCCGCTGGTCCCAATCGCCGCCGTTTCCTTGCCGATGCGCTGCGGGCGTTGGATCGAGAGCTCGGCGGCTTCCTCGTGCTGCGCCGCGGGAGCCCGCATGCCGTGGTGGCGCACCTCGCTGCCGAGGTGGGGGCCTCGGTAGTGGTGGCCACCGCCGACTTCGGCCCCTACGGTACGGCCCGCGACCGTACGGTGGCCCAGTCGCTGGCCACTGCCGGCCGTACCCTGCGTGTGGTTGACTCCCCCTACGCCGTCGTGCCCGGCACGCTGCGCGGTACGTCGGGATCACCGCCGCGGGTGTTCACCGCCTTCAGACGGGCCTTCGTGGCAGCAGGCTGGGGCGCCCGGTGGGGCGTCCGGCCCTGCGCTTCGTGGGCGCACCATGCGACGTCACCGTTGATGACATCGCGACGGGCGTGGCGCCGGCCGGCCGTCGTGGCCTGCCCGACTGGTGGCACGGACTGCCGCTCGCCGCCGCCCAACGCCTTCCGCCTGCCGGCCCCGCCGCGGCCAGCGAACGGCTCGAGCGGTTCGTTTCAGGCCCGCTCGCCCGCTACGCCGAGAACCGCGACTGCCCGGCCTTGGCCGCCACATCTGGTCTCTCGCCCTACCTGCGCTTCGGGTGCATTCATCCGCGGAGCGTGCTCGCGCGGCTGGGAACGGGTCCCGGCGCCGACCGCATGCGCGACGAGCTCGCCTGGCGAGAATTCTTCGCCGATGTCCTTGGCGCCGCCCCGACTCGGCCCGCCGCCCGTTGCAGCCTTTCGGGGAGCACTTGCGCTGGGACACCGGCGAGCAGGCACAGGACCGATTCAGGGCCTGGGCGACGGGTCGGACCGGTTATCCCCTCGTCGACGCCGGCATGCGACAGCTCCTGCTCGATGGGTGGATGCACAACCGGCTGCGAATGGTCACGGCGAGCTTCTCGGTGAAGGACCTTCACCTTGACTGGCGTCTCGGTGCTCGCTGGTTCATGTGGCATCTAGTCGACGGTGACCTCGCCTCGAACCAGCACGGCTGGCAGTGGGTTGCCGGCACCGGCACCGACGCCGCCCCGTTTCACCGCGTCCTGAACCCCCACATTCAGCAGCAACGCTTCGACCCGCACGAAGCCTACATCCGCCGCTACCTCACGGAACCGTCCATCGCCGCTGGTGCGAGCCCGGGCGAATTCGGTACCGGATACACCTACCCCGAACCGATCGTCAACCACGCCCGCGAGCGAGACGATGCACTCGCCCGGTTCGGCGAGGCGCGCCGCCTCGCGAGAGC